>JBFXEQ010000127.1:0-2888 GCA_050179935.1 Bacteroidales bacterium | reverse complement strand
CCTGAAATATCCTCAATACAATCTCCACCACTAAAAAAAACATTAGTTAAATTTCTAATAATATCACTATACTGATAACCAAATAATGTAACTCTATTACCAAGTTCTGTATCAATAAGTTGATTCAATCCAATTTTATTAAAAGTATTATTTACAAAAGAAATTCCTGAAAAAGGGCTGATAGATTTACTGAATTTTTGTACTTTCATCGTATAAAGTTTTATCTTGTTTTTTTGTTATACATCATAAAAATAAGTGATAAAACTTTATTTACAAAGCACTGTTTAAAATAATATTAAACAGTGCTTTAACTTATTTTTTTAATTAATTGTTTGCGGATTTAAGGTATGAAATAAAAATTAAAATTTGAGTATTAAAACAACCTTAAAAAAGACAGCACGAATTATATAAAAAAGAAGCTGTCTCAAAAGCAAACTTTCGAAATCATTGCGAGGAAGAATGACGAAGCAATCTTTTAATAATCAGTATATAAAGATTCCTTCGCTTTGCTCGGAATGACTTTTTTCATCCTTTTGAGACAACGTCTACTATTTTAAATAATATAAAATCAGGATTTTATTTCGCCTCCACCAAAAATAGCAAATCCTTTTATCACAATTTCTTTCCCAACTTCCAGATTTTCAGGTTTTTTGTATCGTTTATCGGAGAAACCGCCAAAAATAGAAACAACATCAACTTTTAAACTCCAATTTTCGGGAACAATTATAGTTGATCCTCCAAACATACAGAATACATCAATAACATGACTTCCAGGAGCCAGTTTAGAGTGAATAAGATCAATTTTGGAACCACCAAAAATAGAAGTAATTCGGCCACCTTTGAAGTTATCGCTTGTAATGACCTTGTCGCCACCACCAAATATTGCTATATCATCAATATAATCTGAACCAGCTACTGTTCTTCCTGAGTTGATGGGTTTAAAAGATCGTAGTATGATAAAAACTCCAATTAGTATTAATAAAACAGGCCAGAATAATCTATGAACAGGATAAGAAATATCAATAAATTCCGGAATTAAAAACACAATCCCAATTATAAGCAAAATCCATCCGGTTGTTTTGTTGTGATCTGAGGATACGAAAATTATACCCAGAACAATAAGAATCATCTGCCACGAAAAAACATAATGCATTATGTTGTGAGGAATAATATCAAATGTTTTTGCTACAAAAGCAAATCCAATAAAGATAAGAACAATACCTAAAATTGCTCTACCTACATTTTGTTGTTTTTCCATTTTAAAATATATTATGTTATTAATAATTAACTACTTATCTTTTTTATGTTTTCGTTCTTTTTTGGGTTTCCAAAATTTATAATAGGTAAAAATAAGCACAATAATCAGAATAATAAAAGGCCAAAGTTTAAATACAAACAATAAAAACTGAAGGAAAACGCCCCATCCTCTATCTAACGATTTAATTAATAACTGAAAGAAGTTTTTCCCTTTTGATGGCTCGTATTTATAATCAAGTTTTTGCGTTATCATTAAGTGAATAGTACTATATGAAACTTGCGATGTTAAATAGTTCAACCGGCCTTCTGTAGACTCTATTTCTTCACGAATAACCCGAAGCTTTTCTTCTATTTCTAGTATATCTGAGATTGTTTTGGCCTGAGTAAGTAATTGCGAATATCTTTTTTCGATACTTCTTTTATTTTTAAGACGTGCTTCTATATCGATAAATTCTTCGGTTACATCAAGAGATGAAATGTTTTTATATAAGATTTTTGCATCGCCATTGTCAAGATATGTCAGAAACTTGTCAAAATTCTGTTCAGGAATGCGAATGTGAATATTACAATTTATAGATTGATCGTTATTATATAAGTTATCGTTCGAAATATAGCCATTTAGTGTTCTAATAACAGAATCTATTTTAACCCTAAATAATTTATAATTATCAACTTCGACACCCACATCAGCATCTCTTATAATTTTCTTTTTTATAGTGTTAGGTTCTTGAAATGACCCAGCTGAAGGAGGCGTTGGTTCTCCAGGAGCATAATTTTGCTGCCTGGTAATAGGCATTGATTCTGATTCGAAGGCTAAATTAAAATCCTCCTGGATAATTTCTCCTTTCTGTGAATTGCATGAAAACAGAAACAACGATAAAAAACAACCAAGTATTAGATTTTTCATAATCTGCTAATTAAGTTAATCTATTTTTAAACGTAATGATGCCCATTTTTCGTCTATAGAAATCATGGCTACTGGTTTTAATCCAAATTCAGAAGAAATTTTTACAATAATATCGCGGTTTATATCAGTTTTAATCTTCGAAGTTCCTTTTGGATAGGCTATCCATATCATAAGCTCATTGTTCTCTTTATATAAATTTTCGAGAAAATCGATAAGACCAACTCTATTTTCGACGAATGACTGAACCATGTTTGTTGATTTACCAACTGATCGAGTAATTATAACCTTTTCGGGCAACTGACCCATTTTATCTATGAAATCATCGGGAGCACCAATTAATGCCACTCTATAGCCAGATTTAATAAACAAGCGTTGAGAAATAGATTTTTCTGACATATCGGTTACAATTACAGGAAATAAATATAACGCATTTTTATTATAAAGTAAAATAACTTATTAAGGTAAGTAGCATTAGATTTTTTACCACAAAGGGACGCAAAGTACACACAAAGTATCTCGAAGGGCGAAGAGCGAAGGGCAAAGAGCGAATAGCAAAGGGCAAAGGGCGAAGAGCAAGGGGCGTAGTGCCTCAGAGAACTAAGGAACTGTAACGAATTAAATTAATCATTTTGATTCGTGATTTGGTTTGATTATATAATTCCATTCTCCATGAAAATCATTTCTTTCAATTTTTATTTTATCCATTTCTTCATTTGTTATTACA
>JBFXEQ010000126.1:0-2979 GCA_050179935.1 Bacteroidales bacterium | reverse complement strand
TTTTTTAATTATCGTTTTTCGAGTATTTCATTTATAATTGGATGTTTATCATATAGGCCAACCTGCTTAACTTCGGCTGTTATTTATTGATGGTTTTTCTTTTTTTTTGCTTGTGGATCAAGCTTTAAGTGTTCGAATAAAATATCCCCTAATTGCTTCGGTGAAGAAATATTAAAATTAGCACCAGCGTATTTGTAAATTTTATTTTCTGTTTCAACAAGTTCAATGTTAAGTAATTTAGAGTATTCAATTAATGCATTAGTATCAATATTAATTCCGGAAGATTCCATTTTTGCAAGAACAGGTATTAGAGGCATTTCGATGCTTTCAGAAAGATTGTTCAGGCCTTTCTTTTTTAATGTGTCTTCAAACACTATTTTTAATTGCAAAGCAATATCTGCGTCTTCGGCTGCATATTCTTTTATTTGATCCAATGGTACGTTTCTCATGTTGCCTTGTTTTGGACCTTTTTTACCGATCAACTCCTCAATTTCAACAGGCTTATAACCCAAATAATGTTCGGCCAAATAATTAAGGTTGTGCCTTAAATCGGGATGTAATATGTAATGAGCTATCATGGTATCAAAATAGGGTCCTGTTACTTGAATATTATACTGTTGCAGAACCAATAAATCGAATTTAATATTTTGTCCTATTTTTAAAATAGATAGATTTTCAAAAACAGACTTAAATTCACCGAGAATAGCATTTGTAGCTTCCTGATTTTGAGGAAAGGGTATATAATAAGCGACATGTTTTTCGAAGGAAAATGATAGGCCTACAATTTCTGATGTATATGGATCGAGACCTGTTGTTTCGGTATCAAAACAAATTTCATTTTGTTTTAATAATTCAGAGATAAGCTTTTTTCTTTTTTCAGAATCATCGATAAGCTCGTAATTATGTGTAATTGTTGAAATTGTATTTAAATTGGTTTGAACTTTTTCTATAGCATTATCTCCAAACAAAGATCCTTGTATTGGATTTGCTGGTTGATTACTAATTGTTTCTTTACGAAAAATGCGTTGTAAGATAGATTTAAACTCAAGTTCATTAAAAAGTTTAGTAAGCTTTGCTTCATCAGGTAATTGAAAAGAGAGATCTTCAGGGTCTATTGTTATTGGCACATCTAGCTTTATGGTTGCCAACTCTTTAGATAAAAAAACCAGTTCTTTGTTCTCGGTCAACTTTTCCTTATTTTTTCCTTGAATCTCTTCTATTCTCGTATAGAGATTTTCAATACTCTCAAACTCATTTATTAGTTTTATTGCCGTTTTTTCTCCAATTCCGGGAGCTCCGGGTATATTGTCTGAACTATCACCCATCAACCCTAAAATATCAATTACCTGAACAGGATTTTTAATCATGTATTTTTCGCAGATCTTTTTAGAATCTACAAGCTCCATTTCGTTACCTCCGCGACCAGGTTTAAGCATAAAAATTTTGTCAGAAATAAGTTGTCCATAATCTTTGTCAGGAGTCATCATAAAGGTTGTAAAACCTTCTTTTTCTGCTTGTTTTGCAAGGCTTCCAATAACATCATCCGCTTCGTATCTTTCAACTTCAATAACAGGAATTTTAAATCCTTTAATAATATCTTTAATAAAGGGAATAGATTTTTTTATATCCTCTGGTGTTGCTTCTCTGTTTGCTTTGTATTCTTTATATATTTCGTGTCGGAAGGTAGGATATGGGGGATCGAAAACAACGGCAATATGCGTAGGATTTTCTTTTTCGATTAAATCTATTAAAGTATTCGTAAAACCATAAATGGCTGATGTGTTTAATCCTGTGGTTGTATATCTTGGATTTTTAATAAATGCATAATATGAGCGGTAAATTAGAGCATATGCATCTAAAAGGTATAATCTTTTTGACATGTGGTGATTTTTTATTTAATGATAATAGAATAAATATAAACGAATCTCAAATTACTGATTAATGAGTAAAAAAAACAACAGAATCAATAAAAAAGAATTTTAAAACGCAATTCTTTTATTCATTATCTGATGAAAACCATTCAGAAAAAGAAGTTGCTGTTTCGTGTAATTTAATGCTGTGGAGCTTTATATCAGAAGGAAGTTTGGTTTTTATTTTTTGAACAAAATCCAAGACCATGTTTTCGCAGGTAGGTTGATAATCCACAATGATTTGTTTGTTAAACATCTGATTATTGCTGCATTTAAGATTTTCAGATGCTTTTTTTGAGATTATAAAAGCGTGGTCAAAAGGATGTATTATTTCTTCATTTACAATTTTTTTTAAATCGCCGAAATCAATTACCATTCCAAGTTTTGGATTTTTTTCGTCTTTAATAGGAGTACCTGTTACGGTAACAAAAAGTTTATACGAGTGTCCGTGAATATTCGCACAAGGTCCGTTATAATTCCATAATGCATGTGCAATTTCAAAATTGAATTCTTTTGTTACCCTAATTTTGCTCATAAACCTATTCTTTATTAGTGAAACAAAGATAAATTACATTTGTTAATTTAGAATAAATAAAACTATTCGTTTTAATTGAATGGTTTTTATGAAGTGTTATTATGAATTAGTCAGGATTATTACATTTACTAACGCAACCAATAATATTGCTTAGGTTTTGATGTTTTAATGCATAGTAGGTATTTTTTCCATCTCTTTTTGAACATAAAACGCCTTTATCTTTAAGAATTCCTAAATGATGTGAAGTAGTAGATTGCTCGATTCCAAGTTTCTCATGAATTTCGGTTACTGTTAATTTTTTTCCATCTTCTAAAAAACTTAAAATAGCAATTCTCATTGGGTGAGCAATAGCTTTTAACATATTTGCTGCTTCTTCTAACTGTTCAACAGAGAGGTCTTTAATTTTCATTTGAATTAAAAATTTACAATTAACAAATGCAAATATATAAATATATAATTTTAAATTTTATGACTATTATCATTAAAATACAATACTTTACTAATTTAATAATCTAAATTAATAAACAAATAATT
>JBFXEQ010000125.1:0-3463 GCA_050179935.1 Bacteroidales bacterium | reverse complement strand
TGCCCTCACTCATGGGCGACACCTTACAAAAAACCACGTTTCGAGTCCAGCTTTATTTTTCAAAGAGCGGGAAAATCGATACACTTAAGGCTGATAATGAATTTGCCCCTATTTGGGGTTACACCCATATCAATTTCGCTTTGGCAATTTATCATTAGCGCAAGATATTGGCAATGTATTAAGTATGAATATTTATCAAAAAGAATTTCTAAATAGCCAAAGAAATCTGAGTGAGGTTATTCTAGATCAAGAACGTAAAGATTCTGAGAAGTATGATTTTATATGTGAAAATTTTGCAAATTTCTTTTTTGCAGAAGCTGCAGTTATATATCTTCCACATCAAAACAGAAGTGGTGCATTTTATCTTGCTGGAAAAAACAATAGACCTGATATTATTGAAATTGAAAATGAAAATGTTAAAGGAGACGAAATTATTTTAGAGCATAGTATGAAAGATAGTCCCATGATGCAAGCAATGGAGAATAGACTCTGGCAACTTACAAAAAATTTAAAAGAAATAGTCAATGATGACTCAAAATGGGTAGAGAAAATACCACAAAGAAAATATATCGTTGAAAATTTTGAATATGTTGTTTCCATTCCGATAATAGACCCTCAAGGTAGAAAAGAAATAATCTGTGGCATAAATCTTTATTACAAAAAGAATAAAGTTAATGGTCAACTCCCACTTTTTTCTGAATTATGGAGGCCGATAGTAGAATATTTAACTCAGCACACTGCATTGCTAGTGGCTGCAATTCAAAGTGGTAGAAGACGTGATGAAATTATCCAAAATATTTTGAGGCATGAAATAAAGCAAACAGTAGATAGTGTCTCTGAAGCAGCTGACTCATTAGTTAAGCTTATTCGAAGGCCCATTCCATCAAGTATACCTTCAGATAATACAATTGATTATCTTAGAAGTAGGGCTTTAACATGTTTAAACGACTTAGAAGCGTCTAGAAAGATTCTTCTTCCAATAGCAGAAATGTTAAGAACTGAAAATTTCAAAAAATTAGTTGAGAGTGGCCTTGATCCAGTCCTTTATCTAATCAAAACTAAAGAAAAGGATCTCGATTTACAAACTAATTTAACAAGTGTAAATTTGAGAAAACTGTATTTTGAAATAGGAAAGAATTTAGAATCATTATACCGTGATAAAAATATAAAATATTATTATGAATGTGAAAATTATGGGCCATGTATTAGAACCAATAGAATTGTAATTCATAGAATTTTCCAGAATTTGTTAGGCAATGCAGCAAAGTATTCTCTACCAAATACGAAAATTATCGCTATCGTTAGTGAAACTGATTATTCATTACATATAAAAATACAAAATATTGCGCCATCGATTTTTGATGATGAGGAATATAAAATTTTTAAATTTGGTTATCGTGGTAGCAATATAGGTAGTGAAAAAGGTGAAGGGCTTGGATTGAGTTATTCAAGAAGATTGTGTGAACATTTGAATGGGGGATTATCTCTGCATCTAATTAAAATTAACAATGAAAGTAGTAAGTTCATTTTTGATGTCAGCTTTCCAATTAAAATAAAGAAATAATAATTTGTCAGGAGATATTTGCTAATGGATAAAAAAATAATAGCTTGGCTTGAGGATAGACAAGATACGGTTAGTGATCAAATCTCTTTCTGTAAGAAAAATGATTTAGACGTTAATATATTTTCAACGGATTATGATTTCTACGAATTTATAAAGAATAACTATTTTAATATTTGTTTGATAATAATAGATATAATGTTATACTCAATTCATGATTTAGAGAATATAAATATCCAAAATTCTGATACCCAGTGTGGGTTTAATGCTGGCTGGATTATAGCTGAAAGAATATTAAGACCTGAAAAAGAAAAATCGTTATTTTCGCAAATCCCAATCCTATTTTTATCAAGTAGGCCTTTTGATGATAAAACAGATAAGAAAAGACTTAGCGATCTTAATTCTCGCGATAAATCAGAAAATTATCCAGATGTTTTATATTTGGAAAAAAATGGAATGAGTAAAGATTATAAAAGGACATGGGATAGAGAGTTCTGTAGAATAATCCATTCTATTTTAAACGAATAATAAAATTTACAGGTTAACTATGAAACTTTTTGTTATAATTACAATAATTATGATATTCTTATCATCTTGCGACGATTTAGGAACGAATAATAATGTTTCTCAAGCCAACAAAAATATTTCTGAACTTAATTTGAAAAATAACCCTATGAAAGAAAACATTGATTACTTCCATGTTTGGACTGGTTGGATCGAAGTTTCAGTATTAACATTAACAGCTGCTATCTTAGCAATGACTCTTTTTGTTGGTATCTATACAACTTTAACAATAAAAAATTCCAGTAAACAAGTTGAAATGGCCGAGCGAAGAATATCTGATTTCCAAAGATCTTATGATGAGCAGAGGAATCGAATTGAAAATAAAATAGAAAATATTGATATTGAAATTAAAAATAGAGTTAATGATTATATTAGTTCGAAGATTGATTCAAAAATTAAAAATACGATAGATAAGACTGAAAAATTTATCGTACAATCGTTAGATAGAGATTTCTCTGGACCACTCGAAAAAAGATATCTTTTGGCAGAATATTTATTAAATAGTATCTGGAATTCAATATCTAACAAGATAGCCGAATGCATTAGTAGCAATAGAATTATCGAAATTCCATTGCTATTGAATAAATTATCTTCTGGTCAACTTGCTGTGAGACAATTACTTTCTAATGATGAGAAAGATATTTTTACAGGGCTTGGCACCTTAAGAGTTATGGCTAATAATAATTTGCTTTCTTCAGAATATTTCTGGAAACTAATTGTTCTACTTAATAAGCAAAACCGTTTTAGTCAGAATAATTATTATTTATCAAAACAAATTGGCTCTGATTTTGATTTAAGACTATAAGACTTCCCGGTTCTATATGAAGCTCCAGTGACAACAAAGGACTGAGAAATTGGATCCAAGGGGTGCATTCCCATTCCGTGGCAAGTTAAAACTGCCAGTGGATAGACGGGATAGACGGGACGCCCTTAATATTTAAATATACTTTTTCTGAACCGAATTGATCTATCAACAAGCGCCTGCGGATCCGCGGGCCCTTGTGTGTGGCCTGAATCGCTTTTATTCGCGCCTGTCATCGTTTGAAATCGGTTCTTGATATTAGTACCAGTAATGATACTATCCTGCCAATATGGATGGCTACTTAAAAAAATTACCGCTCTTGCTGTTTTTTTGCATTTTGACAGGTTGTGGTACCGTTCAAAAAGGTGCTGGCGGTAACTGGATTGGATTCACAGAATCTGGCAAAGCCTCATACTATGCGGACAAACATCAGAATAGAAAGACCGCTAGCGGCGAGCTTTATAAGCATAATTTGAAAACAGCCGCGCATAAAAGGCTGCCATTCGGGTCAAATGTAAAGGTAACCAATATCAAGA
>JBFXEQ010000124.1:0-3862 GCA_050179935.1 Bacteroidales bacterium | reverse complement strand
TCTCGATGGAGAGACTCTTTAATTTTTCTAGACTAATTTTTTTCTGATTTGACTTGAAAGAATGTCAATTATGGTTACTGTGACAATTAAGGCAATAACAATTATCGCGACTCTTTCCCAACCTCTAGCTCTAATAGCGAAGATTAGTGAAGCGCCGATTCCACCGGCTCCAACTAAACCTAGGGTTGCGGCAGCACGGACATTTATTTCAAAACGGAAAAGTGTATAACTTAAAAATTCAGGTGCGACTTGCGGTATTACAGCTCTAAATAGAACTTCCATATTGTTTCCACCACATGACTGCAAAGCTTCTTTAACACCGATATCCATACTTTCTATCGATTCGGAATATAGTTTACCTAACATTCCGATTGAATGGACGCCAAGAGCTAAGATACCTGCAGGAGCCCCTGGACCGACGATTCCAATAAAGATTAAAGCGAGAATCAATTCCGGGAAGGTTCTAATCATCGTGATAATAAATTTACCGATTTTTGAAGTTCTTATACCGACGATATTTTGTGAAGCCAGAAGCGCGAAAGGAATCGCTAAGATTCCGGAAACGAAAGTACCGCTTATTGCAATAGCGATAGTTTCAACAACAGCGTAAGGAAGACCGTCAACCGTCCAGTTTGTCAAATAATCAATGTCGGGATGAATAATCCCGTTCCACATCCCGATGATTGTCCCGGAAGCAGAAGGCATGATGCCATTATAGTTTAAACCTTGTAGACCCCAAACGATTAATGCAAAAACGATGGTGAAAACAACGGTTTTTCTAATAGTGTTAATTTTAGGTTTTTTAGGTAGAGGTTTGCTTAAAGTAGTCATTATACCAACCTCCTTCTAATACTGCTTGAGATAAAGTCAATAAGTAATACTGCACCAAAGGAGATCATAACAATAATACCAACAAATTCAAATCGACGAAGGCTCAGGAAAATTTCATAGTATTGACCGATACCGCCAGCACCGACATATCCTAAAACCGCTGCAGCCCGAATGTTTACTTCGAATGCATAGAGGGTATAAGAGATAAATTGCGGTAATACTTGTGGTAAGATTGCATAACGAAAAATATTAAACCTATTACCTCCTAAAGAGATAATAGCCTCCACTTGTCCATAATCAATCGCTTCGATTGATTCATATGTCATTTTTGAAATTAAACCAAAAGAGAAGATAGTTAAGGCAAGAATACCAGCAAAGCTTCCTAGTCCGAAAATAGAGACGAAAAGTGAAGCTAATACCAGGGCGGGAATAGTTCTGAAAAAGTTTAAGAAGATTCTGGTGATTTGATTTAACCATTTAATCTTAATAAAGTTTCCAGCGGCAATTAACGCTACAGGAAAAGCGATAACAGCCCCAAAAAAGGACCCGACAATGGCCATTTGAACAGTTTGCAGCAATGGTTTAATAACATTGTCAGCATAGTCCCAAGCTGGTGGAAAAAACATTGAGTCGATTAAACGAAAAGCAAAACGAAGATTTGAAATAATATCGATAACACTAAAACCAGAAAACATTGCACTGCTGATGATAATACCAAAGACGAGAATAATAGTTGAGTAAAATTTAATTCTTCTTGGTTTAGGCGGAATTTTACTCAATAACGCTTGATTCATTATTCTTCTCCAACAAAATCATCATGAGATATTGGCCTACCATAAACGATTTCTAAATCTTTAATAATGTCTTTTTTATTTTTGCCTTTGATTTGAATGTCATATACAATCTTGCCTTCTTTAACGCCAACGATTCTGGTTGCATATTCTAAAGCTAAGTCAACGTGATGTAAATTAGCAATCATAGTAATTCCGTCTTCAACAGAGATTTTTTTTAAGAATCTCATTACTTCAAAAGTCGTGATTGGATCCAAAGAAGCGACTGGCTCATCAGCAAGTAGAATTTTAGCGTTTTGCGCTAAAGATCTAGCGATAGCAACTCTTTGCATCTGCCCGCCCGATAAATCGCTAGCTCGGTGATAAGTTTTTTCGATGATATCGACTCTATCAAGTGCTTGCAAAGCTATTTCTTTATCTTTTTTTGGAAAAAATCCGAAGATAGTTCGCCAAGTCGGATTATAAGAAATTCGACCTGATAGGACGTTTTGAATTACAGACATTCTCTTGATAATATTAAAGTTTTGAAAGATCATACCAATATTAGAACGCATTTTTCTTAGTTTTTTGCCTTTGATTTTCGTGATGTCGATTTCTTTTAGATTTAGTTTTGTTTCATCAAACTCCGGATTCAGTTCTTTTTGTCTTGCGATTTCTTTTTCAATATTGTCTCCATACATTTCATAGGTGTTAACATCAACATTGTTAAAAATGATGTTTCCCGAAGTGACATCAATGATTTGGTTGAGAGTTCTTAACATTGTTGATTTACCAGCACCAGAAAGTCCTAATATAGCAACAAATTCACCTTCTTGTATTTCAAGGTTGACATCGACTAAAGCTACAGTTCCGTTAGGATAAGTTTTATTTACGTTTACAAATTTTATCATGTTAATTCTCCCTTAGTATAATAGCCACCATTACGGTGGCTATTAATAGAATTTTACTTAAATTAAAATTATTCGCCGAATGTCCAGTCTTCTTGTCTTTCTAAATAAGTTCTTACGATATCATATTCACTGTCAACAGCTACTGCATAACCTTCATGGTTATAAACGGCTCTAATAATAGCTAGACCTTCTTCAGTTTGAGCGATAGCGATAAATGCATCTTTAACCTTTTGAACTAAAACTGGGTCAAGGTTAGGAATAACAGAAATTGTATCATTTGGAATGCTTTCAGTATTTGTGATGAAAATAACTTCGTCATAAACATCTGGGTAATCATTTTCAACTAATGTTCTTGCATCTTTGAAAGTGAAAGCTGCATCAGCTTGGCCGTTATAAACAGCTAAGATTGCCGCATCATGTCCACCAGCATTAATCCAAGTTACATCTGTCATTACGTCTAAACCATTATCAGCTAATAAGTTAGCTGGCCAAACGAAACCAGAAGTAGAAGTGAATGATGCGATAGCGATAGTTTTTCCTTCAAGATCAGCAACGCTAGTAATGCCAGAGTCAGCGCCTACTACTAATTGTGATTTGTAACCATCAACTAATGGTTGATCAGTAAGTAATTGGCCATTGTCATCTACATCATAACGTAATGATTTTAGGATAACATTAGCTGCACCTTCATCATGTGCTAAAACGTATGAAGCTGTAGCTAATAAACCAACATGAACTTGTTCTGACTTCATTGCTTCAATTAAAGCGTTATAGTCAGTTGCGATTGTAACATTTACTTCCATGTCAAGTTCTTCAGCTAGTAAATCTTCTAAAGGTTGTCTTTGAAGTTCAAGAACAGCAGTGTCTCTAGATGGAATTAATTGTACTTCTAGTACCGTAGGGTTAACATAGTTAACTGTAGTAGTTGGTGCTTCTGTAGAAGGTGCGGCTGTTGTTGGCGCAGCGGTTGTAGTTCCACCGCAGGCAAACATCCCCATCACCAAAAATGTAAATAAAAACAGACTTAAGATTTTTTTCATAGAATCATTTCTCCCCCTTTTTCTATAAAACTTATATTTTACTACAATAATTGATAAATTAAAGAGAAAATCGAAAAAAAATAGAGAAAATAGTGTAAAATAAAAATGAAGGGAGTGTGATTATCGTTATGAACTCAAATTTCAATCTTCGCATTCTTTCTACAAGTGATATTCATGGCTATATTTTGGCGAAAAATTACGCTGATAATAGTAAAGTTGATTATGGATTATCAATAGTAAGCAATATTATTAAAGAAAAACGAAATCAAAACACGATTCTTTTAGATATCGGTGATGATTTGCAAGGTAA
>JBFXEQ010000123.1:0-4169 GCA_050179935.1 Bacteroidales bacterium | reverse complement strand
ATTTGATGATAATGTAGAAAAAACAAAGGAAATAATCCGACCTGGAAGAAAAAATGAAAGAAAGAAACGGCCTAAGAAACTTTACTATATGAATTACAAACCATTATAGCTTAACTAAACGACATTGTAATACCATATGTCAAATTATTATGAAATTTAGCTAAATAGATTTACAATACAAAAAAGGAGATTGTTTTTTTACTTTTGAGCATTAAATCGATAGTTTATAAGTAAAAACTTTTCCAATTTCTTTTTGTGGACAATAAAATATAATTAACTCAATTTTTTTGCTTAGTCTGATTATTTGTGTTGTTTTGCAAATGAATCCTTTTTTACTGTTATGATTAACTATTTGCAGGTTGAAGATCTTAAAAAATCGTTTGGTGATTTGTTGCTTTTCGAAAATGTAAGTTTTACTATCGATAAAGACCAAAAAGTAGCACTTATTGCAAAAAATGGTACCGGAAAAACTACTCTTTTTAATATTATAACAGGCAAAGATTCTCAGGATTCGGGCAAAATTACTTTTCGCAATAACATTTCATTTGGATTTCTTGAACAAAATCCACCTTTAAACGAAAATAATACAATATTAAACGAAGTATTGCATTCTTCGGTTAAAATAAAAGAAGCAATTATTCAGTATGAAACTGCTATAAAAAACAACGACAGATCATTACTTTCAATTGCCACAGAGCAAATGGAGAATACCGGAGCCTGGGATTATGAGGTAAAAGTAAAATCCATTCTCACAAAGCTTAAAATTGATCGGTTTGATCAGAAAATTTCAACACTCTCAGGAGGTGAGAGAAAACGAGTTGCTTTGGCATCTGTATTAATCGAAGAACCTGATCTTTTGTTACTCGATGAACCTACAAATCACCTTGATCTCGACATGATTGAATGGCTCGAAAATTATCTGAAGAATACCAATTCAACTTTGTTAATGGTAACGCACGACAGGTATTTTCTCGATAGAGTTTGCAATGAAATTATTGAAATGGATAATTCAAAAATATACAGTTATAAGGGTAATTATACCTATTTTATCGATAAAAGAGAAGAAAGACTCAACAATGAAGAAGCTCTGGTTGAGAGAGCAAAAAATATCCTTAGAAAAGAGGAAGATTGGATGCGTCGTATGCCAAAAGCACGCAGCCATAAAGCAAAATATCGCATCGATAATTATTTTCAGCTCAAAGATGTTGCTTCTCAGAGCAGAAACGATGATCAAATGCAGATAAACGTTCAGTCATCGCGAATGGGCAAAAAAATTCTGGAAGTTAAAAAGCTAAATAAGCAGTTCAATGATTTTATAGTTCTCAATGACTTTTCGTATAATTTCACTCGTGGCGAAAAAATTGGTGTTGTAGGCGATAATGGTGCCGGAAAATCAACGTTTCTTAATATAATTACTCAGGGTATTCACCCTGATTCTGGTTCTATTGACGTCGGACAAACAATTGTCTTCGGATATTACAAGCAGGAAGGTATAAAGTTTAAAGAAAATCAACGTGTAATTGATATTGTTCAGGAAATTGCCGAAGTAGTTAATTTGGGCGATGGCCGGCAAATGGGAGTGAAAGAGTTTTTAAATTATTTTCTTTTTCCATTTGATATGCAATATACTCAGGTTTCGAAACTTAGTGGTGGCGAAAAAAGAAGGCTTTATCTGGTTACTGTTTTAATGCGTAAACCGAACTTCCTAATTCTTGACGAGCCTACAAACGACCTGGATATAATGACTTTGGGCGTTTTGGAAGATTATCTTACTACATATGATGGTTGTGTGCTGGTAGTATCGCATGATCGTTATTTTATGGATCAGATAGTCGATCATCTTTTTGTTTTTCAGGGAAATGGTGTTATTAAGGATTTTCCGGGTAATTATTCACAATATCGCGAATGGATTACAAAAACTGAAAAAGAAGCATTAAAGGAAAGTATTGTTTCGATAAAAAAAGAACAGCCGAAAGTCGAAAAGACCAAAACCAAATTGTCGTTTAACGAAAAACGCGAATATGAGCAATTAGAGAAAGAAATAGCTGATCTTGAAAACGAAAAATCGGTGCTTGAAAACGAAATCAATTCAGGAAACCTTAAAAACGACGATTTAATTTCTAAATCTCAACGAATTGGTGAAATAATAAAACTACTCGACAGTAAAACAGATCGTTGGATAGAATTAAGTGAGTTTATATAAAATTTTGTATCTTTCTGAAAATAACTGTTTATGGATTTTGGACAACTTAAACCCTTACAGGAAAGAGCAAAAGAACTCAAATGTATTTACGAAATTGAGGAAGCTTTACATGATAAATCATTAGATTTTAATGATGTTATAAACAGGATTCTTCAGATAATACCTGACGGATGGCAATTCTCATCAGTTTGTTCTGCTCAAATAGATATTGATGGTGAAATGTACCAGCTTCCTGAATTTAAAAATTCTGATTGTTTTCAGCTTGCCGAACTTATTGTCGATAACAGTATAATTGGATCAATAAAAGTTTTTTACCAAACAATACCCTTTCAAACAAATCCTTTTTTGCCCGAGGAGCAAAAGCTATTAAATTCAATTGCTCAGAGTTTGAGCCAGTTTATATTTTATCATCGACTGGGAGGAACAGTAAAACTTTTATCAGAAAATGCTGAAAATGTTGAGGGTGCAAAATACCTGAAAAGTTTTGGTGATGAACACTGGAAATGGAGATTCCGTATGGCACAAACTATTGTTGATAAAACCGATTTTGAGTTTTATGGAATAGAGGCAATTTATCTTATTGGAAGTACAAAAGAAACAAATGCTGGTCCGGCTAGCGATATTGATCTTCTGGTTTATTTTACCGGTAACGATCAGCAATTAAGTATGTTCAAATCATGGATTTCAGGCTGGAGCTATTCGCTGGCAGAGTTTAATCAGCAAAAAACAGGATATATCCTCGAAAAGGGTATTATTGATTTACATATTATAACTGAGAAAGAAATTTCAGAAAACGGCAGTTTTGCTGTAATGATAAAGAATCCAGTTAATCAGGCTCGTTTACTTAGAAAAAAATAAATTATGCTGTGTTTTTTTGTTTCAGATTTACATGGTAAAGTCGATCGTTATCAAAAGCTTTTTGCTCATATAAAAACTGAAAAACCTGCAGCAGTATTTATTGGAGGCGATCTTTTTCCGCATAATCATAATAAAGCAAACGAGTATAATTTTAAAGAAACTGATGATTTTATTGAAGATATTATTGTTTCAGGATTCCACAATTTAAAAAAACAGCTTGCAGATCAATATCCTGATGTATTTATAATTATGGGTAATGATGATCCCAAAATAGAAGAACAAAGAATAATTGATGCCGAATCAGAAGGAATATGGAACTACATGCATAACAGACGATATGAATGGCAGGGTTATGAAATATTTGGTTATTCAAATATCCCTCCATCGCCATTTTTGCTCAAAGATTGGGAACGATATGATGTTTCCCGTTTTGCCGATCCGGGTTGTATGCATCCAACTGAAGGAAAACGAACAATAATCGAAAATATCGATATTGAGTATGCTACTATTCAAAAAGATATTGAAGAATTAACTCAAGGTTTTCAACACGAAAAATCGATCTTGCTTTTTCATACACCACCTTATCAGACAAATCTCGATCGTGCTGCACTAGATGGCAAAACATTCGATCATGTGCCACTCGATGTAAACGTGGGAAGTATTGCTTTACGCCGATTTATTGAGGAAAAACAACCTCTTTTAACGCTGCATGGTCATATTCACGAATCATCAGAGATTACTGGATCATGGTCTGATAAAATTGGAAAAACAGTACTTTTCTCGGCAGCATATAATAAACCCGAACTTGCGGTTGTTAAGTTTGATCCGGAAAATTTGACACTGGCAGAGAGGATTATTTTATAGAATTGACATAAGGTATAAGGTATAAGGGAAATGGTAACCAGTAACCAGTAACCAGTAACCAGCAACCAGCAACCAGCAACCAGTAACCAGTAACAAGTAACAAGTAACCAGTAACCAGTTGTCTTTCCCTAATATAGGTTGACCATAAAAGTTAACCACATGAAAGCAAATTTAGTAAAGATTCAAAAGCAACGGCGTTTTTCGGAAGAATTTAAAAGAGAAATTGTAAATGACTTTGAAAGAG
>JBFXEQ010000122.1:0-4726 GCA_050179935.1 Bacteroidales bacterium | reverse complement strand
TTTAATAAATGTGTTTCCCGTACTCTGAAACAAACAGAAGCAATATTGTTCGGTTGGATGCAAAGTTCAGATGAAATAAAAAACTTGTTGATTGAAATTGAAAAAATCAGGATAGTAAAAGCCAATTGTTTAGATGATTCTATTGCTTTAGCTGAATTAGATGCCTATCTGATTGAAATCAAGGATAAGCTTACAGATTTGTTTCAGGATTCATATTTCGGAGAAAATGCCAACGTCAAATGGTTCTATAACGGTGAAATAATTAGTTTTAAAAACCAGCGTGAACTCAACCTGAAATTGTCAACTATTGCCGATGAGATTTATAATTCCACTCCCACATTGCGCAATGAGCTGATGAATCGGGAAAAATTAAGTGGAGCAATTTCATCGGCAAAAAAGAATCTTATTGAAAGACTAATTCAATCATCTAATCAAGAAAATATAGGTTTCGATGAAGATCGCTTTCCTCCCGAAAAAACAATTTATCAGGCCCTTTTAAAACAAACTGGAATACACCAAATAGGAACGAATGACATATGGTTATTGGGAACACCAGTTGATAGATCTTTCTCGGCACTTTGGCATAAATCAGAGGAATTTCTTAAAAATTGTGTTACCGCGCCGCGCAAATTGTCTGAACTAATTGAAGAATTACAAAAAAAGCCTTTTAAGTTAAAACAGGGATTTATTGAATTCTGGGTGCCTATTTATTTAATTGCGAAACAAAAGCATTTTGCATTCTATGAACATGATACATTCATCCCTGAGTTAACTTCAGATACCTTGGAAGTGGCATTGAAACAACCTCAAAAGTATTTAATTAGCACCTTCAATTTAGATAAGACCCGCCTTAATATCTTTAATCGATACAGGTATTTCTTAAATTTAATCGAAGAAAACGCACCCAATTCCGACACTTTTATAGAAACAGTAACTCCATTTATGGTTTTTTATAAAAGGCTGGTCCCTTACACGCAACAAACTCAAAAATTGAACAAGGAAGCCTTGCGCCTGAAAGAGGCGATTTCACTGGCAACCAATCCTGAAAAAGTATTTTTTGAAGATATTCCCCGTGCTTTGAGTTATACCATCAATGATTTAGGTAAAGACGAAAAGCTTGAAGAATTTTCGATTACACTTCAGGGTGCAACGCGTGAAATTAGTGCGGCATTCTCCAATCTAATTAATCGAATTGAAGATAGAATTGGAAAAACTATTCGGGAAGAACGAATTGACTTTCCTGAAAATAAGTTGTTACTGCAACAACGATTTAAAAATTTGCACAAGGAGAAAATTGACCCGAAGCTCAGAGTTTTAATCCAACGGATAAATACACCACTCGACGATAGACAATCTTGGATTAGTTCGATTGCCACTGCAATTATGGGAAAACCATTGGATCAGTTTACAGACAATGATGAGTTGGAATTCAATTCAATTTTCCCAAAGCGAATTCACGAATTGGATAATTTAACCGATATTAGCAAAAAAGATATTGACGAAAATAAAGAGGAAGTTCTTAAGCTTGAACTAACTTCTTTTGTAAAGGGAGTTCAACGCAATTTAATTCGACTGCCCAAAGAAAAAGTCAAACAAATTGAGGAGAAAAAGCAAAACATACAAAAATTGTTGGATGCGAACGATAAACAAGCCAACATTGCCCTTTTAATAAAACTGTTGCAAGAAGAAATTGAAAATGAATAAAAAAGTACGACATGTATTAGGGATTTCAGGTGGAAAAGACAGCGCTGCTTTGGCGATGTACATGAAAATGAACCATCCTGAGATTGAAATGGAGTACTATTTTTCTGATACAGGTAAAGAACTTCCGGAAACTTATGAGTTAATCAGTGAATTGGAATCTTTTTTGGGTAAAACAATCATTAAACTCGAAGCTAACCATAGCCACAAAAATCCTTTTGACCATTATTTGGATATTTACAATGGATTTTTACCCTCATCTATGGCTCGCTGGTGTACCCAAAAGCTGAAACTTGAACCCTTTGAAAGATGGATTGGCGACGACTTAGCTATTTCCTATGTTGGAATTCGTGACGATGAGGATAGAGAAGGTTATGTATCCACAAAATCTAATATTCAATCCGTTTTCCCATTTCGAAAACACATTTGGAGCATTGAAGTTTTACACAAAGTCCTGCACAATGGTAATAGTGAAAAATTAGCTGAATTGTATAAAATTCACAGTAGTGAAGAAATGCTTGACCGTTTTTTGGAAATAGTGAGGGAACCACAATCACCCAAATACCTGTTTTCTCAAAAAATGAAAGACTTACTACAATTGAGTATTTCAACTTTTAATCACGTTGTTTTTGATTTTCTTAAAGACCAAAACCTACCTGTTTCTAACTTGCAGGAATATTCTTTACTAGATAATGAAGACAGTGTTGATATTAACCGGGTATTTCAATTGTTTAAAGAAAACGGGGTAAAAGTACCGGGATACTACGATGAAATTGAATATGAAATAGACGGGCAAAAAGGAAAATATAACCGTAGCCGTTCGGGTTGTTTCTTTTGTTTTTACCAACGAAAAATTGAATGGATTTGGCTGTACGAACGCCACCCCGATTTATTTCGTAAAGCTCAAGAATACGAAAAGGACGGCTATAGTTGGATGGACAGCGAAACCTTGGAAGATTTAATAAAACCTGAAAGAGTCGCCCAAATAAAACTCGACTATATTGCCACTTTGCAGAAAAAACTCAATGGCAAAAGCAAGTCAAATAAGCTAGTCGATATATTGGCTGATGATAACGAAGTTTGTGCAAATTGTTTTATCTAACTAACATGTTATTATGAAATTCGAATTTAATGTGTGGACTATACAGGACCTAATAAACCTATATAATAGCCAGAAACTTAATCTAAATCCAGCATATCAAAGGAATGATATTTGGCCTCCTTTATCAAAAAAAAGACTTATTGAATCAGTAAAAAAAGGATTTCCTCTTCCAACATTCTTTCTACACAAGAAAGCAAATAACTCTTTTGATATGATTGATGGTCAACAAAGGACGAGAACCTTTTTAGGATATCAAAAGAAATTTTTTCCTGATATGGAAAAACAATTCTATAAATGGAACGACGATGATAAATTATATAATTCGTACAAACTTAGCATTTGTCTTGTTGAAATTGAGAATGATGAAATAAGTAACATTGAAGATTTTTATTATCGGGTCAACAAATATGGAGTAAAGCTGAACAGACCTGAAATTAAACGAGCTGGTTTTGCAAATTCTAGATTTCAAGAGCTAATAGAAAAACTTTCTAAAGAGCAGTCCTTTATTCAACTTTCAATATTCTCAGATAAAACTCTTGAAAGGCTTAATGATCAGGACTTCGTATCAGAGCTAATTGTTTTAATAAAAGATGGTATTACTGATAAAAAGATTGCTGTCGATAAACTATATGAAAATCAAGAAGGAGTTGATTTCGAATTTCTGGAAAAGAGATTTAATGAAATCATTCAAATTATTACAGACTTAGATGATATTTACCCAATAGCAAAAACAAGATATAGACAAAGAAATGATTTTTATACACTCTTTTCTTTTCTACTAGCTCATTCTAACGAACTATCTTTTGAGGTTATGTCATACCAATATCGAATATTGGTTCTTATTGACCAAGATATTTATCCAACTAATGATAAATGTTGGGCATTCCAAGAGTATGCTACAAACTGCGTCAGTCAATCTAACTCCAAACGTTCTCGACTGGATAGGCTTTCATTTTTTGAATTCTTGCTGCTAAATATGGAAGCAACTCCAACACAAATTGATCTAGAACAAGCACCCGAATATCAAAATTTAGTTGATATTTTAGACTTTTATCACTTAACTGATAAAGATTTAGTTCCAATAGATGACTATTTTCTTATAAATGCAGATAAGCTGAATGAATTAAAAAAAGAAATCAAATTTTAGTATGCTCTTCGATAATAGAACTAAGAGAATTTACTTATCGAAAGACGATGAGGGGAAAATTATTGATAATGAAAACATTGTCATTATCGATAATAAATCATTTTACTTAAAGAATCTCAAACCAAATGAAGAAGTGTTTGGTGGCAATTCATCACTCTTTATCCTTTATGACAAAGAGGGGGAGCAAGAAGAACGAGTCTTAAAGTTTTCCAATTACGCGAAACCTATACGTAAGAGTACTCAAAATGCTAAAAGGCGATATGGTCGGTTCATTACTGAAATCGAAGCATTAAAGAAGATTAAGAACTATAACATACATTCAAATATCGTCTCAATTTTTGATGACGGTCATTGCAATATTGATGGAAGAGATTTTCCTTTTTACACGATGGAAAAAGCTGATGATAACCTTAAAATGTTTTTACTTTCAAATGGAGTTAATGTTGATTTTTTGGAACGTGTAAAACTAATCCGAGATATCTTCAATGGTATAAATACACTGCATGAGCTTGACTTTTATCACAGAGACATAAAGCCTGACAATGTATTATTATTCTTTCTTAATGATGCAGATGATGATGAAGGGCGAAAATTTGCATGGAAGATTGGTGATCTCGGACTTTTAGCTCATCGAGAAAATGATTATGATTTTGTAGGCTCCCCATTTTTAGTACAGATTAAAAGTAGACAATTCTTTTCTTTTTAAATCATTCTGATGGGCGAAGTGAAGCGAAGGCGTAGCCGGAGCGAAACGGAGCCCATCAGAATGATTGCCG
>JBFXEQ010000121.1:0-4847 GCA_050179935.1 Bacteroidales bacterium | reverse complement strand
TGTATGAAACATCATGTAAAATAGCTGTTATATAAAAGCAGAAATAAATGAAATAATTTAATGTTTAATTATCACAACAATAAATTGATCTTAAAAGAAGTGAAATTGATCAAAATCAAGCTAAAAAGACATATTTTCTCATCAATCATAGCATAAAAAATTTGATTATTTAACTTTTTATGTAATTTGCGGATTTAAGGTGATATTAAAATTCTCATTATTATTTTCCAATTCATCTAATATTCCTTTCATTAAAGGTTTCATATTGTCAATGCTAAATTCGCTAGATTCTTCACCGAATTTTTCTTTAACTTTTTTCACAAAAGCACTTAAATATCTATCAATTCGTAATGATTTCATTAATTCATTACGTATTTCAAGAAGTAGGAATAAAATTCTCTTAACCTGTTTTTTCTCATTAGATTTGATTTTGTCACTTTCACTTTTTTTTGTTAAAAACCAACCTAAAAAAACACCTACAAAAGGTCCTAAGTATTGCAAAATTTCCATAAAATACCTCATATTAGAAAAATTACAGGTAACGGTTACAGCATTGTTGCGAGCGGATTTTAACGCCTATTCACTTTCAGATGTTAAAATGTTAAAGATAGCAATATTTATCAAAATGTAATTTCACCCCGCTTGCAATAAGAGCCTCTGTTAAGCTGTGTTTTATAATAGTTTTAAATTTGTTAATTCTATCAATCAATCAGATATTTTCATACTTCTTCAAATGAATCATTTAATTAAATTTTGTGTCAAATTGCTTCTCAGCTTAGTTTTCTGAATTATAGAGAAATACATAGTTGTTATATTGCTATTATTCTAATATTAAATGCTATAGGATCACTAAATGCTCAAGATTTAAAAAAAACTAATCTTGACTTGAAATCAAGGAGGCATATTGTATATAAAATTTAACGTTGAATTATCTTAAATTCTACTCTTCGATTTTTCTCTCTTCCTTTTTCTGTTGTATTATCACTTATTGGAAAGGACTCACCATATCCTTTTGCCTGAACCCTGTTCGGTTTTACACCTTCGGAAATCAGGTAGCCAACAACTGATTTAGCCCTGTTTTCGGATAGCTTTATGTTATCAACTTTATTTCCAGTATTATCTGTGTGGCCAGTAATTTCTACTTTAAGATTAGGATATGTATTAAAGCATTCCACTAGATTATTTAAGGTTGGATAAGATGATTCTGTTAGTTTTGAGCTGTTTAGTTCAAACGAAATATTTTCTAAAATAATAGCATCACCGATTTTGGTATTCTCGATATTAATTTTGTTATTAAAGATTTTTTGTAAAGTAATATTATCTATGTTTATTGTACAATCGTTTTTTATGCTGCCATAGCACCCTATAAGAAAGTATTTTTCTCCACCTTTGGCTACATATTTCTCTGAGATTTTTGTCCATTCAGAAAAATCTTCACTTGATTTGTTATCATAAAAGAAAATATCAGGTTTTATTTTAAAGTTTTCTTTAATAGATGGTTTACCGTCAGAAAAATATCCTGTTGTTTTGTAGTGATACTTATTTTTTAGTAAAAAAATACAAACATCATTTTTATTAGTCAACGCAGACTGGTTTTTGGCTTCAATTCTGATATAATATTCAATCAGATATTCTCCACCTTTTATTAATGAGTCTTTCATTTCAACCTGAAATAGTTCTTGGTTGAAACCGTTATTAAAGTCTTTAATAAAATACCTGACATAAGCATTGCCTGAGCAGGAATTAAAATATGCTTGGTCTTTACAAAGATGTATAAAATTTCTACCTTGAGATGATTTCGGATCATTATCTAAATATGTAAAACTTTCTCCTCCTAATTTTTCCCATCCACCATTAATCTGTACCAGGAATTTAGGGCATGAATCACCGGGAAAAAGCTCAAAACCATAATTGGGTATTAAATTCGGTGGCGATGAATTTGTCGGAATAATTTGTACAGGAGCTAAGCCTGTTTGCGCCCTTCGTTTATTTAAATTATCAGGATCTTCAACCGGATACAGTTCGCCTTTTTTGTACTGAGTACCGTACAATTGTTTCTCTCCCGATTTTGCCAATACCCTATCTTCCAGATAGGCTATTTGGGATAATTTATTAATATCATTTCCAGCAGTCTGTTTAAATTTAATAAGGCATTTTTTTTGCAGATTATGATCCGATGAATGTTGAACTATAAAAAAGAATTCGCCACTGGCTATATCTCCTGCAAGTTCTCTTGTAGGCCACCCATAAGTATCGATTATTTTTGATAATTTTAAATCATTCTCATTTACTGCGACTCCCCAATCATCTTTAAAAGACTGAATTAAAACAGAATCATTAGTAAGCATGATACTGTCGAATTTTTCCTGGTAATAATTGTCAATTCGTCTCATTTCGAGAATGGAATCTCGCAAAGGGATATTTAGTTTGGCTTCAAATGCATTTTGATACTGAATAGATTTTTTCTTCAGTTTTTCCCATTCTGCAAATGTTTTAATTTTCTCAAATTCTTTAATATCTTCCAGCGCCGAAAAGATTAAATTTTCTTTTTCCTGTTCAACAAGAAAATTTAAATAGTTAAAAGCAGCATTGTTTTGTCCGATCATAGCATAACACATGGCTAAATTAAATGCAATATCCGTCGATAGGTTTTCTTTAAGGTAATAGCTAATCGCTTTTTGGTAATTCCCTGCATTCCTTTCAATATCGCCTTCTTTTTTTTGTGCTGATACATCAAAAATACAAGCTGTTAAGCTTAAAATAACTAATATTTTTATTCTATAATATTTCATGTCAATTTTTAATAAATGTTGTATTATATGGATCATAACCACATTTCAAGGGTTTAGAATAAATATCGTCTTTATCTTTTATATAGGCCCTACAATCGGTACAAATGTACCTGAACTCACAATCTTTACATACCTTAATTTTATCCTTATTAATTTCCCAAAGTTTTCTAAATTCATCCATTTTACAAACATCTTCAAGTTTCACAGATTTTATATTTCCAAATGTTTTCTTTAATGAAGGACAGTTCTTTATTTCACCTTCTGTATTAATAGAAATCTTTCTGTTTAAGCATGTATTAAATTTTAGTGACTCCGTAAACATTTCATTATTAATAGAAAAATCTTTAACAGATACTCTTCCACAATCTTGTTCTGAAACTATTTTTTGTATTCTATACTGGATAGGAATAAATAACTTTCTTTGTGGATCAGTAACAATATCATCTTTATAAGAACCATGAATTACAATGGTTTTAATTCTCGTATATTTTTTTGATAAAGCAAACAACTCATTATTGGTAATATTTTCATTATAACAGATTAATAACTCAATAGATTTTATTATAGAACCATCGGAGTAAGAAATGATTTTTTCAATCTGGTTATAATCAAGCACATCAAATATTCTAATTTGAATATCCTTGCAGTTTAACATTTCAAGTTGCTGAAATACATTTAATAAGCAATAATCAGATGATTTATTTAAATCAATAATTGCATTGGTTATTCGGGCAGGGTAATCCCATTCGAGATCAAGTTCAGGAAAAAAAACTAACTCATCTTTTGTACAGTAAAATCCAAATTCATTTTTTACTAAAAATTCTATATATTCATCTATCGTTTCATCAAATTTTTTGTTGTACTTCTCTTTTATAGAGGAAATACTCATTTCCGGAAATAGATGTATAATATTATACAGATCATTTGGAATAAATTCGAATGAGTTTCTTTGTAAATCGCATATAACAGACCTGCTCACACCTTTTACCGGAATACAACAGGAGAACATCTTGAAATATTTTTCCATTATTTTATGATTCATATTTTGGATATTGGTTTATAAAAAACACAAGATACATACTGTTCAGTGTTGTATTTTTTTACCTTAATAAGGTTTGAATCTCTTCCTCCAAGCTCCCTTGATGGCATCTTTTTAAAATAATGAGGGAATTTATCATAATTTTCACTTGAAATTATATTTTCAAGCTTTAAAAGTTTTTGTATTTCATTTTTATCCATTAGTTTCTTATTAAATATTCTGCTATACGTTTTTCAATATAATAGTTACACGGACCGGAAACCATTCCAAACTGGCCTACCGGGTTAACTTCTAGGAATATAAATTCATTGTTTTCTTTCATTATTAAATCAACTGAGCCAGTATCCATCTCTGTTTTTTTCATAAAACTTAGTATGTTGTTTTCGACCTCTTTTGGTAGTTGAAAGGGAACTGATCTATTCGGTTTTTTCATATTATATTTTCTAAAGTCCAATTTTGTTTGTTCATCTAACTGTGAAAAAATCGCCATAGAGAAGCACTTATCCTTAAGTACAAAAACTCTTATTTCGTATTTCTTTTCAATATACTCTTGAAATAATGTCGGGTAAAAGAAATCATTTAAATCATTAATATCTTCCTTAGTAACTTCTTCGGTATAATTCATAAACGAAATCTTTTCTTTTATTAAAAGGGTTACATTATTAGTTATAGGCTTTGATATAACTCTTTTATTATTATTGAAAAAATCTACCAATTGTTTTTTTGAATTTGTGATTAAAGTATCCGGGATTTTTAAACCTGATTTTTTTGCACAATCTAAAGCATACATCTTATTTATATCTAGATTATGCTTGCTTCCAAAACCATGCTTTCCTTCAAGGCAATAGTCAAGATATTCAAGATTTTTCTTATTGTTATCAAAAAAATGATAATTAATTCTACTTTAACAGATTAAAAAAAGCCTTTAAAACATTGATATTCAAGAAAAAAATGTTATTTTTAATTCACAGAAAAACAGGCTTATCGTTCCGAAAAATGTTTAATACAACGTAAAA
>JBFXEQ010000120.1:2183-4916 GCA_050179935.1 Bacteroidales bacterium | reverse complement strand
GTCAAACTCCTTGAGGATCCCTGCTATTTGTGCAGGACTGAATGTGCTCTTTTTCATCTTATACGTTTTTTTAAAGTTAAACTTTTTGTCTACTTTCAAAACGTACTATTTTCGGGGGAGCTTACACAATCACCGGTACCTGTTTCATCACAGGCAGGAGGAATTTATTTGAGCATTGAGTTTACAAAAGGAACAGGTGGTCTTTCTGGGTTACTTACACCTAGCAATTCATCATTTGAAGTTGTTAAGAATGGCTTTCCTATTAGTGTTAATAGTGTGCAATTAATTCGTCTACTGAAGTTGTATTAACGCTTTCTGGTAGCATAACATCAACAAGCGATAAGGTTGTTGTTAATTACAACCAGTCGGGAACCAACGACTTGCAGGACATTAATGGCAATAAAGTTGCAAACTTTTCTAACTTTTATGTTAGCACAGCAGTTCCTGTTTTAGATGCTAATTATAAGAAATTTATTTTTGAAAATCCATCCTTCCCTATTTCAGGGAATGATGGTAAATCTTCAGGTGATCTGGCACTATTCAGTAATATCATTACAATTGATGGGTACAGCGTTGATGCTATAGTAACCACAGAAGAAGTATATCAGGTAATCATTAATACATATGATGGAACTCCAACTTCAGGTTTATCAGATTTTTTTGAGCTAAATATGAAAACCACTGCCTCAAATGGTTTTGTGCGCTTTAAGTTTCAGTTCATCAAACATGGCACCTACAGCGATGGTGTTGGTCAGCAAGTTTTACTGCAAAATGTTTCGTTAAACTCATACGATATTGATGCTGCAGGAACTGGCCAATATCAGTTCCAGGAATTTGGCGGTTTTGCCACATATACCGTATCTACTGCAACTTCTCTGAATCAAACCAGCATAGGAACAAGTTTTGTAAGGTTCATCAATAACGATGGTGAGAATAATAATTTTAATGCGAATTCATACGATGGCCCAAATGCATCGGCTGATAATTATAGGGTCAAGGCTGTTTACGATGCAATCAGCACTTTTGAGATAAAATGTGGAGTTGCCGCTGGTAATAGCACTGCTTACTTTTATGTGGATTTTAGCCCCGGGGTTGATTTCGTTT
The DNA here is from genome assembly GCA_050179935.1 of Bacteroidales bacterium. GTDB lineage: Bacteria > Bacteroidota > Bacteroidia > Bacteroidales > UBA12077 > UBA12077. The sequence continues at coordinate 3,812 of JBFXEQ010000120.1, read as the reverse complement.
CACCCGTTACTTTTCAGAATCCAACCGTTGTACCACAAACTACCAGTGATAATACACCATTTTTAAAAGGGAGCTATTCAGTTTCAGTAACTGGAGATGCAAGTTACACAGTATCAGGTCTGACTGTTGCTGTTAACGGCACTAACTATACGACTGCTAACGGAGTTGTCTATAGTGCGGGGAATTGGAGCTTTACTCCCAATACCATGTTGAATGGAACTTATGATGTGAATGTAAAAGTTACTTATAGTTCAGGACTGAAAAGTGTAAATGTAATGGATGCAACTATAAATGAGTTAGTTATTGATAATACGCTTGCAGCCGACAACACTCCTCCTACTATTGTTACAATTGAGAGATATGCACCTGAACAAGAATTCCTTACTTCAGTTTTTTTGCAATATCAAGACTATATATACTTTAAAATTAATTTTAGTGAACCGATAAATGATCTCACAATTGATGATTTATTGCTTAATGGAACGGCTGCTTTCGGGTTGTTGATTTCTCAAATCACAAAAACCGGCGAAAGTTCATACTCTGTAAAAGTTTCTAATATACCGCATACACAGGAAGGGATTTTAGGGCTCGAAATATCGCCATTAAATGATATTGTTGACGATGCAGGTAATTTTCTGTTTGGGTTAACACCAACTTCAGGTGTTAATCATCAGTTTACAATTGGAATTACAAATTCTGCTCCTGTTGTGACTGACATCGCAAAATCGGGATTGGAAGACACAGACATAATATTTAATACTGTAGATTTTACAGCTAAGTATACTGATTCCGATGGCAACTCACTGGCAAACATCATGATCGTTGATCTTCCATCAAATGGAACATTAAAATTGAAGGGTATCTCCATAATTCCTGGGCAGCAGATTTCTGTCTCAGATCTGAATAGTATTATTTTTACTCCCGATATCAACTGGAAAGGAATCTCAAGCTTTAACTGGAATGCTTTTGATGGAACAACGTATGCTGTAGTTTCGGCAATAATTGATATTAACGTTTTAGAAGATGACACAGATGGAGATGGTGTTATTGATGAACAGGAATTATTGAATCAAACAGATCCTGGTGATATTTGTTCATTTATCCTTTTGAACCAAACTGAAACGGTTTCTTCTTTGTGGACCGCTGCCGACTGCGACAGCGACGGATTAAGTAATGCAACAGAACTTAGTGATGGTACCAATCCGCTTCATCCTGACACTGATGGGGACGGAGTAACCGACGGAATAGAAAAGGTAGATGAAACTGATCCTTTGGACCAATGTTCATTAATATTAGCTAGTCAAGGTTTACCACAATTTACAGATATAAAAATTGATAATGAAAATTCAGAAAGTTTTTATAGAGAATTTTTGATTGTTAAATCCTCAATCATAAACAATAATTTTGTAATGCCATCATCGGAGTGGACCGCTGCCGACTGCGACAGCGACGGATTAAGTAATGCAACAGAACTTAGTGATGGTACCAATCCGCTTCATCCAGACAGTGATGGGGACGGAGTAACCGATGGGGATGAAAAAGGAGACACCACAGACCCGCTTGATCAATGTTCACTGGAAATAGCAAGCCAGACACTAATGCCATCATCGGAGTGGACCGCTGCCGACT
>JBFXEQ010000120.1:0-2173 GCA_050179935.1 Bacteroidales bacterium | reverse complement strand
GACAGTGATGGGGACGGAGTAACCGATGGGGATGAAAAAGGAGACACCACAGACCCGCTTGATCAATGTTCACTGGAAATAGCAAGCCAGACACTAATGCCATCATCGGAGTGGACCGCTGCCGACTGCGACAGCGACGGATTAAGTAATGCAACAGAACTTAGTGATGGTACCAATCCGGTTCATCCTGACAGTGATGGGGACGGAGTAACCGACAACAACATATTGCTATTTAGTATGACCTCAGATGATGTGAAATCATTACCTGACGGTAGTTTTATCATTAACTATGAACTGACATTGACAAATTTAACATCTCATGAGATTCGGAATCTTCAAGTATTTGTCGATTTGATAAAAGCATTTCCAAGACCAGCAGAGTTTCAAATAGTAAAAATAAATTTTACAGAAAACATTGGTTACAATACTTTATTTAATGGCTCTACTGCTACCGAAATACTTTTGCCGGGTTACAGCCTGAAAGGAAAGTCTTCAATTAAATTAACAATAACGATTAAATTTGACCCTGTCAATATTAGTGGCCCTATTGTAAATTCAGCTACAGCAACTGGAAGTACATTAAGGCAAGAAATTGAAATCAACTCAATTGATATCGAAAATTCTGGAGGAAGAATAACCGGTGAAGGACTTCCAACTATTGACAATTTGCCTGCTCAGAATATTGAGATTTTTGATTTTGTAACGCCAAATTCTGATGGATATAATGATACATGGATTATATCGAGACCTTATGATAGCCACGTTGAGGTGAGAATATTCAACCGGTGGGGACAGTTGGTTTACGAAGATTTTAACTATCAGAATGATTGGGACGGACGGGGAGTAAAAAACCGTTTAGGAGAGTATGTAACACCTGGTACTTACTTTTATATCGTCAAAATATTTGATAAACAAGCAGAAATCGTTGTAGAGAGGAATGGATTTCTGACAATCAGGTATTGACGATAAAATTTTTTGAAGTTTTTTAGAGAGCGAACAAAAGAAATTATAAATCATACAATATTTTGATTATGAAGATTGCAGAAACAAAAATTAAATATCTTTTACTGCTTATCTTTTGTATTTTCCTTGAAATCGGGACAAATAGTTCTCAGGAGTTGCCAATGTATTCAAACTATACTTTTAACAGATTGGCAATAAATCCGGCTTATGTAGGTTTAAATAGCGATCCGGAAGTAAATATTTCTTATCGTAATCAGTGGACAAATCTGGATGGAGCTCCCGTGTTTGGTCATGTTTCATACGATCAGCCCGTGAAATATACAAGAAATTCATTCGGTGCAATGGCCTATTTTGATAAACTCGGGATTGAGAAAAACATTGGTCTGAGAGGTTACTATTCGTTTAAAGCTGAATTCAGCGAAAACTCTTTTATTCAATTTGGATTTTCAGCAGGATTAAGAAATTATTCACATGATTACACTTTGCTTCATTTATACCATAATGAAGACCCTGCTGCTCAACAGCCATTGAACCTGGTTGTCCCGACTGCAGGTGTAGGTTTGTATTATGTTTATGGAAATTTGAATATTGGATTTTCATTGCCACAATTATTAAAGACAACTATCGATGGTGCTGAACATTCAACAAAGTACGCCAGGTTTGCTGAAAATTACTTTTATGGAATTGTGGGATATAATTTAGACAATTTGTTAGGTAAATTGTATGTACACCCCTCTATTGTGGCAAAGTATGTTCAGGGTGCTCCATTATACCTAGATTATATTATAAATTTTGGCTTTAATGAACGAATTGGTTTGGGATTAAGTTATAGAACCAATGAAGCAATTGTAGGCATGATTGATGTAAAAATCGGAGAAAGGATGTTACTGGGTTACGCTTATGATTTTCCATTAAGCGATATCGGTTTTTATTCAGTAGGTTCAAGCGAAATAATACTAAAACTGCGATTAGCAAAAAAAGAATCGCAGACAGAAGGTTTATTAACAATGGTCAGAAATTAATTTACTTTGATTCGGGAAAATCAAATGCAATAAAAATCGTTATATCTTTTATATATTTATAAATTAAATGAATTAGGCATTTAAGCAATAAATTTTATAAGGTAACGGATCGGCCTTGACCATCCTGCGTAGAAGGTTGTCAAAGATGCCATCCTTCATATTGCTTCGGTTGAAACGGTAACAATATT
>JBFXEQ010000119.1:0-5048 GCA_050179935.1 Bacteroidales bacterium | reverse complement strand
GATTCAATTGACGTTGACTCTAATCTGGCAATAAACGTATCGATGACACTAATTACTTTTGATATAACTTTCCAGGTTACAAGCAATGAAAATTCAGGTCCGCTGCAGGAAGTAATCGTGGCTTTCAATTCAGAAAATAAAATAACCGATAGCGAAGGAATTGCCATTTTCAATAAAGTTACGCCGAAATCAGGAATAGCTTATTCGTTAACAAAGGATGGATACACAACAATCACAGGAACGCTCAATGTTGCTGATGAAAGCAAGACAGTAAGCTTTGCTATGTCAGTAGTTTCATCGGTAAACGAGTTACTACCGGGCGAAGTTTCAGTATTTCCAAATCCATCGCAAGGCATAATAAGTATTCGTTTTGATGAAAGAAAAGAAAACATCCAGATAAATGTATATGATGTTATTGGTAAATCAGTTTATGCTAAAACAATACCTCTAATCGACAATACTGAAATAATTGATCTTGCAAATCAACCCAAAGGCCTTTACTTTATCTCCATAAAATCAGGAGACGGTGAAGTAATAAGTAAAAAAATCCTTATAAAATAAAATCATTAATAAATTCCTCATAAACCCGGTCATATATCCGGGTTTTTTTTATACTCAAATTTTCAGATATTTACTGAAATTAATTTTTGTATGAGTATTGAAAAGAAACGATTTTTTTTGAGTTTGATATTTCCTCTTATTTTCCTGATTATAATCTGGGTTATTAAAATATTCGAAACCTCCTTAGATTTGGATTTTGCTTACTTGGGCATTTTCCCATTAAAAATAAAAGGATTGATTGGAATACTAACAGCTCCCTTAATCCATGCTGACTATGCACATCTTCTTTCTAACAGTGGTCCTATTCTGATCTTGGGTACAGGTTTGTTCTATTTTTACAACAAAATTGCACTGAAAGTATTTTTTCTAAATTACATAATTACTAACGTTTGGATTTGGCTCGGCGCAAGATATGCTTATCATATAGGCGCCAGCGGATTAGTTTATTCATTAGCCTCGTTTTTATTTTTTAGTGGCGTTTTTAGTAAAAATATGAGACAAATTGCCATTTCGCTTTTGGTTGTCTTTCTTTATGGAAGTATGGTTTGGGGTGTCTTCCCAATTCAACCCAGAGTATCATGGGAATCACATTTAATGGGAGCTATTTGCGGCTTGGTTTTTGCGGTTTATTATCGCGATCAAGGACCAAGACCAAAAAAATATAGCTGGGAGTTCGAAAATGATGATGATAATCCTGACAATGAGTATTGGAAAATAAATACCTTAGATCCTGATGACAAAAAGCTTTTATAAAATACTGGGATTTACAATTCTGGTTCAACTCAACTTTTTATCAGTTATTGCAGTTGGCCAGCAAAAGCCATTTGAGCAAACCGGAATAGCCAGTTTTTACGCAAATAAATTCGAAGGACGAACAACTTCGAATGGCGAAATCTACTTTCACGATAAAAAAACAGCTGCTCACCCAACGTTAGCATTTGGAAGTATTGTAAAAGTTACTAATCTCGAAAACAATAAGTTTGTGGTTGTACGTATAAACGATCGCGGGCCATTTATTGCCGGAAGAATAATTGATTTGTCGAAATCTGCAGCCAAAAATCTTGGATTTATTGAAAAAGGAGTAGTAAAAGTAAAAATCGAAGTAATTGCTTCTACCGATGACATGCCAGATCTTGTTCCTGAAATCGATTTAAAATCAAACAAACCCATCTATTATAAAATAGATGTTTCAGTCGCTATTCCATCGGGTAAAGGAGTACAGATCGGGAGCTTTAAAAATGACGAAAATGTATTCCGACTAGCCGAACGACTGAAATCGAAATACAGCGAAGAGGTTTTTATCGAAACTGCCGAAGTAAATGGACAACGGGTTTATAGAGTTATTGTAGGAAATTCGGCAAACGAAGCCCATCTGCAAAAGCTCAAGTCTAAGCTAGCTATAGAATACCCCGATTGTTTTATAGTAACTTACAAAAAGTAAATCTATAAGTACACTTTTGAACTTTTCTATTGCGATTCAAAAAGAATTGCACTAACTTTCTTTTTTATTATTCCCTGATAATGAAATAATTAATATACTGTTTATTAAATATCTCATCTATGAAACTAAAGAAATCATTTCTGTTAATACTTTTTGTTTTTACCTGCAATCAATCCCTTTTCTCTCAAATTGATACTAATCTAGTAAACCAGTATTACGAAAAAGCACAAGCTTTTGAACAATCTAATCAATTGGATAGCGCACTATTGTTTTATGAAAGAACAAGCGACCTTGCCTTTAAGTTTTTTGATAGCAATAAAACTTGGTCAATCAAAAAAACCATATTATGCCTAAACAAAATTAGCAATATTTATATTAATAAATCCTTTTTTGAAAAAGCAGAATCATTTGTCGATAGTGCATTAGTAATTGAAAGAAAGTTCTCATTAGATAATTCTTCCATGTCTGCAGAAACTTATCAATTAAAAGGAAAAATGTATTATGGACGATCCTTATATGATAAAGCACTTGAAAATCTTGAAGTTTCTCTAGATATTAAATTAAAAATATTCGGTGAAAATCATCCTGAAGTTGCTACAACATACAATCTTATTGGAAATATTTATCGGATTAAAGTTGAAAATGAGAAAGCTTTAGAGTTTTATCTTAAAAGCTTAAAAATACGTAAAGAACATTTAAATGAAAACCATAAGGATTTGGCTAGTTCCTATAACGCTATTGGGCTTATTTATATGGGAAAAGCAGAATATGATAAAGCGTTGGAATACTATCTAAAAGGATTGTACATTATTAGAGAAAATTATGGTGAAATAAATAAATCAGCAGCACGGATATATATGAATATTGGAAGTATTTACTATAATAAAGCAATCTATGATACATCATTGATAAATTATTATAGAGCGCTAGAAATTCAAAAAGAAATCTATGGCAATAAACATTTAGAAATAGCTTATAATTATAATCGTATAGCTGAAGTCTTTATGGCAATAAATAATAATAATAAAGCATTAGAGTATTTACAAAAAAGTCTGGATTTATATCTCGAGGTCGTTGGTGAAAATCATACATATGTATCTTATGTTTATAGCTGCTTTGGGCTTGTTTATTTTGAAAAAAACGAATTCGATAAATCACTTGAATATTTCAATAAAAGTTTGGAAATAGGAAAAGAACTCCTTGGTGATCAAAACGCTGATGTGGCTATCAATTATTTGAATATAGGAAACAATTATTGGAGAAAAGCACAATTTGAAAAAGCCTTAGAATTTCAGTTTAAAGCTCTCCATATCTTCCAAAAACAATTGGACAATTACGCACCAATAATTGCAAATACATATAATAACCTTGGTAATATTTATTCAGATTTGTTAGATCTAGAAAAAGCAGTAGAGTATTATAATAAATGCATAGAGATACAAGTTGAAGTTTATGGTGATCAGCATCCTTTTATAGCTGGTACTTACAATAATATCGGAACTATCTATTATTCAAAAAAGCAATATAATAAAGCCTTAGAGTATTATTTTTTAAGTCTACAAATAAATAAATCCTATCTTAAAGAAAATAACTCAACTTTTGCTTCATTATACAATAATATTGGCGCTCCCTATTTCTCATTGCAAGAATATGAGATAGCGCTAAAATTTTTTAATCTGGGAGTTTTATCATCCTTTAACAATTATAAAGCAGATACAATTAACTTGTTCGATGTTCCGGCTATAAATGATTTTAATAATTACAACTATTTATTGCAGGGATTGCAATGGAAAACAGCCTGCATTATGGCAATTTCAAACAAAAGTAGCAATAGAACATTTCTGATCCAAAAAGCATTAAAACATCTACAGACAGCCGATACCCTTATAGATAAATCCAGAAAAAACATTTCTACACTCTCTGATAAGCTTGCTCTCAGCGAAGTTACAAATAAAGTTTATGAAGACGCTATAACCATTTGCCTACAATTAGCTAACGTATCTGACAAAAAACAAGCCGAAGAATATAAACAACTTGCATTCTATTTCTCCGAAAAAAACAAATCGCAGGTTTTATTGCAGGCTCTTTCTGGCCAGGAAGCCCAAAAATTTTCCGGCATACCAGATAGTTTGCTCGAAAAAGAACATAATTTAAAAATAGATATAAACTTTTACGAACAAAAACTTGCCGATGAATTAGACAGCATAACCGAAAGAAACTTCCGAGATAAACTTTTTATAGCTAACCGGCAATACGAAGAGCTTATTTCCAACTTCGAAGCAAGTTATCCAGAATATTTTAACCTGAAATACAGCACCAAAAACCCAGGTGTCAACGATCTGCAAAAGCTGCTCGATGCAAAAACCGCTATTCGTAGCTATTTTGTTGGAGATTCTGTAATTTACATTTTTACCATTTCAAACAAAAAGTTCAACGTTAAACAAGTAGCTAAAATTGATAACCTGGAAGATACTATTCGTTATTTTCGTTATGGTTTGACAAAATTCAGTGAGCGAATGACAGATACATATCGCCGAACAGGTGATTTGCTTTATCAGCAACTCTTTCCCGAGAGTATTGCTTTAGACAACAAAATTGAAAACCTGATTATCATTCCCGATGGTGCATTGGCAACTATTCCTTTCGAAGCATTATTAACTACTAATATGGCAACTATTGCTGCCGATGATTTTAAAAACTATCCTTTTTTAATCAATCGTTACACTGTGAGTTATTCCTATTCTGCTAACTTGTTTTATCGAACATTCCCAAAAGAAAAACAAAAACAACCCGAGCTTACCAACATTAACGATTGGCTTGCCCTGGCTCCTGTTTTTGACGATAAAAGTGAGCAGGGTGTTATGCTTGCTACACGCGAACTGCAAAAACAAATTAATAACTTACAAACTGACACATTAAATGTTCGTGGTCGTTTACTTACCGGCGATTACATTACTCCGTTACCAGGAACTGAAAGCGAAACACAAGCCATTATTAAAGAATACGAAAACAGAAACCTAAAAGCTCAGGCCCTATTGCATCAAAG
>JBFXEQ010000118.1:0-5484 GCA_050179935.1 Bacteroidales bacterium | reverse complement strand
TTATTTTCTATTTTTACATAGATTTAAAATTTCAGCAAAATGAAAAAGCTTATCTCAATATTATTGCTCGGTTTGGTGGTTTTATCAGCCTGCGAAGAAGAAAAATCAAATAAAAACGATATCATAAACTTTACTATTACAACTTCGAGCTATACAGAATTAGATCAGGAAACCAAGCAAATAAATTCTGTTGAGAAGAAAGTGATTATAGCAATTTCAAATACTGAATTAGATAATATTTTCCCTCTAACCATTACACCTTCAATAACTGTGTCTTCTGGAGCTACAATTATTCCATCATCTGGCACAGCAGTTACATTTAATACTCCTGATGATGTTTTAACCTATCAGGTAACAAGTGAAGATGGTAAAACATCTAATTGGGTTTTACAACTGGTAAATAAGCAATTACAAAATGCAGATTTTCAGAAATGGTACACAATTAACTTAACCTCATCAGTGGGATATGAAGAGGTTGGATTATCAGCAAATACAACTATTTGGGCATCGGCCAATCCTGGGACAAGTTCTTATAGTGTTTATAATACAGAACCTTATGTGCAAGGCGATGATACTTTAGTTAGAATAAAAACAGATCAGGCAGGTGTAATTCCAATCGCCGCCGGAACATTATTTACCGGCAAGTTCAATCTAGCTGGTGCTATTACAAACCCCACAGATCCTAAAAAAGCAACAGATTTTGGCGTGCCTTATTTCTGGAGACCTGTTTCTATGAAGTTTTTATTTAAATATACTGCCGGAGAAGTTTATATTAAAGCCACATTAGATGATCCTTGAAATCTTTTTGGTGGATTCACTAAAGATACGATTGCTGGCACAGACCAATGCAATATTTATGCTATTCTTGAAAAAACTACCGATACAGGTACTCAATTAATTGCACGTGCCGATTTTATTTCAGGAACTACCATTGATTTTGCAGAACAAACAGTAAATTTTGTTTATTTAAATAACGAGATTCCAAACCAAATAACCATAGTATTTACATCAAGTAAAGATGGCGACTTATGGACTGGTGCCCAAGGCAGCGAACTAATTATTGATGATTTGGAACTCTTATTTTAGGTTATAATGCAACAAGCAGTTATTAATAAGTTTAATGTTTGTTTTTTTCTATTATTATTTTCTGTCTCTGTAAGTTATGGACAGGATAGAAAATTAGCCATATATCCAGCTATTGGTGCTGATCTTGGTGGAGCTGTTCCATTTCCTTTCTCTGATATTCCCGATGGTGCTGGTGGAACTCCCGAACCTTATGTTTTTTTGGGTTTAGGAGCCGAATATCCTATTGTTGGAAACTGGAAGATAGCTGCAGAAATTAATTACAGAGTTATTTCATTTACAGCCGATGCCCGAGTTATAAGTCAGCCATATAATCCTGGCGATGGATCAACCATGTATTTTTCGGGCGACACATATACTGATGTAGAACTTCGTTTAGTAGAATTTCCCGCCATTGGCATTTACCAGTTACGCAACAGCCAAGCTATTCTTTTTGGTTTTTATTATTCAGTTATACTCGAAGGAACCTTTAATACTGATGCAAAAAATGGCGTTATAAATGCTGATAAAACCATTACAGACAACGCAATATTACCTCAAGACCCCGGTGCTAATGTAAATTATCCATTCAGCGATGATCTCGACAACTACGATTTTGGTGTATTAATTGGTTATCGATATAAGCTGGGCGATAAAATGAATCTTTTTGGAAAAATCCAGGTTGGCTTTAAAAGTATTTTTAAACCCAATTTTAATAATATCGATTACGAAATGTACAACGTTCGCCTAAACATCGGAGCTTCATACAGAATCTTTTAAATCAACCTAACTTATTATTTGTCAATTCATTCTGTCTCTATTTAAGAGCAGACAGTTAAGCAATTTAATATCTTTAATTAAGTTTTTACTGCCATAATTTGAATTAATAATTTTTATAAATCGATCATTTATAATATCTTTAATAAAATTTTTAAAAAATGTATTTATCAATAGCAAACAAATTTTTAACTACCAATTTTGAGTTACTACTCATCATACTGCTATTGGTTTATATACTCATTCTGCAATTAAAATTAGCTAAAAAGAACCATATTATTGAGTCGTTTTTGGGTAATTTGCAGAAAAAAGAAGAAGAACTTTTACGATCTGAATTTAATATAAATAGCGAGAATTTAAGCAAGAAAGGAGTTAAGGATAAATTCTTGAACGATGATATTTACAGGTTTTTATTTAATGATACTGATGATGTAAAAATTTATCTGCATTATACCCGCGAAAAATCTGTTGCCAATGAGATCCTAACCAGTGGATTTAAATTTGTTAATTCATTTTACAAAACTGCCGAGCTTGTTTTTAACGATAAGCTTTATTTAATGCATCGGCACAATGAACATAAACAATTTGGTGAATATATAATTGTTATCTGCATTTCCAAAAAGAATTTTAATCATTACACACAGGAATTATCAAAACTACAGGCAAAAAACATTGCCGTTGAGCAAATTCTAACCGAAATTGCCTACCAAACAGACGATAATGGCGAAGAAGTTTATACCTCACCAAAACAATTTATTAAAGGTTATTTTAATTATTTGAGTGGAGTTATTATGAAAAACCCAAACTATAACCCAGCCTATTTATCTCCGGTATTTGACGAAAATATCAATAAATTAAAAAAATAAATAACCTCTTGTATTGCCGGTTACCATCGTTACTCCAAATTTTTATTTAGATTTGTTCCTTAATGATAAAAATCGCTATTAATGAAAAATCAAAATAGCTTATTTTACAAGTATGAATTTGTGCTATTTGCTGCATTTTTATTCATTAACCTTTTACCGATCGCACTTTTTAAGTTTCTGCCAACGCTCGATGGACCTTCGCATTTACACAATGCAAATCTTATTAAAAATTTACTTTTTACCGATTCGGATTTCTTAAATAAATTTTATCAGCTAAATAATGAGTTATTGCCAAATTGGAGTGGCCATTTTATTTTAGCATTATTTAACTCCTTTTTTCCTGCATGGATCGCCGATAAAATATTGATCTTAATTTACCTTATATTATTACCTGTAAGTTTTAGATGGTTTGTAAAAAGCATAAATCCTAATAATTATTTACTTTCTTATTTGATCTTTCCTTTTTGTTATTCATTTACTTTTTTCCTTGGATTTTATAATTTTAGCCTTGCTCTGGTACTTTTATTTTTACTTCTTGGTTTTTGGATTAAAATGCAGGAAAAGATACAAGCAATGAATATTGCCATTCTTTTTATTCTTTTTACCACACTTTACTTTTCGCATGTATTCGTATTCTTTATAGCTATTATGGCCACTGGAGTAATTGTTTTAAAACAATTAGCTATTGATAATGAAAAAACATCTTTTCATAATTCCTTTCAATTGTTTTTTAAACGAATTGCTATTATTGTTTTAACCTCAGGTTTGGGACTTTTTTTAAGTTTAAAATTCCTTTTATCTAGAACAGCATTCAATTATTCATACATACCAAAAATCGAATTATTAAAATGGATTAGGGATATCAGGCCCACAGTTGTTTTCAATTTTGGTCATGAAACAGTTTATACACGAATCCTTTTTTATCTGATAGTTTTATTAACTATTGCTGCATTGGTGCAAAAAGTAAATGATATAATAAAATCAAAGCCGCGTTTTGCTGATTTTATAGTTTCTTCCGTTAAGCAAAATGATTTATGGTTCGTTTTTTCTTTCTTTTTACTTCTTTTCTATTTTTTTATGCCCGATTCAAATGGATATTCTGGATACTTTACAGTACGTATGGTTTTATTGCTTTACTTGTTTTATATTGTATGGATTGCAATTCAAAAATACCCACGATGGTTATTAATCCTGTCTATTTCTGTTGTTTTTCTAACTAATTTTGGATTAAACTTTTATTACATTAAACAGATTCGTCATTTAAACAACCTTGCTCTTGAAATAAACAATCAGAGCAAATTTATTGATGATTATAAAGTGGTTCTGCCTATTAATTTTTCGACAAATTGGATGCATGGACATTTTTCGAATTATCTCGGAATTGATAAACCTATTGTCATTCTGGAAAACTATGAATGTGGCACCGGCTATTTTCCTGTAAAATGGAGCAATGATTTTCCAAATACAACAGTTGGAAATAGAAAAAATTCTGAATTTTGCATTAATTGGAAAACAAATACTGAAAGTTTAAATCAGTATCCTATAGATTATATTTTTATACTTGGGAATACAGAAGAATTGAATAATCCTTGTGCTAAAAAAACGATGCAACTTATTCTTTCAGAGTATCAATTAATATTGCAAACAAAAAACACACAACAATTTAAACTAAAAGAAAGTAATTGATTATTTAAAAAGCTGTTTGGAAAAATCAAATCATATTATTTAGACAATAAAGTCCCTAAATCATAGCATTTTTTAAGAATGTTTTGATTTTTATCAACATCAATTTTTGCAAGATGACCAGGTATTCCAAGTTTTTTATACAATTGATTTAGTTCATCTTCGTTTTTAGTAATTTGTTTAATCATTGCCAGCCGGGTTGCTTTAATAACGTGCAACTGGTTTTCTTCACCCATCACTTCTTTCATGTATTCGAACAAGTCGACAACAGGTTGTGCATCAATATCGTCGGATGAGCCCATGGATAAAAGCAACACAAAATCTTTATTCCATTTTTGCCAGGGTGTATGTTTTACTGCCTGCTCTGTTATTTGCACATGAACTAATGAACGAAATCGATCTATAATTTTTTTAAGTGGTGCTGTAACGTAATGAAAATAAATAGGTGATGCAAACACTAGCACATCGGCTTCGGCAATTTTCAGACTTAATTCGGCCCAGTCGTCACCTGAAATGGAGCAGCGTTTAATGAGGTTACAGCGTAAACAGCCATTGCAATAATCAATTTTTAAATCCTTGGCTATAACATGTTCAATTTGATCGGTATTACTTTTCGCTCCATTTAAAAAATCCTCAATAAGTATTGATGTATTTCCTTGTTTTCGTGTACTTCCATCGAGCACCAGCACTTTTTTCATGTTTATTATGTTTTAAAACTAATTGAAAAATTCTTATTCATCTAAATTATTTCTCTTTGTGTTATTCTTTGTGATTTTGAGACTTAGTGGCAAAAATAAAAAGCCACAAAGACACTAAGAATATATTTCTAAATCATTTATTTTTAATAGGGCTAAAGCCCTATTTTCCTATCGTTTTAATAACCCCAGCCTTAAGGCTGGGGTTATTAAAAGAACAAAATATCTGGACTTTAGTCCAATTAATTGTGAGGAACTTTATAAATAATAATTAAAGTAGTTATTTAGCTGGTTAAAAGTAACAAATTTAGTGGTTGTTAACAATTCTCATGCTGTGCTGTGAATAAGTTTTGATTTTATAGGGCTTCAGGCTCTGTGAGGTTGAGAAATTTGGATTTGGA
>JBFXEQ010000117.1:0-5609 GCA_050179935.1 Bacteroidales bacterium | reverse complement strand
CTGTTCAAATTCAATTGTTTGCTTTCTCATATACTTTGAGTTTGGTGAATCTAACTCAAAGGTAATAAATTGGCAACTCAATTTTCATACGTGTTTGTGCTTGTGCACTATCATGGGTGTTTCATATCTCAATATTTTTCTTTCATGCAATAAAAAAATCACAAAAAGAGCTACAAAGCTCTATTCTTGTTTAGTTTCATCAAACAAATCATATAATTTGTTCCTTTTCCTGATTTCCCAGTCATTATATATCCACCTTCGGAGGTATTATCTACCGAGGTAAAAACCTGATCATCACTTCCACCGAAGCTTTGTTCAAAAAGTACATTTCCATTCTCATCGGTTTCTATTATGCATCCCACATTTTTATCTGCAATAGTTTTATTACCTACAATTGTATAATTTCCCCAATGTTCAATTACATCGTATCCCGCACCGTATTCTATATTTTCAGTTTCTAGAGTTACTTCAAAGTCTATATTGAATATACTTTCATCAATTTTAGCCATATAAACTTTTGAATTTACTGCTGTAACTCCTTTAGAACCAACAATAATATATCCACCACCATTGGCATGAATTATTGAATTACCGGCGTCGGAGTAATTTCCTCCATAAGTCATTTTAGCAGTTTCAATACCTTCGCCATTGGTTTCAATAAGAATTATATTATTTCCGCTTTGTTCAGGTTCCGAAAAACTATTTGTAGTACCTATTATTATATATCCTGATGAAGTAACCAATAAATCATTTCCTGTTTCATCACCTGCACCACCAAAGGAATTTGTCCACGATATATCACCTGAATTGCTTATTTTGGCTAAATATATATCTGTTTTACCTGCAGGATTTCCATTTACATCATTAGGTTCGGTTGTACTACCACAAATAACATATCCATCATTTACTTCGATAATTGAGTTTCCTATTTCATCAAATACACTCCCAATCTGCTTTTCCCATAATTTCTCACCGTTTTTATCAATCTTAACAATATAGGCGTCCTTTTCATTGGTTTCGTCGGTTATTGTACCGACTAAAACATAACCATCATCAGTAATTAAAACTTTATTTCCGGTATCATCATCAGATCCTCCGTATGTTTTTTCCCAAAGTCGGTTACCAAACTTGTCGGTTTTCATAAATAAAATATCCTTACCACTATCTAACGACACAGTAGTTGTTCCAACAATGATATAGCCATCATCAATCTGTTTTACATCACGACCTTCGTCAAAGCTCCACGAACCATATAACTTTATGAATGAATCGGCCTGATCATCTGATATTTCCGTATTATCACAACTTATCAGGATTAAACCAAGCACTATTAATAGAATATATTTAGTATGCATTTTTCTCATAATATAATTATTTACTTTTTTCTGAAGTTTTATAAAATGACCAAACATAACCCAATGAGAAGGTGAAATTATTTAAAGCAAAATCGTTATCGACATACATGTAACCCAAATTATTTTCTAGATTCGAATACCGTTCGTTGGTATTAACTACATTTAGAATACCAAGGTAATACCTGAAATCACCAATAATGTATCCTCCGTTTTTAATCTTATATTTTATTCCTGCACCAACAACTCCGGAAAAATTATAGGTATTCCGATTTGTAGTTATATCAAACTCAGCACTAGAAATATCTTCCAATCCAGTAAACACTTCGTTATTAAGTTTTAGTTTTCCTGAAGAGCTCATCAGGTATCCAAAACTAAAACCTGCTCGCAGGTACGGATTAAATCCTTTAAATGAATATGCAAAATCATATGTAGCAGTAAGCGGAATATCGAAACCTGTTTGACTTTCTTCAAAAATGGTAGTTGAATAACTGGTTGGTTTATTTACAAACTCATATTTACTCGATTTATAAAGCATATCGAGGCTGATTTCTATTTTTTCATTTATATATCTCTTTATTTGCAATCCTCCTTGAAAGCCTATACCCAATGTTGAATATTTTCCATTATAATCATTTGTATTGTTTACTCCATAGGGTTCAATTAGCCTTACATATGAATAATTACCACCTAAAAGAATTCCAATAGAATATACTGGTATTGTTTTGAATGTTTTATACAAATATGCAAATTCAACAGGATCATTAGCTTTTATTTCGTACTCAGGGAATTTTTTAAGAAACTTTTTCATGGTACTTTTTGCTGATTCCTGATTATCTTGAAACAAGTAAGTAAGAATCAATAATTTATATGCCCGGGCAAGTTCATCACCTGAAAATCCTTTATTTATGCAAGGATTTAACATAACAGGAATTGAATCGAGAACTCCGATATCGTACTGATTTTGGGCTTCTTCAAGCTTAAATGCACAATTCTCTTGGCCCTGTATTTTATTGGCCGATAATACTAATAAAAGACCTATAAAACATAGAAAAAACGGAGTTCTTAAATACATAATTTTAAATTTCATAATCCAATATGTTTGCTATTCTTATAATGTCTTTTCATAATCAACATCCTTAGCCACAAAAACATTCCATTCGTCTGTGGTCATGTTTCTTTCCAGATAGGGTTTTAAATCTTTTGCCATTTGTTCGGTGGTTGTTGACCAAACAAGTATCCTTTCTTTTTGATTGCTCGAAGTAATTAGTCGTTTTCCATCCGGACTAAATGCTATAGATAAAACCCATGATTCATGATCGGTTAATACCACAGGTTGATTATTTATATTACTACAATCCCACATTCTCACTGTTCCATCAAGACTTGTCGATGCAACAAGCTGATCGTCTGGACTAAAATCAATATCGTAAATACGTGAACGATGCCCTTCCAATGTTTCAATCAAAGTATAATTCTTTGTATCCCAAATTTTAAGATTCCCTTTTGAATCGCCACTTGCCATCCATTTTCCGCTGTGATTATAAGCAAAAGCTGTAACAGCATTCTTACTTTCCTCAAAAATTGTTTTAACTATCGATTTGCTTTCGATATCGAATAGTAATATTTTTCCATCCTGTGTGCCAATTAAAAGCTGTTTATTATCAGGTGTAATTTTCAAGGAGTTAATTTTTGTCTCTATTTGCAACAAAATATCATTATTAAAAGTTGTCAGATCCCATTTGCGAATTGTTTTGTCGTTACTCACCGAAACAAAAAACTTACTATCGCCCGAAACTGCAAGCGCAACAATAATTGATGTATGACCAGTAAGGTCTTTCATTAATGAAACACTATTGGTTAAACTAAATAACTGAATCTTCGATTCATCGGTACCGCAAATCATAAACTTTGAATCGGGTGTAATAGCAATAACTCTTTGTACAAAAGGATTTTCGATAATTGTTTCGAAAGGAATCTTAAGATCCTCGATATTCCACTTAAGTATTTTACCATCACCACCAGTAGTAAATAGCGTATTAGTTTCGGGAATAAACGCAATATCCATAACAGAACCTGTATGTCCATTTATAGCATTAAAATTATTCCCTTTAAAAGCCTTGAGCGCATAATATAATCCGAGATACACATCAGGATTCAATGTTAATCCCTCATTACTATAATTGAACATATATGCCTGGTATGCAACAAGTCCTTTTAGTTGAGTATTATCCATTATTTGCTGAGATTTAACTGCCATACTCTGTGCAATAGAAAGCATACGTCGTTTATAAGCTTCTTGTCGTGCTTTTTCAGCTTCAACCGTTTGTTTTCTGGCCTCTACTGCATTTACTTCAGCCCGTGCTCTTTCATTATCAGCAACTTTTTGATTCTCTTGCGCTTTAAGTCTTTGTTTTTCAGCCAGATCAGCATTACGATTTGCTTGCAGTCTTTGTTCTTCGGCAAATAACCGAGCTTTTTCAGCAGCTTCTTTCTCTTCAAGCGCTTCTTGTTCTTTATCTTTTGCTAATTGGGTTTGTTTCTCAGCTTCAACTTTTCGTTCTTCAGCAATTACTTTTTGTTCCTCTGCTTTTTTTCTTTCTCTGTCGGCTTCAACTTTAAGTGACTGTGAATATAGCGTAAGTGCAACAGCCACAATAGCTGCTGATCCTAAAACAATTGCAAATACTTTTGTACGGCGAAGCTGTCTTTTCTGAAGTTTTACTTTGTTTTCTTCTTCTACTTTAAAATCTTTATCACTTGTTTCGAGATAAACCATTGCACGTTCAAAAGCTGGGTTGTATCGTTGTGCCCATGCGAGTGTTGGTTTTTGTTTTTCGCGCCAGTTTAATGCCAATTGCAAATCTGGTGGTCGCCAAAGGCCTGTTTTACCTAACTGAAACATTTCCGAAGCTTCGGATAATCGCATATACATTTGAACAGCATTCCATTCCTCTTCAACCCAAACTTTAAGTTTATTCCAGATTCGCATTAAACTCTCGTGAGAAAGATCGATGATGCTGTCAGCATTTAGACTTACTTCGTACGACGGTGTTATAAACGATCTACCTAAAGCTCTAAAAGGTTCAACCACCTTTATAACATCTTCTACATCAGCCTGAGCAATTGAAGCTATATTTTTAATACTAGTAGGATGACGTATTCCACGATTATCGTTTCCTTTTTCGGTAATAGTTTTAAACATGCTTTCGCAAATCCATTTCTGATTTTCGGCTAATTCATCATATGCTTCATTTGCATGTTCAGATAGAGCCTTTTCCATTTTTCCAATGGCTTCATAATCAGAGATACTAATTGGTTGAGATGTATCGGAATGTTCAGTCCAATAATCCCAGGTTCGCATTAAAGCATGTTGTAAAATTGGTAATTGATCAGAATTATCGCCTACTTCGTTGAGCAACAACTGAACGAGCTGAGGTTCTATTTCTGCTCCACCAACAGCAACAGGTCCTTCGACTGCTTTCTTAAAATCATCACGGGTCATTTGGGGAACCAGGTAGTTTGAGTCGTTTATTAGTTCTGTTAACTCATGAAATTGAGAACACTCGCCAATAAAATCTGATCGCATGGTAAGTACGATGTAAATTGGAACATCTTTGGTCTTATTCGCCGAAACCAGCAACCGTACAAAGGCTTCTGACTCATTATATGTTGATAAATCTTTACGACTACTTTTGTATCTGAAAAGTTCTTCAAACTGATCAACAATAATTAAAACATTCTCCTTAGATAAATCAAATGATTGTTTTATTGTTTCAACCAATCCCATCGAACTACTACGTAATAACGAAGTACTAAATTTTTGTTTTATAAAATCGTCTGTAGATCCCTGATTTTCTGATGTTTCTTTTATTAGAGCAGCAGATAGATTTTCGATCGGAGAATTACCTGGACGGGTGGTAATAATTCGCCAGTTTGAATTTCTGTCTCCGATAAAACCGCCATACAATACTGGAACTAATCCGCAATATATCAATGATGATTTTCCACTTCCGGAAGTACCAATTACGGCAACAAATTTTTCATTTGATAATTTGTTTAAAATTTCCTCGCTTTGTCCTTCGCGACCGAAAAACAAATGACTTTCTTCAATTTTAAATGGTCGTAACCCAGGAAATGGATTGAATAAATCTTCTTTTTTATTCATTGCATTATCTGCTATTGTCATATTTTTCTATAATTTCAACGATGGATTTTAAATTCTCTGATATATTAGAATTATTTTCAATCAAAACG
>JBFXEQ010000116.1:0-5635 GCA_050179935.1 Bacteroidales bacterium | reverse complement strand
AGACTCAATTTACAAAAAGAAAAACTCTGATACTTTATTCATCAGAAGAAATGGCCGAGAATTTTATTTCATTTTTTACAAACGATTAATGAAAAATGAAATTTAAGATTAAACACAGTTGCCAACAAGCGGTTGCTGTCACTAGGGCTGATGATACAAACTCCAAAAATATTACTACCTTAGTTTCGGCTTCGCGGCCGATGACGCCGCTGGAGTTTCACTCCCCAGCGTCATCAACCGCCGGCCGTTATGCACCATAAAAATAAGACACTACAAACTATGAAACAGAAATTATTAATCGCATTGATTTTTATCGGATTGATTTCTTGTAATTCCTCAAAACAGACTGTGAAGGAACCGCAAGAGATTAAATTAGACCAGATTCGTAAAGTGATTCAGAAGACTGGTTTCGTGAAATTACCGTTGATTTTTGATGCAAATAGTGATAATTCTTTAAAATCAAATTACGATGTTGATTTTAAAAGCAATGATTCTTTGATTTTTGAAAGTGATATCTGGAGTATAATTGGATTCTTGCCTGACACTACAGATTATTATGCAGTTTTATTTCACTCGGTTGGTGATATGCTTTATCCGACAATTATGACAATAGATAAAAATGGCAATAAAATAGACAGACAGATTATTTGTACAGGCGGATGTGCTGGACATGCTGCTGTTGATATATCAAGTTGTTATGATAGCATTTGGATTGAGAGTGATTTAAAAATTAAGTCGATTTCTAAAGTAATTGGGACAGTTGAGACAGAAGATTCGATTCCGCAGACTTTAAATATTTGCAACATGCGAATCTTAGACGGATTGATTGAAAAAAATGGAAAAATTAGATTAAAAGATAGCGATTTGATTGATTGTAATTAATAGAAAATGAATAATTTACGGTGCACAACAATGTATATACAAAATAGGCGTGATAGTAGTAAATTCAACGGTTGTAGCCCGCTTCAATATCGTAACGGTTTGATAGGTTTGAAGTCCGCAATCGCCTACTTTGCATATACTGAACGTTGTGCGTCATTCCCCACATCAGCACACCCAGAATAGATTCAACATTAATATATCTATTCTTAAAGAGCTGATTAACTACTATTGCTAACGATAAAATTCACTGTTTTTTTCAGCTTTTTTAGCAACTTGATTGGCGTGAAAGTATTATGAATAAAAGGACAGAGACGATATTTGATTAATTTTACCGTTAGTCAGAATTTTAAAGAGCGACAAAGCAAATAGATAAAGGATTATGACAGGACCAAATAAAGACATAAAATTTCCACTTGAAAATTACGATAGACTCTGTTTTTTAAAGAATATTGTAAAAAATCCTAATATTATTGTTGGTGACTATACATATTATGACGACTTCGATAATGTGGAAAATTTTGAAAAAAATGTAAAATATCATTTTGACTTCATAGGTGACAAGTTGATAATTGGAAAGTTTTGTATGATTGCCTCAGATGTTAAATTCATAATGAATGGAGCGAATCATTTAACAAATGCGATTACCGCTTATCCATTTGCAATCTTTGGGAAAGGCTGGGAAAAAGCAATGGACGGGAAATCTTATCCCCAGAAAGGAGACATAAATATTGGAAACGATGTATGGATTGGATATAATGCAACAATTATGGCAGGAGTCACAATTGGAGATGGAGCTATAATTGCAACAAATTCGACTATTGTTAAGGACGTTGAACCTTATTCTATAGTTGGAGGAAATCCTGCAATAGAAATAAAGAAACGATTTACAGAAGACAAAATTGCAAAACTATTGGAACTCAAATGGTGGAACTGGGATATAGAAAAAATCACAAAGAATGTACAGAATTTAGTAGATAATGACTTAAGTAAAATAATTGAATAAAAAACGAACGCACAACAATGTATATACAAAATAGGCGTGACGGTAGTATATTCAACGGTTGTAGCCCGCTTCAATATTGTAACTGTTTGATAAGTTTGAAGCCCGCAATCGCCTACTTTGCATATACTTACCGTTGTGGCAAATTTTAAGAGACACCCTGCAAACATTGAAACATTATGAATAAACGATTTTCAATTTTAACGACTTTAATTTTATTGATTTCATTTAAATCAGTTTTATTGGCACAGTATTCAAAGACACTTGATGAAATCAAATTAGATAATTATAAAATAAATGTCGTTTTCTATGACCCTTACAAAAATCTTTTAGAACAAAAACCTTCATTTGAGAAATTTGACTCGATTAAACAGATGGAAATATGGGATAATTATTTGTTGAATAATGTGATTTATGATTTTCAGTTAATTAAAAAGAAAGACATTATTAAACATTATGTTTTAAGAGGGAATCCTGAGAAAACTATTGAAAAATTGAATCTTCCAAGAAACAATATCTACCAAATTGATATTGTAAATCACAACCAAGACATCAATTATTATAAAAAATCTGATTATGAGAAAGAGATAAACCTAACAATTAATAAATTGAATTTTTATGGGACTCTCTTTGAGAATATGGAATTAATTGAAGAAATGATTAATTCAGGCAAGAGAATGATTGCTTATAATTTATTTGGACGATATCGACTTCCAATCCAATTTAATTCTATTCAATATAGTGTTTTAGGAATTATAGCCGATGATTTATATGGAAAAATCCCTGATGATATGATTGCTAAGGATGATGAATTGTATAATAATCCTTTTTTTGATTATCAACAATGTATCAATGAATATCATCAAATCGATAGGATTGAGAAAATTTATATTCGACGGTATAACTCAGATGGTACGCTTCAGGATGAATTTCCCAGAATTGAAATAACAAAGGATGTTAAAAGTAATCTTAATAATATATCTGGCATTTTAAAAGTGACAACTTTACCGTGCTTTAATCCTTCAGATTCAGCTATTCTGATTAAGACAACAGATACAACAACAATATATTCAATAAAAACAAATGACAACAAAGCCGTAGATAAGTACCTTGAAGATATAATTGTCACTAAGAATAATGATAACGAGATACTAAAAATGGAAGCTAAACGATTGATACATGCATCATCAATCAATGGGGATTATGTCATAAAAGAAAATTATGTAGCCTATTTTAAAAAGTTTGATAAATGTGTATTACCATATTTATTACTTTCCTCAGAAATAGATGATGTTGATTTTAAAAGACCAAATTCAGTAATTGAACTTGACTATTTATTTTATCGAAAATAAAAAACTTGCCACAACACACAATATAAAACAGTTGGGGTTCAGTGGTTTGCGCAGCTTTGGCTCCCGAGCCAGCGTTTTCCTCGGTGGATACCAACGCGCTCCGAAAACCCAACCGTGTCATATTGCCGACCGTTGTAACACATTTTGGAAATCCTTACTTTGGCTATCAAAAAGCACACATGAAACATTAAAAAAATGAAGATTAGACTCCTAATATTTTCTTTAATAATTCCTCTTGAATTATTTTCACAAAGAGACAGTTCGACAATTTGTAATCAATACTATCAAGCCATTGATTATATTAGACAAGATTCATTCATTAGAAATACATTTCAAGAGAAGGAATGTAAATTCAAAGTTTCGAATGAAATAAAACAAGGAAGTCTCGACTATACATTTGCTGGCGATTTAATGTCTTATATCTTAAACAAGACAAGTAAATTGGCTGACGACAAAGTTATTGATTCTATAGAAAAAGAAATGACAAATTACAAGGAGGCATATTCAACAAAAATAAATTGTATTGACTCTGATGATAAATATAACTTGACTTTAAACTTTGAAAGAGTAAATGACACAATATTCCTTGCAAGCATTCATAAAATTGAAAATAAACGACTTATAAGGCATACAGATAATTCCGAAGGCAAGAATCAAAAAACATTTTTAGAATATTTATTTATTATTAATCGCAAAAATACTATCGAAAAAGTTTTTAAGAGAAAGTCTTACGAGATTATACAAAATACAAAAGGTTACTAAGGTAGTGAAGTGATAAAAAACGTGTTACAACAGGTGGTTTAGCCTACTGGGGCTGATGATGCAGATGCGAAAGTTTTTAGTAATTTAGTGTAGTTTTTAACGCGGGATGACGCCGTTGATGGTTAACTCCCCAGCAGCTATAACTACGGAACCGTTAGGGGCAATGCGGTTCGTGTCATTTTGGTTCTGCCCAGGCATAAATGTAATTCGGTTGGCCGTGTTTCCTTTTCAGCGTTACAGCTTCCTATAGGTAAGAGCGTATTCCTACAGCAAATAGTCCGAAATCCCGAGGCGAAAAGGTCATTCGTACCTATAAACTTACTGCGATGCTCACTCGGCCTGTCACGCCGCTTGCGGGGAGGTCAACTTTGCGGGGCAAGGTATGCGCCACGCTGCAAGGAAACAATCGTCTACCTCTCCCACCAGTTTTGCTTAGACCAGACTGTTAAGCTGCGATGCCATCGCAGTTTTGGGTTTAGCGGGTGTATTGCGATAGGAAGTGTTGGTACCTAGAGTTCACCAGCAGCGTGTCACAGCCCTTGCAAGGCTGGAAAACCCCGAGGGGAAAAAGGTAGCAAGCGTCGCGCCAGCCCGCCGACAGTAGCCGCACAGCTCCTAACACTCGGTTAATGCCACTGGGGTTTTAATTGTGAATTCGAAAGTATTTACTATTTTAGTCTGGACATTGGCGGGCGAAAAGGCAACTGGGGGTAACTCCCCGGCGGCACTAACCGCCGACCGTTAGCACAAATATTTATGAAGAGAACATTATTCTTAATTACACTATTTATTAGTTGTGAATTATATTCACAGAATATCGACAACGAAATCGATCAATATCTTATAAATATTGAGAATCCTTTAAAAATGGAAATTTCGGATTTCAATATCGATACTTCAACATTTGTAAATAAAAACAATTTAAAGTCTAGTGGAGATATTAAAAACGCTGTGAAGATTGGGGCTTGGACTGAGTATTCATTCAACAGTTGGGAATTCTATGAATCAAAAGACTCAAAATATGAAGATCCATTTAACACTATTCGAAAAGTTGAATTAACAATATTAAAAGAAGAAGGCTTGTATAAAAATGGTAAACGTGAAGGGCAATGGATTCTATCTGAAACTAACATAAACGAAAACAATGCAAATTGGATAAAAACAGGTGTTGCGGAATATAGAAATGGAATATTATCTAATAAAAAAATTTATTGGAGAAATGGAAAACTGGCATATGATGTTAATTACCCATTATCTAAAAAGAATACAGAAATCTTAGTCTTTTTTTGGAATGGCAAATTGCAAATGAAAATTGCTATAAAAGGAAAAGAAATAGAGTTTGTTGACAATGATCCTTTTTCAGAATAAATACTTGTGCTAACAAGCGGTTGCTTTCACTGGGGCTGATGATACATATACCAAAAATATTACTAATTTAGTTTCGGCTTCGCGGCCGATGACGCCGCTGGAGTTTCACTCCCCAGCGTCATCAACCGCCGACCGTTATGGCTCATTAGAGAACGATACAGCAAGGAACTAATATGATAGAATTAACTAACGACCAAAGAAAATATTTCGGACTTGAACCTGTGATGGATTCGTGGGATAAAGTTCAATTCAAAGGTGATACTTATCGACC
>JBFXEQ010000115.1:0-5649 GCA_050179935.1 Bacteroidales bacterium | reverse complement strand
TAAATGAAAATAAACAATTTGACTATTCAAAAGATTTTTTTGGAAAAGAAGCCAATCTTACTGTTTCGGGTCAGCTCTCTGCAGAAATGTTTGCTCTATCTTTAGGCGATGTATATACCTTTGGACCAACTTTTCGTGCTGAAAATTCAAATACAAGTCGGCATATTGCAGAATTCTGGATGATAGAACCAGAAATGGCATTCTGCAATCTTAGCGAAAACATGGATCTTGGAGAAGAGCTTATTAAAAATCTAATTCAATTTGCCCTTGATAATTGCTCGGATGACATTAATTTATTCTCAAAATTTGTTGATAAACAGTTATTCTTTACATTAGAAAAAATTATTTCCAATGATTTTGAAAGAATTTCATATAAAGAAGCAGTTGATATTTTAATAAAATCAAAAGAATCATTCACCTTTAAAGTTGTTCATGGCTTAGACCTTCAATCCGAACATGAACGTTATTTAAGTGAAAATATTTTTGATAAGCCTGTTATAATACATGACTACCCTAAAAAAATTAAACCTTTTTATATGCGCTTAAATGAAGATAAAGAAACTGTTGCAGCCATGGATATTATAGTTCCTCGAATTGGAGAGTTGATAGGTGGCAGCCAACGTGAAGAAAGAATTGATGTATTGGAAAAAAATATGGAATCCTTGGGTCTTTCAAAAGATCATTATTGGTGGTATATAGACTCAAGAAGATATGGATCTGTACCACACAGTGGCTTCGGCCTTGGCTTTGAAAGACTTTTAATGCTTATTACTGGCATTAGCAATATAAGGGACGTTATTCCTTTTCCTAGGACGCCTGGCTCCATAGACTTTTAGCAACTTATCAATTGAAAATTACCCCTTATTTATTAAAATAAAGGGTAATTTTAACCCTTTTAAATATATAACACATTAAATGTCTAACATACTTACTTCTAGTGCGTTATTTTGAATAAAATCCCGTCTTGGTTCTACATCATCTCCCATAAGAATAGTGAAAATCTCGTCTGATTCTACAGCGTCTTCAACGGTTACTTTCAACAGGGTTCTTTTATCCGGATGCATTGTTGTCTGCCACAATTGTTCCGGATTCATTTCACCCAAGCCTTTGTATCGTTGAATATTTAAACCTTTTTTTCCCTCTTCAAGAATATTTTGCAGTAAATCATATTTGTTATATAAAACAACAGGTTCTGTTTCTTTCTCCAAAGAAATTATTTCAAATGGAGGATTTTCCATATTTTCTAATTTTTTGCTTAATAGAAAGCACTTTTGATAATCAGAAGAATATATCAAATTTCTACCAACAAGGTTTATCTGCAGATAATTATTTTGATCAGGTGCTTTTATAGCTAACTCAAAAATATCTTCATCATCATTCCAATGTAATTCATCTGTAAAATAACCCTTTAATTCTAGTTTTTCTTTTAATTCTTCCATTTTATTCTTATCTTGAAGAAAAGATTTATCCTGTATTTCAGATTTTATCAATTCTTCAACAAATTCGGGATTAAAACCGTTATTTTGCAATTTTTCCATTGAGGCAACAAATTCACTTAAATCACATAGAAAAATGAAAAGTCTAAAATCTGAAAGAGTATCATTTTTCTGTAGTATTTTAATTTGTTTTTTTTCACTAATTTTTTTAAGTATAAACTCATTTAGTTCTTTTTCATTTTTAATATAGGATTCGTTCTTTCCTTTGGTAATTTTAAATAACGGCGGTTGTGCAATATATAAATAACCTTTATCTACCAATTCAGGCATTTGACGGTAAAAAAAAGTCAACAAAAGAGTTCTTATATGAGAACCATCAACATCAGCATCCGTCATAATAATAATTTTATGATACCTTATTTTATCAATATTGTATTCTTCTTTACCGACCCCGGTACCCAACGCCGTAATTATATTTTTTATTTCTTCGCTTCTCAGAACCTTATCAAATCGTGCTTTTTCTACATTTAGTATTTTTCCCCTTAACGGTAATATTGCTTGAAATTTTCTATCCCTTCCCTGTTTTGCAGAACCGCCTGCCGAGTCGCCCTCAACAAGAAATAGCTCCCGCATCGAAGGTTCAGAAAATTGGCAATCCGCTAATTTTCCTGGAAGTGTCGAATCAATCAAAGCTCCTTTGTTTCTTGCAAGATCCCTCGCTCTTTTCGCCGCGTCCCTAGCTCTTGCGGCATCCACTGCCTTTTCAATAATTTTACGTGCGACAGCAGGATTTTCTTCCATAAAAGAGCTGAGTTTTTCATTAACAAGAGACTCAACTAAACCTTTAACTTCACTATTCCCAAGCTTTGTTTTTGTTTGTCCCTCAAACTGAGGTGATTTTATTCTAACACTAACAATAGCAGTCAGACCTTCACGGACATCATCGCCACTTATTTTAGCAGAAAGATTTTTAGGTAAATTACCATTGAGAGAGTACTGGTTTATACATCGAGTAAGTGCCGCTTTAAATCCAATTAAATGGAAGCCTCCCTCTACCGTATTTATATTATTTGCAAAGGAAAAAATATTTTCTTTATAAGTTGAGTTATATTGAATAGCTACTTCTATATTTACATCATTTTTGTATCCTTCGATAAAGACAGGCTCATGCAAAACTGCATGACGTTTGTTCAAATATTCGACAAAAGAAACAATTCCTCCATCATAATGAAATTTTTCATTTTTATCGAAACGTTCATCTTCAATATAAATATTGACACCTTTATTTAGAAAAGCCAACTCTCTAAGTCGTCTAGAAAGAATATCATAATTAAATTCTGTTGTATTAAATATGGTATCATCAGGAATAAAATGTATCTTTGTACCTCTTTTATCCGTCTTCCCCTTAATAGTCAGTTCACTTTTTTTAATTCCATACTCATATGTCTGAAAATAAATATTGCCTTTTCCGTATATTTCGACTTCAAGCTTTTTTGATAACGCATTGACGACGCTTACACCAACGCCATGAAGTCCTCCAGATACTTTATAACTGTCATTGTCGAATTTTCCGCCGGCATGCAGCTTCGTTAATACGACTTCGACGGCTGGGACATTTTCAGTGCGATGAATATCAACAGGAATACCACGTCCGTTATCTTCAACACTAATGCTATTATCTGAATGAATAGTTACCCTGATATTATCACAAAATCCTGCCATGGCTTCATCAATGCTGTTATCAACAACCTCATAGACCAAATGATGAAGACCAGCAACATCAACATTACCAATGTACATGGAAGGCCTTAACCGGACCGGCTCAAGACCCTCTAATACATCTATACTATTTGCATCATAAATTTCGTTCATTAAAATTAAATTCTCATTGGCATAATAACACTGGTAAAAGTTTTATCACCATCACCCTCAATGATACAGGGATGGTTACCATCGACAATATTAATAATTACCTTTTCATCATCAATAACGCTTAATGTATCTAAAAAATATTTTGGATTGAAAGCAGCTTCAACAATCGCTCCGGTAAATTCTATTTCTGTTTCTTCCTTAGACTCACCATAATCTGGATTAGTAGCAGTTACCACCAGTTTATTATCATCAAAAGTAAAAACAGCACCTTTATAATGATCAGTCGCTAAAATAGACATTCTTTTAAGCATTTTAGAAAATGCTATGGTGTCAAGATTAACAAAATGATCAGTTCCTTTTTTTAGGATGTCTTCATATTTTGGAAACTCTCCCTCCAACATACGAATAATGATGGTTTCAGACTCCTTTTTTACAATAAAATTACTATCTTTTATTCCAACTTGGACTTCACCCTCAACATCAAGGAATTTTGCAACTTCATTTAAACCTTTTTTCGGGACCAACACGCCTTCATCAATGGGAATTATCGATAAAGGATCGAAAATATGATCAACAACGTTTAAACGGCTTCCATCTGTGGATACAAATCGAAAACAACTTACTTCATCCTTTTTCATCCGTTCAACGAATACACCATTAATATGAGCCCGTTTTTCATCACCAGCTGCAGAAATAATGGTAGTGCATGCTATCATTTTTTGTAAGATGGAGGCTTCAATGGCAAAGAATTCGACTTCATTAATATGTGGCGTTTCTGGAAAATCATCCGGATTCATTCCTACAATGTGGTATTGAATTTTACCACTACCAATTTCAATCCATCGATTTTCAATTTCATTGACAAGTATATCATCAGAAGGAAATTCTCTTAAAATTTCAAATATTTTTTTCGCACTTACGGCAATAGCACCTTCTTTATCAACCGAAGCAGGGTAAAACCCCTCAAAACCGGTTTCCAAGTCGGTTGCGGTCAAATAAATACCCCCGTTTCCACTGCGAATCAAAATATTTTCGGTAATAGCCAGATTACTTCTTCTTCCGGCCAATCCTTGAACTTTTGCCAGCACACTTACAATTTGAGATTTGTTAATTACAAATTTCATAATTAAAATCCTTTATGTATAACCTATTTCTTCTTAAAGCTGACAAATAGTTTATTCTAATATTAACTTATTAAAATAATTATAATTAAAGACAATTATAATTGTTAATAACGTTGCTATAATTTTATAAAAACGATAGTTTTTTGACCCATGAATTGCCATTGTTCATAAACCATAACTTATTATCAACTTATCAAAAAGCAGCGAACAAGACACTATTATAATTAAGCCTCAACCCATTTTCGGATTTCCGGCAAAATGGTTTTGTTCCAGTCCAGGGAAACCCTGAGCTTTAAAAAAAAATTAAAAAGACAGTTTGTTAGCTCAATTGCTTTTTCGAACAGATAAGCTTTTTCCAACAACAGGCCTTCAATATCGTCCTTTGTCTCCAAAGGCCCTGTCTCAGGCGGCTTAAGTCCCGAAAAAGAGAGACTTTCGCCTTTTATGGAAAATTTCCAGTTTTGATTTTCAGTTTTGTAAATCAAATTCATTTCAATAACAACGGCACCCTTTCTCAAAGAAAGAATGCCTTCTTCCAAACCGGCATCGTCTCCCTTTATAGTAATTAACTCGCTTGAATCATTATTATTATTTTCAAGAACAATTCTATTACCAATATGCAGGGCAACAATGCTCTGGTCTATTTTTTTAAAATAATCCTGGTTGGTGTCAATGATAAACCAAAGCCAGGTTAGAAATTCATTTCCTATAAATTTATAGCGGTTGTAGGCAACGGCGACATCAAGCATTGAAAAATTGGTTACTCCGTAAAACAGGTTGGGCTGATTTGGGTAAGAATATCTTTTTCCTGATCAGATAAAGGAGATGTTAATGATGCCATACTGTATGGAAAAAGTCTTATCAGCTTCAATTTAAAAGATTTTGAAAATAGGGTTTCAAGCTCTTCATTGGCGCCCTTTAAATTGGAAAAGAACCATAATCGGCTGGCCTCATAATTCCAGATAAGGTCATAACTGTTTGGTGTTGCAGGAATTCTCATATTTAAAACATGGATAACATGGTCCTTTATTTCTTTTTTTTCTGTTTTACTCAAAAAATCGCGGCCACTGGCTTCAAGCTTTTTTTTCACCTCCATGGAATAGTGCTTTTGAACGATTTTGGCAGGAATTGATTTTTTATCAATTCTCATGGAAAAAACCAGGTAGGTGCCGATTAAAAACGGATTTCTATCAAAATCGGTACTGAAAGGATCATTG
>JBFXEQ010000114.1:0-5735 GCA_050179935.1 Bacteroidales bacterium | reverse complement strand
GTTAAATGCAATTATTGCATCGTTACTTTATAAAAAACACCCATCACAATTAAAATTTGTGATGATAGATCCCAAAAAGGTTGAGCTTACCTTGTACTCAAAAATAGAACGACATTTTTTGGCAAAGTTGCCCGATTCTGAAGAACCAATTATTACCGATACACAAAAGGTTGTTTATACACTTAATTCATTGTGTATTGAGATGGATCAGCGATATGATTTACTAAAACTGGGTAGCGTAAGGAACATAAAAGAATATAACGCCAAATTTATTGCTCGTAAACTGAATCCCGAATTAGGTCATCGATATTTACCCTATATTGTTGTTATTGTTGATGAGTTTGCTGATTTAATTATGACTGCAGGACGGGAGATCGAAAGTCCGCTAACACGCTTGGCTCAATTAGCAAGAGCTATTGGTATTCACCTGGTTATTGCAACACAACGGCCATCGACAAACATTATTACAGGTACAATAAAAGCCAATTTCCCAGCGCGTTTAGCATTTAGAGTATCGTCGATGATCGACTCCAGAACTATTCTCGACAGTCCTGGTGCAAACCAGCTTATTGGTCGTGGTGATATGCTTATTACCTCAGGCAGCGACCTAGTAAGGTTGCAATGTGCATTTATCGACACACCAGAATTGGAAAAAATTGTTGATTTTATTGGCAGTCAGCGTGGATACCCTATTGCATATCCGTTGCCTGAATATACTCCCGAGGGTGCAGAGGAAGTTGCTGAGGTTGATCTTTCGAAACGAGATGCTTTATTTGATGATGCGGCGCGTTTGGTTGTTAGACATCAGCAGGGATCAACATCGCTTATACAACGTAAATTCTCAATTGGCTATAACCGTGCAGGAAGAATCATAGACCAGCTCGAAGCTGCAAATATTGTTGGTAAATTTGAAGGAAGTAAGGCCCGACAGGTGCTTTTTGCTGATGAATATTCTTTGGAACAATATTTGAGAGACTTTGCTGATAATAACTAAAAGACTCTTAAATGAAAAAATATATAACTCTTATCGCATTAATTCTTGCTGTATCAACCATTTTTGCTCAACAGGATCCGGAAGCAAAAAAGATTTTAGACAATTTATCAGCAAAAACTAAATCGTACAAAAACATACAGATCGATTTTAAAGTTGAATATGTTAATCTTAAGGATAATTTTAAAAACTCATCACAAGGAACTATAACTTTGCAAGACGAGAAGTATAAACTGGATTTTATGGGTATTGAATCCTATTTTGACGGTAAAACACTTTATAGTTATATAATTGAGTCGAATGAAGTAAATATATCCGAACCAGAGGCTGATGATAGCGACATTTTAAACAATCCGAAACAGATATTTACACTTTATGAGAAAGACTATAAGTATCAATTAATCTCAGAATCAACTGAAAACGAAACATCATATACCATTGTTGATTTGTACCCTATTGATTTAAATAAGGAATACTCAAGAATACGCCTGCAAATCAACACCAGTGACTATCAGTTAAAATCAGCTACTATTTTTGGCAAAGATGGTTCGAACTATTCGTTAATAGTATCGGCATTTAAACCGAATCAAGCTATCGATAATAAACTTTTTATTTTTGATGAGTCGAAATATCCCGGAGTCGAAAAAATTGACCTTAGATGGTAATCAATAACAGTTTTAAGTTTTGAGTTTTGAGTTTTGAGTTATCAAAATTCAGGGTTCGTTTTACTAAATAAAAAACCATTTTCCTATTATTAAATCTTTTCAGGATATTTAATTCTTGCATGATAAATATTGGCTATTTTAGCTTTAAAAATAGCTTTAATAGTGGTTACATCTCTAAAAGTAACGTTAGAATTATCTAATTGTCCATCGCTAATTTGTTTATTAATAATTGACTCAACTAGATTATCAATGGTAGTATCTGTATAATCGGTAAGGCTTCGCGAAGCAGCCTCTACCGAATCGGCCATCATAAGTACAGCGGTTTCTTTTGAATTGGGTTTTGGTCCTGGATAGGAGAACTTACTTATATCGACGTCTTTATTTGGAAACTTTTTAATATATGATCTGTAAAAATATTGCACTTTACTCGTTCCATGATGTGTGATAATAAATGCGAGCAGTTGCTTTGGGAGTTTATTTTTACGAGCCAGCTCAATACCTTCGCGAACATGATTAATAATAATATCGGCGCTCTCATCAAATTCGTGCATATCATGTGGATTGAATCCTGTACGTTGGTTTTCGATAAAATATATCGGATTGCTTAATTTACCAATATCATGATACAAAGCTCCAGTACGCACTAATAATGGATTTCCACCTATCTTGATTATTGCTTCTTCTGCTAAATTTGCTACTTGCATCGAATGCTGAAACGTACCAGGTGCTTTTTCGGCTAACTCTCTTAATAATTTTTGATTTGTATCAGAAAGCTCCATCAGCCTAACATCAGATAAAAACCCAAACAACTTTTCGAAGATGTAAATAAGTGGATAAGATGATAAAACCAAAGCTCCGTTAAAAGCGAAGTAAATAAAATTCTGCCATTCGATACTTGCAATATTTCCTTCCTGGGTTATTGCCATTCCAAAATAAGCTATACTGAGGGTTATAACAACCAATGCCGATGAAAGAAACAATTTACCTCTTCGGTATAAGTTCGTTAAGCTAAAAATAGCCACTATACCGGCTACAAAGTTTAAAAAGACAAACTCAAAGCCATTAGGAGCAAAGAATCCAACTAAAAGAACCGTTATAAAATGAATGAATAAAGCCAGCCGTGAGTCGTAAAACGTTTTAATAATAATAGGAACCAGTGCAAATGGAACAATATAAATACTCTTTTCGCTAATTCTTAATGTAACACTGGCTATAAATACAAATAGTAACACAACCATTAAAATAAACAAGGTTTTAAGACTATGCTGAAGAATATCTTTTCTGAAATTTAAAAGAAACAGAAACAATACTAAAAAACATCCTAAAACAAAAATAATTTGACCTAACAGAATGATCTGGTAATGATAGGATGAACCAAGTTTAAGTTCAAAATCATGCTTTAATGATTCGAGCATTCGGTAAATATTATTATCAATAACATCGCCCTTTGAAATAATGCGTTCTCCTTCCTGAACCATTCCTTTTGAAATAGACAGGTTTTTAAGCATTGTTTCTTTAATATTTTCAGATGTTTTTGCATCGTATAAAATATTAGGAACAATAAATTCGTATAAATTAACGCTTTTGTAAAACTCCGGATGTTTGATAATTACATTATTTTCGTGCAAATAATTATCGATACTATTTATTACATGCTCATAAGCAGATTTTTGTGTATAAAAGTCGATAAATGAATAATCCTCTGCGATTTTATCTTTAATGAGTGTAATTCTTGAATCATTATTAAGATTTTCTTTTAATTCCGAGATTTCGATAATTCCTTTTGAGTAAACATCGGTCATTATTTTTATTGAAAAACTCTCAAAATTCTTTGCATTAGATAAAAAGCCTTGCTTACGAGCAGCAGCCTCATTTTTACCGAATTTACTTTCGATATATTCGTCTGTTTTTTTATAGTAAAGCATTCTGAATTTCTCCAATTCCGACTCAAATACCGAACTATCATAAACAAAATAAGGATTAAAAAATTTTAAGATACTATCCTTTTCATTCTGAATTTGTTTATCCGTTTTATAAATTGGAAAATCAAAGGGAGCCATAAGTGTTTCATGTAACCAAGGTTTGCCTTTCTGAAATTCATATTTAAATTTACCTTCGCGCGGAAATAATATAACAACAATAGCAACAGATGCAGCAAATAAAAAGGCTCTGAAAAGAATTTTATAATATCGTTTTATATAATAATAGAGATTTTCCATTCAACCTATTTTAAAGTAGTAACTACAAATGTATAAATTTTCCAGATATTAAAATTTGTGTACTTTATTTATAAGCAAATTGATCCTGATATTGTTCATTAAAAACAAGGTTTTTTAGCAAATAAACAATCTTTTGGAAAGGATTTACTATTTTTATAAATCAATATTTATTAGCATGGAGAAATACGGAATTATTGAAAATGCTGCTATAGCAGTAAGGTTCGAGCCATCAGAAAAAAGCGAAATGGTTACGCAGGTGCTTTTTGGCGAAACTGTTAAAATAATTAACGAAACAGAAACCTGGTATCAGATAGAAACCATTTTCGATAATTACCCTGGATGGATTGATAAAAAAACAATAACATTGATTGATCATGATTATTTAAAATCCATCGAATCTAATTATATTGAGGTTGCCAAAAACCCGGTGTGTGTTATTAGAAATACTAATTCAGATGAATCTATACTCATACCAATGAGTAGCTCACTCCCATTCTACAATAAAAAAGATGGATCATTTACTATTAATGAAACCAACTATTTTTTAAATAATCCAACTTCAAACCAAGTATTTTCAATCTCTGAACATGCCTTAACCCTTCTAAATGCTCCTTACTTATGGGGTGGTAAAAATCCCTTTGGTATCGATTGCTCTGGCTTTGTGCAAGTTGTTTTTAAAACTGTAGGTTTAAAATTACCTCGTGACGCTTCGCAACAGGTAAATATTGGCAAAACAATAGAGTTTTTTGATCAGATAAAACCAGGTGATTTGGCTTTCTTTGATAATGAAGAAGGAAAAATTATCCATGTTGGCATTATCATTTCAAAAAACGAAATAATTCATGCATCCGGTAAAGTTCGAATTGATACCATAGATCATCAAGGTATTTTTAATAAGGAAATTAAGGATTATACGCATAAGTTAAGAATTATAAAACGAATAAATTAATCGTTATGACCAAGTTGTATATTCTTGTTTTTGTGATTTCGGTAATAATTGTCATATATATTATAAATAAAAGACAACAGGAAAATAAAAACAATAAAGAAGAATAAAAAATGCCCTTTACTTACGAGTATCCGAGACCAGCTGTTTGTGTGGATATAATAGTACTAACTTTGGATTTAGTAAAACCTGAGATTTTACTTATAAAACGAAAATTTGAACCTTTTAAAGATCATTGGGCTTTACCCGGTGGTTTTGTGGATATGGATGAAGAATTGGTAGATGCTGCAAGCCGCGAATTAGAGGAAGAAACATCAATATCAAATATTAAACTTGAACAGTTTAAATCATATGGTAAAATTGGCCGTGATCCACGAGGAAGAACTATCTCTGTTGTTTATTATGGATTTATTCCTGTAAGCCACAAATACATAGCCAAAGCTGATGACGATGCAGCCGAAACCAAGTGGTTTGCTATTAAGTCATTACCAAATTTAGCCTTTGATCACCTGGAAATAATAAATGAAGCAACAGATAAAATCTTAAAATGAGTTGACTTTTTATAATTGCTCGCTTCATCACTTTTATCTTTTATCTTTTATCTTTTTCCTTTTATCTTTTCCCTTTTATCTTTTATCTTTTATCTTAAATAATCATCCCTGCCCCAACCGTTTCGTTCGTTCCTTCTTCGATAAAAATAACGCTTCCGGTTATTCGGTTTTTTCTGTAACTGTCGTAAAATATTGGTTTTGTGGTCTTTATGGTTATTCTGGCTATATCGTTTAACCCAATTCGTTTTTCGGTCTCGTTACTTTCGAGCGTATTTACATTCAGTTTATACTTAACCTCACGAATAACACATCGTAAATCGCTGGTAGTATGTTTAAGTATATATTTACCTCCCAACACCAAAG
>JBFXEQ010000113.1:0-5992 GCA_050179935.1 Bacteroidales bacterium | reverse complement strand
GAAGCTCAACCACTTTATCTTTTCCTAATTTGTTGTATTCAGCACATACATCGGTAGTGATAGTAAAACCTGGAGGAACTGGAACTCCAATCAGATTCATCTCGGCAAGGTTGGCACCTTTACCACCCAGCAGGTTTTTCATTCCTGCATTACCTTCGGCTTTTTTATCACCAAATGTGTAAACTCGTTTTACGTTTGACATTTTATTGAATTTTAAAATTTATAATTAATTGAAAATGATTCTCTTACTAAAAAATATTTTGCAGGTTACAAATATATTCAAAAATTAGCAAATTCAATGCTTACAGTGCAATTATTTTAAAACTAAACATAGTATTTATTAAATTGTTTCTTTTATGTATGAGTCAGTATATCAATAAGATAAAAATTATAAAATAAATTGAAAACCGATTGAAAATACTATTGCAAAGGTTTGCAGAAAAAATTATGCTCTTGGATGAAATCTTATAATTGCATCACGCAAATATTCGCGATCAAGATGTGTATAAATTTCAGTAGTTAAGATAGATTCATGACCCAACATTTCCTGAACAGCTCTTAAATCAGCACCTCCATCAATTAAATGAGTTGCAAATGAGTGTCTGAATGTGTGTGGACTGATAGTTTTTTTAATTTGAGCTTTTTCTGCTAAACGCTTAACAATGGTAAAAATCATTACACGGGAAAGCTGTTTGCCTCGGCGGTTAAGAAAAACAATGTTCTGACTTGCTTTGTCAATTGTTGGAAGTAGGTTTCTATATGTGTAATAGAGTTCAATCTCTTTGATAGCTTTACTGCCAATTGGTACAAGCCTTTCTTTACTTCCTTTACCAATTACTTTTATAAATCCATCATTAAAATACAGATTGGTTATTTTTAAATTAACGAGCTCCGAAACACGCAACCCGCAGCTGTACATAGTTTCTATAATAGCTTTGTTGCGCTGACCTTCGGGAGTACTTAAATCGATTGCTGCAATGATCTGATCGATTTCAATTATAGAAAGTACTTCGGGTAGTTTTCTCCCAATTTTAGGTGATTCGATTAATCGTGTTGGGTCTGATTCAATCTGGTTATCAAGAAGTAAAAATTTGAAAAATGATTTTAACCCAGAAATAATCCGCATCTGTGAACGTGCGTGTAACCCCAATTCATTAATCCATTCGATAAAGTTTTTAAGATCATCAAGTTTTATTTGCTGAGGCGAGATAGTTTGTTTTTTAATCTCGAGGAAAGCCACTAACTTTCGAATATCTGCCTCGTAAGCCTCAATTGAGTTGCTTGACAAAGATCTTTCTAGCTTTAAAAAATTTCTGAATTGTATAATTGTTTGTTCCCAGGTCATAAAACACATTAATTCAAACCAATCTGTTTCAAAGTTAATGATTATGATTAAATTTGTAGTACAAAGTTAATTTTACTTACATGAAAATTCAGATCATCAACGGACCCAATCTTAACCTACTTGGCAAAAGAGAAAAAGAGATTTATGGAAATATTTCATTCGAAAAATATCTTGAAATTTTAAAAGATCTCTTTAAAGATATTGAAATAGATTATTATCAATCTAATATTGAAGGCGAGATTATTAATAAAATTCATGAAACTGGATATTCATATGATGGAATAGTAATAAATGCTGGTGGATATACACATACATCAGTTGCTATTGCCGATGCAATTGCTGCAGTTGAAGCCCCGGTTGTTGAAGTTCACATAACAAATGTATTTGCCCGTGAAGAATTCAGACATGTATCGCTGATTGCACCAAAATGCAAAGGTAGCATTTCGGGATTTGGATTGGATAGTTATAGATTAGCGATTGAAAGTTTGAGGGTATTAAAGAAAAAGTAGGAAGACGAAAGTTAGAAGGCCGAAGACTAAAATCAGTAACCAGTAACCAAAAACCAGTAAAATAGTTATGATAAAAAAAACAAAAATTGTCGCTACCATATCAGACAGATCATCTTCTCCACAATTTATAAAATCCTTATTTGACGAAGGAATGGATGTTGTTAGGTTGAATACAGCGCACCAAACCCCGGAACAAGCACTAAAGGTTATTCAGGATGTAAGAATGGTATCTGATAAAATAGCTATCTTACTCGATACAAAGGGTCCCGAAGTTAGAACATCCAAATCAGATAAAACCATCATGCTTAAAGCGGGTCAGCAAATAAAAATCAAGGGTGATCCTGAAAAAGAACCTGATGATGATTGTATTTATGTTTCTTATCTCGACTTTGTAAAAGATGTTCCTGATGGAAGTCAAATACTGGTTGATGACGGATCTGTTGAGTTACGAGTAATTAAGAAAGAAAATGGATATTTGGTATGTAAAGCCGCAAATGATGGCGAAATTAAAGGACGAAAAAGCATAAATGTACCTAATGTTACTTTTAATTTGCCTTCGGTTAGTTGCCGCGATAAAGAATTTATTCAGTTAGCTATTGAGCAGGATATTGATTTTATAGCACATTCTTTTGTAAGAGATAAAAAAGATGTGATCGAAATTCAAAAAGTGTTGGATGAACAGAAAAGCCAAATAAAAATTATTGCCAAGATAGAGAATCAACAAGGAGTTGATAATATTAACGAAATACTTGATTATGCTTATGGAGTAATGGTTGCTCGTGGTGATCTGGCGGTAGAAATTCCATACGAAAAGATTCCAGGCATTCAGCGAATGCTTATAAATAAATGCATTGAACGCCGTAAACCTGTAATTATTGCTACACAAATGCTTCATTCAATGATTAATAATCCGCGTCCGACAAGGGCAGAGGTTAATGATGTTGCAACAGCTGTTTATAGTAATGCAGATGCGGTAATGCTTAGTGGCGAAACTGCCAATGGCAGTTATCCTCTTGAGTCGGTTGCAACAATGGCAAAGATAG
This sequence comes from Bacteroidales bacterium, assembly GCA_050179935.1. Lineage (GTDB taxonomy): Bacteria > Bacteroidota > Bacteroidia > Bacteroidales > UBA12077 > UBA12077. The sequence continues at coordinate 3,095 of JBFXEQ010000113.1, read as the reverse complement.
CTATGGAGGTTGAACAAACGAAAGATCCGTTTAATGATATACCTTCATTACCGCTGAATAATGCTACTACTGCATATCTTTTGAAATCAGCTGTAAAAGGAGCAATTAGGCTTGATGCAAAAGCAATAATTGCAGATTCTATGTCGGGTCGCACACTAAGAGCTCTTGCAGCATATCGTGGTTCAAAACCAATATTTGCACAATGTTATTCAAGAAGAACCATCCGCGAAATGGGTCTTTCGTATGGAGTTATTCCTGATTATATGGAATCAAAAGAAACTTCGCACGAATTTCTTTTAGAAGCATTAACAAGCCTGATAAATAAACAACAAATCAATCAGGATGACCTCATAGTTGTTACTGCAGGTAATTTTGGCCGAACTATGGGTGTATCTTACATCGAAATTGGGACTGTTGGCAAATTAATGGGCCATTTGTTGTTGTAAAATAAAATAAAATAAAAAGTGCTTCAAACTTTTTTAAAAATTTTGAAGCATTAGTCTAAATGTGATGAAAGGGAAAATAGCTGGTGATTATTATTTTCTTCTAACAAAAACAAAATCACCGCCTTCGTCGCCAGTATCTTTAATTTCGCCGTACAATGGAATAGTTGGTCCATTGTTTAGTACCGCAGATTTAAAGCTGCTAAACAACTCCTCTGCAGAGATATACTCTTTTGTATTTTCTTCGAGGCGTTTATTAAGAAAAAGCATAAAAACGCTTTTATCGGGTACTTCTTCTATTGAACCACTTGTCATGGCTTTGCGGCTTGGTAGCTCATAGGCGTTCTGGATGGCTTTTGGAGCTTCGGTAAAGGTTGTTCTGCTTTTAAAAATACCTCCACTAAAACATGCATCTGCAATTAATAGTGTGTGTTTTGTTTTAACAGCTCTTAAATAATCCCTAATGGTGCTATTTCTAATCCAATTGGCTGTATTAGCTTGTTTTGCATCAGATGGTAGCCAATATCCAATTTCATCTTCTCTATCCCAATAACCATGTCCGGCATAAAAAATTAGTAGATTATCCTTTTCATCAATTACTCTGTTTAACCTGTCAAATTCAGCAATTATATCTTCGTGAGTAGGGTTTTTTAAGAATTTTACATTTTCGGGATTAAAAGTGTAGTATTTGGTTAAGTTACCAATAAGTTTTTCAGCATCCTGAATAGGTTTATCAAGTTCCATAATTTCGGGATCGGGATAATCATTTACACCGATAACCAATGCATAATATTTACTTTCTTTGGATGCTTCTTTAATTGATTTTGATTTGGTTTTATCAACTGTAGCCTGTCGTTGATCTTTTTTCTGTTCTGGTACAAATTTTAGTTGGTAGGTGGCTTCAAAATTATTGTTAAAAATATCGGTAGCTCTAACAAAAATGGTATTATCGCCTTCGGCAAGAAATACATCTGTTTTAAACGAATCATCATCGCGAGGCTCAACATCCATTCCGTTTATTGAAAATTCGTAAATACCTGTTTCGTCGGTAATTATTCCTGCAAGAGATAAATCTTCAGTTTTTGAAGTAAAAAATTTGCCAATTTCGAGTTTTGGATTGGTAAATGAAACTGATGGGGCTTTATTGTCAATAACTTTTGCTAATTCGGGTCCTAAATCAATTTTAAATCCCTGAGAGATTAATTCAGTTTTTGCTGCAATTTCAGGATTTAAGATAGAAATATCCCTAAACTCAATATTCCCTTTTTTATAGTCTAATCCATAGGTTATTTCTAAAAACTCGAATCCAAATTCTACCAACTTAATTCGATTTGAAAAACTTTCCGGAACATTAAACTGAAATACAGCTATTTCGGTTTGTTCAGGCATAAAGGTGAGTGTTGGAACGGCATATTTTTCAGCCCCTGTAACTTTGCCCAGCTTGCTTAAATGCGATTCAACCCAATTCCCTTTAAAATCATAAATGCGAGCTAATCGATTAATGGCTTTAAGATCGCGCTTTTTACCATTGTTTCTTATTTTTAGAGCGCAAATAATGGTTTGATTTCTTTTAAAACAATCAATAAGTTCAAAATTAAAATCCTGCGCGTAATCTGTTAAATTATTAATTTTTTCGGGTGTTGCAATTAATTTAAAAACCACATTATCGCTCCTAAGGTTTTTTGTATCTTTTAAAACATCCCAAACGATTATTTTGTCTTTGCCACCATATACATTTTTCCCAATATCACCATTAACTGTTGCAACACTGATATTGAAGTTGGCACCACCATCAACTGAGCACAAAAGTTTTACATCGAACTGCTGTCCGGCTTTTTCGTGCGTTAAATCGTAAATTATATTTAATTTATCGGGGAGGTTTTTTACTCTTATATTTTCTACTTGTTGCGCTCTGATTAATGGAGAAATAATAATCAGAATTAAAATTAATAAGCTTAACTTTTTCATGATATGGGGCTTTAGATTAAGTAAAAATACAAAATATCAATTTACTATATTCTTAAATCAATAAAAATATGAGTTAACAAAAATTAAACCAAGGATTTATTAAAATGGATATCTTTCAATTAATAGAATAAGAGAAACACCAAGACCTGCCCCTGAAAGGATTAGGTTCCATTCACGTTTTCTGGCATGTCCAAGATTAACTGTTAGAGCTGTTAGTGCTAGTATGATTACTACAATTATTAATTGACCGAGTTCAATTCCCAAATTAAATGCAAACAATGGTTTGATAAGATTCGATTCAGAACCCAACAAACTTTTTAAGTAATTCGAAAATCCTAAACCGTGAATTAATCCAAAAAACAAAGCCATTAAATATTTGAATAGATGATGTCTGGGATTTACAAAATCCTTTTTTTGTAAAATATTGGCAACAGCAGTAAAAAGAATAGTAATAGGTATTAAAAATTCAATAATATCACTTGGTATTATAACTAAATTAAGCAAAGCAAGAATGAGTGTTGTACTATGGCCAATAGTAAAAGCGGTAACCAGAATAAGAATATTCTTCCATTGATTAAGTGAGTATGCTGCACATAAAACAATAATAAACAGAATGTGGTCGTAACCTACCAAATCTGTTATGTGGGTAACTCCCAATTTGAAATACATATAAAATATACTCAT
>JBFXEQ010000112.1:0-6071 GCA_050179935.1 Bacteroidales bacterium | reverse complement strand
GCGAATATTTCAGTCGCATCTAAAGTTGTAACAATTACTCAGCCTCAAGTTGCTATCAATGGTCAATATTTATTCCTTTCGATAGGTGCAAACTCAATTAAAGATAGATCTAATAATTACTTTGAGGGAGTAACAAGTGGAATTGTAAGTGGATATTTATCTGGTATTTATTGGAGAGTGAAGTTTGCTGCTACTGAGGCTCAGATGGTTTATCCAACCGAAGAAGTTACAAGTAACACAGCCATGAATATTGTTCTTGACTTCCCTATAAAAATGCGTTTCCCTTCTTCTAGCGAAACTGCTTACGATCAAACTAAAGTTGTTGTACGTTATACTTCGGGTGGTTCTACAACCTATGTTCAGGTTCCACAAGCAAATGTATCAATCGTTCAGGATACTTTAGTGCAAATCGTTCTTCCAAGAACTCCTATTTATGGCGAGACTATTTCTTTCATGATGGCTGAAGGTATGCTACGTAATTCATATGGTAATCCTTGTGCAGCTGTTGATTATGGCGATTATAGCTGGCTTATGTCATATAATTACACTCGAGATTTGATCATTGGTACTTATAATGTTCATTGTGTATCTACATTTAATAGTAATGAGTATGATTTTACTGTTACTATTGCGGCTAAATCTGGAAGTGCTAATAAAGTTGTTATTACTGGATTAGAAAATTCGACTTCACCTGTTGAAGGTGTTTTTGATGGTGATTTTGCTACTTTAACAATTGCTCAAGATCAATCTTTAGGAGATCTACTTGGAGATGGTAGCGAAGTTTTTGTTTTCTCGAATACTAGCGATTCTGGAGATATTCTTGGTTCAATCCAATCGAATGGTAATATGACAATGGATTGGGCTAGTTATATTGTTGGTGGTACTTATGATGGCTATTACTATGATAGGTATTATGGATCTGTTTGGACTAAAACTACAAAAGGAACTTCATCTTTCGTTAAGAAAAATTTTGTTCCTGTTTTAAAAGTGAAATAATTTTAAGTGTCAATTTCGAGGGGGCAATCTTTGCCCCCTTTTTTATTATTTAGGACTTTCAGAGAATTAGATGTAATTTGTTTTGATTTGCTAATCATTGCGTTTCTTCCATCGTACGTTAGTTATTTGTTGTGAAATTCTTTTTTATTAATTTATTTTTTTGTTTGGCTAAGTTAAATTACTTTAATTTGCATTTCATCAAATGAAACTTGGTTGATAGTGATTCGTATTTTGTTTATTAAAAAAGGAGATTAATATGAGAAGATTATTTTATTTGGTCATTATAATATGTTTATACATTAACGCCGAGGCTAAAAGCGTTCGGATTGATGATGCAAAAGATTATGCAGATAAATTTATTGCATTGAAATCTAATAAGGCTATAAAATCATCTAAGATTAGTATATTTCAGAAAGGTGATGTTGCTTACACCTATTTAGTAAATTATAGCCCAGAGGGTTGGGCCATTGTTGCTGCGGATGATAGAGTTCAAGCTATTCTAGCCTATTCTACAACAGGGGTTTTTGATACGGTTGGTATTAAAAAAGTTCCGTTTTATTTTTGGTTCGAAAATTATGAGAAACAAATAAAAGATGTTGTTGAGAAGAATGTTAAACTTGGTGTTCATTCGTCTTGGAATTTAAATACTTATTCTCAAAAAAGTGTGCAAGCTATTGAGCCTTTAATTAAAGTGACGTGGAATCAGGGTGCTGGTTGGAATGATTATTGCCCTGCCGATTCCAGAGGTCCTGGTGGTCATGTCTATGCTGGTTGTGTTGCTGTTGCTATGGCTCAGAGCATGAGTGTATATAAGTATCCTTCGGTTGGTTATGGAGAAAGACAGTATACTCATAGTGAGTATGGAAATATATATGTTAATTTCAGTAACGCTGAGTATCAATGGGACTTAATGACTAATAGTGGTGTTAGTAGTGCTGTGGCTTTGTTGCTTTATCATTTAGGAGTTTCAGTAAGTATGAACTATGGATATGATGGATCTGGTGCCTATTCTACTGCAGTGCCAGGTGCTTTGAGTACATATTTTGATTATAGTAGTGGGGCCAAGCACGTATCAAAGGATGATTTTGATGAACTTGTATGGCAAAATATGTTAATTGAAGAATTAAGTAATGGGCGTCCAATATATTACTCTGGCGATAATGGAGAATCTGGCCATGCATTCAATATTGATGGTGTAAATGAGCAGTATATATTCCATTTTAATTGGGGATGGAGTGGCAGTTATAATGGTTACTACAGTCTTAATTCTTTAACTCCTGGATCTAGTGACTTTTCCCTTGATCAAGCAGCTGTCATTGGCATTACCCCCCGAGATCATAACCCTTATGATATAACTCTTTCTAATAATTCGGTTAAAGAGAATTTGCCTGCGAATACAGTTGTAGGTAAGTTAGTCGCCTCGGATGATACTCCAGACGATACACATACCTTTGAGGTAATTGCTCCCGATGATATATTTGGTAATCCAGGATCAGTTCCTTTTACGGTAATTAACGATAACCTTGTTACAACAGAAGAACTTCACTATAGTACAGTGATGATGTATGAAATTATTATCAAGACAACAGATAAAGATGGCAATACTTTTGAGAAAACCTTTATGATTGAAGTGAAAAAAAATCCAGTAAACGATATTGTTTCTGATGAAACTTCGAACTTCAATCTTATATATGAAAATAGTACTCTTAGGTTTTTTATAAATAATGATTCCGATGGAAGATTTGTTGTTAAGTTTTATGATATACTAGGGAAGCAGGTCTTATCTAATTCTTTTGACAAGAATAAAGGCGAATATAATAATGCTATTGCTGTTCCAAACGATCTTCATGGGATGTTTGTTGTGCTATTTGATTTCGAAAATACTCGGATAGCAAGAAAAGTAATACTAAATTAATTGTTTTCAAAAAAGGGAATAGGGTGCCAAAAGCACCCTATTCTTTTTTTATGAACTTTATTATTTTGCATTACCATCATTATGCAACTTAGGAAGATCATCTTTGTTTGTCAAATTGAAATTTTCTTGTGAAATTTAATTTTTCAACCATATATGCTTATAGTTGAGCGATTTACTAAATTATTTAACACCAGTTATTGTATAGTATTTATTATCTTTAATTAAATGAAAAATTTCATGATAATTCTATCTTTTGGCTTACACCTAATTCTGAAAGTGTTGGTGCACTTTTTTGAGCATCAGAAAAGAATGCTGAATGTTGAGTAGTACTTGTAGTACTACTTGACATGCCATACACTCCAGAGCTTTCAGTACTTTTGGTTTTAAATTTTCTAGATACGCCTAATTTTATATCTTTTACATTAACAGTAATTTGAACATGTCTTCTTTGTGTCCTAAATAAAATATCTTATCAATGCTGGCAAATAGAATTGAATTTTGATTTTTTATAGAAAGTAGAACATTATATTCCGCTAAGAAAATAAAATTTCATCTTTTAGTAGATTGATATTCATTTTGGCTTTGGCAAATATTTTATCTCTAAAGGTAATGTTTCCTGTAAGAGTCTCTTTGTATAGAAGAACTAAGTTTTTGTCAAATTCAACTGTGATATCATTACCCGTTTTTGTGATATTAGTTGTTACAGTTGTTTGTGATAAGACACATTAACGATATTATCCATAAGAAGAATTTACAAGGGGAATTTTTTATAATTTATTTTACTATACTTCTCATTTTTAGATTATTAAATAAATGCCTTTTTAGGTTGTATTTCCTCCGTTGTTTTAATTTTTATTATGAAATTAAATCTTTTTATTAAAGATTTGAACTCAAACTTTCTTATTTATGTTATTTTATAGTTAATAACTGTTAAAAATATTTAAAAAAAGTTATTGTTTTTCGATTTTATATTTTATACATTAGACCTGTTGAAAATTTATTAACCTCTATTGTAAACCTAAAACTTGTTCTATGAAAAAACTATGCGTTTTTCTTGCAAGTTTGTTGCTTGTTAGTATTCAGTTAGTACAAGCACAAACGGTAAGAATTACCGGAACAGTTACTAGTTCCGAGGATGGAATGCCATTGCCGGGTGTTTCAGTTATTGTGAAAGGTACAACTATTGGTGGTGCCACTGATCCCGATGGAAAGTACGAAATTAACGTTCCTGCTGATGCGCAAATCTTAACCTTTAGTTCTGTCGGATTTAAGGTTCAAGAAGTAAGTATTGCTGGACGTGCAATTATTGATGTTGTTCTACAATCTGAATCTGTTGAAATGCAGGAGGTTGTTGTTACTGCATTAGGTATAACTCGCGAAAAAAAAGCGATTGGTTATGCTGTTCAAGATGTTAAAGGTGATGAGTTAGTTAAAGCTCGTGAAGCAAATGTTATTAACTCTTTATCAGGAAAAGTGGCTGGTGTTAATATCACAAGTAGTTCTGGTGCAGTAGGTGCTTCTACTAGGGTTGAATTACGCGGAGCATCATCTCTAACAGGTAATAACCAACCATTGTATGTTATCGATGGAATTCCTATGGATAACAGTAACTATTCGACCGCTGCTAACGGTGGTGGTTTTGATACTCCAAATGGTATTTCAGACATTAATTCGGATGATATTGAGTCTGTTTCTGTATTAAAAGGACCTAATGCTGCCGCGTTGTATGGTTTAAGAGCTGCAAATGGAGTTATTGTTATAACTACCAAAAAAGGAAAAGCAGGGAAAAAGGAGATAGGTGTTTCTTTTAATTCTACAACTACATTTGAGAAACCATTAGTACTTCCATCTTTCCAAAATTCATATGGTCAAGGTCCCAATAAGGATTATTTCTATTGGGTTGATGGTACAAATGATTATGGTGGAGTTGATGAGAGTTGGGGACCTCCTCTTGATAAAGGCCTTTATTTTACACAATGGAATTCGTATACAGTTGATGGTGCTCCTCTTCCTTGGGTGTCTCGTCCTGATAATGTCAAAAATATTTATGATACTGGTGTAACTTTAAATAACAATATTTCTTTGACAGGTTCTACCGATAAGGCTACATTCAGACTATCTTTGGGTTATATGGATCAGAAAGGTATTATTCCTGGTACCAATATTCAAAAGTATAATGTTGCAGGCAATACATCTTATAATCTTACCGATAAACTGACGGCATCATTCAACGTTAACTATTCAAAGCATGTTAGTGATCAACTGCCAACAGTAGGTTACACTGATGAAAACCCTATTCAACAAACGATTTGGTCAGGTCGTAACGTAGATTTTGCTGCATTGAAAGATTGGAAAAATCTACCATTAGCTGCATCAAATACTGCAGCAGCAGGTACTCCTATTAACTGGAATACTCAATTCCAGAATAACCTTTGGTGGGTATTGGATAATAATAAAAATGGTTTAGATAAAGATAGGGTTATTGGCGCTGTAAATCTTTCCTACAAAATAAATGATAACTTTAAAATTTCAGGAAAAACCAGCATAGACCATTATTCTCAGGTTACTACTATACAAAAGGCGATAGGGACCAACAGTTATCCATTTGGATTTTATTCTGAGGTTACTAGACGTTATTTAGAATCTAACTCGGAAATTTTACTGTCTTTTAATAAATCATTTACAAAAGATATCGATTTTATTTTCAATTTTGGTGGTAATTCGATGTATCGTAAATATACTAGATTGTCTGGAGCTGCTCCTCAATTAGAATTACCTGACTTATATACATTATCAAATGTGAAGTCTGGTGTTTCAGTTCAATTGACAAATTTCTTCTCCGAAGAGAGAATTAATAGTGTTTATGGTTGGGGATCTCTATCTTATAAAAATACGATTTTCTTAGAGTTTACAGGACGAAATGACTGGGCAAGTGTGTTGCCAACTAGCAATAACTCTTTCTTCTATCCCTCGGTAAACCTTAGTGCATTGTTGACTGATTTGTTGCCGATTAAGTCTAACTTATTAAATATGTTAAAAGTTCGTGGTGGTTGGTCTAAAGTTGGAGGTGTGGGGGTATTATCTCCATATCAACTTGAGCAAACTTATAAATATAGAGATAATAAGTGGGGAAATGTTGCTTTGATGTACAATCCAGAGA
>JBFXEQ010000111.1:0-6108 GCA_050179935.1 Bacteroidales bacterium | reverse complement strand
AATTTTATCTATAGTAATCATAGGGAGAAATATTAGTTATATATTTGAACTTCAATAATTTAAATATACTAATTCTCCCTATATTTTCAAATATTTTTTTAATATTCTTATATCGAACTCACGTTAATTAGTAATGAAATGAAATCGTATAAAATGTTCTCGTTTCTCGAGCCTTGGTATTCTGAACAGCTTGTTGGTGATACAGTTATAATTTGGTTTGGTGACCAGGGTGAAAAAAATTGTGTACGACTTGCTCCAGTAAAATTGGATTTAAATAAAGATCCTGAAGAATTAACGCTGGATTCAAATCCAAATAATTCAAATAAAAATGTTCTTGAAATCTATGAAGATCTTGGATTAACTAAAGTTGATTATAATCAAAAACTGGAGCAACGTAAAGACAGCTTGGGTTTTATGCCTTATACTATTATCGGAAAAACACCTAACGGCGAAATGCTTTCTGTAAAGAGACGCTCAACAATCTACCAAAAGGAATTGTTTGTTCCCGAAAACAAAATATTCAGAGTGGTTTTAAATTCGACGATTCACTAAAAAACAAGATTATGATTAACGCTGGCATTAAAATTTTGGCATTGGTATCTATTGTGACGATCAATTCTATTGGGTTTTCGCAAGAAAAAATAATTTTATCCTACCAACACAATTATCTGATTGCCCGTTTTACAGATCCCGTGGAAACGAAATTTAGCCCCAATTGGGAAAAAATCAACAATCAGGATATTGCAGAACTGGTTCCAACAGTTCCTATCGGATTTCCATTTTTTGGAAACACTTTGGAAGAAAACAAAGAAAGCTATTTTACCATATTATTCTCCTTTTTAAAAGGATTTATTTACGAACCTCATAATTATGGCGATGTTGATAAAGATATCGAAATAATGCCCTATATTATTTCGTATGGCACATTGGGTAATGGGAATTATACCATGTGGTTTTATGATAAATACCCGAGAATGGTTGATACTTTGTTTAAATATTTTGCCCGATCAGAAGAAATGACCTCTCTTCTCTTAGATTATTACTTAAAACCATCTGTTACTTGGGCTATTAGTTGCATGTCGGAGCCAACAAAAAACTCATACAAAAGCATAATTAAAGAATCCATTAAGTATATAAATGACTTAAAAAGCATTGCTTTTCTAAACACTGAAATTGATTATTGTAAAAAACAGGAATCCTTTACATATAAAAATTCCAATGGCGAAATTGACAATTATAGAAAAGCAAAAGCATTTATTTTTAGAAGATACATAGACTTCCAATCAAAAAATTGGTCATTTGATCAAATAAATCAGTTCGAAGTGGATACCAAATATCGTCCAAAACCAGGCTGGGGTATTAATCTGGAACAAATGAAAGATTACCTTAACCTAATTCAGAAATGGTTTTAGGCCAGATTACCCTACGAGGGTTTAAAACCCTCGTAGGGTAATCTATTAATAGTTTATTCTTGTAAAATTAGCTTAATTAAACAATGGAGGCACTTGCTCATCCCACTCGGTTGTTTCCTGATATGCTTTGGCAAATACTAAAAGAGTTGCCTCATCATATAAATTACCAATAAAACTTATGCTTGTCGGGTGATTATCGTTATCGAATCCATTCGGCACAACAACACATGGATGTCCTGTAAGGTTGGTCATTAATAACTGATTGCCACCAAAGCTCGGGCATACAATAACATCGTATTCTTTCATCAGTTTATTCAACTCCTCAATTAATAAATCTCTGATTCGACTTGCCTGAATATATTCAACAGCAGGAATAAATCTAGCTTTGCGGAAAATATTTGGCCATGCATATTTATGTTGCAACCTCATTTTGTCATCTTCGTTACTTCTGGTAAGCTCATCAAAAGCAGCGCCAGCTTCGGCTTCAAGAATAATTGCGCACGGTTCAACAGGTAAATTATCGGGTAGCTTAACAGCTTCTAAACCTATGCCCATCGATTTTATTACCTCTAAGGCTTGCAAATCATTTGATTTACCCGGATAGTTCTCTCCTTCGAAAAGATTTCTAAGATAACCAACCCGCAATTTTAAAATATCCGTATTTGTTGAGTAGTTAAATGGATAATCCACCGTTGTTTTATCTTGCGAATCAGAGCCCCTGATAACATCAAAAACAAGAGCACAGTCGTATGCCGAACGGCAAATCGGGCCAACCTTATCCATTGTCCAACTTAACGCCATAGCACCATAACGACTCACACGTCCAAAAGTTGGTCTTAAGCCTGTTACACCACATCGTGTTGATGGAGAAATAATTGATCCCCAGGTTTCAGTTCCAATTGCAAATGCCAATAACCCAGCCGATGTAGCTGCTGCCGATCCTGCTGATGATCCACTTGAGCCTTGTGTTAAATCCCATGGGTTTTTTGTTTCACCATCAAACCACACATTATCCATTGCCAGCTCGCCCAGCGACAATTTGGCAACCAACACTGCTCCTGCTTCTTCAAGCTTTTTATAAACAGCTGATGTTTCCTCAAGCACCTGATTCTTGTATGGTACCGAACCCCAGGTGGTTTTATATTCGGGAACAGAAAATAAATCTTTTAATCCATAAGGAATTCCATGCAAGTAGCTTCTGTATTTCCCTTGAGCAAGCTCTTCATCAGCACGTTTTGCTTGGGCCATAGCCAGATCTTCAGTTAAAGTAATGATACATTCAAGCGTATCTCCAAATTGCCTTATTCTTTCAATATAGAGTTGAGTTAATTCAACCGAACTGATTTTTCTTTCTTTTATTAAAGAGGCTAATTTATAAACAGGTAAAAAAGCTATTTCGGCTTTGTCTTTTGGTAATTCAACACTTGAAGGCAGGTCCCATTGAATTAGTTTTTGTTCAGCACTTATATTAAAACCATATGGTCGTGGATCGAAATAAAATCGTGGTGCGGTGCTGTTTTTTATTTCAATTTTCCTGATCTTATCGTATTCGCCAACCGTGTATTCAATCTCACTCAATAACGAATCTCTTTCAGAATCGGTAAATGATAATCCTGCGATTTTTTCAGATGAACAGATGTTTTCTTTTGTTAGAGAATTGTTATCTTTCTTTTTACAGGATGATACAGAAATAAGAAAAAAAATCACAATCAATTTGGAGTAAAAAAAGCTATTACTATTTTTCATTGTTCGAAACTTTAAAATTCGATAACAAATTAGAAAAAGTAATTAGATTATCAAAAGAAGGAATAAGATATTTTAAAAATAAAAACCCCACTATTAGCGGGGTTTTCGTTGTCCGACAAGGATTCGAACCTTGACAGGCAGAACCAAAATCTGCAGTGCTACCATTACACCATCGGACAATTGTCTTTTGAGTTTGCAAATTTATAAAAAAATAATTGTCTGCAAATAATATTTAGGTATTTTTTGAAAAATAAAAACTCCCAATAAAATTGAGAGTTTTGAGTTGTCCGACTAGGGCTCGAACCTAGACTCTTCTGATCCAGAATCAGACGTGTTGCCAATTACACCATCAGACAAAATAAAATTTAAGATACAAATGTATAAAAAATCTTATTCCAATAATTATTTAACCTGTTTTTTATCTGTACTTATTGTGTTTATTTTATATTCAGTAAGTCCTTTTTCGGTCATTATCCAGTATTTACCTCCTAACTCACAATTAGGCATGTATTCTGATGTTTCAATATAATCAAGTTGCTCAACTATATTTTCTGAAATAAAAATCACAGTACTATCTGGAATACTTATGGTTACATCTACCTCCGGAAATGCCCAAACGTTTTCTTTCAATAAAGGATAATAGGCATCAAACTTAATTAACGAGTCTGTTTGTTTGCAGTTATAGTGTATTTTCTGTGTATTTTCTTCAGCTTTTAAATAATCAAGGCCTCTTCCGGTTTTTTCAATTTCAATAGTTGCCGATTGGTTAACCCCACGATGTATATCTATTTCGGGATGTACATAAAATGATTTTTTGTCGTTTTTATCGTATGTTACCGAAAATTCACCATCGAAAATATAAAATTTTGATGATTTTGCATTTTCAATTTTCTCAACATCCAAATAAATAGGACTATTAGATGTTCTCTGGATGTTTATATTTTCCACAGATCTTGCCGATACTGATAAATTTCGAACCTGGGTAAACGATAACAATATAACTGCAATAATACTCAAGAACCAAAGCGAGAAACCAATTATCGCAAATGGTTTGTCGTTTATTTTAAAGCGAAGCAGCAATTTTAATCCGGTATAAACTAATGCTACCAGCGGAATAAATATGATAAGAAATAAACTAACACTAAATAACCAGATTGTTCCTGGATTAAGAAATGTATTAATCATGTCGGTATAAACTAGCTGATTATCAATAAAAATGTTATTCCACGGCATAAAGGGTTCACCAACAATTACCCATCCGGCAAGACCTATTAATAGAGCTAAACCAACCATTATCATTGCAACCCCAATAATTCCTCCAATGATTTTAAAAAACACCATTATTATTTGTCCGATTACACCAAAGAACTCATTTATAAAAGATCTGGTTTGATTATAATTTCTAGAGTTTTTATAGTTGTGTACTGTTGATTTTACGTTTTCAAATTCGCTTTTTATGTTTTTCTCAATATCTGCAATGGTTAAATTTTCCCCACGCATATGTAATTTTTCGGCAGTTGTATAAGCTGGAGGTAATAAAGCCCACAAAACAATGTAAATTACACCGGCAACACCCCATGCAAATAATAAAACAACAAATATTACACGTATTATTACAGGATCTATATTAAAATAGGCAGCCATACCTGAACAAACACCACCTAATATCCGGTTATCAGGATCGCGATACATTCTACGGGAGTATGAATATGAGTTTTGTTGAGTATTTTCATTATCAAAATCTTCTGGACGACCCATAATGTCAATTATCTCATCAATATCTTCTTTCGAAATAATTTGTTTGTGAGTTGATATTTTGCTCTGCAAAATTTCGGCAATACGCGATTCAATATCAGAAATTATTTCTTTTCCTTCGGGTTCGGCAGAAAACTTTCTGTTAATATGTGCTAAATAGTTTTGTAATATTTGATAAGCATCTTCGTCGATGTTAAAAAATACGCTGCCTATATTTATTTTAACTGTTTTTTTCATCTTTGGAGTTATTTATTATTTATCGAATTTACTGCGTTTACAAGCTCTTCCCACGATTTTTTTAGCTCAATCAAAGCTTCTTTTCCTTTGTCGGTAAGGGTATAATATTTACGTGGCGGTCCCTGAGTTGATTCCTCCCAGCGATAATTTAACAATCCGGCATTTTTCTGCCTTGTTAGCAAAGGATATAAGGTTCCTTCAACTACTATCATTTCTGCTTCTTTTAGTGCATTTATGATATCGGAGGCGTAATAATCCTTATTCTGTAATATCGAAAGAATACAGAACTCCAGTACGCCTTTTTTCATTTGTGCTTTTGTATTTTCGAGATTCATGATTTTGCATTTTAAAATTCTGGTGAATTAAAACTTCATGTTATTCTTAACATTTTCAAACTCTTCGCGAACAGCTTTTTTGATATTCTCAATGGTTATTGGTTCTCCTCGCATTTCGAGTTTTTGAGCCGTAGTTCTGGCTTCAGGAATAGCTATCCAAAGGATTATATAAATGATTAATCCTGATCCTAACCCAAAGAAAATAATTATAAAGAGGATTCTAAAAAGAAGTGGATCAGCATTAAAATAAGCACCTAAGCCACCACATACACCTCCTAAAATTCTATTTTCGAGATCGCGGTAAAGTCGTTTTGTTGTTTGATAATTTGTCATGTTTTTCCTTTTAGATTGATTATCCTGTTCATCTTCTACCGAAAAATCGTGCGGTTCGCCCATAATTGCAATAACTTTGGCAACATCGTCTTTCGAAATAACATCTTTTTTGTTTCCAAGAGTTTCAGTAAAGAGCTCAGCCAACCTCGATTCAATATCAGAGATTATTTCTTTTGAATCCGTTTCATTAGCAAATTGCCTTTCAATAGCAATTAAATAGGAGTGAAGTATCTGATATGCATCATCGTCGATGTGAAAGATAAAGCCTCCAAGATTAATAGTTACAGTTG
>JBFXEQ010000110.1:470-6363 GCA_050179935.1 Bacteroidales bacterium | reverse complement strand
TTATGCATTTCTCAAATTGATTATGATGATTATTTAAAAGCTGTTGAATTGAATAATTCTGCATTAAAAGAAATAAAATTAAATAACCATCAAAAAGCAATTTCTTTACTCACTGATGCTATTAAAATTGATTCAACCTTAAGAAATGCCTACATTACTTTAAATCAGGCATGTATTGATGAAGGAAGCTTGATGATTTTAAAAGAATATCTTACAAAAGCAGCCAATCTTTTTACCGATGATGATGAAATATTTTATTATATAGGGAATTTATACCGAAAAGAAAATCAAATAGATAGTGCCATTGTTTATTATACCAAAGCTATAAAATTTAGCAAAATTAATGGCGAAGATTACCCGCTTGTGTATGCATACTATTTAAACAGAGGAATATGTTTTTTAGATAAAGAGTTACATATTCAAGCCTTGCAAGATTTTAATTATGGTATAAAACTAAATCCTAAAAATGCTGCATTATATACCAATAAGGGTAATCTATTATATCAGTTAGGAAATAAGAATCAGGCTTGCACTCAATGGCAAAAAGCAATAAATTTAGGTTGTTCTGATGCAACATCTTATTATAACCAATACTGCAAATAAAAAACTGTCAACAAGCATTTTAAAATACTATAGCAAAAACTATTTTTATTTAAAATTGTTCTAATCGTATAATATTTAAGTCAAACCAAATTTAATTACTAGATATTGATTTCCGAACAACATCATAATGAGCCAAATAAAAGAAATCTTTTTATTAGCGTTTTATTGAACGCCATAATTACTATTGCCGAATTTATTGGTGGCTTTTTATCAAACAGCCTGGCTTTAATCTCCGATGCTTTTCATAATCTGAGCGATACCATGGCAATTATTATTAGTTACATTGCATTAGTAATTGGGAAAAAAGATGCAACTAAAAAAAATACATTTGGATACAAACGAATTGAAATACTTGCGGCACTTTTTAATTCTGTTGTGCTTATTGCAGTTTCATTCTATCTTTTCTACGAAGCATATAATCGCTTTTTAGATCCAGAACCAATTAAAGGTACACTAATGTTTGTTGTCGCTACAATTGGTTTGGCAGGAAACCTGATTTCAGTACTGTTGCTTCATAAGGATTCGTCGCATAATCTGAATGTAAAAGCTGCATATTTGCATTTATTGGGCGATACCTTATCATCTGTTGGAGTAATTATTGGCTCTGCACTGATTTATTTTTGGAACTTTACCTGGATTGATCCTTTGCTTACAGTACTTATTGGTTTAATAATTCTTAAAAGTTCTTGGGTTATTATTAAAGAAACAGTTGAGATATTGATGCAAGCTAGTCCGTCAAATCTCGATCTGGAACTTATTAAATCAGAGCTCGAAAAACATCCATCAATCATAAATATTCATCATATTCATGCCTGGCGCTTATCAGATACAATTACTCATTTTCAGTGTCATGCCGATGTAAGTGAAAACATGAGTATAAAAGAAGCCGACAGAATAAGAAATGAACTGGAATCGATTCTTAAAAATCAATTTCAAATCGATCACGTAACCATACAATTCGAATATGATTTTTGTGCCGATAAGCAAGCCATTAAGGTGAGCAGAGAATCTAATCGCTGTTGTTAAAGAACAACTTATTAAAGTTTATCAGGTACAACTTATCTGTAGTTCGTGTAAGTGCAGTATAAAGCCATCGCAGAAATTCAATATCGATCTGATGATCAGCAAAGTATCCATGATCAACAAACACCGATTTCCATTGTCCTCCCTGGGCTTTATGACATGTAACGGCATAAGCAAACTTTACTTGTAGAGCATTAAAAAAGGGATTGTTTTTTACTTTATCGTATTTTGCTTTTTTGCGAACGGTTTCAGAATAATCCTCTAAAATATTATAAAATAGTTTTTTATTATCTTCAGAAGTCATTGCTGCAGAATTGATTTCGAGTGTATCAAGTATTATTTTGCAGTTTATTTCAACATCATTATAATCGATGAAACGAAGCACTACATCGGCAAAACGAAATCCGTATCGTTCGGTATATTTTTTTATTTTAACAATCTCTGCAATATCACCATTAGCAATAAAATCAATATCTTCAATATCTTCAATCTCTTCAATCTCTTCGTTGGCTTCGATCCAATAATAATTATTTTTTACTACCATAATAAAATCGCCCACAGCAATCTCTTCTTCGCGCCATAAAATCTTGCTCCGTATTCCTTTGTTATACTGATTTGCCCTTTTATTCGATCTAGTAATAATGATCGTATTTTCAAGCCCGTATTTATCGTACGATTCGGTAATTTTTTCAATTAATTCGGTGCCGGATATGGCTTCAATATCCTTAAATGATTCAAGCTGAATTTTTGGAAAGTCAACAGGTTTGTTATTTATCTGGTTTCTAACTTGTGTAGCATTAAATAAAACACCCGATTCTTTTGTTTGCCTAAGAACCTCGGTTAATATTACTTCATTGATTTTAAAATTATACGAACTCAGGTAAGCAATATCGAGGGCAGGACTGATATCTATTCCAACAGGAGGTAATTGTGCAGTATCGCCAACAAGTATAAGTTTGCAGTTTTTATCATTATAAACAAAATTGAGAAGATCATTCAACAATTGACCACTTCCAAAAATGGATAAATCATTCGAGTGATTCGAAATCATTGAAGCTTCATCGACAATAAATAAGGTATTCGAGTTAAGATTTGCATTTAAAACAAAAGTTCCAAATCCATCTTTAGAAGATTTTTGTCTATAGATTTTTTTATGAATTGTATATGCTGATTTTTGCGAATAAGATGAAAGAACCTTGGCGGCTCTTCCTGTTGGAGCAAGTAATAAGGATTTAATTTTAAGTTCTTCAGTGGTTTTAACAAGAGCACTGATAACAGTTGTTTTTCCTGTCCCCGCAAATCCCTTAACCAGAAAAATTTTTCGCGAATCAGTATCAATAATAAATTCTGAAAGATTGTCGATTAATTTAACCTGGTCATTTGTTGGATTATGACCAAGGTTTTTTATAATAGAGCTTTTTAGATGATCCTTTAACATTTTATTAAATTATGCGAAATTTAAATCTAAAATTTAATTTTTTTGCTAAATTTGCAGGCAAACATAAAATAATTTAAACAGATGAAAAGAATAATTCAAGTTGTACTAGCAATAGCAATGGTTGTTTTAGCATATTTAGTTTGGGAAAGTATTCAGTCTCCAATCCGCTTCAATAAAGAAAAGGATAAAAGATATGCTGCTACTATTCAACGATTAAAAGATATAAGAACAGCTCAGCTGGCGTTTAAAGATGAGTACGGTCATTTTACTGCAAACTTCGACTCATTAATAGATTTTGTTGATAATGGATCAATGAAAGTAGTAAAAGCGATTGGTAGTATTCCTGATGATTTATTAGCTCAAGGTTGGACAGAAGCTATTGCTTTAAAAGAAGGTATTATTACTCGTGATACAATCAAAATTGCAATAAAGGACACCTTATTCCCTTCAGATTTTATTGGAGCAGATTTGCGCCATGTGCCTTTTACCGAGAATGCTGAATTCGAGATGGCTACGGCAACTGTAGTTACTGGTTCTGTTAATGTTAATGTTTTTGAAGCCAAAGTACACAATAATGTACTTTTGCATGGTTTAGATAAACAAATGGTTATCAATCTTAACGATAGAATGAAATCTCAAAATAACTTCCCGGGTGTTAAAGTTGGTGACATTGTTGAGACAAACAATAACGCAGGTAACTGGGAATAAGATAATGCTATTATGCAAAATGTTTTTTTCGTTGATGAAACATTAGATAAAAACTTAATTCATACCTATCACTTGTCCATTCAAGCTGGCTTGAATGGACTTTCTTTTTGTATTCTCGATCCGGTGACTAATAAATACATTGTATTATCCCATCAGAATTTTGATGAAAACCAGACAGTTGATGATATTACTCTTTTAATGACTGATTTTATTGAATCAAGCGAGCTTCTAAATAAGGATTATAAAAGCACCCGAATGATTTGGTCATCAGAAAAAAGTCTGATAGTTCCCGAAGAGCTTTTTTCAAAAGAAAATTTGAAGAAACACTTTGAGTTTGTGCATCAGCTTAATGAGTTGGACGAAATACATTTTAATAAAATACATAACTTAAATGCTTATAGTATTTTTGCAGTTCCAAGCCTGGCAGCTAATTTGTTTGTGAGGCACTTTAAGAATGTACGATTTTATAATCAGCAACAGGTCTTAATCGAAGATATAATCTCAAAATCAACATCCAGTAAAACTAGAATTACTATTTATGTACATAACCACTTTTTTGATATTGCAGTATCCGAATTGCATAAATTACAGATGATAAATAGCTTTAAGTATAAAAAGGACGAAGATATTGTGTATTACGTTTTGTTATTAATGGATCTTTATAAGCTGAATAATGAGAACTGCGAACTCTTTGCCGGAGGATTTATTGATAAAGGCTCAACGCTATATTCAAAATTACATAATTATGTAAAGCAGATTAAATTTTGTAATTCTCCCGAAGGATATAATTATAGTTATACCTTCGAAAAAATACCATATCAACGATTTTCAACCTTATTTAAATTAGCGCAGTGCGAATAATAAGTGGTTCATTCAGAGGTAGGATGATTCATCCTCCAAAAAACTTTAAAGCACGGCCTACCACCGATTTTGCAAAGGAGAGTTTGTTTAATATCATTAATAATAATTTCGATTATTCCGATATTAAAGCACTTGATCTTTTTTCGGGTACCGGAAGTATTTCATATGAGTTAGCATCACGTGGATCATCAGATATTGTTTCGGTTGAGCTAAATTATAATCATTTTGCATTTATAAAAAAAACTGCAGCAGAATTGAAATTTTCGCAGATTAAAACAGTACGAGCTGATGTATTTAAGTTTTTAAAAACCTGCAACCGTACATTTAATATAATTTTTGCTGATCCGCCTTATGATTTGGATAATATTGAATCAATACCTAATATAATTTTTGAAAAAGGATTGTTGGAATCAGAAGGCTGGCTTATTATGGAGCATGGCTCGAGAACTGATTTTAGCACCCATACTAATTTTAAGGAGCAACGAGTTTATGGAAGTGTAAACTTCAGTATTTTTGAGATAACAAAAAACTCTAAAAATTAATTCGATTTTTTTTGCTAAATTGAAAATATAATCTATTTTTGCAACGCGATTGAATAAAATGGTTCGGTAGTTCAGTTGGTTAGAATACCTGCCTGTCACGCAGGGGGTCGCGGGTTCGAGCCCCGTCCGGACCGCAAAAGGGAGCATAAAAGCTCCCTTTTTTGTTTTATGATGAAACATTATGTTTATATAATCCAAAGCCTAATAGACCAAACGTATTATAAAGGTTATACTACGGATTATAAACGGAGACTTATTGAACATAACCAGGGAAAGAGCAGTTATACAAGCCGGAAAATTCCATGGAAAATAATTTACGTTGAGGAATACGATAACAAATCAGATGCATTAAAACGCGAAAAATCATTGAAAAAGTGTAATATGAATTATATGCGCTGGTTAATAGATCAACCAACTAATATTTTGAATAAGTAATACCTGCCTGTCATCTTGCCTGAGGCAAGACGGGTTCGAGTCGCGCTTGTCTTGTCTTTGGCAAGATCCGGACCGCAAAAGGGAGCATAAAAGCTCCCTTTTTTGTTTTATGATGAAACATTATGTTTATATAATCCAAAGCCTAATAGACCAAAAGTATTATAAAGGTTATACTACGGATTATAAACGGAGACTTATTGAACATAACCAGGGAAAGAGCAGTTATACAAGCCGGAAAATTCCATGGAAAATAATTTACGTTGAGGAATACGATAACAAATCA
>JBFXEQ010000110.1:0-460 GCA_050179935.1 Bacteroidales bacterium | reverse complement strand
GTATTATAAAGGTTATACTACGGATTATAAACGGAGACTTATTGAACATAACCAGGGAAAGAGCAGTTATACAAGCCGGAAAATTCCATGGAAAATAATTTACGTTGAGGAATACGATAACAAATCAGATGCATTAAAACGCGAAAAATCATTGAAAAAGTGTAATATGAATTATATGCGCTGGTTAATAGATCAACCAACTAATATTTTGAATAAGTAATACCTGCCTGTCATCTTGCCTGAGGCAAGACGGGTTCGAGTCGCGCTTGTCTTGTCTTTGGCAAGATCCGGACCGCAAAAGGGAGCATAAAAGCTCCCTTTTTTGTTTAATAAGACACTATTTCACAAAGTGTGTAATTTAAAAATATCGAGGGTTTGGCAATTTAAAGCTGAACCCTTTTTTCAAATAAGATTAAGAACTGATTAAGTATAATGCCCCAATTTTGGATTGGCATAGACC
>JBFXEQ010000109.1:0-6460 GCA_050179935.1 Bacteroidales bacterium | reverse complement strand
TACAAAACTGAGAAGCAATTGCTACAACTGTTGACGAATCAAGCCCCCCACTTAATTCTGCGCCTGTTTTTGCATCTTGAGTTACTCTGCATTCTACGGCTTCAATTAATAACTTTTAAAATTGTTCAATTATTTGTTGTTCATCTGTATTCAGTTCCTTTTGAATACTTAGCTTCCAATATTCTGTTACTTCTAATTGATTGTTTTTTAGAATTAAATAATGCGCTGGTGGTAATTTCTTAAATTCTGAATATGTTGTTCTGTTGTTTTCTGATTTTACTATCGAAAGAGCATCAGCAATGTACTGCTGATCTATACTAAAGTTCAAATCTGTTTGCGAAAGAATAGCACTAATCTCTGAAGAAAAAACCAAAGTTTCTCCATTAAAAAAATAGTAAAATGGTTTTACCCCAAAATGATCGCGTGCACAAAAAAGCTCTTTGATTTCAATATTCCAAATTACAAAAGCAAAATCACCAATAAGATGTTTGGTACATTCATATTTCCACTTTTCAAATGCATGAATAATAAGCTCATCATCAGATATGGAATCATTGTTAATCTCTAGTTTTTCAATCAGTTCAATTCTGTTATCCAATCTGCAATCTGAAAGAATTAACAATTCATTATTGTAAATACCGATTTTTGAATGATCGGGATAAAAAGCAACTTGTCCAAATCCAGAATTTGTAAATAGATTTGAATCTATTTCGATTTGAAAATAAACAGATAAACAAGCAAGGCCTTTCTCAAAAAGTTCAACTTTCAGTTTCTTTTTATCTATTCTTCCAAAAATGGATTTCATTTTATGCAATTTTAACAAATATACGGATTTGATTAGATTTTGCTATGGTCAAAAAACTGAATAATTCATCTTAATCCGTTAAATTCATGTAAATTTGTATTTTTAAATAAGAAATTAATGTCTTCTAATTATACATATAAAGCTTTTGGATTAATCATTCAGTCAGAACTTGAAATTCCGGAATTCACGCCTTCTAACGAAATTGCAGATGTTGAAATTACGATGGAGAAAGTCCCGGAAAAGCTCGATCGTGTTATTAAAAAGGGGGTTAAATATCAGACTGCACGAGATGAGTTTTTACTCGAAGTTGATCACATAGCCAAATATTATGTTAAAAATGGAAATAGAATAAGCATTGAAACCTTAACAAATTATACCGATAAGGAAGTTCGGTTATTTTTATTGGGTTCAGCATTTGGAGCATTATTTCTTCAAAGAGGATTACTTCCAATACATGGTAGTGCAATAAAATTTGGAAATTCAGCATGTATTTTCTCAGGATTAAGTGGTGTTGGGAAATCTTCTATTGCTGCAACATTGGTATTAAAAGGATTTCAATTTTTAGCCGATGATATTTGTGTTATCGATACTAATTTGAACGTAGTTCCCGGATTTCCCCATATGAAAATATGGAAAGATATACTCGACAATTTAGAAATAAAAACCGATACATTAACCGAAATCAGGCCTGAAATAAAAAAATACCATTTGCCTGTAGATGATGGTTTTTATAATGAGTCTCTACCCCTGGCCAAGATTTTTATAATCAATACCAAAAATACTCCCGGTTATGAATTTGAAGAACTTAAAGGACTTCAAAAATTTAATGCTGTTAAAAATAATACTTACAGATATCGTTTTGTTGGAGGACTCGATAAACAACTCGATCATTTTCAAACATTAAATAAACTTTTACCAGAAATCAAGGTTTATAGAGTTTCAAGACCTCAATCACCAATCATGTTAGAAGAGTTTGCTGATTTTTTGATTAAAACTTTTAAACTCGATGCATAAAAAAAATGTAGTCTGGTTGGCTAGTTACCCAAAATCAGGGAATACCTGGTTTAGGGTTTTTATGACCAACTTGTTAAGTGATAACGATATACCTGCAAATATTAACGATTTAGCTGAAACAAGCATTTCCAGTTCACGCAGAGTATTTGATGATTACACTGGGTTATCATCTTCCGATTTATCCTTTGAAGAAATTGACAAACTTCGTCCAGATGTATATCGTATGCAATCTGAAGAATCATCAGAACTCTTATTTAAAAAAGTACACGATCAATTTTATTTTGTTTCTAATAACCAACCTTTATTCCCTCCCGAAATTTCAAAAGGAGCTGTCTATCTAATACGAAATCCTTTAGATGTGTTAGTTTCTTTTGCATATCACAGCGCTAAACCTGTAAATAAAATGATTAATGCATTGAATAACCCAGAATATGCTTTTTGCGATAAAAATGATAAACTCCAGAATCAGTTAAGACAAATTCTCGGATCGTGGTCAGGACATGTACAGAGCTGGACCGAACAAAAACTCATTCCTGTTCATGTTATTCGATACGAAGATATGATCAACAATACATTTGAAAGTTTTTCAAATGCAATTCGTTTCCTAGGTATTCAAAAAACAGATCAGCAAATAAGAGATGCCATTCAAAGAAGCGATTTTCGAATTTTATCTGAACAAGAAAAAGAAAATGGGTTTAAAGAAAAAATGATTCAATCAAAATTCTTTTTTAGAAAAGGTAAAATTGGTGATTGGAGAAATCATCTCGATAATGAAATACAAAATAAAATTATTGAGAATCATAAAGATACTATGATTAAATTTGGATATTTAACATCTGAAAGTAAATTGATCTATTAAAATAAATATGAAAATAAATTTAGAAACTACAATTCAACAAAATAAAGATATCCTAACCAGTACTATAGATGGCGAAAAAGTAATGATGAGTATTCGTTTTGGGGAATATTATGGTTTGGGAATGACCGGAAGTTTTATTTGGGATCATATTGAGCAACCAATAAAAATAATAGATTTAGTTAAACTAATTACCGATAAATTTGCTGTTGAAAAAGAAAAATGCTTTAACGACATTTCTCCTTTTTTAAACGATTTGCTTGAAAAAGAGTTAATTATTGCAACCAAATAGGTCTGAATTTCGTTTAAATTTTAACGAACATATCTGATGTTCAAATTGTTTAGAAAATATATTAAGTTAAGAAAGCAAGAACGTAAAATTTTAAATCAAACTTTTTTTTGGTTGATTTTTGCAACAGTTCTGGCAAGATTAACTCCGTTAAGATGGTTTAATCATCTCTTAGGAGAATTTAAAAAAGAAGATTTAACAGAATTGGAATCAACACAGATTGAAATAGTTCAACAATTTAAAAAAAATTTAAGACGCTGGAAACGATATTTACCTTGGAGAATTAAATGTTTTGAAGAAGCAATAACAGCAAAAAAAGTTCTTGAAAAATATAAGATTAAAACAACCTTGTATTTAGGTGTTGATAAAAACGATAAAAAAGAACTTACAGCTCATGCCTGGATAAAAGCAGGAAGTAAGATGATTACAGGAGAAAAAGGATACGAAAGATATGTTGTTGTTGGTTTTTACAGTTGAAATTTTTAATCTTAAAAAATAAGCAATTGATCAATTTTATTAGAAAAAAGTTGTAGAAACAAGATAACATCAATAAATTTACTAAACTTGAACTATTTAAATAGAATTTAAATAGTTTTGCATCAAATTTGAAAGTGAAAATAAAAACAAGTTGCAATGGACGATAAATTAAAGAATAGCGAAGTTGAACAAACAAATTCACTTGAAAAGCTCAAGTGGGAAACTCCAAAACTAATTTGCCTTGATAAAGGAAAAACTGAAGGAGGAGGAGAACCAGGCAATCCAGAAGATGATTCTTATTCACCTGGACCCAGCTAATTTTGTCTTAAATAAAATTATCCTAATGCATCTAACTGTCAAATGAATCAATTTATAAAATGAAAACGCTTAAATATCTTTTTGTAATCTACTTATTAACAATCATTTGCGATACGAATGCGCAAGAATGGATTAATTCAACCGCTGTATTGTCAAGTGGTTCAGTTAAATCCAAGGAAATTTTAACTGAAAACGGGAATATTTATGTTACGGGTCTTTTTTCTGGTTCAATAGGAGACACATTAACTTCCTATGGTTCTGACGACTGGTATTTATCAAAATACAACTCTGATTTTAATATTAGCTGGATAAAAAAAATTGGAAGTACAGGTCAGGAAAGGGATGTTGCCATGGCATTTGACTCTGATAAAAATATCATAATTGGTGGTTCGTTTGTTAACACTTGTTATTTTACCAATACTGAAAATTTGGTAAGTGATGGATTATATGACATAATGCTTGCTAAATATAATAAAGTCAATGGAGATTTATTATGGAAAAAAACAATTGCTTGGGGCGAATCTGGACAACTTATTGCTGCATTAAATGTTGATAAAAATAATGAAATTATTGTTACTGGTTTTTATAGAGATTCGTTAATAACTTCTGTTGATACAATTAGGGGATCAGGATTTCAAAATTTCATTCTAAAATTAGATGAAAATGGAGATTTTAAATGGATTAAAAATATTTTAAGTTCGAATACTGCAACAAGAATTTCTGCTATTAGTGCATTTAATGATGCATATTACATTAGCGGCACATATAAAGATCACATTTATTTTGATATTGATACACTGGATGCCGATATAGCAAGTAAAGCAAAAATATTTATTTATAAATTAGATTACGATGGAAATGGTTTGTGGGCTAGAGGAAGTTATGGAAATAATGATGATGCAACAGGCACAATAGCTCAAGATAATTATAGTAATATATATCTTTCAGGTTATTACCGAAGTACTGATTTTCACTTCGATAGCACTTATAATAGTCCCTCATATAATTTAGTAAATCATAATGGTTCTGATATATTTATTGTAAAATATACAAAAAATGGGAATATGCTCTGGTTAAAAGGATATGGCAGAGCTGGATCTGATTACGCTGTTGATATTAAAGAAAGAGATGGTACTTTATATTTTACAGGTTATTATTCCGATTCATTATTTATAAATGATGATACTCTTTTTAATTCAAATGCTGCTAATAAAGATATTTTTTTAGCTGCAGCAGATTCAAAAGGAAATCTCCTAAAAGGTGAATCTTTAAATGCTACCGGAGTATTTGATGACTTCGGTGTTAGTTTAGAAATAACAACTAGCACTCATGCCTTGTTATTAGGCGATTATTATTCACCTTCCTTATTAATTGGGAGCAAAACACTCCTTAATAATGTTTCTCCATATTCGCAATCATTTATTGCTGAATATGTCCCTCCTTTTTCTGCAACATTTACTAAAAAAACAAATGTTTCCTGCAACAAAAGTTCTGATGGTGAATTAATTGTAACACCCTATTTTGGGGTACTTCCATACACCTATTCGTGGAGCCACGATGCTGGGTTAAATGATTCAACTGCTGCAGGATTGTCAATTGGAACGTATACAGTTACAGTTACTGATGCTTTAGATTCAATTGCTATTGCACAATATACAATATCAGAACCCGATTCATTTATCTTTAATCCTGCAATTACACAGGTTACCACATGTAGTTATAGTGCCGAAGGTGCAATAAACCTTAATGTTACAGGTGGTAATGGAGGTAATTCTTATTACTGGTTCGAAGAAGAAGGAGGTTCTGGTGTACAATTAACTTTCGAGGATCAGTTTAGTTTAACCAAAGGAAAATACTGTGTTACTGTTAATGACTCTAAAGGATGTTCATCTGATACTACCATATATATCACAGGTCCTGAACCAATTACTTTTGGAAATTCTGATGTTACTGATTATACATCTCCTTTAATAAAAGGAGAAATTGACCTTGAATTTGTTGGAGGTTTTGGCGATCCTGCTTCTTTCACTTTTGATTGGACTGGACCCTCAGCATTCTCCGCCAACACTGAAGATATTTTTGATTTAGATCCGGGAAATTACACCGTTACTATTTCTGATGTTCATTCTTGTGATTTCGATACTACGTTTAATGTAAAAGACTTAGACACATTCTATGTGTATATCTCTGATTATAAATACGCTTGCAATGGAACAATAAATGGTCATGCTACAGCAAGCTATTATTCTCCCGATAATCATACCAATATAACATACCAATGGGATGCAAATGCAGATAATCAGACAACAGCAAAAGCTATAAATTTAGCTCCAGGAAGATATTATTACGTTACCGTTACTGATCTTGATAATACACCAAACATTGTAATGGTTGATAGTATTTATATTGATGAATTAAGTTATACATTTAACGGTTCAATTTCACTTTCATCAACCTCTACTCTCAATTGTAATGGAGATACCGTTGGTTTTATCGATCTAAATATAACTAGTGAAGGAACCTTACCTTACTCCTATTTATGGAGTACTGGATCAACTATGCAAGACATTATTAATCTTCCAATTGGTACTTATAGTGTAACTGCAACAGATGCAAACGAATGTCAATTTTCTATTCCTAATTATGTGATAAATCAACCATCAGTTTTAGCAGCTACTGCTTCAATAGTAGATAATCCAAG
>JBFXEQ010000108.1:0-6715 GCA_050179935.1 Bacteroidales bacterium | reverse complement strand
CCAAATCCAAATTTCTCAACCTCACAGAGCCTGAAGCCCTATAAAATCAAAACTTATTCACAGCACAGCATGAGAATTGTTAACAACCACTAAATTTGTTACTTTTAACCAGCTAAATAACTACAATTAAAAGAATAATTTCAACCTAAATTTTTAACCTCATGAAAACGCTAATATCTGAATATGATCATGCCAGAATATATTATGATGCAGCTCTAAAGCTTGGAATTATTGAGTGGAAGCAAAAACCAAACAACACTGAATATCAGAGTACTTTTGAGGAACTTATTGCATTTAGTAAAAAAAATCCTGTTGACAATTTTCTCTCTGATATACGCAATCAGGGCATAGTTTCTCCCGAAAACAGAAAATGGTTTGAAAGTGTTATGATTCCGAAAGCAATTGATCATGAATTAAAAAGAGCAGCTACAATATTTGATGGTAATGTGTTTAAAAAATATTATATTAATATGATTATTCAAGTTATTAATAAATTTGGTATTCCTTTAAAACTATTTAGTACCGAAGAAGAAGCTATAAAATGGTTTCAAAGTTTTAACAAACAATCTATTTAATTATTGTTGTTTTATTTTATCAGCATCAACAACAATGTAAAGTTTATCAGACCTTCTCACTACCTGTTCAATTGGAATTGAACAACGATCTCCCTGATTTGCTGTTTGTACAGGTTTTAGATCTACTCTGATTTCTTTAACTGTAGTTTGTATTACTCCGGTTGTAGGGCCAGTAATTAATATTTCGTCACCCACAGAAAGTTTGTTGGTTTCGATTAAAAACTCGGCTATCTTTAGATTTGTGAAATAGTTGGTCCCTTTACCGATATAAATTTTTCTTTTTGTAGCTCTGGATCCATACCGATGACTCCATTCTCCAAGTTTTTGACCCAAATAATAACCACCCCAAAAACCCCGGTTAAAAACTGTCGCCAGTCTTTTTTCCCAATCCTGGATCTTTTCGTCAGTAAAATCATTTGAAAGATATGAATCAACAGCCTCGTTATAACATTCGCAAACTGTTTTTACGTATTCAGCTGGTCTAGCTCTACCTTCGATTTTTAAAACACTTACTCCTGCATCCAAAATTTTATTTAAAAACTTTATGGTACATAAATCCTTCGGCGACATTATATACTCATTGTCTATTTCGAGTTCGTACCCAGATTCTTTCTCTTTTACTATGTATGCTTTTCGGCAAGTTTGTAAACACGATCCTCTATTTGCCGAATGATTTTTTTCGTGTAAACTAAGGTAACATTTACCAGATACAGCCATACAAAGAGCTCCGTGAACAAACAACTCAATTTTAACCAAGTTGCCCGATGGCCCTTTAATATTCTCTGATTTAATAATCTCGGTAATCTCAGCAATCTGCTCGAGAGTAAGCTCTCGGGCTAGAACAATTACATCGGCAAATTGAGAAAAGAATTTTACACTTTCAATATTACTTACATTTAATTGTGTCGAAATATGAACCTCAACACCAATGCTTTTTGCATAATTAATAACAGCTATGTCTGAGGCAATAATTGCAGAAATTTTATTTTGTTTGGCTGCGTTTACAATTTCTTTTATTAATTCTATTTCGTTGCTATAAACAATTGTGTTTACTGTTAGGTAAGAATTAATATTGTTCTCTTTGCATATTTGGGATATCTTATTAAGATCATCGAATGTAAAGTTATTCGAAGAATTAGCACGCATATTCATTTTTTCGATTCCAAAATAAACCGAATTTGCACCACCCTGTATAGCTGCCATAAGCGATTCATAAGAACCAACGGGAGCCATTATTTCTATATTTTCTCTCTTCATAAATTAAAAAATACTCGGCAAAGTTAATGCTTTCAACTCGAAATTTCAGAATTGAAACATTCATAATAAATATTTGTTTAATTATTTGACAAAGAGATTTTTTGGTAAAATCTTGACATTGGGATTTGCTTTTAATATCTTTTACTAAAACCAAGTACTTATGAATCAATCAGAGATAAATTTAGAAACCTTTGGGTATATAAAAAAAGAGGAGTCGTTGGTAACTGTTGAAAATAACATTATCCAAAATACGCTAGTTCTCGAAAGCTTGCATCCATTTCCGGGTTATCTTGGAGATTTTCCTGAAAATTCAAAGCCCAGATCGCTATTTCTTATTACTACAAATGATTACTCTTATGAAGAAATAGCCCGACATACCAAAAATATCTGCGAGTCTATTAAGTTTAACTTTAATGTTTCGCAAGGACATCTTTTTTTCAAATCAGAAGTTTTACCTTGTATTCGTATAAAATATTTAAAAAGCTTTACTTTTATTTCAGAGCTTCAAAATCATTTTAAAGATGCCGGAATAAAATTCGCAAAACAAAAAGCCATGAATGCCTCAGCAATAATCGTTATCAACAAGCCCTTCAAAATTGCTGATACAGGCAATAGCACTTACAGAGACCTTAATGATGTTTCAAAATATTATATAGAATTGCCCAATTATATCCAATGGGAACAATTCAAAAAATATACTGCCAATATTAAACAAAACATCGATAATAATAATTTTGATGCTGCCCAGGGTGTTTTTTACAGGGACTTTGGACTTATAGATGTTGTTAGGATTTTTGATCAGGAAAAAACACCTGATCGGATCAAATTATTACAAAAAGCTTACCTTGATGAGATAAGAAAAAACAGTTTATAAGAAACGTTTATCTTCTATCTTTTATCAATATAATAGACAATAATAGATTTAATGCATCATAAGTTTTATATTTTTGCGTTTTATTGCTAAAATGCTATTTTCAGAATATGAAATTTATTAAATCGTTGCTAATAGGGATTTTTCTTGGGCTCATCCTCCTTGTTGCCATTGCCATTGCTGTTTCATTAATTTTTGAGAAACAAGTAACATCTTATATTATTGCGGAGTTAAATGAACGTATTGAAGTAAAAATAGATATAGATGATTCAAACCTCTCCATTCTGCGGAAATTTCCTAATGCTTCTATTGAATTTGTAAACGTTACAGCTTATAGTCCTTCTACTTTCCCTAAAAAAATCTGTGGTATAAATACCGATACTTTATTCTCTACCAACAAGCTATTTCTTGAGTTTAATATTTTAGATTTATTAACCCAAAATTTTACCATTAAAAATATACACTTTGACTGCGGTACAATAAATATTTTTATAGATCAGAACGGAAATGAAAATTATCGATTCTGGAAATCTGATAATACAAATGAAAGTTCGTTTAAGATAGACCTTAAAAAAGTAAAATTTAGCCAAACCAACACTCGGTTTTGCGATGAAAAAAACTCAATTCGCTTTTTTTCCAATATTGAAAAAATGAATATAAGCGGGTTGTTACTCACAAATAATTATAATTTACAGGTAGATGCTTTAATGGAGATTGGTTTGCTTTCGGTTGCCGATGACATTTATATTGAAAATAAAACTTCATCAATAGATTTTTTATTTAGTATCCATAATAACATTTTTACTTTTTCAAAAGGGTTTATAGAACTGGGGAGATTTAAAACGGATATTACTGGCGAAATTAATTATAACGAATCTCTTTTACTGGATCTAAAAATAGTTGCCCAAAATCAAGCAATCGAAGAATTAATAACTATTATACCTAAAAATATAATAAACGAAATAGATCCAATTAAATTTAATAGCGGTTTAATAACTGTTTTTTCTGCATTTAAGGGAGAGTTTTCAAAAACAAAACATCCTTCAATTTCAGGAACATTTCAGATTAAGAAAGCCTCTTTTTCTAACGCTGATAATAGAATTAAAGTTAAACAGATTTTTACTGATGGAGTTTTTTCAAATGGCAAAGAAAAAAATATTCTAACATCAATTGTAGAATTGAATTCATTTAGTGCCACACTCGACAAAAGCAGTATTGCTGGCAACCTAATTGTTTCAAATCTTTCCGATCCATTGCTTTTAGTAAATTATTCTGCCAATCTCGATTTTAAAGAAATACACAATACTTTTGATATCGACACCTTAGAAATTCTTGAAGGCTCAGGAAAAATTAAAGGAACATTTGCAGGAAAAGTAAATGAAATTAAAACCCTTCGATTTACTTATTTCTTTAAAAAAGATTTTGCCTTCAATTTGAAAATAAAAGACGGCCTGTTTAAACTAAAAGACAATCCCCTGATTGTCAAAAACATAAATGGTTTAGTTGCCATAAACGAAACTCTTTATACCGATAGTTTATATTTTAGGATTCTCGATAATGATATTCTTCTTAATGGCGAAGCTTCAAATCTTTATCAATATTTCACAGGAGAGGGAACCTCATCTGTTTTAGCTGAGTTAACATCAGAATCGATTGATTTAAATCAGCTGGCTCCAATGTTTTTATCAGACAAAGTTGTTAAGGATAGTCCATCATATAGGTTTCCTGAAAGATTGAACATCCATCTTAACCTTCAGATAAATCAATTTTCGGTTGGAAAATTTATTGCAAGTCAAATAAAAGGAAGCTTAAATTACAAACCAAAAATGTTTTCGCTACACGAAATTTCCTTTCAATCGATGAACGGATATAACAAAATTGGTGGTGTTATTGTACAAGATTATAAAAACGATTTTGTAGTAAAATTTCAGAGTACATTTAAGAATATCAAAATAGATAAATTGTTTTATTCGTTTAATAATTTTGGCCAAACATTTTTACCAGAAAAAAATATTTCGGGAAATCTTTCCGGAAATCTCTACTTTTCAGCTTTAATTAATGACAAGCTTGAAATAAATAAAAAATCGGTCAGCTCGGAAAGCAATCTTATTATACAAGATGGGGCTCTTATTAATTTTGAACCGATGAAAAGCTTGTCAAGATTCATTGATGTTAAAGAATTGGAAAATATAAAATTTTCAACTCTTCAAAACCAGATAAATATTAAAGATGAAAAAGTAACCATTCCCAAGATGGATATAAAATCATCAGCATTTAATATCACTCTTAATGGAACTCA
The DNA here is from genome assembly GCA_050179935.1 of Bacteroidales bacterium. Classification (GTDB taxonomy): domain Bacteria; phylum Bacteroidota; class Bacteroidia; order Bacteroidales; family UBA12077; genus UBA12077. The sequence goes on along the minus strand of JBFXEQ010000108.1, from coordinate 1,713 downwards.
TCGATTTGACAATTTTTTTGAATATCACTTTAAAATTCTACTATCAGACCTGTTAGCTTCGAAAGCAAAAAACCGTGCTACTCAAAAAAATGAAGCTGAATTTTACGAAGATGACGGGTTAGGAAAAACCAATGTTTTTTTAAAAATAACTGGGACTCCTAATGACTACAGAATAAATTATGATTATAAACAAGCACGTGAATCGAGAAAAATAGAATTGCAAAACGAAAAATCAGAGCTTAAAAAAATACTGAACGAAGAATTTGGCTGGTTTAAAGAAGATTCAACTGCTACAATAGACACTTTACATAACAATAAAACAAAATCCTTTAAAATCGATTGGGAAGAAAATCCTGTAGCAATTGATAAAAAAGTGGAGGACAATAAAGTGAATAACAATCAGCAGTTTCAGATAATTTTTGATGAAGACTCTGTATTAACCAATTAATTTTTTTAATTTAACTATTTTAAACCCATTACATTGAATATTTATTCAAAAAAACAAACCTGGAAAATTGCTTTGTTGATTTGCGCCATCTTAATAGGTGTTGCGTCATTTTTTATTACGAACAACCTAGTAAAGAAACTTTCTGTTGAAGAACGCAAAAAGGTTGAGTTGTGGGCTCTTGGAACACGTCAGTTATCAGGAATTGAAAGCGACGAAAAAGATTATTCATTTATTATTGAGGTGCTTAAAAACAACGAAACTGTTCCTGTTATATTAACTGACAAGGTTGGAAATATTATTTCGAGTCGAAACTTAGATCCAAACAGAGAAAATGATTCGGTTTACCTTAAAAAGCAGCTTTTTAAAATGAAATTGGCTAATGAGCCTTTTGTGATTAACCTACTCGACGGAGATAAAAACTTAATTTATTTTAAAGAATCTACCTTATTAACTCAATTGTTTTATTTTCCAATAATTCAGTTGGCTGTTATTGTATTATTTCTTTTTGTATCGTATATAGCTTTTAGCTCTTCCCGAAAGGCTGAACAGAATCAGGTTTGGGTTGGAATGGCAAAGGAAACAGCCCATCAGTTAGGTACTCCAACATCTTCGCTATTAGCCAATCTTGAATTACTGCGTTTAAAAAATGTAGATGAAACAATCGTTTCAGAACTTGAAAAAGATATTCATCGCCTTGAAAAAGTTACCGATCGGTTTTCTAAAATCGGCTCCGCGCCAAAACTAAAAAACGAAAACATTATTCAAATTCTCATCGATGCGGTTAATTATGTAAAAGTTAGATCATCAGAAAAAATCGTAATAAACTATAATTTCTCGGAAAACAATCAGCTTTTTGTTCCGTTAAATATTCATCTTTTTGAGTGGGTAATAGAAAATGTTTGTAAAAACGCCATTGACTCAATGGGTGGAACTGGTACCATATCAATTAATTTAAAAGATCAAATCCAGCATTTAATTATTGATATTACAGACGAAGGAAAAGGAATTCCCAAATCAAAATTCAAAACAGTTTTTCAACCCGGATATACCACAAAACAAAGAGGTTGGGGATTAGGCCTTTCTCTTTCAAAAAGAATCATTGAATCGTATCACAACGGTCGTATATTCGTTCTTCACTCCGAAGTAAACAAAGGTACAACAATGAGGATAATTCTTAAAAAAACATAGCAAATTCATTGTTCTAAACAATTTGTAAATATCATGTTTACTAAACATTGGACTTGTTATGTTTTAATAATATAAGC
>JBFXEQ010000107.1:0-6736 GCA_050179935.1 Bacteroidales bacterium | reverse complement strand
CCTGTTCAAATTCAATTGTTTGCTTTCTCATATACTTTGAGTTTGGTGAATCTAACTCAAAGGTAATAAATTGGCAACTCAATTTTCATACGTGTTTGTGCTTGTGCACTATCATGGGTGTTTCATAATTTTAATATTATTGTTCATACTCATTAAAGTATTTTCGGCTTACTCCTATGTTCCATTTTGAATAAATATTGATGAATTCAATATTTATTCAGGTACAAACTATACAAAGCCTTTAAAAAATTGTTTATAAAATTCTAATATTCAATAATCTTTCGATGAATAGCTTTTTTCTTTAGCTTTATATTAATTTTATAAGATTTTGTTAAGCATTTCCCTTCATAAGTAAAATTGCGTTAATTGGGACGGGAAAAATAATCTGGATTATACACTTTTTCTCCATTAATGGCTAAACGTAGCCAATTTTCAGCAATTATTTCTACATTGGAATTTGTAAAAATTGAAGAGGTGTTAAGATTTTCATAACTTTCAAAAAAATCTGTACTAAAAATCCCTATTCTTTTAAGATATTGTGAAAAAGAATGAAATTTATTTAAGCAAAATTTGCCATCAAAGAAATCGCCTGCTCCAATTAAATAATTTTCAGGGGGTGCTCCATTTCTATCTACTGCATGCAATATAGAATTACCATATTTTTCGTCATCAGTCCAAATAGTAAACTCTGTGTTTTCTACTAAATTAATATATACAGTCTCATAAAAGTTATTATTAACATATAGATTTACTTCATACGATTTTGCACGTAAGTCTCTAACTGTATATCGTTTAATATCATTTTGAAACTCATTCACAACTTTTGCTTTCACATTTTGTGCTTCAACAGAAATGCTATAACAAAATAGCAAATAGGTTAAAAATAATACATACTTTAATAAGCGGTTCATGATAAAAGAGATTAATAATGAGTCTACTCTTTAAAGGATTTTCGACTAACTCCTAAATATAATTTTTGATGAAAATTGCTAAATCATTTTATTCTATAACCATTACCTAAAACTAATTTTAGAAATGGATTCACTAAAAGATTTAGTCACAAAAAGTTTAGCTATATTAATGGCTAGATTTTCATCATAATAATCTTTATAATAACCTATTGAATATTCATAATGTTTATGAGAATTATCACAATCATCAAAAAGTACAGTTTCATCTCCTGAACATAAATCACCTGTTCCAATTGTTGGTAGGGCATCGAAAAAACCCAATTTTGATGGATCTTCTTCGAAAATAAAAATTAGACCATTTTCTTTAGTGATTTCTATGTAAATATTTTTTCTAAATTCACCATCAATAAATACACTTAATAAATATTTTTTATTAGGTGCACTAAATGAATGACTCTCCTCTTCTGAACTCTTTATCTTAATATTGACTACTTGCTGATTTTTTGGTTCTTTATATTCGGTGGAAGATGGAGAATTTGAAGAATTACTTATACTAGGTAAGCATATTAATGTAAATCCGACAAAAATAAAAAACAATCGTTTCATTTTTTTTATGTTTCAGTTGATGAATTAATTAAATATTGGGATTCTGCTTTTTAAATTTAATCTTAAATCCAAAGATAGCAGAACAAAAATTTTCCCATCTCACGGTTTTCCGTGATTTTTATTAAAAAGGAGTATTTTACTATGTGAGAAAAAGTCAGGGCTTCACTTTAAGTGAAACCCTGTATTATGAAAGACAAATGAAAGTTTAAATTACAAACTCAAGAAAATTTGCAGGGGTAATACACTCGAATTGAGCATTGCTGTATGTTTCAACGAATGCTTTGGGTGCTTTTGTTTTCTTTTTGTCGTTCCATTTGAATTCGAAACCAAATAATTTACCTTCTCTTTCTTCAACCAGGTCAACTTCCTGTTTATCGTATGTACGCCAGAAATAGTTGTTTGCGTATAATTGCTTGTATTCTTGTTTTTTTAACCTCTCAATAAAACAAAAGTTTTCCCAGAGCATTCCCATATCCATACGAGTGGTTGGTTCATTAAAGTTATTTATCAGAGAGTTTCTTATTCCATTATCCCAGAAATAATAACGGGCTGTTTTACTTACTTCTTTCCTTAAATTTGAAGAAAATCCTCTTACTTTTATAATGATAAATGATTTTTCGAGTAGGTCTAAATATCGTTCAACAGTTTGTTTGGCAATACCTAAAGAACGAGAAAGTTCGTTGAGTGAAACTTCATTTCCAATCTGAAAAGCAACCAATTTGAGGAGATCAATCAGTTTGCCTGAATTTTTAATATTTTCAAGTTCAAGAATATCTTTAAATAAATATGAGTTTCGCAAAGTAAGCAGGTAATCTTGTTTTTGCTTGTAGTTAAGGTTTTGGAGAATTTCGGGATATGTTCCAAAAATAAGATAATCATTCAGGTGTTGAATAATATGCATATTCCCCTTGCTTTGTGCAATTTCCGACATGGAAATCGGAAAAAGAGTGTAAACCTTTTGTCGTCCGGTAAGCGGAGCACCCAGTTTGTTTGATAAATCAAATGAGGACGAACCACTTGCAATTATTTTTAAATTCGGATTAGCATCCACCAATATTTTAAGCCCCAAACCAATATTTGGTATTCGCTGAGCTTCATCGATAAACACCAGGTCATAACCTTGAAAAGAGGTATTAATAAGATTTTGATTTTCAGACGACAGAATATTTCTTAATTGAATATCGTCTCCTGTACCAATAAAAGAGTTAGAAATGTTTTCTTTAATGTATTTTTCGATAACAGATGTTTTACCAGCCCTTCTGGCTCCATAAAGTACAAATACTTTTCCTTGTTGAACAGTACTGTTCAATTGCTCTTCTAAAATTCTTCTTATCCATTCCATTTTTTAGTTAGGAATTATGATGAAACTTTACAAATATATGAATAAAAATGATTAATAGAATAAATTTGGAAAACAAACTTGCCAAATTTATATAAATATAGCAAGTTTATGTTGCAAGTTTTGTAAAATATTAGCAAGGTGTAGTTAGGTGATTAGATTACTCCCAGCTCAACCGCTTTTTTAATTAAACACGCTACGTTTGGAGTTTCGAATTTGATCAACAAATTTTTCCTATAGGTTTCGATCGTATTTTCCGACAGAAAAAGCTTTTCAGCAATCTGGTGGGTTGTATAACCCTCTGAAATGAGTTTTAGAACTTCCATTTCACGATTCGAAATGGATTGAATACTTGAGAATTCATGTGAGTTTCGTTTTATCAGTTTTTCAATCTCCAAAGGAAAAAAACATCCGTATTCCAATACAAGGTTAATAGAATTAACAATATCTTTTAATGGCATACTTTTAAGCAGTATGCTATCGGGATTTGCTTTTTTTGCCTGTGCAATAATCCATGGCGATGTATGCATGGTTAATAATACCACTTTGGTGCTTGTATTTGCAGCTTTTATTTTAGCGGTTAGTTCAATCCCATCCATTCCGGCCATTTCTATATCGAGAATTGCAATTTGTGGAGTATGTTCGTTAAAGAGTTGCCATGCTTTTTCGCCATTGTTTGCAATACCAATAATATGAAATGATTTACATGCTTCGAACTGTTTTACAAGGCCTTCCAGAATTAATGGGTGGTCGTCGGCAATTAAAACAGATGTTTTTTTATTTTCCATCAGAAATAAGGGGTATTTGTATATGATAGGTATTTCCTTTTTCAGCTCCGGTATTTTTTTCAAAACGCCCATTCAACATGCGCAATCGTTCATTAATATTTCTGTAGCCAATTCCGTTTTGATTATAGTCGAAAGGAGAGCCATTATCTTCCATTATTAAATGAATGTCATTTTCAAACATTGATAATTGCAAATCAACAACTGAAGCATTGGAATATTTAATAATATTACTGCAAAGCTCTTGTATAATACGGTAAATTTCGACTTGTATGTTTTCCGGAATTTGTTCCCATCCGGTTTGAGGGATAAATTGAATGCTGAAATTTATTTTTGCAGCTATATTCAGCTTGTCGATATGTAACTGAAGTATCTGATTTAATGATATACCTGAAAATTCAGGAGGCATCAAATTATGTGATATGGTTCTTACTTCTTCCAGGGTATTGGAAACAATAGTAACAAGGCCTGATATATCTTCCGGATTGGGTTTATCTATTGCTTGTTCCATCATTAATTTTAGTCCTACCAGATTTCCACCTATACCATCGTGTAATTCTCTTGCAATGCGGGTTCGCTCTTCGTCCTGTCCTTTAATTTTTTCGCGAATAGCATGTATTTGCGAATCCTGATATAATTTCTGGTATTCCTTTTTTTCGAGTTCTCCTTTTTGCAGTGCTATTTTCAGTTCCAGTTCTTTCTTTTGCTTGGAGGCTCTTCTTTTTGTTATCCTTATGGTTATTAAGGTTAGGATAATTAAGAATAAAAGAATTAATCCTGCTTTTACCGTTAATCGTTGATACCATGCAGGAATAATTACAAAGCTGAATTGGGTTGGGTGTTCGGTCCAATAATCATCTTCGTTACAGGCAAGCAACTCAAAAGTATATTTGCCCGGTTTAAGGTTTGTAAAAATTGCTTCACGGCTAGCCGTTTCTTCGCTCCAGATATTACCAAATCCCAGTAAGCGGTATTTATAACGAACTCTTTCGGGAGCACTGTAGTTTAATCCAACATAAGAAAATTTTAGTCCATTCTGGTCAAAATTCAACTGATGTATTGTGTCACCAATAAAGGTCCACGAAAGATTTTCTCCTAATAAGCTGATTCCTTTTAGGTGAATTATCGGCGGTTTAGTATTAAACTCAATTTTCGTTGGATCAAAACGCAAAACACGATCCACTGTTGGAATCCAGAATGTGTTTTTAGAATCATGTAAGGTTCCGTTTTGTCCGCAATCGCGTCCGGTAAAGCCGTTATATCTGTCGTAATATTTTACTTTCTGAGTTCCGTTTTTATAAAAGTCGGGTAAGTAAAGCAAGGGTAACCCTAAGGTCGTACCACCCATAATCCAGGTTGTATCGACCATTTGTAAAAAGGTAACATAGTTTTTAAAATATTTTGTGCTGATTTGGGAAATAGTATCATAATTATAAAACCACAAACCACGGTCAGTGCCAATCCATAAATTTCCTTTGTGGTCTTTTTGTAGTGAAAATACCCTAAATTGAACTGTGTCTGGAATGTTTGGGTAATTTAAGAACTTACCATTTTTAAATTTTTTTATTCCCTTTACTCCTATACAGATATCGTTATCGAGATCGTACGAAATAGCCAAAATATTTTTTTGAAAGGTTGAGTCACATGCATTATAAATTTTTAGAGAATGAACGCCATCGCCAACAAAAAGTTTTTCCGATGAAGTTGCCACCAAATATTGGTTTTGGATTGAATCGTAGAATGTGACTAGGGCTGCAAATCTAGAGCCAATTTCTTTGATAAATGGTGAAAAATTTTTTCCATCGAATTTTAAGATCCCTTCGCTGTGGTTTAAAATCATTTGTTTTTTATTGGCAGGTGGTGTATTAAAATAAAATGTATTAATAACTTTTCCATAGGAGTTTTTTATTGTTCTTTGCAGACTAAAAATACCATTTTTATATTTCTGAAGCCCATTTGTATGTGATGCAAAATAGTAGGTTTTTTCGGGAAATTCTTTTATATCCCAGACATAGGGTAGTATTTGGCTATTATTTATTGTAAACTCAATAAATTCAAATTTATTAAAAAAATAAAGGCCATCCTCGTCACCAACCCAAAAGTTACCATTATTATCGATAAGACTGCAAACAGCAAGATTGAATTTTTTATTAATAAATTCGAGCTCATTATTTATATGAAAGCCTACTTTTTCATTAGAAATAAAATGAATTATACCGTTTTTATATATTGTATGTCCACTGAAATATTCTCCTGTTAGATATTTTCCCCAGAACGATTTTTTCATGGTTTTTAAATCGAGAAGAATGTTTTTTGATTCGGAATAACTATAATATAATAATTTATTACTGTCGGGTAATAGGTGAAAATTGCTAACAGGGGGATCAATAAAACTAGAATTATTATTTTTAAAAATAAAAATCCCCTTATCGATGTCATAAACAATATAACTTGAATCAATATTATTTTTTACTATATTGAAATACAGAAGCTGTTTATCTAAATTGAAATCGAATTTTACTTCACCAAGACTATCATTTTCAAACTGCCAGTTTTTCTTTCCTTCTTCTAAAAAGATCATTTTCCCATTATAGACTCCTGCATATCGGATTCTCCTCTTATTAAACAAGTAAGGAGTCCATTTCCCATTTTTAAATTTTGTAAATCCATCTGATGAAAAAAACCAGATGCAACTATCTGTTGGCATAATTTTATAAACGAAGTTTGAAACGAGTCCGTTTTCGATTGTAAACACATCAAACTTAAAGCCATCAAAACGGGCAACACCGTCCTTAGTAGCCACCCAAATAAATCCTGTACTATCCTGAGTAATATCCAGTAATTGGCTCTGTGGCAAACCATCATAAACACTAAAAAAACGATGGGTATGTTCTTGGGCTGAACCTAATTTAACGGAAAGGATTATAATAAAGATGATACGAAAAATGGGTACTTTCATTCTCTGTGGCAGGTAAATTTTCTTTAAAACAAATCTAACGATTTTTTTTAAGAAACGATTTTTGTTAAAAACCTTAATTTTCTAAATTGGGTAAATCATAAGGTTAGGATAAGCCCTACGAGGGTTTTAAACTCTC
>JBFXEQ010000106.1:0-6827 GCA_050179935.1 Bacteroidales bacterium | reverse complement strand
ACGGGTAATTGCCACAGCTCTGAACTCGATATCTTTATTTTCTTTGGTAATTTGCATGAGCGTGCTATCAATTACCGGAGCACCTTCGTCGAGCTTAAGAACAAATAACGAGAGCTTTTGACCTGAGAAATCAACAAACTCAGAAACCTCATGACCCAGAAGGCCTATAATCTCTCGGGCAGCAATACGTTCGGGATAAATTAAATAATCAATCCCCATACCAATAAAATGATTAATATTTTCAGGTTCAATATATTCGTAATTATCAATTCTGGCTATTGTTTTCTTAGCACCCAACTTTTTGGCAATCATTGATGCCAGAATATTTGTTTCTTGCGAATGGGTAACTGCAATAAACAAATCGGTTTTCTTTATTTGGGCCTCCTGTAAAAACTCAAATGATGTTGCTGAACCAACCAATGTCATTAAATCGAGATTAGCATTGATGGTTTTAAGGTTTTCCTCATCGGGATCAATAACCATAATATCATGGAATTCGCTGCTTAACATTTTTGCAAGATGAGTTCCCACTTCACCTGCGCCTGCTACAATAATTTTCATTTTAGTAAAGTTTAGTCAACCGCTTTTTAAAAAATATGCGAAAAGAATTACAAAGTTACATAAAAGACCATTTAATTTAATGAAAAATCAAAATCAATTTATAAAACAATGACTCCGTTAAAAAGACTGTTTTAAAACGAATGCACCCTGATGCGATACAGAATGATAAGCCTGACCAAGCAATTCACAATCATTTTTCCATTGGTTTACCCGAAATAGTTGGTTTGATGAATCAAAAATTACTTGTTTGCAAGAAAAGTATTTTTGCAAATCGCTAATTGACATATTTATATTTTCGGATAGTATCAGATAATCAACGTTGATTGGCGATTCAACAGCGAATTTTTTTAACCTATCGGAATTGAGCTGAATTATTTTCTTGTTATTACAGAAATAACTATTCCACGGCCTATTTGCAGAGATTTCAGTTGAATTAATTATTACTGGATTTCTGATGCCATGTTTATCCCAGAATGTTTGAAAATTAAACTTAATCAATTTTTCAACCTCATCGGCGCTTTTATTTATAAAGAGCTTATTATTAATCCCTGCATAATATTCAATAGCTGAGGTTTTTGGAATATTATAAACGATTAATCCAGACTCGTGTCGTATATTATAAATGCGTATAGTATTAAAAAAAACAAAAACGATGGACACATAAAACGCTAGTTTTAACCAGTAGAGCCTTCTTTTAATAAGATAGATTGATGCGATCATGATAATACCAAATAAAATAGCTGCTTCGAGGTTGGTAATAAAAATTGATTGTATTGTTGAGTATGGAAGACTCTCAATCCACTTTACAGAACCATTAAATAAATCAAGTTGTAAATCGAGAAGAAAGGCAATAAAATCGCCTATTAATCCTGAAAAAGAAAAAATCAACAAAATAACTGCAAAAGCAATAATAAAATTAGAAAGGGGAATGACAAAAATATTGGTAACAATAAAATATACCGGAAACTGATGAAAATAGAATAATGTAATCGGCAACGTACCAATTTGGGCTGCAATGGAAACCGAAATAAGTTGCCATGTTTTATCGGGCAGAAACTTTGAAAATTGAACCAACGAATAAATGCGTGGCTGAAAAAACACAATGCTTACCACCGCAAGGTACGAAAGCTGAAAACCAACATCCATACTATTAAATGGATTGATTAAGAGCATAATAAAAGCAGATGCAGCAATGGTATTATACGTGTTTTTTGATCGGAGAAACAAATCTCCGAAACCCATTAACGAAAACATAAGCGTAGATCGCATAACCGAACTCGATAAGCCGGTGAGCGTAGCATAACCAAACAAAACAAGGAGTACAATAACAAAACGGAAAATACGTCCATACTTTTTCTTTTCGAGGAAAAAAAGCAGCTGGCTGATAATATAAAAAATTATACCCACATGTAATCCCGAAACCGATAATACATGCATAGCACCAGAAACAGAGAAACTCTGTTTTATCTCCGGGCTCATATCATTCGTATAGCCGAGTGTTAAAGCAGAAAGAACCGCATAGTTTTCGCCCGATATATGATGTTTCTTATACTGATCGAGTAACTTTTGCCTGACAGCATTTGCAAAAAGAAGAATCCGGTTTCCTTTGTTTCTGTCGATTATCGAAAAATGATCGGCTTTGATGTAGGTTTGATAATAGGTTTCTTTAAAAAACAAATACCGCGCATAATTAAACACCTCGGGATTACCACTGTGCTTAATCTCATTGATCTGACTACGAGCAATAAATAAATCGCCTATTTTTAGGTCTGCAATAGATGAATCTTTCTGAAAATATGCCAATACCTTGGTTTTTGTAGTTTTAAAAACCGAATCTTGCTTAATACCTGTGATTTCGATTATTGCCTTTACTGAATTCTCTTTAATCTGGGGATTTTCGATAACAACAGCAGTGTAAGTATGATTCTCTTCCGAGATTTTAAATTTTTTATCATATTTTAGTTGAACCAACAAAATACCTGTAAAAAAAAGCATGAGGGAAAATATAAACCCAAACAAGTAATTAAGGTGGATTCGTGCACTTAACCGGGTAATTTCGAAAAGCAACAAAAAGATACAGAGTGCAACTATAACAATCAAAAAGGGAGCAGCAAATCCGGGCACAACTATTTTAAATATAATCCCTGCAAGTAAAGGAAATACAAATCGCACAAATGGTGCCTGATGCAGGAATTTTTCGAGCATAATCATTTCTTTGAAGCTAAAAGTAAAAAATTAATTGGTGATACAAAAAAATATGCAGGCGATTTATTTTTAACGCAAAGGAACGCCGAGAAAATGCGCGAAGGGTCGCAAAGTAAATAGGATTAATCCTGAAGTAACAAAAAAAGCTGCCCTTTTGAGGCAGCTTTTAATACTTATTTTTAAGAGATTTATTTAATCATCAGTTTTTGAACCTTAGTTGATGTACCATCGGTAATTCTGATGTAATACAACCCTTTGGCTTTATCGCTGATATCAATCATATCTTTATGAGTACCATCCTGAGTGATTTGTTTTTGATAGATTACCTGACCCAATACATTTATAATCTCAAGATCGAAGTTACCTGCTTTTTGAGCATTAAGTTCGATATTAAACTGACCATTACTTGGGTTTGGATAAACGTGTACACTTACAAATGATGCAGGATCATTAATACCTGTAACAACAACCATATCAGCTAACGCACGAGGATAAACCTGAGGTGTACCATTATAAACACCTGCTATTGCAGTAACATCAAGTGTTTGAGCAGGAATAGCTGTACCAATATAATCAGCACCTGAGAAATTCGTTCTTAATGCAACATTATCATTACCATTATTTAATGTATAGTTTGAACCTGCAGCAAAATTTCCTGTTTCAGAGAAAGTAACATCTTCAAGTTTAATTAATTCAGCATCATAATCAGTATAATTAGTAGTAAAATCAGGAATAGTAACAACCTGAGGTGCAATAGTATTACCAGATGAAATAGCTGTTCCTGGATCTTCTATTAATTCAAATTGCATATTACCACCAAAAGTAGCAAATGTTCCAACTAAATCGCTTACATTATCTCCAATACTATAGCTGCTGGTAATTGCACTATTTCCATTATATATTAAAATTGCTGCAGTACCATCCTGAATATAAAAATATGGAGAAGTTGTATGTGTAAATGTTACCTCTCCTGTAATATTATAAATATTCTCGTTACTGGAAGTATATAAAGCTCTTAATGCTGCAATATTTGCAACTTCTATGCCTGATTCTTCTGTAATTGTAACAACCCAATCTTTAGTTGTACCATCTTCGGCAGTTACAACATATGTTTGTGGATTTGTGAAATCTCTTGCAGCAGATGTGTCGGCTATAGATGCTAAATCTGAAATGTCGAATACAGGTTTTAAACTAGTAATATCGGTTCCAAATTCAACAGTAGCAGAAACTGTTCCGTCACCAATTGTAGCATCACCCACAATACCTTCAACAGTAAAGCTTGTTATATCTTTTGCTGAACTTTGAGTAGTTGCAACAGTAACATTAACAGCCCAATCCTGAGCTGAAGCATCTTCTGCAGTAACAGTATAAATAACTTCTGAACTGAAATCATTTGCTGTTATTCCGCTTTCCTGAACTACTGCACCAATTTTTGCTGTAGCACCGTCAGAAAGTGTAAATGTGGCAACTAAATTGGTGAGAGAAGTTCCTAAAGCAACTTCAATATCAACTGTATGATTAACATCATCAATAGTTGCAGGTTCAGTTTGTAAAGCAAAAGAATATTCTAAAATATCTGTTCCTGTTTTTGGACCAAAACTACCAAGATCATCAAAGTAATTAGCATCCATTACAATCCATTCAGAGTCAGTTGTGTTAGTTCCAGCTGAGCTTGTCCAATTTGCATTACCTATTGTTGTTCCCTGTTTTCTAAGCAAAGTATGATTTTGAGTAGCACTTTCTGTCCCGGCAACACTCCAAAGAGAATCTACTGATTCTTCACCAATAATATCAATAATAGTAGTATCTGAACCTTCTACTTTACACAAAGCGCGTGCATCATTGCCATTAAATACAACAACAAACGATGTTCCACCTCCATAAGGATCTAAAACGATAGAATCAGTTACTGCTAATATTTCAGCATTTGATGCAGAATGTGCAATAACATATACATCTCCATTTGCTATAGTTGTACCAACAGGGAAATCCATAAATGAAGTCCAGGCGCTTCCATTACCATTAATACGAATAACATAGTCATGTAAATCAACATCTGTACCAGTGGCATTATAAATTTCCAGAGCTTTATTATTTCCTCCGTCGCCTTCAATATATTCAGAGAAGAATAATTCTTTTACAGGTTCAACTGTTACATCAAATGCTATACTTACTGCATTTGTTAAAGTTCCGCTTGCAGCTATTAAAGTAACTCCTGTACCTTCATCTGAGAATGATAATGCATCGAATGTAGCAATACCAGCAGTAGGTGTAACTGTAACCGGTGTACCAACTAATGTTGCCCCAGTTGCAGTGATAGTAATATCGGTTACATAATCTATATCAACGTTTCCGTTTGCATCAATAGCTTCAACAACAACCGCTGGTGTAATATTATTATCAATGTAAACATCGGTAGGTTCTGTTGAGAAATTAAGTTCTGTAGCAACAACATCAATAGTAATATCATTACCAACTACATCGGTACCAAAGTCCGCTGCGAATCCCGAGCCGGAACCTTTAGCTTCAAAACCATGCTGATTAGCATCAATAAAGAATTGAATTACTTTACCATCGGCAACGGTAGTGTTTAATATTAATTTTACTACAGCATTTACGCTGCTACCATCTGGTACAACTATTTCGCCATCAGCAATTGGGAAAACAATTGAATCTACTCCAAAAACAGGTTCTCCGCTTAAATCAATTGGGTTACCATCAATTACAAGATATCCGCTATCAATTTCGTTTTCGAAATCTAAAGTCATATTTGGCCCATAGAAAAGTACCACCTGAGTTACCATAGTTGGTTCTCCATCTGTTGTTCCTGCATCGGTAATATCAAAAGAAAATACGTCAAATGCCTCAGCAGTTTCGTCGCCATCTACAACAGCTAAAGTAGCAGCAGCAACCTGAGTTGTTGGCGCATCAACATACGAATCAGCATCCATAACAATCGCAATAACTGTTATCGTGTAATCTTTGGTTGTTGAACCATCTTCGGCTGTTCCTCTTAAAATATATCCTGTTTGTAAATCGGTTGCTACAACACTTCCTCCTGTTTCATATACTTCGAAGCTGCCGTATGTAGGAGCAATAATATTGCTTTTAAATGTAGGCAAATCTGTTCCGTTTGGAACACCGGTAATAGTTTCTGCAACATTATCAACTGTATATTCAGTTGAAGAAACAGTAGCATCTGTTAAGGCAGCATTACGGGTAATAGTATATGTAGATGAAGTTATACCATCAGCTGCAACAACAATTAATAATTTGGTATCGTCTAAAACAGTTGCAATATCGGTTCCATTTGCATCAAAAACATCCCAGGTAGCACCTGCGGCAGGAGTAATATTTCCTTCGAAAGTTGCTAGATCTGTGCTAAATGGCATTCCTGTAATTGTTAAGGCACCCTGATCGACTGTATAAACTGTTGAACCTACAGTGTCAGTTGCAGAAACCATATCAGCTGCATATCTTGGCAACAACTGGAATGCATTGTTATAATGTCCAATACCAGTTATAGTTAAATCAAGTCCGTTAGTTATTCCAACTTCAGCATCTCCAAATAAATTGTCGTCTACATTTAATGCACCGCTGCCATCGTTTATTTCAAAAACTCCAGATGCAACTGTAGCATTTGTTACTTGTGCATTAACAATTTTTACAAGGACTCCTTCATATTCTTCGGTTAATTGATTTGTAGTTATTGTTGAAATTGTTGGTAAAAGATTTCCTGAATTATTTACTGCAAGACTAGTAACAGTTGCAAGCTGTGTTACACCATTAAATGTAGCAACTGTTGCCTGAATTGTAACACTGTCACCTTCAACAGAAGTCATGTCAAAATTGAAATCATATACGTAAATCCCATTCCAGCTTCCATCTCCATCTTGTATTACATATTCACCATTACCTGAAAAAGTTATAATTCCAGATGTTCTAACAATTTGTCCGTTATAAACGCTTAAATCTCCATCAGAAGTATTGCTTTGAATATCATTTATTGTTGGGGTAGCAATAATAGTAAAGTTTGCACTTTCTGCATTTGCAGTAGGAGT
>JBFXEQ010000105.1:0-7129 GCA_050179935.1 Bacteroidales bacterium | reverse complement strand
TTTATATCCTTAAACTCAAAAAAATGAAATACCTCCTTGGGTAATAAATACCGTAATAACATTTCTATTTCCATCCTGTGAAAATATAAAAAAATTATTTATCCACCCGAATATTCATTTGATCCATCTAATACCAGATTTGCTTTTGTCCTTTTTCGAGGTTAGTACCGAAAAACGGTATTGATCTCGAAATTTTACTAATCACTTAATTTTTACTTATAATACCGTATTATGCTCCGGTTAGATAAGTTTATTGCTACTTTAAATTCATTTTTTACACAAAAACCAGATCATTCTCTGGTTTATGTTGTTTTTTTCAAATTATGGTTGTATTTTTACACTAAAACCGGATTGTATTACGGTTTTATTAATGGGATTATAACTGAAAATAATAGTTTATGAAATTACCAGAAATTGGAGAAGAAATAAGAAAGCGAA
Source organism: Bacteroidales bacterium (assembly GCA_050179935.1). Classification (GTDB taxonomy): domain Bacteria; phylum Bacteroidota; class Bacteroidia; order Bacteroidales; family UBA12077; genus UBA12077. The sequence continues at coordinate 6,691 of JBFXEQ010000105.1, read as the reverse complement.
GAAATGTGCTAAAAATTACTCAACTACATCTTGCTGAAATGGCCGGAATTAGTGAGAGTACATTGTTAAGAATAGAAAAAGGGCAGGTTAATTCTACGATAGGTGTAGTTATTAAAATAGCAGATATTCTAGGCTTAGAAATAAAACTGGAAGTAAAGAAATAGTCTAAGATATGCGAAAAGCGAAAGTTTATAGAAATAACTATTTGGCAGGAGAACTTATTCAAGAGAATACAAAAAGCTATGTGTTTAGGTATAGTGATTCTTATTATTCAAATAATTCTTTACCGGCAATAAGTTTGACATTACCAAAAACTCATCAGGAGTATAAATCAGAATATCTGTTTCCTTTCTTTTTTAACATGCTTTCTGAAGGCGTAAATCGCAAGTTACAAAGCAGACAATTAAAGATTGATGAAAAGGATTATTTCGGTTTATTATTGGAGACCACCAAATATGATACCATCGGAGCAATAACGCTAAAACCTGATACAGAATAATGAACTTAAATGAAATAAAATATTGCCCTGGAACCTTAACCGAAGGTTATAATACCTATAGCAGAACATGCTTACGTAGGGTTTTTGGTGGAAAATCTGTAAGTCATATTTTGCCTTATAATTCGCCACAAACAGATGAAGAAGATGATGAGAAATTTGTAGAAAATCGAAAAAGAATTTCGATATCCGGGGTACAGGAAAAAATGTCGATAATACTGGATAAAAACAAATTACGATTAACCCATGAAGGAGAACAAGGGAACTACATTTTAAAACCAATACCAAGAGACTTAAAAAAGGTAAATCAGGTACCTGCAAATGAACATTTAACTATGCAAATTGCAAATCAGGTTTATGGAATTCATACTGCAGAGAATGCATTAATTTTCTTTAAAGATGGAAAACCAGCATACATTACCAAACGATTTGATGTTAAAGAAGATGGTAGCAAGTGGGGAAAAGAAGACTTTGCTTCATTGGCAGGAAAATCAGAAGAAAATATTGGCCCCAATTTTAAATATGACTCTAGTTATGAAGAATTGGCAGAATTATTAAAAAAACATGTTTCTGCTTATCTCGTTGAAGTAGAAAAACTATTTAGCTTAATTTTATTTAATTATCTTTTTTCGAATGGAGATGCACATTTAAAGAATTTTTCTTTACTCGAATCCCCAAATGGCGACTATTTGCTTAGTCCCGCTTATGACCTTATTAATTCCAGAATTCATGCAGATGATCCTATGTTTGGATTGGACAAAGGTCTTTTTAAGGATGATTTTAAATCTGGATCCTATAAAATTAATGGTCATCCAGGGAAAAATGATTTTATTGAATTAGCTAAAAGAATGGAAATTCAAGAAAGAAGAATAGAGAAACTGTTAGCTCCATTCCTTGAAAAACAAACAAAAGTCGAGGAATTAACCGGACATTCATTTTTAAATGAACTAACTAAAAAAGCGTATATCAATCGCTATAACGAAAGAAGAAATTATTTGAATAAATAATAAATCCCTTGTAAGATAAATACTATGACTATTCAGTAATACATAGATTCAGTTTATAAACGATTTATAGCGGGAATTTCCATCTCCACAAAAAACTCCTTAAAGTAATCTTTAAGGAGTTTTTTGTGTTAAAAAAAGCTAGGTAATGTTCAATATAATGAACAATTATGTATATATTTGTACAAAATATTGAACGTTATGGTGAAAAGAAAAACAGTTTTGCTTCCAAAAGCAAAAAGGATACTTGTAGAACTTGGTGATAATATTCGCTTAGCCCGGTTAAGAAGAAAATTAAGTTCTGAACAAGTTGCTGAAAGAGCAAATATGAGCAGAACTACTTTGTATGCAATTGAAAAAGGAATGCCAAATGTAAGTATTGGCTCCTATTTTTCAGTATTACAAGTTTTGGGGTTGGAAAATGATTTTCTTCTCATTGGAAAAGATGATCAACTTGGCAGAAAAATACAAGATGCTAATATAAAAATGCAAAAACGTGCCCCAAAAAGACCAAAGGATGAATAAAAGGAAAATATTTGTTTATGCAGACTGGAAAGGAATTGATTCTCCTTTTTTAATAGGTATTTTGTATTCAGACCGATTAAAAGGGAAAGAAATATTCTCATTTGAATATACCGAGGAGTGGCTAAAATCAGAACATGCTTTTTTAATGGATCCCTATCTGCAGTTATATCCGGGGCTACATTATTTAAATGATGCAGATAAAGCAAATTTTGGAATATTCCTCGATTCATCACCTGATCGTTGGGGAAGAATATTAATGCGCAGAAGAGAAGCCGCATTGGCTCGAATTGAAAAAAGATCAGAAAAGACTTTATTTGAGACAGATTATTTATTGGGAGTTTTTGATGGGCATAGAATGGGGGCAATGAGGTTTAAGTTAGATGAAAATGGGCCATTTTTAAATGATAACAAAGAATTAGCAAGTCCACCATGGACCTCTCTAAAAGAATTGGAACAAATAAGCTTAAAACTGGAAGAAGATAATATCGTTGATGATCCGGAATACTATAAATGGTTAAGCATGTTAATTGCTCCGGGATCTTCATTAGGTGGCGCACGCCCAAAAGCAAGTATTATTAATAAAGACGGAAGCCTTTGGATTGCTAAATTTCCCAGTCGGAATGATAACAACGATGTTGGGGCTTGGGAAATGGTTGCCTATGAATTAGCTATAAAAGCCGGTATTAATATGGCAAAATCAATGGTTCAAAAGTTTTCTTCCAAAAATCACACTTTTATTACAAAGAGATTTGATAGAACTGTTAATAACGAAAGAATACATTTTGCTTCTGCTATGACTATGTTGGGTTATACCGATGGTCAGGATCATAGTGACGGTGCAAGCTATCTTGAGATAGTAGAATTTATCAGCAATAATGGTGCTAACATAAAAGAAGATCTTGAGGAATTGTGGAGAAGAATTGTTTTTACTATTTGTGTTTCAAACACAGATGATCATCTTAGAAATCATGGTTTTATTCTTACTAAAAAAGGATGGATATTGTCTCCAGCATATGATATAAATCCTAATGAAACCGGAACCGGATTAAAACTGAATATTTCAGAAAACGATAATTCTTTAGATATGGATCTTGCTATGGAAGTACATGAATATTTTAGATTAACAAAAGAAAGAGCTGAAGAAATAATGAATAAAGTTAAAAAGTCAGTGCAGGATTGGAAAATTATAGCTAGAAAATATGGTATTACAAAAACAGAACAGGATTTAAAGAGTAAAGCATTCTTAAAGGTATAATAAATGAATCTCAAGCTCCACAAAAATCTCCTTAAAATAATCTTTAAGGAGTTTTTTTATTAGCTGTATGTAATGCTTACGAAAATAGATATTCTTGTTTCTTTCCAATTATTAATTCGACTTATTTAAGTACTTTTTCCTTTAATTTTCAGTTTACTAGCTATATTTGTTTTCTATAAACTCATTGTTTGAAAAGGATACAATACATATTGATCATCTTATTTATTCTAATCTATCAGAACGGTTTTACTCAAACCCATAAATATGATCTGAAGATTAATTATGCAGATACAGCAAATGATGAGTCAGTAAGGATTGTTAATAGCTACGAAAATTACGACGGTGATAGTTTGGCAATTCTTGATCAGTTAAAAAACGTAATTAATGATCTTAGAGTCGAAGGGTTTATAGCTTCCTCTATCGATTCGGTTTTATATGATTCCTCGCAGATTTTAGTCAAACTGTATATTGGTCAACAATATAAAATCAATAAGCTCGAAATTAACGGAATCGATTTAGATAACGAGAAAATACGGGGATTAAAAAAGGCTCAACTAAAAAATATAACTTACGAATTTACAGATCTTCAGGATATTAAGCATCAAATCGTAACTTATTGCGAAAACAATGGCTATCCATTTGCCAGTATAAGTACCGATCAGCTCTTTGTTGATAATCTGCAAGTTGCATTAAAGCTGAATGTTGAAAAAGGTAATTATTTTACTATCGATACAATCGTACTAAAGGGTGATGCAACGATTAAACCGCATTACATACATAGGTATATTGATATTAAGCCCGGCGACTCTTTTTCGCAAGATAAAATCAATCGGATTGAAAACCGAATAAAAGATCTGTCGTTTTTAGAGTTGATTAAACCTTCCGAACTGGAGTTTCAAAAAAACAAAGCAGATCTGTATGTGTATTTAAAGAATAAAAAAGCAAACCAGTTTAATGGCATTATTGGGTTTATTCCCGATAGCGAAAAATCTGATAAATTGGTAGTTACAGGAGATCTGCAACTGTTTTTGGTAAATTCGTTCAGTAGGGGCGAAGAGATTGGTTTACGTTGGGAAAAACTAGAATCCGAGACACAAAAACTCGATGTAAAATTTCAGTATCCCTATTTTTTTAAATTACCTTTTGGGTTAGATATGAATTTTAACCTGTATAAACAAGATTCACTCTTTCTGAATGTTAATTATAGTGCAGGATTGCGTTGGTACGTATCGCCTCTAAACCATTATAAAGCCTATTATCGTTATAAAAACTCTTCGATGATAGGGGAAGTAGTCAATTCAATAAATTTTGCCGATGTTAGCTCCTCGGTTTTTGGCGCTTCTGCAAATTATAAAACACTCGATTATGCAATTAACCCAAGAATTGGAATAGAGTTATCGGTTTTTGGAGGAGCAGGTACAAAAAACATAAAAGAGTATAAATCACAAACCGATACGTTAAACACAAGTAGAACCAACGAATTTACCGAATTCGAAGCTGGTATTAATTTCGATAGTTATTTTCCGGTTTATGGCAATTTCGTGATTCATTTTGGGCATATTACAAAGTATATGGGTCAGTTTGATGAAGATGGAAACCACCCTGTATTTTACGAAAACGAGATGTATTATTTTGGTGGAGCCAGGTCGTTACGTGGGTTCGACGAACATGCTTTTGCGGCATCTGTTTATTCGCTGCAGAATATCGAATTAAGGTATTTGTTTGAGCAGAACTCGGCGTTTTATTTATTTTGGAACGGAGCGTATTATTACAAACCAATGCCCGAAAAAACAACCGAAGATTTTCCCTGGGGAATTGGTATCGGACTCAATTTTGATACAAAAGCAGGAATTTTTTCTATAAGTTATGCCGTAGGCAAGCAATTCGATAACCCAATTGAGATACAAGCAGCAAAAATACATTTTGGGTATATTAGTAGGTTTTAAGGAAAAGCTTTGAGCTACGAGCTGTGAGCTGTGAGCTGTGAATTGTGAGCCAATAACCAGAAACTAGCAACCAGTAACCAGAAACCAATCACCAGTAACTATTCAATTTTTCAATGTCCACCAAAATTATTACGCAAAGTGCCGCAAAGTATTGATACGCAAAGGACCGCTAAGAACTTCTCATTTTTTCTCTGTGAAAACTCTGATTTACTCTGTGTAACTTTATTTAACCCGAAACGCAAAACCCGAAACTATACACTATTCACCAGTCACCAATTCACTATTTCACCAATTCACCAATTCACCAATTAACCAGCAACCAGTAACTAGTAACCAGTAACCAGCAACCAGCAACCAGAAACCAGTAACCAGAAACCAATCACCAGTAACCAGTCACCAGTCACCAGCAACCAGTAACCAGTAACCAGTAACTATTCAATATTTCAATGTCCACTAAAATTATTACGCAAAGTGCCGCAAAGTATTAATACGCAAAGCATCGCAAAGAATTCAACTTCTGACTTCTGACTTCGATCTTCCAGCTTTGAGCTTTGAGCCGCAATTGAAAAATAAAATTGTTAATATTTTAGGTTATCGTTATCTTTGAAAAAAATATAGGATTATGAATATAGCAGAGCTAAAACTGAAATTTTTTAGGCAAATTGATGGTTTGGATAAAGAAAAATTAGAAGAAGCTTACGGAGTTCTTTTGAACTACATTAATAGTAAGGACGACCTGAACGAATGGAGTAATCTGACTGCTGAGCAACAAAAAGGAATTATTGATAGCATTGAACAACTTGATGATAATCAAGGGATTTCGCATCATAATGTAATGAAGAAATACGTGAGTAAATACAATGCTTAGAGAAATAATCTGGTCCCCATTAGCTGAAAAAGATTTAGAAAGTATTCTCGAATATCTTGATGAAAACTGGAGTCAAAAAGTAATCATTCGTTTTCTTAGGAAAATTGATATGGTGATCTCTCAAATTGCCAAAGTACCAAATCAATATCCAATTATTAATCGTAAACTGGAGGTAAGAAAATGCGTTATAACCAAACAAAATACCTTATTTTATAGAGAAAGTAAAAATCGAATTGAAATAATTAGATTGTACGATACAAGACAAGATCCTAAAAAATTGAAGTTTACTTAAACAAAAAAAACGTTCCAGGAATTTTTTCTATAAGTTATGCCGTAGGCAAGCAATTCGATAACCCAATTGAGATACAAGCAGCAAAAATACATGTTGGGTATGTGAGTAGATTTTAGGGAAAAGCTTTGAGCTACGAGCTGTGAGCTGTGAGCCAGTCACCAGTAACCAGTAACCAGCAACCAGTCACCAGTAACTATTCAATTTTTCAATGTCCACCAAAATTATTACGCAAAGTGCCGCAAAGTATTGATACGCAAAGGACCGCTAAGAACTTCTCATTTTTTCTCTGTGAAAACTCTGATTTA
>JBFXEQ010000104.1:0-7164 GCA_050179935.1 Bacteroidales bacterium | reverse complement strand
ATTATCGGTATGCTGGATAGCTAAGAAAACTTGAATGAGATATATACTTATTTATTTACCTCAAAATTACTTTTATAATTCGATGTGCCAATCTTTGATAATTATGGTCATTTTATGCAAAGAAAAAGTTTTATGAAACATGTTTCATAAAACTTCTATATAAATTAGTTGAAATAAACTATTCAGATGTTTTTACCAACCATTTTTCAGTATTATGCCAAAACAGACGGTTTTGTTTTTAAGTATTTTGCTATTCAATATGGTTATAAACAAGTTTGAAAAATAAACCAAATAATTAATTGAATATTTTTATTAAATGATTTCAATCTATGTTAACTCATTTAAAATTATCTTCTTACTTTTGCTACTTACAAAATTTAAAAAAATAAAATAATGGATAAAGTTATAGGTATTGGTAACGCCTTGGTTGATATTATGACCAAACTACCAAATGATTCGATTTTAGAAAAATTCTTGTTAAAAAAAGGTAGCATGCAATTATCCGATCGCGATTTTGCAGAAAAAATAAACCAGGCTACTATGCAATACGAAAAATCACAATCTTCTGGGGGTTCGGCTGCTAATACAATTCATGGTTTAGCTTGCCTTGGATCTGCTGCTGGTTTTATTGGCAAAGTGGGAGCCGATAGCTTTGGTGATTTTTTTAGTAACGATATGAAAGCAAATGGCATTAGTCCAATAATGCTTAAAAGTAAAACAGACACAGGCAGAGCCATAGCTTTAATTTCTCCCGATTCGGAGCGTACCTTCGCAACCTACCTTGGTGCTGCTATCGAATTAAACGAAAACGATCTTAACGCTGATCAGTTTAAAGGATATCAGTATTTGCATATCGAAGGTTATTTGGTGCTGAATCATGCTCTAATGAATAAAGCTGCAATTTTAGCCAAAGAAAATAATATGAAAATATCGCTTGATATGGCTAGCTATAATGTGGTTGAGGAAAATATTGAGTTTTTAAAAGAGTATGTAAAGAATTATGTTGATATTATTTTTGCTAACGAAGATGAAGCAAAAGCATTTACAGGAAAAGACCCCGAAAATGCATTACATGAGATAGCTGAGCAGTGCGAAATAGCCATAGTTAAGATCGGGAGCAAAGGATCTTTAGTAAAAACAAATGGCATAGTTTATAAGATCGATCCTTTTAAAGCTCTCTCTATCGATACAACTGGTGCTGGCGATTTGTATGCGTCAGGATTTCTCTACGGAATGGTTAATAAAATGCCAATTGAAAAATGTGGACGCATTGGTTCTCTATGTGCAAGTAAGGTTATCGAAGTAATCGGTTCGAAAATGAAACCCGAAACCTGGGAATATATAAAAAGGAATGTGTAACTTTTTGTAATGATAATTGTTAAATGGGTAATTGAAATAATTACCCATTTTTTTTATTTTTTTTTTTGATAAAGTGCTAATTATAGATGATTAATGGGTTTGTATTTTAGTAAAACATTACTTAAATTTATAAAGCTTTAAATTATAGAATAATAATATAAATTAATGACTTTGTTCGATAGGATAAAAAAACGTATAGGAAAAAGTAATTTTTATCTTCCTGATGTATTAAAAATCTATTCTAATAGCAATTTTGCTGTTCAGCAAAAGGCAAGGGTGTTTTATTATATATGTTTAGCCGCAATTGTTGGATTAATAATGCTGACTTTCTCATCAGCTTCTGTTCAATTGAGTGGTCCATCAGGAAAGATTATGCCCCTAATTATAATTCCTGAAATTTTTCTTGTGCTGATTTTTTTTTATTGTATTCGATTATTGCTAAATGGGAAATTTAATTTTTCTACCCATTTATTTATGATTTCATCCAATATTACTGTTTGGTATGTTATGTGGATTAATAAGGGTGAATTAATAACTAAGTTTGATACAGTTGTAATAATACTTGCACTAATTAATGTTATACCGCTATTCATTATTAAATATAGATGGACTGTATTTTTATATGTTGTTTTAAATTTAGTTCTTCTTTCTTTATTTGTTTTTTTTAATAGAAATCAACATGGAATCGACAATTCAATTATTATAGATTTTTTAGCCGATACTTCAATCTCAATTATTTTTTCTGGCCTGGCAGTTTATCAGATTATAAAAATTAATAATCGTTCGCTTGAGAGAGTTGAACAAGATTATAAAGAACGTAAAAAAGCCGAAAGCGATCTTGCAATTACCGAAGAACGTTATAAAACACTTATTGAGGCATCCAAAGATGGAATTATTCTAATTGATCTTAACGGAAATATCCTGTTCGTTAATAATCGGTTTTCTGAGATGGTTAGAATTGAACCAAAGAATATAACTGTGGGCACAAGTATCTTAACTTTTTTTAATGAAAAAGACAGAGCAATAGTAAAAAGTGTTTTACCACAGCTTTCTCATTTAGGACATATAGAAAACCTCTTGGTTTCTGGGCTTAGATCTGATGGGACAAGTTTCCCTGCAGAAATAAACTTTATGATTGTAATGAATAGTGACGGGATTCTTAATAATATAATGGTTAATGTGCGCGATATTTCAAAGCGAATTAAAGCAGAAGAAGCTCTTAAGCAAAATGAGTTGTTTAGAAGAAGAGTTTTTGATAGTTCTAAAATTCCAATTGTTATTATGGAATCTACAAATTTTAAGTTTATTGATATAAACAATGCTGCAATTGATATATATGGGTTTATTTCAAAGGATTCTGCTTTAGGAAAAACACCTTTTGATGTTTCTTCTCCTTTTCAATATGATGGATATCCTTCATCTGAATTGGCCAAAAAAAATATTCAAAAAGCACTTAATGAAGGTAGTGTAACTTTTGAATGGCTTCATCAGCGTCCAAATGGAGAATTTTGGGATGCAGAAGTGCATTTATTGTCTTTTGATTTAAATGATCAAAAATTACTTCAGTTCTCATTAATTGATATAACAGAACGTAAAAAGACCGAAAAAGAACTCAAAGAGAGTGAAGAGAAATACAGAACTCTTATGGAAAGTCTGAATGATGTTATTATGATGGTTGATAATGATGATAAGGTATTATATATAAATAAAAATTTTACTGAAAAACTTGGCTATGCACCCGATGAAATTGTTGGTAAAATCGGATACCAGGTTTTAGTTGATAAAGAACATCATGATTCAATAATAAAAGCTAACCAGGAAAGGCGTAAAAAAGAAACCAGCCATTATGAAATGCAGTTTATTGCTAAAAATGGAAGCAGAATTGATTTCCTTATCAGTGGTGCTCCTGTAGTTAATGCCGAAGGTGAAACAATAGGCTCTATTGGTGCAATGGTTGATATTACCGATCGAAAGGAAGCCGAAAAAGCATTAAAAGAAAGTGAAGGAAAGTACCGAACACTAATGGAAAGTATGAATGAAGTTATCATGATGGTTGATAATGAAGATCGGGTTCAATATATAAACCGAAGATTTACTGAAAAACTGGGATACTTACCTGAAGAAATTATTGGTGAAATAGGATATAAATTATTGTATAGTAAAGATGAGTTAAATACAATCAATAATGCAAGTCAAAGTAGAGATAAAAATCAAGTGAGCCAGTATGAACTTTCTTTTGCTGCAAAAGATGGTCATAAAATAACTTTTTTAGTTAGTGCGGCTCCAATTACAAATTCATTTGGAAGATCTGCTGGATTTATTTTGGCAATGGTTGATATTACTGATCGTAAAAAAGCCGAAAAAGATTTAAAAGAGAGTGAAGAAAAATATCGAACCATTATCGAGGTTTTTCCTGATATTATTATGATCTCTGATTTAAATGGTAACATAATTTTTGCTAACAAAGTTTTAGAAAAAATAACCGGTATTACTCCAGTTGATTACAATAATAAGAACAGGAAAGCTACTATACATCCTGATGATGTGCCCTTTGTCCAAGAACAAATAAACAAATTGCTGGCAGGAAATATTGCTCATACCGATCTTATCGAAAACAGGTTTATTGATACCTGGGGAAACCTACATTGGTTTAGCGGTATAATGTCAAAGCTCGAAATAAATAACCAGTTTTACCTGCAAACCATTACACGCGATATAACTGAAAAAAAGAATATTGAACAAGAGCTCGAAAACTATAGAAAGCATCTGGAGTTTTTAGTTCAGGAACGGACCGATGAGTTAGCTACTGCAAATGAGGAGCTTACATCAACAAATGATGAGCTATTAAATCAGCGTGAAGAGCTGGAGGCTGTACTAAACAATTTACAAGTTGTGCAAGAGCAACTTGTTGAGGAAAAAAGAATGGTTGACTCATTAATGGACAATATCCCTGATGCCATCTACTTTAAAGATCTCGATTCGAGATTTATAAAGGTTAGTAAATGCATGGATTCAAAAGAAGGAATGAAAGAAACCTTAATTGGAAAAACAGATTTCGACCTTTTTACATTGGAACATGCTCAGCCAGCCTTTGATACCGAACAAACAATTATTAAAACTGGTACTTCAGTAATCGATCTGGTTGAAAAAGAAACATGGAAAGATGGTAACGTAACCTATGCATCAACAACAAAAATGCCGCTAAGAGATGCATCAGGGGAAATTATAGGTACCTTCGGAATATCAAGAGACATCACTAAAATGATTCAGTTGGAGCATGAAATTAAGCAACAAAATGATGAGCTTAATATTCAGAGAAAAGAACTAGAGAAGGCATTAAATACATTAAAAGAAGCCCAAAATAAACTCGTCCATTCAGAGAAAATGGCTTCATTAGGATTGCTCGCATCAGGCGTTGCTCATGAAATAAACAACCCATTAAATTTTATAAAGGGAGGTGTTTTAGGTATCGAAAGTTTTATTAACGATAATTACAAAGAACATCTGGATGAGTTGGCTCCTTTAATTGAAGGAATGAATGTTGGTGTTGAAAGAGCAGCAACTATTGTTGAAAGTTTAAATCATTATAACCGCCGCGATGATTTGCCTTTTATTAAATGCGATATTCATTCGGTTATCAATAATTGTTTGGTAATGTTGCAAAACCAGATTAAAAACCGGATTGAAGTAGTTAAAGATTTTACCTCTAAAAAGTACGAGTTATATTGCAACGAAGGCAAAATACACCAGGCGATGCTAAATATTATTGCCAATGCGGTTCAATCAATTACCGATAAAGGTAAAATTAAGATATTTACTTATTTAAAAAATAAAACAATTCAGATCGAGATTAAAGATACAGGCTGTGGTATGAGCAAGGAAATACTACCCAAAATTATGGATCCGTTTTTTACAACCAAAGAGCCTGGGAAAGGTACTGGGTTAGGATTGTCGATAACCTATAACATTATTCAGGAGCATAATGGAAGTCTGACATTTGAATCGAAACTAAATAAAGGTACAACTGTAAAAATTATATTACCTCTTAATAAGAAAAATGATGAATGATAAAGTTACATTGCTTTATGTTGATGATGAACCCATCAATTTAAAATTATTTGAGCTTAATTTTAGAAAAAAATTTAATGTATTAACAGCCGAATCTGGTTTACAAGGCTATGAATTGCTTAAACAGAATCCGCATACCATTGTTGTTATCAGCGATATGAAAATGCCGGGAATGAATGGAATTGAGTTTATCAAACTGGCAAAAAAGGATTTTCCTAACATATTGTATTTTATACTTACCGGTTTTGATATTACCGAGGAAATAGCTGATGCCTTAAATGAAAGGTTAATACATAAGTATTTCAGAAAACCATTTAATATTAGAGAAATTGAAACATCTATTCTAGAAATACTCGAAAAATAGATAAATGAAAAAATTTAGGCTTTAAGTTTGTTTTGCAGCGATAAAATATCTCCGATGAATTGAGTTTGTGTTTAATCGCACATAAAATTAGCACCTTACTCTTGTTAAAATAAATTTTTTAATAGTAAATAGCTGGAAATAAATGCGTACCTTTACCAAAATCTCAGATTTGAGAAGTTGCGCTTTTATTTACTGATTCCTATCTATAATTAGTTCACATCTGCTCTCTTTTTTAAATCCAATTTTTAAAACCATAACAGGTATTTGTAAGTACAATGCTTGTTCGTTTAAAACACGTTGCTTAGTCCATAAAATCAATTACTTGATGGATCTGCATAAATCTTTAAATCAAACAAACAATCCTGTTAGTTAACAAACAATTTAATTTTTTATAACAATGAACATTTATGTAGGAAACCTTGATTACGAGGTTAGTAAAAGCGACCTTGAAGAGGTATTCGAAGAGTACGGAACAGTTAGTGCAACAAATATTATTATTGACAAATTCAGCGGCCGCAGCAAAGGTTTTGGTTTTGTAACCATGGAAAATAGCGATGAGGCTAACAAAGCAATTCAAGAGCTTAATGGTGCCAAATACGAGAATCGTGAAATAGTTGTAAATGAGGCTAAGCCCAAAAAAGATAATTACAATAATTAATAAACAGATCTAAATGACAAAAGGTAAAATAAAATGGTATAATGAGGCTAAAGGTTTTGGCTTTATTGAGTCGGAGAATGGTGCAGATGTATTTGTACACAGATCTGGATTAGTTAACTCATATGATCAGCTTCAACCAGAACAAGCGGTAAGCTTCGATACTAAAAATGGCGACAAGGGAATTGTAGCTATTAATGTAAAATCATTAAATTAATTTCATTATTGGGTGTTTAAAAAACATCTTACATAATGAAAATCTATTACCCATTCCAATCTGGAAGATAGGAATGGGTTTTAATATTTTTTAATCAGGTTTTCGGTGTAGTGCCCTTTTTGATTCGAAATCATCATAAACAGAGTGAGACAGAGATCTGTGAGTTGTAGAAAAGTTTAAATTAAATTTAAGTATATTTTTATGAGGCAATTAACAATTTCAAAACAAATAACCCAACGATCGGATGAATCGATAAGCCGTTATTTTCAGGAGATAAATAAATATGCTTTAATTACTGCTGAAGAAGAAACCGAATTAGCAGTACAAATTAGAAATGGCGATACCATTGCTCTCGATAAACTTATAATTGCAAATTCAATGTCGTTTAGTTAAGAAAAATAAGAAATAAAGTTAGTAAATAGTTCTTTGAAATAGTGAAGTTTATCGTTTCTTTTTTATCTTAGGGGTATAATAGATGTGCCACTGTTAAGGCTAATAAAA
>JBFXEQ010000103.1:0-7655 GCA_050179935.1 Bacteroidales bacterium | reverse complement strand
GCCTCTTTCAAAGTCATTTACAATTTCTCTTTTAAATTCTTCCGAAAAACGCCGTTGCTTTTGAATCTTTACTAAATTTGCTTTCATGTGGTTAACTTTTATGGTCAACCTATATTAGGGAAAGACATCGGAACACAGTTCTCCATTCACAGATCACTCTTCACTCTTCACCGTTCACAGATCCCCGTTTACCGGTAATTGTGGACTATGGTCTATCGTCTATGGACATTTATTACAAAGTCGCACAAAGCTCAAACTGTATCCTGTATCCTGCCAACTGCCACTTTTATCTTTTATCTTATAGAGTTTAGGCAATACTTCACCACATTTTTCACATTCTGCAACACTAATTCTTTTACCCACGAAACCGGTTTGTCGGTCCAGCGCTGAAGATGAAATGTGAACCATGCCAACCAGCCAAATGGCAGGCAGATCGTTAGGTAAGCATAATCTGATTGAGTAATTATTTATTATAAATGGTATTTATATTGTCAAATAGAGTTTAAAATTTTTTTAAGTTCAAGCATTTGTTTGATATGTTTTTCAGGATTTTGTTCTTTAAGTTTTTTAATATTCATGAGTTTCCATTTTATGCCCGGAAATACTTCAAAATTAAATATACTCCATTTTGGTCTGCCTTCTGAGAAGCTTATTATCAGTTCAGCTATCTCTGAGGAAATGTTGTTTTTCACAATTTCTACTAATTGAACCCTTGTGTTTTCATACATATCATAAGTAAACGTTTCTTTTGTCATCCCACTAAATTGACTATTAAGTGTTGCTTCATGATTAAGAAAAGAGGGACTTAGAATTTCATGAATAGGACGTTTGCTACTCAGTAAGCTAAAAACAAACCCTTTATTTATCTCGGGGGGATATCCATATGTATCCAACATTTTCTTCACATCAAACAAATCACGTGGGTGCTGTCGATCAAGGGCTGCAACTATCTTTCCACCAAAAAGTTGACCTAAAGATACTATCGGCATTTCACAAAACATGTTATATCGCTCTTGTGCAGCATTACTTAAAGGTAGTATATCTGTTTTTTGATAAATACCGCGATTAATAGTATTAACTTCAATTTTTATTTCAGTGTTATTAAGAAAACAAAATAATTTATACTCTTCTTCATCAACTCTTGGTTCTTTAATATTTATTCCAGAGATAGTTTTTAGAAGCTGACTTCTTAAACGTTTTAAAATTGTAACTATTTGCTCCAAGTCGTTATCTCTCGTACTAAACGGCAAAAAAGTCAAGTCAATATCAACAGATAAGCGAGGTATATCAAAATAAAAGAGATTAATTGCTGTACCCCCATGTAAGGCAATATCATTTTCTTTTGCAATAAACGGTAAAATCCTTAGTAATAGTTCAACTTGTTTATCATATTGATTATTTATCATGAGAATTCTTTTGGTACAGTAATTTTATATTTAGGAATGTAAATACCATTCGGAACAATGCTTCTTTTTCCTTTTCCAAGATTTAGATGCTCAATATTCAAATATTTAAACCAGGAATGATTTGCTTTTTCGGCCATAAAAAGAAACAAACGTAAGGCTTTTACCGAATTACAATGTTCCAGAATTTTCTGAACGTTTTTCGGATTTAGTGCAGATAATCCTTCCATGATTTGCCATGCCTCTTGTAAATCAAATCTTTTGGGAGTGAGTTCCAAACATTCTAATATTGCTCTGGTAGGGTCTGATATTTTTATGGTAAATGTTTTTTCATTATAATTTATTAACCCAATGTTTGGATTAAGCATTGAAGTATGTATTAATACTGCCTTGGTTTCCCATTCGAATTTTTTAAACCAAAGAGGCAGATTGGTGCCACTTGGTGCAAAAAGCAATGTTTCTTTTTGATACAATTCAAGATAATGCGACAAACCTTGTAAACCCAAAGCAGAGCGCCCACCAATATGGATATGTTTTTCTGCTTGTGTCTGTAAACAATACAAAGCACCTTTTAAATTAATTGTATCGCCAGTTCTTTTCAGAGCACCATAACCTAATGAAGTTAGCCATCCGCTTTTTAAATACCGGTGTTGTAGATCACGTGAATAGCCTTGATTTACAAGCCACGAAGATAATAAAACAGTACCTTGTGGAAGCTGCTGAAGTAACTGGTTTATTTTAGTGCCCGAATTCGTACTCATAGTACAAATATAATAATAATATTAAACTGTTTTGATTTTTTTAGACGTATGCTTATACTGCTATGCAACAAAGAAATGGTTTACTGTTCCCCCGCAAACGCTAGCATTGCATGTTCCGCTTTAGCGGAAACCTTCGGACGCTGCTAGGTTTTGCCATTTTGAAAAAATGCTGCCAGATAATGGTATGTTTTTGTTTTAAAATCCACATAAGTTAAGATAATTGTTTAATAAATTTCTGGAAATTGGACTTTCCAATAATAGTTACATCAGAAATTACTGTTGAACTATCGCCGGTATATATTAGATACTTTTGAATATCGGATTCATTTCCTGCGAAGTTTTTAAAATTTTTAAGGTAGTCTTTATTAAAGGTTTCTCCCGCCTTAATTTCAAGAGCAATTATTTTATGATTGTTTAGTTCCATTATACAATCTATTTCTACGCCATTACTTTCTCTCCAGTAATAAATTGAAGGCACTTTACCGGCATGATATTGTGCTTTTAACAGCTCACTAATTATAAAGTTTTCATATAAAGCCCCGTATAAATAATGGGTTTTAATCATTTCGTTGTCTTGTATTTTTAATAGCGAACATGCCAGGCCTGTATCATAAAAGTAAATCTTGGGTGATTTGATTAAGCGTTTACTAAAATTTTTGTAATATGGATTTAACTGATACAAAATAAAACTTGATTCTAATAATGAAAGCCATGATTTTACTGTATTAACCGCAACTCCTGTATCATTTGCCAGTGATGAAAGATTCAACACCTGACCTATTCTGCCTGCACATAATCCTAAAAAGCGTGTAAATGTGTTTAGGTTTTCTATATTTTTTAACGACCGTATATCTCTTTCGATATATGTTTGAATGTATGAAGGATAAAAGTCGGTAGGTTTAATATCTGAATTATAGAGTCGGGGATAGAATCCATTAAATATATATTTTGTAATTTCTTGGTCTGATAGCCCGAGCTCATTGATACCAAAAGGAAACAAATGACTAATATATGTTCTTCCGGCAAGGGATTGTAAAATATGATTATTCATTAAGAAACTCTGAGAGCCAGATAAAATATATTGGCCAGGAGTTCCTCTTTCATCAGAAACTACCTGGATATAACTAAATAATTCGGGGACGCGTTGTGCTTCATCAAAAATGACTTTGGGTCCTTGGGCGTGTAAAAATCCCAACGGATCAGATAGAATTAATTCGCGATGATCTATTCGCTCCAAGTTAAAATACTTGTAATCAGTAAATTCGGTTTTTAATAAGGTGGTTTTTCCCGATTGGCGTGGACCAGTTAAGGTAAGTACAGGAAATTTACCTAGTTGAAATCTTACTATAGATGTTATTTGACGAGGGATCGTTTTCATGTATATGTGCAGTTCGATTGCAAATTTACATATTTACATATTAAATTCAATATTTTTTTGTAAAAATTATTTCAGGAATAAAACCTGCTTAACTCAATCTTGCCTAAAGGCAGGCTTTTCGGTACCATTTGAAAATAAGAACTTCCTTTTTCCATTAGGTAGGTAAACTGCTGCTGCCGCTTTCCCCTTTATACCCATATACCCTATGCCCTTAATAATCTTTTATTTACCACTAAGGCGCGAACCTGCCCGTCCGGCAGGCGGGGTGCACTAAGTTTCACTAAGATCGTATACGATTTAAAAAATACTTAACAGAATTTTTCAAATTCTGCAACACTAATTCTTTTACCCACAGAACCGGTTTATCGGTCCAGCGCTGGGGATGAAATGTAAACATGATCTGATCAGGAAATTTTCTTTGTTTAGTAGCACAAATGATATTAAAAGTTCTTTTTAAGTTTATTACTCAGATAAAAGAAATTCGTGTATAGTATCCGGATTAATTATTTTAAAAGATGACTCTGGATAAGCATTTAAAAAAGTTTTTGAAATAAATCCCTTTTTGTTTGGATTCCATTTAAATTCGTAAGCATAAAGCTTATTTTTGTTTTCTTCAATATAATCAATTTCCTGTTGTTGTGTCGTTCTCCAGAAATATGATTTAACATCAATGTTACTGTTATTATTAAATTTAATTCTTTCACTTACCAAAAAGTTTTCCCACAGAGCTCCTGAATCTGACCGTGAAGATAATGGTAAAAAATTACCAATTATAGCATTACGAATACCATTGTCATAAAAATATATTTTTTTGCCTTTTTTTATTTCATTTCTTACATTTCTGTTTAAACCATTTAAACGAAAAATGATGAACGCTTTTTCTAAAAGGTCAATATATTTTTCAACTGTTCCTTTATCTGAACCTGTAAGTGTGGCTAATTCGTAATATGACACTTCATTGCAAATTTGTAATGCCAATGCTTTCAAAATTTTTTCCAATAAAACAGGTTTCTGGATTTGTTCAAGCATGAGCAGGTCTTTGTATAAATAACTCGATGAAAGCTCTTTTAAAAGTTTTTGCTCAAGATCCTGATTTAATGCTATATCTGGGTAATAACCAAAAACAAGGCGGTGTTCAAGCATGCGTTTTTCAGTAAGAAAACCATGGTAATTAACCATTTCTCTAAATGAAAACGGATACAGGTTAAACTCAAATTTTCGACCGGTTAATGGTTCTTTTATTTTATTAGCCAGCTCAAAGGCTGATGACCCTGTTGCAATAATTTGGATATCGGGGAAATTATCGTGAATAATTTTTAATACAATGCCTGTTTCTGTTATACGTTGCGCTTCATCTATAACAATTAGTTTATTTTTTCCTATTATTGGTTTTAGTTTTTCAGGATTGGGATCTGATAAAATTGTTCGTACATCAAATTCATCTCCATTTAAAAATAGAACAGGATGTTTATAGTTTTTAACCAGAGCTTTAACCAGTGTTGTTTTTCCGGTTTGCCTGGCTCCATAAATAATTATTGTTTTTTGACGGAATAGAAAATTTTTAATTTGTGTTTCCTGGTCGCGCTTTACCATCATTAATTTTTAGATCAAATATATTAAATTTCTGTCGAAATAGAAAAAAAACATAATATTTTGCGATTTTAACAGAAAACTATAATGACTTCATCTTATTAAAAGAAACTGCTCCAACGTTCTATATAATGAATAAGTTTATAATACATTTAAAAAAACGATACTAAAATTATCTCACCTTAATCAAAAAATACTTAACCACATTTTTTGAATTCTGCAATACCAGTTCTTTTGTCCACAACAGAGGATTATTGGTCCAGCGTTGAGGGTGAAATGTAAATAGAATCTGATCGGGCAATTCTCCTTTTTCTGCTGCATGAATAATATCGGAAGTTGATTTAAATGTTTTGCTTTGGCCGGCGCTCGCCCTTTTGTTCCCTAAAGGGACCCATCACACTTTTTAAGGCGTGTCGGGCTTTCCCCTTCAGAGCTTGTCCCGATTCATCGGGAGGATAAAGAGGCTGTGTTGGCCATTCTAAATATTCCCGAAAAGTTTAACTTCGTTGAGATCAGTGCTGCGCACTTCGGTTGGAAAGAAAAACCCTGATTCTTCAGGGCTTTAAGTAATTGTTTATATGTGTTGAGAGTAAAATCCATGTTGCTATTTGTTAAAAAGAGTTAGATAAACTAAATAAAAGACGATAATCTTTTCCAGCTTATAATTTCTATGCCTTCAGAACGCTTCTGATCGAAATCGCCTGCATAAATTATTTTACCTTGTTTTTCGCCGGTAAGTTTTAACCAATATCTTAAATTTTTAAAAAACTCATCATGTATAGTTTTACCTGATTTAATTTCAATAGGAACAAGATTTTCCGGATTTTCAATAATTAAATCTACTTCATGACCTGTATTATCTCTCCAAAAAAAGAAGTTGTTTAGTAAGCCATTATGAAATTTATTTTTTAAATATTCAGAAATAACGAAGTTTTCAAAGATATTTCCTTTTAAATAATGAGTTTCTAATTGGGTTGTATTGTTTATCCCTAAAAGGTTGCATGCCAAACCAGTATCGAAAAAATAGATTTTAGGCATTTTAACAATGCGTTTGTTAAAATTTTTGTGATGTGGTTGTAAACGATAAATAATAAAACTGCTTTCCAAAACGGCTAACCAGGAGTCTATTGTTTTATTGTCAACACCTGTTTCAATGGCTAAGTTACTTTTATTAAGGAGTTGGCCTATTCGTCCGGCACATAATTTTATAAAACGATCAAAAGCATTTAAGTCGCTTATGTTTTTAAGCTGTCTTACATCTCGTTCGATATACGTACGAATATAATTGGAGTACCATTTTGTGGCATCCAGATTCTGATCATAAACAGGAGGATAAAAGCCTGTAAAAATCTGTTCGTTTAGTTCATCCTTAGCAAGAGATGTTAATTCTGCCAAAGAAAAAGGTAGCAGAGTCAAATATGCTATTCTACCGGCAAGACTCTGTGTTATGTTTTCCTGTAATAAAAAATTGTTTGACCCAGTAAGGATAAATTTCCCTGGAGATTTTGTTTCGTCGAGAATTTCCTGCAAATATGAGAAAATCTCGGGCGTACGCTGAATTTCATCAAATATTGCACCGTTTTTATAATTACTTAAAAATCCCCTGGGGTCTTCAATGGCATATCTTCTTGTATCGGGATTTTCAAGACTAATATAGGGCAGATTAGAAAAAACATACCGGGCAAGCGTTGTTTTTCCCGATTGTCGTGGCCCAACAATTGCAATTGCTTTAAACTGTTTTGAAAGAATACGTAGTTCTTTCTCGGCATTTCTCTGAATCATATACAAACATACAATTTTGGAATCAGATTCCAAAATTGTAACTAATTTTAATTTGCTATCTGGTTTCTTGAAGTAAAAAGGGTTGAATTTAAAAAGTCTGGAGGGGAATTCGGAAAATAGAACGTGTATAAAGAAAGAAGGTGGAAAAATATGGATTCGAATTCCATAAAATTCCAAAAAAGTAGCAACCTTAAACTCCTGAAAAGGACTTAAAAGAAAAACCCTGTTGCTGCAGGGCAGTTAGTAATTGTTTGTATGTTTTTAGAGTAAAGACCATCGTTTTTTATTCTGCCACCAAGGCACTAAGACACAAGCGAAACACTAAAATCTATAATCTAAAATAGCCTGTAAACAACGTTCAGCGGTTTTTCCATCCCAGAGCTCCGGACGTTCAGGTTTTCGGTTTTTACTTAGTGTTTCGTTAAATTCTTTTCTGATTCGTTCAATATTGTTTCCAACCAAAACACTTGCACCGCCATGTTCTCTTAAAGTTATTGGACGTTCGGTATTCCATCTCATGGTTAGGCATGGAGTTCCTAAAACAGTACATTCTTCCTGTAAACCGCCACTATCAGTAAGCATTATTTGTGCATGCATATTTAATTTTAACATAGACCTTAAATCCGCAAACAATTAATTAAAAAAATAAGTTAAAGCACTGTTTAATATTATTTTAAACAGTGCTTTGTAAATAAAGTTTTATCACTTATTTTTATGATGCCTAACAAAAAAACAAGATAA
>JBFXEQ010000102.1:0-7685 GCA_050179935.1 Bacteroidales bacterium | reverse complement strand
AGACTGCCGAAGTCATGCTTTTTCTCAGGAGTACATTGTTATGTGGGCGCTGGGACAATATGCTGAAACACTTGCTACAAATGAATCGAGGGCAATATGAAGCTTTCCCCTAAATGGGACTGCACCCCCCATGTAATCTATGGTGCAACAGAGATCTTTAATGTTTTTAGGTGTTTGAATTTACAGTACTTTTATGATAATAGCATCATTTTGTTGAGAGAGTTTATATATATTTTTTTCTTGCAAAGGTTTTCTATGGACAATTTGACCTTACAAGAGAGAAGCAAACTTATGGCTCGCATAAAGAGCTACAATACAGCCCCTGAAATCGTTGTTAGGAAAATTGTTTACTCAAAGGGATATAGATATAGACTTCACGATAAATCTCTTCCGAGCAGACCTGATATAGTTTTTAAATCGAGAAAGAAGGTAATCTTTGTAAACGGTTGTTTTTGGCATAGACATAAATGTAAAAGAGGCTGTTATTTTCCTAAAGTAAATGAAGAATATTGGTCTAATAAATTTGAAAGAACTAAGGCTAGAGATAAAAACGCAATAAGACAATTGAAAAAATTAGGGTGGTCTGTGCTTACAGTTTGGGAGTGCGAAACTAAAGAGATAGATTATTTATCTAACATTTTAAACTCTTTTTTAGATAATGATCAAGAGGAATCTAAATGAAAATCATTGATCCATCTTTTGAAATTCTTTTTGATGAAAAACATGATTATTCTTTGCAAAAAATTGAAATTGCAGGAAGAACATGTTACAAATCTGAAAATAAAATAACAGATGATTCTGCATCTGGTTTTGTCAGAAAAATAATAGCATCTGGACATCATAGTGTAATTGAACATGTATATAAAACAGTTAAATTTATTTGTGATAGAGGGGTAAGCCATGAGTTAGTTAGGCATAGGCTTGCGTCATTTAGTCAAGAAAGTACCCGATATGCAAATTATTCAAAAGATAAATTTGGAAATGAAATAACTGTTATTAGACCATATTTTTGGAATGAAAATGATGACAGATATTCTATCTGGTTAGAATCTATGAGAATGGCCGAAGAATCATATTTAAAATTGATTAAAGTTGGAGCTAGGCCAGAGGAGGCTAGATCTGTTTTACCAAATAGTTTAAAAACTGAAATAGTAGTTTCATGTAACATAAGAGAATGGAGACATATTTTAAACTTAAGATGTTCAAATGCAGCTCATCCTCAGATTAGACAAATAATGTTACCTTTATTAAAAGAGTTCTACGATAGGTATAGTGTATTATTTGATGATTTATATGCTAAACACATTAATGCTCGATAGTGTAGATGAACGAATATATAGGAGTTGATGTTTTCTCAGGCGCAGGTGGAATGGCATTAGGTGCTACTTATGCAGGCGTTAAAGTATTAAAAGCGATAGAGAAAGACTATCATGCAGCATTAACCTATAAACATAATAATTTAGATACTGAAGTAATCAACGACGATATCTTAAACGTTAATGATTTAAATATTGAGCGAAGCGATAGAAAACTAATTATATTTGGAGGCCCTCCTTGTCAGGGATTTTCGACATCGAACCAGAAGACAAGAAGTTCTAAAAATCCAAATAATTGGTTGTTTTTAGGATTCTTTAATTTAATAAACAAATTGAAACCTGAAATCATAGTATTTGAGAATGTTAAAGGGATCATTGAAACAGAAAATGCAGTCTTTTTTAATAGAATAATAGCTAATTTTGAAAATATTGGTTATACGACCTCTCATTGGATTCTTAACGCAGCAGATTATGGTGTCCCACAATTTAGAAATCGTCTTTTTATCATAGGATCAAAAAAAGGAAAAAGATATGAAAAACCTAAACAGACAATAAAAAAACATGTAAGTGTTGGTGAGGCAATTAACGATTTACCAATTCTTTCTAATGGATCATCCTTCGATGTTCTTCCATACAAGTTCGTTAAACCATCAAATTATGCATTGAAACTCAGAGGTAATTTAAAATTTTGCAAAAATCATTTAGTTACAAACAGTTCTGAGCAGATAATAGCAAGGTATAAAACTGTTCCTCAAGGTGGTAATTGGGAAAACATTCCAGTTGAATTGATGAAGAATTATTCAAACAGAATGCGTTGTCATACTGGAATATATAGAAGATTAAGGGAAGATCTTCCTTCTGTGGTAATAGGCAACTTCAGGAAAAATATGCTTATCCATCCCAAAGAAGACAGAGGACTTTCCGTACGTGAGGCAGCTCGTTTACAATCATTTCCTGATTCATATGAATTTAAAGGGTCAATTGGATTTCAACAGCAACAAGTTGGAGATGCTGTACCACCCCTGTTAGCTAAAAGCGTATTTGACATAGTAACTAAATGATTTTTATATAAAATTTAAATTTATCATTAAACCAAATATTCCCTGAAGTTTAGTAAATGGATTATTTATGTGGGAAACAACAAAATTAGAAGAGCTCACAGAAAAGTCTTTGGTTAAGGATTTAGGCAGAACAAAAGGTAGGGAAAAATTCTCACACTACCTGTATGCTAGACAAAGAGTGGTAGAACAAGTTTTACCAGAAATTAAATCGATTCAACCAGAGTTAACCGATCACGGTGAAGTCCATATTGCTAATGTATTGGAAAATTCAGAAAGACTTTTAGGCAAAGCCGCTATCAAATTTTCAGGCATGGATCTTTATTGCCTATTAATGGCAATTTTATTTCATGATGTTGGTAATATTTTTGATCGCGAGGAGCATCAACGGAATATTTCTTCAATTTATCAATTTGCAAGACCAGATGCTCATAACTTTCGTCAAGAACAACAAATTGTTATGAGAGCAGTTGGAGCCCATTGTGGAAAAGCAATTGATGGATCAAAGGATACATTAAAATACCTTAACGATGAGCATCTCGATAGAAAAAAAGTTCGCCTACAAGAAATTTCATCAGTTTTAAGATTTGCGGATGAACTTGCAGAGGGTCCTCAAAGGACTTCTCTATTCATGAATCAATTTTACCCTTACAGTGATTCCTCTGAAATATATCACAATTATGCATCAATAACATCAGTTAATATTGATCGAGGAAATGAACGTATAGCACTTACTTTTAACTTTAACATATTCAATAACAGCGACGATGGAAGTGTATCCAGCGAAAAGACAAATTCGTTGTCTTCTCTAATTGAATTCTGCTTTAAGAGAATAATTAAACTTGATCAAGAGAGAAAATATGCAAAACACTATTGTGATTTATTAGCGCCTTTTAAAAAAACAACAATTGCTTTTAATTTTTGGATTAATGATCAGCCATACGATTTAGGTTTAAACAAGTTAATTCTTACCGACCTTGTTATACCTGGTGAGGTTCACAAAGAGTTAATTGAAATAGATTCAGAATATTCTGTCGTAAATATAATTAGCAAAATAAAAAGACAATGTGAAATATTGTGAGAATAATATGAATAATAATAATCCATTCGAATATGAAGCAGCTAATAAGTTTAACGATAGTAAAATTCTTGAATTTTACATTCAGGATTATAATTATTCACGATTTATAAAATCAAGAAGAAATATTTTTTTAATCGGTGAGCGAGGTACTGGGAAGACAATGACATTGTTGTACAATTCATTCCCGGTGCAATTTCTTAAATCAAACATAGAGAAAAAAGAAACTGATCTACAAATAATTTCTATTTATGTGCCATGCAACACGCCCTTAACTCATAAAAGAGAATATCAATTAATTGATGATTTTGGTGCCTCTGTAATTAGTGAACATTTTTTTGTTTTATCAATAATGTATTCAATTACGGATACCCTATCTAATATTCCTAATCTGTTTTTAGATTCAGAAGAGATATCAGTTAAGCAAGACATTCAGTTTGTAATGGGAATTAGTTTGCCACAAGATCGGCCTATACTTGACAGTTTAAAAATGTATATTAATAGAGAGGTTTCTGAGGCTCAAAGAGCAATTAATGCAAAAAAATTAGATGTATTTTATGATAATGCGATATCATTCAATTCTGGAGTACTACCGCTTATTAATTGTTTCAAAAATGCTGATAAACTTAAAAATTCACACTTTTCTTTTCTAATTGATGATGCTCATGATTTAAACCCTCATCAAATTGAAACACTAAATTCTTGGATAGCCTACAGAGACAACAGTCTAATTAGTTTTAAAGTAGCAACCGCAAAGGTTGATGAACCGTCATTTATAACATCATCGGGTGGTACAATTTTAGAGGGCCATGACTATACGGTTGTTGATATGGAACAACCGTATCAGAATAAATTTTCTGATTTCGGAAAATTAGCAAGAAAAATAATTGAAAAAAGATTGGAACAACTGTGTATTAAAAAAACGCCTGAAGAGTTCTTTCCAGTTAACAAACAACTTGAAACTGATCTTGAAGAATGTAAAAATAAAGTAAAATTAGAAGCAAAGAAAAAATATCCTGATGGAAATAGCAAACAGATCTCGGATTACGTATACAAATATTATCGAGCTGAATACTTTAGAAGTCGCTCCCCAAAAGCGAACCTTCCGCCCTATTCAGGTTTTGAAATATTAATTCATTTATCAACAGGTGTGATTCGCAATCTGCTTGAACCTTGTTATTGGATGTATGATAGTGTGATTTCTGACATACGTTCCACACCATCTTTTCAGGAAGGGTCAGATATTTGTGTAGACCAAATACCATCAAATATTCAAACTGAAGTAATAATTTCAAGAAGTAAAAAGAAATGGGAATGGATAAAAAACAAATTAGATAAAAGTATTGAAGGTTGTTCTATGACCGACGCTGAACAGATTTACCATTTATTTGATAACTTATCAATTCACTTCAAGGAGCGATTACTTAAACATAAATCAGAACCTCGAGCTATTTCTTTCACTATCTCTGAACAAAATTCTGTTGATTTTAAAAAAGTTGAAGAATTACTTAGGTTAGCTCGAAAAGCTCAAATATTATACACCTATACAAGTTCTGCAAAGGATCATGGTAAAAGGGAAACTTACTATGTGCCTAATCGCATTTTATGGCCAGACAGAGGACTCGATCCAATAGGTCAACATGCTAGAGTTAGCCTTAAAGCATCTGATCTCTATTTGGCCGCAACTGAAAATAAACTAATTGAGCTTACTATTGACGAAGACAAACCAAGTAGACAACGGAGTTTGTTTGATGAATAATAATATAACTTTGATTACAACTGCGAGCTGGGAACCGAGATTTTTATTGGGTTTTATAAGGTTGGTTGAAGATTATTCATTCGAATTTGTATTGATGTATTATTTTTCCGATTATAGTAATGTTTCTTTGGAAAATAGAAATAAAGTTAAAAGTATATGTAACAAAAAAAATATACCAATTAAAGAGATCGAATTAAATCAAGATTTAAATTCTTGGATATCTATTTTTAATTCGCTTGGTGATTCAAAATTAAAAGACAAGGAAATTTTGGTTGATATATCAACAATGCCTAGAGAAACTATTTGGATAGTATTCCACATTTTACAAAACTTCACCTCCCGAATACAATATATTTATAATAAGCCTGAAGGATATAGCAATGAATGGTTAAGCCGCGATCCAGGGAAACCAAGGTTAGTATATAAGCTGTCAGGTATTGCTGAACTCGGGAAGCCTACAACACTTGTGGTAATTACTGGATTTGATATTGATCGAGTTAATCAGTTAATCTATTTTTTTGAGCCAGAAACAACATTATTAGGTATTCAAATCGGATCACAATTCTCAAATTTGAAACTAAATTCAGAAAAACATATAAAAGAGTTTACAAATACACCAGGCATTAAAATTTTTGATGTTGATGCGTATTCTGACGATAGAGGTCTCAATACTATCCGCAAACATCTTTTAGACTATGTCGACAATTCTAATCTAATAATGAGCTCTCTTGGTCCAAAATTAACCGCAGTTTCTTTATTCAAAATAGCGCAAGAATTTGATAATGTTGCGCTATCATATGCTCCGTCTAATGAGTTTAATATTGAATATTCTCGCGGAATCGGAGATACTCTTACCGGAACTATTTAAATACTAATGTAGGCAATTTTTAAAAGAAAAGAGTCTCTAAGGATTGGATAAAGTGTTATAATGATCGTTAAAAACCGCCAAGTTTGCAACAAAGCAACAGCCCGGCGATTATAACTCTATGAAGATTGGGGACGCTCTTCGTTTTCTCGAATTCGACGCAGAACAATAGCAGAGAACTGCGATAACTGACCTAAACTTCTTTAATTTCACTGCAGATTTAATCGACAGCTCAAATCTGAAAAGTACCAGTTACGATAGACACTCTCCACTTATTTTGGTTGGAATAACCAGCCGTGAAGATTTGTAAAATTTATCCCAAAGAAACAAGCGCCTTAAAAGCGACAGCTTATCGAATCTATCCTGTAGAATTTCGGCCGGTCAAAAGCGGCAGATACCAATACCAAAGCGCAACTTCAGCCTTATTACAGATACATCAAAAAAGCTCAATCGAGCTGATCGGTAATCCCCAGGGTTAATAACCTTATAGACAGCGTTTCCTATTTTGGCGTTTTAAAGTGACGTAAGGCATTCACATTAAATTGGATTACAAAATATCCAAAATGGGAAACGCAATTTAGGTATCAATGTCCCCCGAGCCCCCCCTACTCGTCAGGCGGCCGGCCGGTTCTCCAGCAACCGGTCCAACCAATGGGGATCCATTTCCGGAACACAGGCCAGCAGTCGCTGGGTATATGCATGGTGGGGAGGGGTGAGAATTTCTCTTTTGGGCCCCTTCTCGACGATGCGACCGGCCAACATGACCACGATTTCATCGGCGATGGCCTTGACCGTGGCCAGGTCGTGCGTGATGAACAGATAGGAAACTTGGAGTTTGCGCTGCAGGTTGAGGAGCAGCTTTAAAATTCCCTCGGCCACGAGCTGATCCAGGGCCGAGGTCACCTCGTCGCAGATGATCAGATCGGGCTTGGCGACCAGGGCACGCGCGATGCAGATGCGCTGTTTTTCTCCGCCGGACAGCTCGGTGGGATATCGGTCGATATAATCGGCCGGCAGTTCGACCTGCTCGAGAAGTTCCAGAATCCGCGCTTCCCGCTGCCGGCGGCTGGCGTTGAAATAAAATTTCAACGGACGGCCGATGATCTTGCGGATCTGCTGGCGTGGGTTCAGGGCCGTGTCCGGCATCTGGTAGACCATCTGCAACCGGCGCAG
Source organism: Bacteroidales bacterium (assembly GCA_050179935.1). Taxonomy (GTDB): domain Bacteria; phylum Bacteroidota; class Bacteroidia; order Bacteroidales; family UBA12077; genus UBA12077. The sequence continues at coordinate 436 of JBFXEQ010000102.1, read as the reverse complement.
GTCCTCGCGTTTGCGATGCTTGAGGGCCGCGGGCAAAGCTTCTCCGTTAAATCTCACACAACCGCTGACCGGCGGCAAAAGACCCGTGATAACCCGCGCCAGGGTCGATTTGCCGCTGCCCGACTCGCCCACCAGGGCAACGGTGCGGCCGCGATGAACCGTCAGTGAGATATCCTCCAGGACAGGGTTCTCACCGGTATAGCTGGCCGTCAGGTCCTCGACCTTGAGAACCACTTCTTTTTTCAACGCCGCGTCGCTTTCGCGTTTGCGAAATGCGCGCACGGCCAGAAGGTCCCGGGTATAGGGTTTCCGCGGATGAGCGAGAATCTCGCCGGCGTCGTTTTCTTCCACCAGGTCGCCGTTGCGTAATACCATGATACGGTCGGCCAACTGGGCCACCACGGCCAGGTCGTGGGTAATGTAGATGGCGGCCGTT
>JBFXEQ010000101.1:0-7908 GCA_050179935.1 Bacteroidales bacterium | reverse complement strand
CAATTTTCGAGAAATCAAGAATGTCATTTATTAAGCCTAGAAGTGTTTTCCACTTGTCTGAATCGATCTAATATAACTTGCTTGAGCTGGATTATTAATTTCCTGATTAAGTACTTCTGCATAACCAAGAATTGCATTCATTGGTGTTCTTATTTCATGGCTCATATTAGCAATAAATTCACTTTTGGCTTTATTAGCAGCCTCAGCAGCCAATTTTGCTTTTAATATTTCCTCTTCCATTAAAATTCTAAAAGAAATATCAGCCTCTAAATTTCTAATTTTTGTAATATCACTAAATATCGCAACCTGATTATCACCCACAATGGTTGCTTTTGTTTGTATTGTTTTTCTTTCGCCATTTTTACATGTTACAACTGATTCAATAGCATTCATAATGGTTTTATTCAGAATTGCAATTTTTAATTCTTTCTGCCATTCTTTTATATGCTGATCTCTATAATCAATGTCATGATATACTTTTGAATACCAGTCATTTATGGTAGGAACATCTTGTAATGTGTATCCGAAAGCTTTAGTAAATTGATCGTTTAGTAAGGTGTTATTATTTTCCAGATCAGAAATAGCGATTGGCATTGGAGATAATTCTATTATTTTTCGCAATTTCTTCTCACTTTTCTCAAGTTCATCTTTCGATTCTTCAAGCTGAGCAAGTAGTTCATTTTTTAGATGTATTGATTCTTGTAATTCTATAGTCTGCAATTTTAACTTTTCTGTAAGCTCAACATTTTGGCGTCGTAAAACATAATCATGAATGGCTGCATCAAGAATTGGTTTTAAATCATCTCTATTCCATGGTTTCTTTACATATCTGTATATTTTCGCTCTGTTAACCGCTTCTGCAAGTGCGTTTAAATCATTAAATGCAGTTAGTAGTATTCGGTTAGGTTCTGGATTGATTTTAAGTACCTGCTCAAAAAACTCAACACCTGTCATTTTTGGCATAGACTGATCAGATACTATTAAATCAATATGCTCATTTTTAACAACTTCCAAGCCATTTTTACCTGAATCGGCGGTTATAACTATGTAATCATCAATAAAAACTTCAGAAAAAAGCAATAAGTTTACATTCTGATCATCAATATATAAGATTTTGTATTTTTCCATAATAAAATATAATTATTCTTAAAGATATTCTATTTTTTCTAAAAAAGTCTATTTCTATAAAATTCTTTTTACTAGAAACTTGCACGTTTTTTATATTTATGGAAGTTAAAACTATCCGGAAATAACTAATCAATATTATTTTTTATTCCTCTTTCTCGATTCGCGAATTGCGAATAATCATATTTATAAAATTTTAATTTGAATGTCCGTTTTATGTCATAAATATTATGTAAATAAATTGAAAATCAATTTGTTTGCCCCAAACCCCTAAAGGGTGCAAATTGATTTTCTTCACACCCCTGCCTGCCGCAGGCAAGCTTCAGGGACGGGGCAAATGAAGAAAATCATTAACAACAATTATGAATAAAAGCGGGCAATCGTTAATTTTAATTAAATAAAATACAATTACATATGATTACAATTCTAAAAAAAAAGATAAAAATTTTTGCAGATTAAAAAAGAGCATTATATTTGCAACACTTTTAAAGAAAAAAGTTCTTACATTTTTTGGGAGATTAGCTCAGCTGGTTCAGAGCACCTGCCTTACAAGCAGGGGGTCACTGGTTCGAACCCAGTATCTCCCACAACACGAAATCAAAAGGTTAGCGAACAGCTAACCTTTTTTTATTTTATAATGCATCAGCCACCACAAATGTGCTTCCACCAATGAAAATCAGATCGTTAACCCCTGCATTTTTTTTTGCATTTTCTATTGCAATCTGAACGGTTGAAAAAGTTTTACCAAATAATTCAAATTTCTCGGCTTTTTGTTTTAATAATTCTTCATTAAGTGCTCTTGGAATTGATGCGCGGGTAAAATAATAAGTCGCCTCTTTAGGTAGAATAGTCATTACTTTATCTACATCTTTATCATCTACTACTCCAAATACCATATGCAGCTTTTTATAAGGGGTATTTCTTATCTGCTCCACTACATAACTCATTCCTTCGTAGTTATGTCCTGTATCGCAAACTATAAGTGGTTGTTGGTTTAAAATCTGCCAGCGTCCCATTAATCCGGTAGTTCTAGATGCAGTTTCAATTCCCTGAAAAATATGTTCTCTAACAATTTTATAATTCAATTTTTTCAACACGTCTACGGATCTGAGAACTGTACAAATATTTTTTCGTTGGTAAATTCCTAATAAATCAAGTTTTAAATTTTCATAAATGATTTTTCCTTTAGCAGAGATAGTAAAAGCTTGTTTTCCATCCATAGTTTGCATCGAATAATCTGCAGAATAAACCTGATCGGCAAATTCGATTCTGGAACCTTTTTCTGATGCCGTTTTTTTGAAAACCAGTTCTGTTTCGGTTTGCGTTTCGCCAATAACAACAGGAACTCCGGATTTAATAATTCCGGCCTTTTCGCCTGCAATCTTTTCTAATGTATCACCTAAAAAAGCAGTATGATCAAATCCAATATTGGTGATTACAGACAAATCAGGAGTAATGATATTGGTTGAATCCAACCTTCCTCCCATTCCAACCTCAACAACAGCAACATCAATTTTACCTCGTTCAAAATAATCAAAAGCCATAGCTACTGTCATCTCGAAAAAAGAAGGCTGAATCTCTTCAAAAATCGGTTTATGCTTTGCAACAAAATCAATTACCTCGGTTTCCGAAATCATTTGTCCATTAATTTTAATTCGCTCTCTAAAATCTTTTAAATGTGGCGAAGTGTACAAACCAACTTTATACCCGGCTGTTTGTAACACCGAGGCAAGCATGTGAGAAACCGAACCTTTTCCGTTTGTTCCGGCAATATGAATGCTTTTAAACTTTTTATGTGGATGATTAAAATAATCGTCGAGTTTTATTGTATTTATCAAATCAGCCTTGTAAGCCGCCTTACCAACTCGTTGGTACATTGGCAACTGACTAAATAACCAGTCGAGTGTTTCTTTATAGTTCATTTCATTTAAAATATTGAGCAAAGTAAATTAATCTGAAAGATTTTACCATGCATTGTAATGAATTCTTTCGGGTTTAAATCTGTCAGAAACACTTCTTTTCTCATCAGGGTAGCCTAACGAAATTAATGAAAGTGGCTGTATATGAGTTGGTAATTTGAATAATTCACGTATTGCACTTTTTCGTTCCTCACGCGGATGCAAACCCAGCCATACTGCTCCGATTCCTAATCCGTGGGCAGCAAGTAAAATATTCTGGGTTGCTGCAGAGCAATCAACCACCCAATATCCTGAGCTTAATTCAAGTGTTTCGTCACCACAAACCAAAATAGCCAATTGTGCCTGGGTTAACATCTTTGCATAAGGATGAATTTCAGCTAGTTGATTTAAAATCTTTTTATCGGTAATTACTAAAAAGTGCCATGGTTGCTGATTCCGCGCTGATGGAGTATGCATTGCTGCATTAAGGATTTCAGATACCTTATCGCTGCTTATTTTTTTGTCGGTGTATTTTCTTATACTTCTTCTAGTTATGATTCCTTCAATGATTTCCATAAATAAATTAATAATGCTTTATAATGATTAAAAGAATAATTCATTAAATTAGTACGAAATTAACTTATATCTGTATTTACACAAAAAATACTACTATGAAAAAACAAAAAAAGGTCTTTGTAATTGATACCAATGTTATTTTACACGATTATACCTGTTTGCATAATTTTCAGGAAAACGATGTAGTATTACCCATCGTTGTGTTGGAAGAACTCGACTATTTAAAAAAAGGAAATGATTTAATAAATTATCATGCACGTGAGTTTACACGCGAACTTGACAAGCTGTCGGGTGATACATTGTTTAACGGAGGAAAGGAATTAGGCAAAGGAATGGGCAAGCTTTCTATCGAAACCGGAAAACCATTTTCAGATCAGCTTAAAGCATCGTTTCCTGAACCAACCCCCGATCATAGAATACTGGCTATTGCTGAATTTGTAGTAGAAAAGAAAAAACCGCTGCAGGTAATACTTGTAAGTAAAGATATAAACCTAAGGATGAAAGCCAAGTCGTTGGGAATTATGGCTCAAGATTATACCACTGATAAAGTTGCTGATCTCGAAGAAATTCACAGAGATATTGAAACCATCAACAGTATTGACGATTTATTGATTTCAAAGTTCTACGAATCGCATGATGGAATTCCGATTGATGAGTTTAAACTAAAACCTAAGGCACACCAGTATTATATTTTAAAAGGGCAAAAATCGTCCGCTCTTGCTCATTTTGATCCCATTACTAAAATGATGCAACGAGTTGAAAAACACAAGACATATGGCATTGAACCAAGAAATGCAGAACAAACTTTTTCGATTGATGCATTAAACAGACCCGAAATACAACTTATAGCACTTACAGGTAAAGCCGGAACAGGTAAAACATTATTAGCTCTGGCTTCGGCTCTTCATCAGGAGAAAAAATTCAACCAGATCTTACTCGCCCGACCAATTGTTCCTTTGGCAAATCGCGAAATGGGTTTTTTGCCAGGTGATGTTAAAGAGAAAATTTTACCCTACATGCAACCTTTATTTGACAATCTATCGGTAATAAAAAACCAGTTTAAAGCTCAAAGCAAAGAATACATGCAAATTGAGGAAATGCTCAAAAATGAAAAACTGGTATTAAGCCCACTGGCATATATAAGAGGCCGAAGTTTATCAAATTCGTTTTTTATTGTTGATGAAGCGCAAAACCTTACTCCACACGAAGTTAAGACCATTATTACACGTGCCGGTGAAGGTACTAAAATGGTATTTACTGGTGATATTCATCAGATCGATTCTCCATATCTCGACATGAAATCGAATGGATTAAGCTATTTGGCTGATAGAATGAAAGGCCAGGATATTTTTGCTCACGTAAATTTGGTTAAAGGTGAAAGAAGTTATCTGGCAGAGTTAGCAAGTAATTTATTATAAAAAGTGTCTAAACTGCCTGCAGACCAATGTCAATTAGTAAAGGAATATTCACCCTCTGCCCTGTGGGCATCTCCCTCAAGGGAGAATATATCTAGCCTTGTCCTCCCTCGAGGGAGGTGGTCGAAGACCGGAGGGTGAAAAAAAAGAAGTCTTTACTTATTGATATTAGCCGGCAGGTTAGAGTGACTAAAGTTATAAGTACTTAAAGTTGAAAATATGACAGCATACAAACATCTATATATCGTAAGGCATGGAAAATCAGACAGAGATTTTATTGATGTACCCGATTTTGACCGACCATTAAAAGAGCGCGGAATTATTGATAGCTACAAGATGGCATCTGTTCTGTTACAGAAAAAAATAACTCCTCAGCTTTTTATTACAAGCCCTGCAATAAGAGCCTTGCACACTGCTACGATTTTTGCACGTACTTTTAAGTTTCCTTTAATAAATATGAATATTAATGAAGATTTATACATGTCATCAGAAAGTAAATATCTTGAGATAATTAAAGATACTGATAACTCAATCGATTCAATGATGATTTTTGGTCATAATCCATCTTTTACTGATCTTGCCAATTATTTCCTTCATGACAAAATAGAAGAGCTACCAACTTCGGGCGTAGTTGGAATTAAGTTCGAAAACGACTCGTGGAAAAATATTGCCAAATTCAAACCTATTGAATACTTTTTTGATTATCCAAAAAAATAAAAACCGACTATTTTGAAACTTCTAAAATTTGCAGCAATTGATATTGGTACTAACGCAGTAAGGCTACTGTTTACAAACGTAATTGAAGATGGTAAGGAAGTGTTTTTTAAAAAATCATCTATTATTCGTGTACCGGTACGTTTAGGAACTGATGTTTTTACCAATGGTAAGATTACCAATCTGAGCATTGAAAAACTGACAAAAACAATGATTGCCTTTAAAAATCTTATGAGCGTACAGGATGTTGTAAAATACAGAGCATGCGCCACATCAGCAATGCGCGAAGCCGAAAATGGAAACGATGTAATTAAAAAGGTGAAAAAAGAATCAGGAATACAAATCGAAATAATTGATGGAAAAACCGAAGCAAATATTATATTTAATAATAGAATAGATGAGTTGTTTGACACAAAACATTCCTATATGTACGTTGACATTGGTGGTGGCAGTACAGAAATAACCTTGTTCTCAAATTCAGCGATAGTTGCCTCTCATTCATTTAATATCGGAACAATCAGGTTGTTAAACAAAACTTACAACATGAATGAGTTAAGTGCATTAAAAATGTTTTTATCTGAAATTAAGAAAAACTATAAAAATATTGAGCTTATCGGGTCGGGAGGAAATATAAATAAGCTATTAAAATTATCGGGTAAAAAAGAAGGAAAACCCTTACCTGTAAAGACAATAAAAACTGTTTCTGATACCATAAAATCATACTCGTATGATGATAGAATAAAGATTTTAGGGTTAAACCCCGATAGAGCCGATGTTATTGTACATGCATCCGATTTACTTTTTAAAATTATTAAATGGTCGGGGACTAAAGAAATCATTGTTCCTAAAATGGGTATAGCCGATGGCATTGTAAAACAAATCTATTTTGACTATCTCCGAAATGGTAATTGATTAATAAAATAACATAAATTTGCAGATTTACTAATTGCTGCAAATGAGTAAGCCCAATAAAAATATAAAACGTGTTGCTTTTCATACATTAGGTTGTAAACTCAACTTTTCAGAAACATCAACCATATCGAGAAAATTTAAAGAAGAAGGATTCGAAGTAGTTAACTTTAACTCAGATGCCGACTTCTATGTAATAAATACCTGCTCAGTAACCGATCAGGCAGATAAAAAATGCAGACAGATTGTTCATAAAATCAAAAATCAATCTCCGAATGCTTATATAGCTTTAGTTGGATGTTATGCCCAGCTTAATCCTGAAGAGATAGTCACAAATTTTGGTGTCGATTTGGTTTTGGGTACTCAGGAGAAGTTCAATATTCTTGATCATCTTTCGGAAATAGGTAATGGCAATGAACCGGTTGTTTATTCGTGCGAAATCGAAAAAATAGAGCGTTTCGATTCATCCCATTCTGAAGCAGATAGGACAAGATCGTTTTTAAAAGTACAAGATGGTTGTGATTACTCATGTTCCTATTGCACAATACCATTAGCACGCGGGAAAAGCAGAAATAAAAGCATTCAGGAGCTTGTTGATGAAACAAAAAAAATAGCATCATCCGGAATTAAAGAAATAATTCTTTCAGGAGTAAACATTGGTGATTTTGGAAAATCAACTAACGAATCATTTTTCGAACTAATAAAAAACCTTGAACTTGTTGAAGGTATTGAGCGAATCCGAATTTCATCTGTTGAACCAAACCTGTTAACCAATGAAATAATTGAACATGTTTCAAAATCGAAGAAGATCTTAAATCATTTTCATATCCCATTGCAATCGGGATGTAATGAAATACTAGCAAAAATGCAACGCCGCTATAAACGCGAGCTTTTCGAATCGAGAGTACTCCGAATTAAAGATTTAATGCCTGATGCATTTATTGGAGTTGATGTTATAGTTGGTTTTCCTGGAGAGACAGACGAACTGTTTTTAGATACATATTCTTTTCTTGAACAATTACCTGCTTCATTCTATCATGTTTTCTCTTACTCCGAAAGACGAAATACAAAATCAGCTTTAATGGATAACAAAGTACCCAAAAATAAGATTATAGAAAGAAGCAAAAAATTACACGATCTGGCAAATGCAAAACACAAACAGTTTTACAGCGATCATATTGGTTTTGAAGCGAATGTAGTGTTCGAGTCTTCGAAAAAAGATGGGATGATATTCGGGTTTACCGAAAACTACATAAAAGTTGAGACCAACA
>JBFXEQ010000100.1:0-8097 GCA_050179935.1 Bacteroidales bacterium | reverse complement strand
CATACTATAGATTTCGGAATATCCGTTCGCATTTAAATCCGTAATTTGTGCTATTGAGTGTGCAACAAAAAAGAACGGTGCATATAAAACTGACCATCCCATGGTCATTTTTTGTACCCGATCTCCGGATGGCGTAGTTTGATACCATATTCTGCCTTCAAAATCTTTAGGTAAACTATCAACAAAACTAAAACTTAAATCGTTGTAAATGAATACTGCAGGTAAGTACGAATAATATGAAACAGCATCGTTATTTATTACCAGATTTTTACGCCATTTCGAAATATTAAAAACAGTCCAGATATATACAAGGGCAATAATTAGTAAAACCAGTATTGTGTATTTATTATTCTTAATCACTTTTAATAGTTTTTATTGGTCGCAATCCGTTCTCTCAAAAATATATATCTCGTATTCATATCCATTAAGAACTTTAAATGGTTCGTGAGGTTTAAATACATTGAGTAATTTAAACTTTGGATTGTTTAGTAATGATTCGAGAGGTAATTGTCCTTCGTTTGGACCAAAATGTGCATCCCATTGCAAAATACTTCCAGTGGGCATGTTAAATCCTGGATTTGATTTATCTGGTACTTTTTCAAAACAAACATTCTGATCAAATGGATTTATATCCAACTGATGAATAAAATATAAATCATAATAGTATATCTTTTGGGTTGTATAATTGTTTTGTTTTATCCAAACAGCAGCTTCTGTAAGTACTTCTTCTCTACCGTCCTGCTTAACTGGCAATGAATATAAGTCGTAAGGAACTTTAATCACAATTATTAAAACAACAATTTTTAATGCGAGTTGTACAAACTGATTGAATTTAAACCAATCGTAAATAAGATTATAACCACGCAAACTAAGTATTGCAGCTAAAGGTATAACTGCTGCCATTACACGAATTAACCCAAGAGAACCTCCAATACCTAGCCACCAGGCGATTGAATGTGCTGATAGATAACTTAGGAATCCAAATAAAATTAGAATAATCTCTATGGTTAGTTGTCTTGTTCTTCTGGATTTTTTGTTTAAATCTAATACAATACTTATTATTCCAAATCCTGCCAGAATAGCCAATGGAATACCGTTAATCTTTTTGGTATTTTGAATGAAATGTGTTAATTCTCCCGATCCATAAATATTTTTTGCTCCGGTATATGGATTCTGATTTATAAACCACCAAAAATCATCCAAAGCAAAATATCCAAGAATGCTAAAAAAAACAAAACCTGTTAGTAGAAATGGAATAGCCCTGTATAATATTTCAATTATAAATCCAGCTAAAAACAGGATTAGGAATAGAAAACCTTCAGTTCTCGAAAAAATAATGAACGATACTATAATCGATGAAGCAAAAAATCTTTTATCGAAAAAAAGATAAATTGAAAATATCAGAATCAGGCTAAACAGAATCTCGGTTAATCCCGAAAGCATAATAATGAAATAAACAGGAGCAAAGCAGGTAAAAATAATTACCAGCCATGCATTATTAAATTCGAGTTTGCGAACGGTTAAATAGGCAAAAAAGGCTGAAAGTAATCCGGCAATAACATTAAAAAACTGAATCCCTTTAAATCCAAACTGAGCAAAAGGAGAACTTAATATAGTAAAGATTGGTTTGCCCCAGTGATCGAGAAAAAAACGGGGGTACTTAAAAGCATAACGGGCAAGTCTGAAATGTGCGTAATTATCAGCACCTCCTTCAGCCGAGGTGCTAAATAAAACCAATAATCCGAAAAGAATAAATAATACCGAAAAGATAAAAATAAGCCACCGTACCCTGTAGTTAATTCTCATGGTTATTTTCGTGAAAATAAATTATACTTAAAAATGCAGTAGATCGCTTTAAATCCGTCTTTCCAGTTAATTTTTTTCCCTTCTTCGTATGTTCGTCCATAATAAGATATACCAACTTCGTATATTTTGATTTTAGGCACTCTTGATAATTTAGCAGTTATTTCTGGCTCAAATCCGAATCGTTTTTCTTTAAGGTTTAATTTCTTTACAATCTCTGTTCGCATAAGCTTGTAACACGTTTCCATGTCGGAAAGATTGAGATTGGTAAACATATTCGACAGTGAGGTAAGCAATCGATTTCCGATAGTATGCCAAAAGAATAATATCCGATGAGGATTGGCTCCAACAAATCGCGATCCATAAACTACGTCGGCATTGGCTTTAATAACGGGCTGCAACAGATCCATATATTCGTTGGGATCGTATTCCAGATCTGCATCCTGAATAATGAGATAATCGCCAGTTGCATGTGCAATTCCTTTATGCAAAGCTGCTCCTTTACCCTGATTTATTTCTTGATTTATTAACCGAATGTTTTCCGAAGAATGGTCATTTATATATTTTTCTATGATGTCTTTTGTCCTGTCTTTAGAACAATCGTTAACAATAATTATTTCCTTTAAAATTGCTCCAAGATCTACGGCTATTACCTTATCGAGAATTTGATTTATCGTTTTTTCTTCGTTGTAAGCCGGAATAATAATTGAAAGGCTTTTTATCATGTTAGTTTATTTGAATATTCTTTGAGATTTGAAGCTAAAAATATTACTATTTTTTCAAAATGGTATAATTCAATTTAATTATTATTCCGCTATGGTCTGGTTTCATTTTAAATATACACGTTTTATAATCAAATTAAACCATACGATTTTGCTTTACTTTAACTTTATTATTTTGTAAATTAACCCTTTATAATTTAATATGGATTAACATGGCAGAAGTAATTAAGAAAAAAGGAAGAATAGGAATCCTGACAGGAGGAGGTGATGTTCCCGGATTAAACCCGGCAATTAGGGCTGTAACAATTAGAGCATTACGCGAAGGATATGAGGTAATTGGTATTCGTCGCGGATGGGCTGGACTGGTGAATATTATTCGAGATAAAAAGTTTGATAATTCAGATTGCTTTCTGGTTCTTACCGAAAATTTAGTAAATAAATCTGCTCGAACGGGAGGCACATTTCTACATTCATCAAGAACTAATCCTGAAAAAGTTACTAAATACGATGTTCCCGAGCATTTAAAAGCCAGGTATAACAAAGAAAAAAATGATCTTACTCCAGAAGTACTAAAAAACATCGAGTTCTTGGGCATTGATTATCTTATACCAATTGGTGGAGATGATACGTTGAGTTATGCTGTTCGTTTATATCGAGAAAACATTAAGATTGTTGGAATTCCCAAAACAATGGATAACGATGTTCCCGGAACAGACTATTGTATAGGGTTTAGCACATGTATTACCCGAACTATTCAGATGACAAATAACCTGAGAACATCTGCCGGATCGCATGAGCGTTTTCTCGTAATTGAGGTTTTTGGCCGGTATGCCGGTTTTACTGCAATGTTACCTACAATGGCTGGTGCTGCAAACCGTTGTGTAATTCCTGAACACAAATTCAATGTGGAAAAACTAACCGAATTATTAATTGAAGACAGATTTAATAACCCAAGCAAATATTCAGTTGTTTTAGTTTCTGAAGGAGCCATGTTCGAAGGGAGTGATATGATTTTCGAAGCTCAGGACAAAGATGCATTTGGTCATGCTAAACTGGGAGGAATAGGAGATTTAGTTTCGCTTAAATTAAAAGAGCTTTCACCCAAATTTAATAATGGTAAACCTATCGGAATAATTAATCAGAAACTCGGATATTTGGTTCGTGGAGGAGATCCAGATGCAATCGATTCAATTGTTCCTATGGCTTATGGAAACCTTGCTTTAGATCTTATACTTAAAGGTATTCATGGACGACTTGTAGTGCTGAGCAATGGAAGATATGATAATATCCCAATAGAAGTAGTTATCAATTCAAAAAAAGTTGTTAATGTAGCAAAACATTATAATACAGAAAGACTTAGACCATTCTATAAAAGCTTTGAGCTCCAGCCCTTGTTTATTATGACAAGCGAATAGTATAGAAAAACAAAAGGGAGCGATTATGCTCCCTTAAATGTTTAGTCTCTTTTATTTATCTTTATGTCCTTAATATTTAACTGAATCGTTGATTTATTTCTGAAATTGTTTTCATCAATTGAATAACAAATATCAAACGAGTCACCTGAACGAATATAATCAAAAAAATCACCTTGCTGAAATGCAATTGCCGGGTATGCTTTAAATGGCTCTTCTTCGTGAATAATACCCAATTTTAAATGTTCTTTACTTGTGCCAACAGCTCTGGCTTCGCCATTGTCAGAAACATTTTCGGTTAAAAAAACCGGGGCCATATTTTCCGGACCAAAAGGTTGAAATTGTTTTAATATTCTGAAAAACTTGGGTGTTATTTCGCTAAGCTTAAGCTCCGAATCAATCTCTACTTGAGGTATAAGTTGTTCATCTAGAATTGTTTTGGAAACAATTTGTTCAAAGCGAGCTTTGAATTTATCTACATTATCAATCTTCATGGTTAGTCCTGCAGCATACATATGGCCCCCAAAATTTTCGAGCAGATCACTACATTTTTCAATAGCCTGGTAAATATCATAGCCTGTTACAGAACGAGCTGATCCTGTTGCCATTCCGTTTGAGGCTGTTAATACAACTGTTGGTCGGTAATAAGTTTCAATTAATCTTGAGGCTACAATACCAACGACTCCTTTGTGCCATTTTGAATTATACAAAACAGTTGATTTCTTTTTACTTTCTTTTGATTCGCTTGATAAAATTCGAAGTGCATCCTGGGTAATGGATCTATCGATGTTTTTTCTTGCATCATTAAAATCATCAACATTGTTGGCACTTGTTTTAGCTTTTGCTGCACTAACTGCGAGTAATAATTCCACCGCTTTATGTGCTGATTCCATTCTGCCGGCAGCGTTTATTCTTGGGCCAATTTTAAATACAATATCTTCGATAGCAATTGATTTTCCGGAAAGACCACTAATTTGAATAATTGATTTTAGGCCTTCGCAAGGTTTTTTATTTATTTGTATCAGCCCAAAGTGAGCAAGTATTCTATTCTCATCAACTATGGGAACAATATCTGATGCAATGCTAACAACAACCAAATCAAGGTATTCGATCAAATGATCAAATGGAATATTATTTTTTTGCGAGTATGCCTGAATTAATTTAAACCCAACACCACAACCCGAAAGTTCTTTGAACGGATAGTTGCAATCGGGTCGTTTAGGATCGAGAACAGCAGTTGCTTTAGGTATTTCACTTCCAGGATAATGGTGATCGCAGATAATAAAATCGACCCCATTTTGTTTAGCAAATTCAATTTTCTCATTTGCTTTTATTCCACAATCAAGTGCAATAATAAGCTTAATGTTCTTTTCAATAGCATAATTAATACCTTGCATTGATATTCCATAACCTTCGCTATATCGGTCGGGTAAATAGAAATCAATATTGGAATAAAATTTCTTTAAGAAAGAATACACTAAAGCAACCGATGTAGTTCCATCAACATCGTAATCGCCATAAATAAGAATGTTTTCGTTGTTTTTAACCGCTTTCTCAATACGATCAACAGCGAGATCCATGTCTTTCATCAGAAAAGGATCATAAAGATCGCTTAATTCCGGTCGGAAGAACTTCCTGGCATCCTCAAAAGTCTTAACACCTCTTTGTACTAAGAGGTTTGTTAAAACAGGTTCGATATTTAGTTCTTTGGCCAGGTTTTCTACATCTTCTTTTCTCCCATATTGTTTGAGAACCCATCTTTTTTCCATATATAATGCTTCATATTTTTCATAGTGTGTTAGAATTGCATCCCGAATACTTGTTCCATTTTCTTTTTTAATACTTCTTTAACAAAATTAAAATCCTGTTTTTGTCCAAGTTCTTTTTCCATCGATGTAACCCCTTTATCAACAAATCCACAGGGATTAATGTAATTAAAGTATTCGAGATTTGTGTTAACGTTAAAAGCAAAACCATGCATAGTAATAAAACGACTTGCTTTAACTCCTATTGCACAAATTTTTCTTGTTTTTCCGGGGATATTTGTATCTAACCATACTCCGGTTGCCCCATTTAGTCTTTCAGCCCTGATTCCGAAATCACTCAGGGTTAAAATAATTGATTCTTCTAAATTAGCAATATATTGTTTCACCTGCAAGTTAAATCGTTCAAGATCGATAATCGGATAACCAACTATCTGGCCAGGGCCATGATACGTAATATCACCTCCGCGATTTATTTTGTAATAGGTGGCTTGTATCTTTTTTAAAAATTCATCAGCGATAAGTAAGTTATTTTGTTGTCCGCTTTTTCCAAGTGTGTACACATGAGGATGCTCACAAAAAATTACCTTTCCTTCAATTTCGATTTGCTGATTTGAAGGTAAATCTCTATTTTGTGCTTTTAGATTTAAATAATCAGCAAAGATTTTTTCCTGGTAATCCCAGGCTTCTTTATAATCAATTAACCCTAAATCTTCAAAATGTGCTTTCTTTGCCATTATTTTATTTCTGCTTTTATTTAATATGATATTCAGCATGATAAGAAGATCTTACCAGCGGACTGCTTTCAACAAAACGAAATCCTTTTTTAAGTCCAATTTGCTTGTATTCTTCAAACTTTTCGGGTGTAACATATTCTTTAACCTCAATATGGTCGAGTGTTGGAGCCAGATATTGGCCAATGGTAAGAACACTGCATCCAACAGCTAATAGATCGTCCATTACCTGAATAATCTCTTCTTCTGTTTCGCCAAGACCAAGCATAATGCCCGATTTAGCAACAACACCTGATTCTGCAATAATCCTTATTACCTCAAGACTACGACGATACTTTGCACGTGTTCGTATTTGTGAAGTTAGTCTTTCAACAGTTTCGAGGTTATGCGAAATGACCTCTGGTTTAGCTTCAATAACTTTATTAATTAATTCTTTAACTCCATCAAAGTCAGGAATTAAAGTTTCTATGGTTGTTTCCGGATTTACTTTTTTAATAGTTTTTATTGTTTCAGCCCAAAAAGCTGATCCGCCATCATCCAGATCATCACGATCGACAGAAGTAATAACACAATGTTTAATGTTCATTAACCGAACTGATTCAGCCACACGCATAGGCTCCTCAGGATCGGGAGGCAAAGGTTTACCAGTTTTAACACCGCAAAATTTGCATGAGCGGGTGCAAATATCGCCTAAAATCATAAAAGTTGCCGTGCCACGATTCCAGCATTCGCCAATATTTGGACAATTACCACTGGTGCAAATGGTGTGTAACTTATGATGCTGAACAATATTTTTTACTTTCGAATACGATTCGCCTTTGGGCATTTGCATTTTCATCCAACGAGGCAATCGGCGTGTATTTTGTTTTCCAGATTCCATAATAATTCAATGATCAGGCTACAAATTTAAAACTATTCTAAATAAAAATAGGTATAATAATCCTTTTTAACTATTTAGTTTTTTAAGGTTTTCTAATATAGCTCTAATTGTTACTTATAATTATAAAGGAGAAGTTTTATTAATTGATAATGCTTTATATTAGTTATTCTTTATATGATTGATTTTATAAACTTGTAAACTATCTTTTTGAAAAATAAATTCCTTAGTCAGAAGCTGAGAAGAAATACTATCTAAAAAAGGTTTTCTTTGAGTGTTTGTGAATAGATATTTAGCTCCTTGATCAATATAAAATTTGTAATCCTCAAACGAATTAAATTTCCGGTTGTAACCAGTCCACCCCTTTTTGTTAAGTAATGCTAAAGACAGGGTTGGAGATATGTCATAATCGCAGATTATTGTATCTTCTGGCAATATTCCATAATCAACAAGAAAATTTATGTTTTTATAAGGTGAAATATCTCTTAATACCTTCCATTTTGCTTTATCGTCATCTTTAAAAAAATACCACATGCCCAATTCGAACTTTGATGGAAATATATGAGTTATTTTTATTTTCTTTTTATAAGTTCTTTGGCGCATATTGGCATAAACAGTTATGCTGTTAAAAGAAAGCAGGATTATGGCTGCAATAACAAAGTGCTTTCTAAATTGGGGTTTTGGAATAGCATAAAAAATATTAATCCAGATTAAGAAAGATAGCGGAATAACCGGGATAAAATAATAATCGTGATGTTCAAAAATACCAAACCATAAAAAAACATA
>JBFXEQ010000099.1:0-8135 GCA_050179935.1 Bacteroidales bacterium | reverse complement strand
AATAAATTGATCTTAAAAGAAGTGAAATTGATCAAAATCAAGCTAAAAAAGACATATTTTCTCATCAATCATAGCATAAAAAATTTGATTATTTAACTTTTTATGTAATTTGCGGATTTAAGGTTTACTAAAAATAATCTTGATTAGTAATTAATTTCTTAAAAATCAACTACCTTTGCACGCTCAAATTTAGGTATCATGCAAAAAATCAGAAATATAGCTATTATCGCACACGTCGATCATGGCAAAACTACACTTGTAGATAAAATGTTGGTGTTGGGTAAACTTTTCCGCGAAAACGAAAACCCTGGCGATTTAATTTTAGACAGTAACGACTTAGAACGCGAACGAGGAATTACAATTTTATCAAAAAACGTTTCGGTTATTTATAAAGACTATAAAATTAACATTATTGATACTCCAGGCCACGCCGATTTTGGAGGCGAAGTAGAACGTGTTTTAAATATGGCCGATGGTGTTTTGTTATTAGTCGATGCTTTTGAAGGTACCATGCCACAAACCCGTTTTGTATTGCAAAAAGCCCTCTCTCTTGGTTTAAAACCAATTGTGGTTATTAATAAAGTTGATAAGCCTAATTGCCGACCCGAAGAAGTTCAGGAGCAGGTTTTTGAATTGATGTTCAATCTCGATGCAAACGAGGAGCAGCTTAATTTTCCAACAATCTATGGCTCTGCAAAACACAATTGGATGTCGAATGATTGGAAAAAACCGTCAACTGATATTAGTCCTTTAATGGATCGGATTATTGAATATATTCCTGCTCCACAATCATTAGAAGGAACACCTCAGCTTTTAATCACATCGCTCGATTATTCGCCTTATGTTGGTCGTATTGCTATTGGCAAATTACTTCGTGGATCATTAAAACCAGGCTTGCAGGTTTCTTTAGTAAAGCGTGATGGAACTATTCAGAGAACAAAAATTAAAGATTTGCTAACCTACGAAGGATTAAGCAAGAAAAAAACAGATCTTGTAAAATCAGGCGATATTTGCGCATTAGTAGGAATAGAAGATTTTAGCATTGGCGATACCATTGCGGATTATGAAAATCCAGAAGGACTCGATCCTATTGCTATTGATGAACCTACCATGAGTATGCTTTTTACCATTAACAATTCTCCGTTTTTTGGTCGTGATGGTAAATTCGTAACATCGCGCCATTTAAAAGATCGACTTGATAGAGAATTAGAAAAAAACCTCGCTCTGCGTGTCGAAAAAACAGATTCAGCTGATTCTTTTACTGTTTTTGGACGTGGTGTTCTTCACTTATCTGTATTAATAGAGACCATGCGTCGTGAAGGTTATGAATTGCAGGTAGGGCAACCAAAAGTAATTATTAAAACTATTGATGGTGAAAAATGTGAACCTATTGAATATTTAACCGTTGATTTACCTGAAGAATACTCTGGAAAAGCCATTGAAATTATTCAACAGCGCAGAGGTGAAATGGTTAATCTTGAAAGAAAAAACGATCGCATTTTGCTTGAGTTTTACATGCCATCGCGTGGTATCATTGGTTTAAAAAACATAATGATGACAGCAACTGCAGGTGAAGCTGTAATAGCTCATCGTTTCAAAGCATTTGAGCCATATAAAGGTGATTTTGAAAAACGAAATGTTGGTGCTCTAATTGCAATGGAAACAGGTCTTGCAATTGCTTATGCCCTTGACAAACTGCAAGACAGAGGTAAATTCTTTGTTTCTCCGATGGAGGAAATCTACGAAGGACAGGTAGTTGGTGAAAATACTAAATCTGGTGATCTCGTTTTAAATATTACCAAAACTAAAAAACTTA
Organism: Bacteroidales bacterium; assembly: GCA_050179935.1. Lineage (GTDB taxonomy): Bacteria > Bacteroidota > Bacteroidia > Bacteroidales > UBA12077 > UBA12077. The sequence continues at coordinate 6,319 of JBFXEQ010000099.1, read as the reverse complement.
CTAATATCAGAGCTTCTGGTACCGATGATAAAGTTAGACTTGCTCCACCAACCAAATTTTCACTTGAAGAAGCACTTGAGTATATTCAAGAAGATGAATATGTTGAGGTTACACCTAAATTTATTCGTTTGCGAAAAATCTATTTAAAAGAACACGAACGCAAAAGACAGCCGAAATAGATTGAGTATAGAGGTATAAAAGGTATAGGGTATAAAGGTATAGGGTGTAGGGTATAAAGGTATAGGGTATAAGGGATTGGTTTATGATATTTTGCTAAACAAATTGTTTTTATTTCTGCCTGTGCTTTAAGAAAATTCTGACTTACATACTGCAAAAAGAGGAACCTACTCTAATAGGTTTTCCTTTGCAAAATCAATAAGTATTTTCGCATTTTCTTCTGGATTATCATACTTTAATGGAACAGGAAAGACAGAACCTTTTTCTCTACTATCAACTCCATAACTGTAGCTTTTGTCATAGTAGGTAAGTGTAATGTCCGCAACAACATCTAATTGGTCGTTTTTAAGACATTCTAACGCATGTTTTACATGTTGCCCTCCCAAACGCTTACCGATTTTTAAAATACAATTTTCGAGGTGAAATTTATCAAATCCGGCATATTCTTTTACCAGTCTTTTTATTCGTTCGCTTTTATCCAATTCCATTTTTAAAACCGGGGCCTGCCTCATTTTTTGGAAAAGCTCATTAGGAATCCAGTTTGCACCAATAGAATGACTCTCGTCTTCGAGCCAGATAGGTTTTGATGGATCGAGCTGTAAAAACTCAAAAATAAGGTTGTTTTCAAACTGCTCATTAGGTAATTGATTGTTTTGTCCCAATGCACCAAAAGCCGATCCTTTATGATTTGCCAATAATTCCAGATCGAGAATCTGTTCTCCTTTTTCTTTGATTTTTTGTAAAGTTTCTGTTTTCCCACTTCCGGTTAATCCCCCTAGTATAATTATTTTCTGGGCTTCAGAAAGCTTAAGTTTTCCATATCGTCTATATGATTTATAGCCACCAATAAGAGTAAATGTTTTAATTCCAAGCATATCAAATAACCAAGCCATGCTGGCACTTCGCATTCCACCTCGCCAGCAATAAACCAAAAGCTGATTATTAATCGCAAGCTCCTGTGCTTTTTCTGCGAATCCTTTCATTTTTGGACCAACTATTTCGAGTCCCTTTAAAACAGAATCATTTCTACTTATTTGTTTGTAAGCAGTACCAACAATCGCTCGCTCATTATTATCAAATAAAGGGATATTAAGCGCTCCAGGCATATGCCCAAATTCAAACTCTCTGGGAGATCGAACATCAATTACCTGAATCGTTTTGGATAATTCGAGAAAAGCTTTTATATCTACTTTTTGGACCATTTACAAAAAAATAAAAGAGAAATTCTTTACAAAGTAAATAGAATTCCTCTCAACTATTGCTTTATTATAAGATTAATCTTCCAAAAAACTACCTAATATTGATCTTCCCTCTTTACGCGATGCAGGACCAAATGTTGATAACCGTTTTATTAGTTTACGAATTGGCATTGATTGTAGCCAAACTCTTCCGGTTCCTTTTAGTGTTGCAACAAATAACCCTTCGCCCCCAAAAACCATTGATTTTAAACTGCCTGTAGTTTCTATATCAAAATCAATTTGTGGTTCAAAGGCCACAATACAACCAGTGTCAATTCTCAACACTTCGTTGTTTAACGTTTTCTCGACAATTGTGCCACCTGAATGAATAAAAGCCATTCCGTCACCTTCGAGTTTTTGTAAAATAAAACCTTCGCCGCCAACTAATCCGGCACCCAATTTTTTGTTCAGATGAATCGAAATTTTTGTACCAAATGCTGCACACAAAAACCCATCTTTCTGCACAATAAGTTGTCCACGTATAAGATTTAAATCAATTGGAATTATTTTACCCGGATATGGAGCTGCGAATGCAACTTTGCGTTTACTTAAGCCCTGATTTGTAAAATGGGTCATAAAAATCGATTCTCCAGTTATTAATCGACTACCTGCAGATAAAACCTTATCCATAATACTATGGTTGGGCGTTGATCCATCACCTAGTTTTGTTTCGAAAGTTATTCCATCTTCCATAAACATCATTGACCCAGCCTCTGCTACGACTGTTTCCTTTGGATCCAAATCTATTTCAACAAACTGAATATCATCCCCAACAATTTTATAATCTATTTCATGTGATTTCATAATCGTTAATTCCTTTATTTAAAATTTATTCTGAAAACCATTTTATCAAAACTTCTTTTATTTCTTCAATTCTAACTGGTTTGGCAAGATAATAATTCATTCCGCTATCAATCGCTTTCATTTTATCTTCTTCGCGTGCATTTGCTGTCATAGCAACTATTGGTGTTTTAAACCCAAGGCTGCGGATTTCGGCTGTAGCTTCTAACCCATCTTGCTCAGGCATCATAATATCCATAAAAATGATATCATAACTTCCTTCATTAACTTTTTTAACACAATCTTTACCGTTTTGAGCTAGCACAATTTCGTATCCAAGATTTTTAAAAATCGTCTGAGCTACTTTTTGGTTTATAATATTATCCTCGGCTACAAGTATTTTTATATTCTTTTTGAGTTTATTAAGATCCGGGAGTTCTTTATCTTTAACCATTAGGTTAGTAAAGTTTTCTATTAATATCTCATAAACCTCAGAAGCTTCATATGGCTTTATCAGATAATAATCAACACCATTCATTTTGCATTTTACATAATTTCCGGGCTGATCGTTCGAACTAACAATCATTATCAACATTTTAGAGGAAAGGCCTTTCTCAAAAATTTTCCGGGCAAGTCCTATTCCATCAAACTCGGCACTATCATTTATAACTAATAGATGCAACTGTTTATCGCCAGGTTTTAAGCCTCTTTCTATACGTCCAATAACATCCACTTCGGGAGTAATTTCTGAATTATTTGTTTCGAAACTTTTAAACGTGTACAATAAAATTTTATCTTCATCCGGATTGTTATTTATTATTAACACATTTATTTCGTCGTAATCGCTGATGTGAGAAAAATCTATTTCTTTTTTAATTTTTTCGTTAGAATAAACTTCGATAGTAAAAGAAAACCTTGAACCGCTATATTGTGGATTTGTTGAAATGCTCGATGGGCTTTCGACCCAGATTTTACCACCCATTAGTTCGACCAATTGCTTTGAAATAGTTGTTCCCAGTCCTGTACCTCCAAATTTTCGTGTGGTAGAACCATCTGCTTGCGAAAAGGATGAAAATATTTCTTTGAGTTTTTCGTGAGGAATACCAATACCAGTATCTTCAATGTCAAATTGAATAATTACTCTTCCTGATTGAGCCTTAATCATTTCCACATTAACCAGTATTTTTCCTTCTATAGTAAACTTTATTGAATTACCTATTAGATTTGATAATACCTGACGCAATCGAAATGGATCGCCAATAAGTTGATCTGGCACATTACTTTTAATGTTTTGGTTTAACTCAATACCTTTATCCTCGGCTCGTAATTTAAATAACGAAACTGTTGATTCAACCTCCTCTCGAAGATTGAAAGGTGTTTCTTCGATAACCATTTTTCCGGCTTCGATCTTCGAAAAATCAAGAATGTCATTAATAATCGATAATAATAAATCGGCTGACTTTTTAATAATATGAACTGCTTCGGCTTGCTTGTCAGTAAGATTTGTTCCACCCAATGCATCAGCCATTCCAATTATTCCATTTAAAGGAGTACGAATTTCATGGCTCATTTTGGCTAAAAACTCACTTTTTGCTTTGTTTGCAGCAATCTCTCTTTTTCGTGCATTTTCAATAGGGGTAATATCAATAAAAGCTTCGAGCGAATATTCCTCGTTTGCAACATGATACTTTACTTCTTTTTTAAAAATAATTATTTCATTATCGTTATCGTCGTAATAGATATATTGGTTAAGATTATCGGTGTAACTAAATGAATCTTTATCCTGAAAATTACGCGAGATTAAGAACTGATCTGATAGTGATTTGCCAACTATATCGCTTTCCTTTTCAAGTGAAAAAGTTTTTATAGCTGTTTTATTAATACTTCTAACAATTCTGTTTGTATCTAGCATCATTATACCTACAGGTAAAGATTCTAATATTTCTTTGAAGGCAGCTTCTGATTTCCTTATTTGACTTTCGGTAGTACTTTTTTTAAGAATTAAATAGAGAAGAGTACCTATAAGAATTAGAAAAATTACAATAGTTAATACGCTCACAAGTATAATCTTTCGAATAATAGACCCAATTACTATTTTGGTTTCAAGAGAAAATCCAACACCGAAATCTTTACTTAAGATGCGTACCGGATGATATACTGAAATTAGATTACTTCTGGTTCCATTATTTATTACTTCGTTTTTTACAGAGCCCTTTGTTTGGTTCTGAATATCGTTAAAAATTTTATCGGTTTGTGTAATAAGAACAGAATCTCGTGAAAGATTGTTGTTTAATATTTTCCCATCAGAGTCAATTGTCCATTGCCAAACAGTATTTCCTAAATGATAATTTTCAAATATCTGTTTTAAATAATCATTAATATCAATCTTAATAATAATATTTGCTACTGTGCTGTTTTCTGAAAAAACAGGTAATATATAATTATACGATCCGTCGGAATTAAGAGAAACCTCCTCACGATCGTTTAGTTCCTTTTGTTTTTGTGCTAAATAATAATCTTTTATAAAGTGATTTGTTTTATCTTTAAATAAGCTAAAAACGTTTTTATTGTTATCAATTATCTTGATGTTTTTTATAAGCTTCTGATATTTAAAATAAAACAGCTCCAGCTTTCTTACACGCAATTCTTTTTTTTCTTCTGAATCAAAGAAATTGGCTATATCAGTTGAAAAAACAATATAATTGATTTCGTTTTCGAAATCATACCCTGCTCGTTCTATTTCCCAGGTACAAATCTCAACTTGCTTTTCGAGAATATCCGTGTGAAACGCAACTTGTTGATTATAAAAATAATAGTAAAAATAGATATTAACTCCTACAATAACGAGGAGAACTGCTATTAAACTAAAATAGAATTTTTTCATAGGGCTTTTTGCTTTTCAGATTATATTTATCGAAAAACCTCAAATTTTTCAATCATCCAATTTACTAAAAAATACCTTTACTCTATAACAATTATGACTAACGGACGAGTTAGTAGGTTGAACTAATAGTTACTATTTATAAACGATGTTTTGTTTCTTTTTCAGTAAAAATGCTGATATAATTCTGATATCTCAACTCGCTGATTTTTCCTGATTTTACTTCTTCAATAACCTCACAACCAGGTTCATGAACATGCGTACAATTATAAAATCTGCAATTTTTAGATGCTTTAAAGATTTCAGGAAAATAATGGAATAGCTCTTCTTTTTTAATGTCATACAAACCAAAACCTCTTAATCCCGGAGTATCGATAATATAACCACCAAACGAAAGTTCAAACATTTCGGCAAAGGTGGTTGAATGTTTGCCCGATTTATGATAATCTGAAATCTTTGAGGTTTTTAAATCTAGCGAAGGATCAATACTATTTATCAGCGAAGTTTTTCCAACTCCCGAAATTCCTGTAATAACACTTATTTTGTCTTTAAGCAAGCATTCAATCTTGTCTATGTTTACTTTCTTTTCAACCGATATTTTATAACAATTATAACCAACCTGTTGATAGATATCAATTAAATAGTCCATATATGCTTTTTGGCCCTCATCATAAAGATCTGTTTTATTGAATATCAATTTGGCTGGAATCTGATAGGCTTCGGCGGTAATTAAAAAACGATCGATGAACAAAGGATATGTTTCAGGAGAGGCAACGGTTACCATTAATATTGCCTGATCTATATTTGCAGCAATTATGTGTGTTTGTTTTGAAAGATTAGTTGCCTTTCTGATTATATAATTTTTTCTGGGTAATATATTATTTATTAGTCCCTTTTTATCATTTTCATTTAGTTCAAAATCAACATAATCGCCTACAGTAATAGGATTTGTGTTTTTTATCCCATCAATGCGCATTTTGCCTCTTAGGTTACACAAATAAATCTCATTGGTTTCCATATCCTTAACCGAATACCAACTTCCTGTTGATTTTAATACCAGACCTCTTTTCAATTTTCTAACATAAATTTGTAATCTACGAAATTATTAAATATTAGTTTGTATATCCGTTATTTGTCATAATCCTGTAATATTTGCAATAACAAGCCTTTCGAAAATTCTGTCTCCAAAGTATCTTCTATTTAGTTTGTATACAAATTCATTTAAATAAAGCTGTAAATATTT
>JBFXEQ010000098.1:0-8193 GCA_050179935.1 Bacteroidales bacterium | reverse complement strand
AGAAAATAAAAAAGGAAAGAAATATGGTATAATTGTAAATTTTTAAGGATAATCTTTTTGTTATATCATTTGAATTGTATTTTTGTATTGTTAAATAAAAAAGAAAATTTATGTTGTAAGATATTTTATCAATTTCGGGATACGGTGGTTTATTTAAGTATGTTTCGCAAGGTAGAAACGGTATTATTGTAGAATCACTTGAGGATAATAAACGAATGCCAGCGCATGCTTCGGCTAAGGTTAGTGCTCTTGAAGATATTTCAGTTTTTACCGAAACTGATGATATGCCGTTAAAAGATGTGTTAAAAGCTATTTTTGATAAAGAAAATGGAGGTTCGGCTATTAATCATAAATCAGCTGATGCTGATTTAAAAAAATATTTTGCCTCAGTTATTCCAAATTACGATAAGGAAAGAGTGTACAACTCCGATATTCGAAAAATTATTAATTGGTACAATATTTTACAAAAACATAGCCTGTTGAACTTCGACGAAAAACCCGAAGAAAATACTGAAGAGAAAGCAGAGGATAAATCTGAAGAAAAGACCGAGGTAAAATCAAAAGCAAAGGCAAAACCAGCAGCAAAGGAAGAGAAAAATACTAAAGTTAAAAAAGAACCTGTAAAAGCTGCTCCGAAAAAGAAACCTACTAAGAAATCAGAATAACATAAAAAACCGCTTAATGCGGTTTTTTTTTATGCTAATTTTTCGATGATTGAAAAGTAAATTATGAGAGATTTTAAGCTTGATTTATTGTTAAGCAGTTTTCAATCTTATTTAATAAAAGGCTATGATTAATGGGTTTAGAGATATAATCATCGCAGCCAGCCTTAAAAGACTTTTCCTGATCGCCTTCCATGGCGTTTGCAGTTTGCGCTATTACAGGCAATTCGGGTCGTAACTTTTTAATTATCCCAGTTGTTTCGTATCCACTCATGCCGGGCAACTGAATATCCATAAGAACCAAACTAATCAATGGGTTTTGTTTTACAATCTCAATAGCTGCTAAACCCGATTCGGCCCATATAATTTTTGCTCCTCTGTCTTCTAAAACTGATTCCAAAAAAAGAAAACTCGAATAATCATCTTCAACAATAAGAATATATTTATCAATTATGTAATCTTTTTTCTCTGGCGGGGTGTTTTCTATATTATTTTTAATTTCGCTGTGAATAGCTATAAAAGGAATTGTAAACCAGAACGTTGAGCCTTGTCCAAGCTCTGATTCAACCCAGAGCTTTCCTCCTAATAATTCGGCTAACTGACGCGAAATGGTTAATCCAAGTCCTGTGCCACCATATTGTCTGTTAATCCTGTCGTCGGCTTGCTTAAATCTCTCAAATATCAGCTCAAAATTCTTTTTCTCTATTCCTATTCCGGTATCTTTAACATAAAACTCAATAATTTTTTTGTTTTTAGTTAAGGTATATCCAAATTGAATTGAGCCTGATTCGGTAAATTTTATAGCATTGCTTAAAAGGTTTGTTAAAATCTGGGTAATTCTGCTGTTATCGCAGAAAACTACCGATTTTTCGTCAGAGAATTTTTTGTCAAAGCTTAATGTAATTTTCTGTTTGTCATGTTTTTCGAGTTCTGATTCAAAAATCCTTACCAGATCGTTGCAAATAAAATTCAGATTTGTTTCGGTATTATAAACCGTAATTTGGCCTGATTCAATTTTCGAAATATCAATAATATCGTTAATAAGATTTAACAGTTGTTTGCTATTGTTATAGATAATATCTAAAAATCGATCAGTTTTTTCTTTTGACTGATTTCCTCTGAGAAGCAGCTGCGAAAAACCTAAAATACCGTTCATCGGAGTTCTTATTTCGTGCGACATATTTGCCAAAAAGGCTGACTTTAAACGATCGGCTTCTTCTGCTTTTGTTTTAGCAACCTTAAGTTTTTCTTCTATATTACTTCGGTACAATGCAATTGATGCCTGATGGGTTAATGTTTCGAGCGTATTTACTATTTGTACAGGAAGTTCTTCTTTTGTAAGTATTGCAGCTAATCCATTGGTAATATCTTCAACACGAAAAGGTATATAATACAGATATTTTGCCCGTAGTGTATTTGCAAAAGTTTTAAACAGAGCGTTGGGCAAGTTTGGAAAATCGTATTTGTAATCAGCGATACTCATTTTATGTAGTCGGGATTCACTATTTTCCAGTTCTGACTCTGATAAAATAAATTCTGTTTTTATTGGATTTATGCCTAATGAAAAGATCGAGGTTTTCATAAACCTTCTAAAACCATGAATGTTTTGTGGTGTTAATATGTGAGTAATCGAATCATAGGAACAAATAACAACCTGTGCGGTAGGTTTAATATTAATAATCTGATTACCAATGTAATCGAATATTTTTTCGCGCTGTGTTAGTCCAAGGAACTGAAGTGCTGAGTTTGCAAGGAAACTCAGGTTTATTTTATTAATTTTTTGTTCGGTAATATCTCTTGATGTATAAAAAATATGATCGATCTCTCCATTTTCGTTAAGTACTCCTTTTCCTGTGGTAGCAAGCCATAAGTAGTTTCCATTCTTGTGCTTAAACCTATATTCTGCTGTTCCGCTCGATTTGATTTCTTTTTTCTGCGTAAATAACTCAAGTATCGTATTTTTATCTCCGGGATGAATTAAATCAAAAAGCTTTTTACCTTCTAGTTCTTCGAGTGTATATCCAAGAAATTTTTCGAATGACGGACTTATATAAGATATGCGTGTTTCGGCATCGGATATACAAATCATATCGGCGATGTTATCTGTTATTCGTTTAAAAAAATCTTCTCTTTTGATGTAATTTTTTTCTGTTTTCTTTTTCTCTGTTATATCTATCGTTACGCTACCAATTAAATAATCGTTATTGAGTTGAATCGGGAATAGTAGCTGCTGAACATCCAGTGTTGTACCGTTGCGATGTAATAATTTTAATTCAAATAATTTGTTAAATAAATGCGAATCAATGTTTTGCAATAAACTGTTTAACTGATTTCTAAAAACTGCAAGTTTTTTTGGATCTTTATATACCGGAAAAATTGAAGTAGTGAGTGAAAGAAAATCATTATTCAGAGCCTCATTAGATGTTATTCCTGTGAGTTTTTCAATTGAATTGTTCCACTCCAGAACTTTTCCTTTACGATCAATAATTATAATTCCTTCGTACGATTGATTTATAAAACTTCGAAGCTTTTTCTCGCTTTCTTTTATCGACAATTCATAATTTATTCTTTCGGTATTATCGATTATTATTCCAACAATAGCCGGTTCATTTTTTGTAATATCGGTAAAAATAGATTTATGAATTTCGATATGATGTTCTTTATTGTTTACAGTTACAGTTTTTTGCCTGACAATTAGTTTCTTTTGCTCAATAACCTGTTTGTCGTGTTCTCTGTATTCCTGCATTCTCTGATCAGAAATGATTCCAAACAGAGTGGAACCTATTATTTTTTCTTTAGGTACATTTTCGAATTTTGCAAAAGCTTCGTTGCATCCTATATAAACTCCTGTTTTTGTTTTAAAAAATACCGGTAGCGGGATTGCCTCGATGAGGTTAAGTAAGTTTAATTCGCTGTTAATAAGCTTATTATGAGTTGATTCGAGTTCGGGTATTGATTTAGATTTGTATTCAGAAATTTTCTTACGAAGCTTATCATTTTCATTCTGCAATGAAGATATTTTTTGTTGGAGATCTTTTATGGCATCGTTTTCTGTCATAAAAATTTTTAAATCAATCTAATTTTTTAACGCACTTAAGAGTAAAAGAGTTTCAATAAGTTATAAACCATCGAATTTTTTTGCTTCTTCCCAATATAAATTCATTTCATCTAAAGTCATGTCTTTCAGCGAAATGCCTTTGCTTATTGTTTTTCCTTCGAGATAATTAAACCGTTTAATAAATTTTTTATTCGTTCGTTCCAGAGCTGTTTCCGGGTCAATATCATATAATCGGGCAGCATTAATAATTGAAAAAAGAAAATCACCAAACTCTGCTTCCATTTTTTGTTGATTGTTTTGATCTACTTCGTGCTGTAATTCGCCTAATTCTTCACGAACCTTATCCCAAATTTGCGATCTCACATCCCAATCAAAACCAACACCTCTTACTTTTTGCTGAATACGGTTTGCCTTAACCAATGCAGGTAATGAGTCGGGAACTCCCGAAAGTACTGTTTTTTTGCGATCTTTTTCTTTCAACTTAATGCTTTCCCAGTTTTCTTCAACTTCGCGATGATCTTTAACTTTAATATCTCCAAAAACATGAGGATGCCTGTGTATAAGCTTTTCATTTATACTGTTAATAACATCTGTAATTGTAAATGCATTTTTTTCAGAGGCAATTTTTGCATAAAAAACAATATGTAACAAAATATCACCAAGTTCTTTTTTTAACTCACTCATGTCGTTTTCTATAATAGCATCAGCGAGTTCGTAAGTTTCCTCAATAGTAAGGGTTCTTAAGCTTTCAATGGTTTGCTTTTTATCCCAGGGGCATTTTTCTCTTAATTCATCCATTATAGCTAATAAACGATTAAAAGCTTCAAGTTCTTTTTTCATGATTAAAACATAAATTATCTAAATTCAATTTTTATTTAAAGTTTATTCGAACGGTTGAGTTAGCATCCAATCCAAGTAGTTCTGCAGCATTACCTTCGTTAATAGAAATTTCGAGCAGATTTACCGAATTAAAAAGTGCCAATAACTCACCCGGATTAGTCTCCTGATAAGTCTGATTTATTTTCGAAATTACATTTCTGTTACTTTGTACATATATTTTAAATGGCCTGCCTTTGCCAACTTCTTTAAATAACTCTAAAGTGATATTGGTAATTACATTCTGATAGGAGTCGATATAAAGAACACTTCCGATAATAACCGATTCTTCTTTTGTAGCCTCCAACTGAACACGTCTTACCTGAATATCAGTTTTTACGCCAACTGATTCGAGTGATTCACCATTCAGAATTTTACTGGCTGCTGGTACAAAAACAGTGAGTTCCGGAAACGAATTTGGTTGCGGAGTTTCAATAATGTACATTTCGATATCATTTTCATCGAACAAAAAGCTAAAAATACCATTATCTGTTGAAATAAAATAATGACCATTATAACGAACAATCATGTGTTTGTGATTTTCAGAATAATCAGATTTTACGCCGATGATATGTACTGTTCCTTCTGGAAAATTGGCAAAGCAGTTTTTTAGAATAAAAGCAGCCTGAAAAATATTAAAAGGTTTAACCTGATGCGAAATATCTACAACCGATACATTATTACACTTACTGTAAATGGCCCCTTTTACAGCACCAATATAGTAATCGCTTTTATTCCAATCGGTTGTTAGAGTTATTATGGGCATTTTATTTTAAACAGATTTTTACGTTATAAAGTTATTTCTTTTAACTATTTATAAAAATGTTTCAGATCATAAATTACAGCGATTTAAAAAACATAAGTTTATCACTACAAATATTTTTAGTAATTTCGATTCGTTATAAATTAGTGTCAAATTAATTATTTAATTTGATATATAGATGATTAGAATTTCTTTTAAAGGATTTTGTGGTAATTACTACCAGATAAAAAAATAATATATGATAGAAAAGGTTATATATCTCGAAGGGATTGAACCAGTAAATGTGTATGGAATAAAAAACATAAGATTAGAAAAGCTGAAAGATTTTTATCCAAAATTAAAAATTATTGCTCGCGGTAACGAAATTAAAGTTCAGGGCGATGAGAATGAAATTAACCTTTTCGAAGATAAGCTTGAATTAATTATTGAGTATTTTCTTAAATTTAAACAATTGAGCGATAACGAGTTTGAAGCTTTGTTAAAAGGAGAGGGAGAATCGTTGTTAAAGCAACGCGAAGATGCCGATGATGCTCTGGTTTATGGCAATAATGCAAAGCCAATAAGAGCCAGAACCGTTAATCAGCAGCGCTTGGTTGATGAATATATTACCAACGATATGTTATTTGCTATTGGGCCGGCTGGTTCAGGAAAAACATATACTGCCATTGCTCTTGCCGTAAGAGCTTTTAAAAATAAAGAAGTAAAACGGATTATTCTTACCCGACCAGCAGTTGAAGCGGGCGAAAACCTCGGGTTCTTGCCGGGTGATTTAAAAGAAAAACTCGATCCTTATTTACGTCCATTGTACGATGCGTTGATGGATATGATTCAACCAAAAAAACTTGCTGAGCTTATCGAAGATGGAATTATAGAAATTGCTCCGCTGGCATATATGCGAGGCAGAACATTAGATAATGCTTTTGTTATTCTCGATGAAGCGCAGAACACAACCGTAAATCAGTTAAAAATGTTTTTAACCCGAATGGGTAAAAATGCCAAATTTATTATTACAGGCGATATTACTCAGATCGATTTACCACGAAAATCAGACTCAGGGCTTGTGCAGGCCTTAAATTTGCTAAAGGATATTAAGGGGATTTCAATTCTTTATTTTGATGAGCGTGATATCATAAGACATCATTTAGTAAAATATATTGTAAATGCATATAAAAAACAGGATGATAATAAATAAAGATAAAAGTGATAATCACTATTTAACTTTTAACTTTTAACTTTTAACTTTAAACTTTTAATTTATAACTCACTATGTCATACGCTGTAACCAAAACCAATTTTAAATTTCCAAAGCAAAAAAGTAAATACATTGGAAAAGTGCGCGATGTATATAATATCGACGATAAGTACCTTGTAATGGTTGTATCCGACAGGATTTCTGCATTTGATGTGGTTCTACCAAAAGGAATTCCTTACAAAGGACAAGTGCTTAATCAAATCGCCGATAAATTTCTTGATGCTACCAAAGATATCGTTCCAAATTGGAAAATTGCAACACCTGATCCCATGGTAACTATTGGTCATATGGCAAAACCATTTGCTGTCGAAATGGTTGTTCGTGGTTATTTAACCGGACATGCATGGCGCGAATATAAATCGGGTAAACGCGAGATCTGTGGAATGCCAATGCCCGATGGGATGAAGGAACATCAGAAGTTCCCGAAACCTATAATTACACCAACTACAAAAGCTCACGAAGGTCACGATGAAGATATTTCGAAAGATGAGATAATTAAGCAGGGATTGGTTTCTAAAGAGGATTATGAAAATCTTGAGAAATATACACTGGCTCTTTTTGAACGAGGAACTGAGATTGCTGCTAAAATGGGTTTGATTTTAGTCGATACAAAATATGAGTTTGGTAAGAAAGATGGTAAAATCTATTTAATAGATGAAATTCATACTCCCGACTCATCGCGTTATTTTTACCTCGATGGATATAACGAAAGACAAGCAAAAGGCGAACAGCAAAAACAATTATCGAAAGAGTTTGTGCGCGAATGGCTCATGGAAAATGGATTCCAGGGAAAGGAAGGACAGAAAGTTCCAGAGATGACTGATGCATTTGTAAACCAGATTTCTGAAAGATATATCGAATTATTCGAAAATATTACTGGCGATAAATTTGTAAAAGCCGATACGAATGAAATAATTGGTCGAATTGAAAGAAATGTTGTAAAGAAACTTGCAGACTTATTATAAATAATTTGCAATAGTTAAAACTATTTTCGAAAAATTACGAATAAAGATGTAAATACATAAATTATAGGAGGGCAATATGGCAGAAAGAGTATATCCGATTATGCACAATGGGAAAAAGGTTTATTTTACCGATTGGACAAATCTTAAAAAGCCGGAAGATGCGTTGCAGGTTATGACAGAAACATCTGATTTTATTGTAAAACTTAACCAGTTCGATTTATTGGAAATAGTTGATGTTAAAGGCTCGTTTGCAACAAACGATGTGCTTAAATCATTAAAAGATGTTAACGATAAGGTCAAAAAGTACAATAAGAAAAAAGCATTTGTAGGTCTTTCTAGTGCTCAACGTGTGCTTCTTAATACCATAAATCTGTTTTCGAAAACAAATATTGTTGGATTTGATGATCTCGAGTCGGCAAAAGAATGGGTTACTAAGTAAATTGTTCTTTAAAAAAATAATAAAACCGTCTTTACTAAAAACAGAGGTAAAGTACTGAAAAATGGTTGGTAATTATTAAAAAAGAGAGCTCCTACCTTATATTCATTTTAATAGCTTGATTTTCTTCATTTGCCCCATCCCTAAAGGGTGTGAAGAAAATCAAGTTGCTCCCTTTAGG
>JBFXEQ010000097.1:0-8251 GCA_050179935.1 Bacteroidales bacterium | reverse complement strand
AATTGGTCTCGAATCCCATGTGTATTGACCCAAAGCAGCAGCTCCAGACACAGTTATTGTAGGTGTAACTTTCCCTTCAAGGCCAAATTCTAAACCCATGTGTTTTTTATCGATACCTGTCATTGCATAGTTAACAAAGTTTGCGTAATCATCATGGTAAAAACTAACCACATCAGTTTGATCTTTAAATGTTGTATAATATGCCGACATTCTAGCAGTTAAATATGGTAGTCGAACCAGATAATTCACATCATAACTCATTATAGTTTCACTTTTTAACCCATCAACAAGATTATCTCTGGTTCGTGGCGAAATATATGCATCTTCAAAAAATGGAGCACGTGTCATATATGATCCATTCGCATATACAATATGGCGGCCAGTAATTTTATAGGTTAATCCTCCATTAACATTATAATTTAAGAAATTCTGTTTTTCAGAATCACCAAAGGAATTCGTAGGAAATTTACCGACCTTCATATTTCCGGTTCTGTAAAAATTGGTATTTGAAATTCCAACACCTAAATATGCATCGATGTTGTTATAGGTGTAATCTGCTTTTACAAATCCTTTAATTTTATTAATATGTGATTCGTAATCATAACCAAAAACGTCGCCTTCCTGAGCAATTCTATTAGGATGATTTAAATCGCTTTGTTTTTGATCAGGATTATCTACATCACCCAATGCAAATTTGTCGATATCGAACCAAAATTCTCCACCTAATAAATCATCAACCAATTTATAATGTCTGTTATTATAATTGGTGTAACTTGCATTAGCAACTAAATTAAGATCTTTGGCAAGCTCATAATCAAATTTTATATTGGCCATAATATTCGAATGATCATCCCTTCGATCTTCGACAATATATTTAGAACGAATACCCATATAATCATTTCCATCAATACCATCTCTATCTTCAACAAGGTAATATTCATCACTATTAGCAGCATAAAATGCATCCCATTGTACTTGTTGGTTAATCCATCCTGGATAAGACTCATCATTTCGATTATAATAGGGCAAATTTCTATAATAATTTGGTCTTGGATCGGCAGCATCGGCCCAGGTAATAGCTGTATTTCCATTTCGACCAAAAGTATAGGCGACAGAAGTATTCAATTTCATTTTTTCATTTATATCCCATAAATGGTTTAAAATAAAATAGGGTTTCCAAGAGTTTGCAACTCTTGAATTTCTTTTTTCTCCGTCCTGATAACCCCAATTGGCATTATAGAAGTTAGATCCATTTAAATCATAGGTTTCTTGTGTAGAACCAATCTGTTTTCCTCTCTTATTTGGTGCAGCAAAAGCTGTAAATGACAAGGAATGGTTAGCATTAATAATTTTTTCGGCTGCCAAAAAATACGACCATGCATCGTATGATGTTCCTTCAACATATCCTTCTTCGGCCCAGCGTCGTGAACCAGAAAACGTAACAGCCCATTTATTCTCCATTAATCCGGTAGAAGCTGTAGCCATTATTCTGTTTTTATAGTTCGACATTCGATACATATAGGATGTTTTTATACCTGGCCTATATTCTGATGCTCTGGTTATATAATTTGTTCCTCCACCAATATAAGTCAATGACAAATCATTTTGTTCCTGACCAAAAAATACCTCATTGTTACGTTGAACATCATTTAAACCACCCCAATCAGAGTAAAATGCTCGTCCGGTTTCTACATCGTTCATTTCAATTCCATTGAAAAAAATTATTGAATTTTCAGAGTCATATCCTCTAACTCTAAATCGGGCAGCGCCAAAGTTATAAGCAGCGACCTGAGAAAAAACATCATCTGATGCCTGTAAAATACCACTGGCATTTTGAATACCATCATCTTCGAGGTCATTCTCTTCAAGTATTATTACTGGGATCTCAGTAGGATTTATCGTTAAACCAGGCACATAGTCTAGTGTTAAAGAACCAAGATCTAGCAATTGACCTGAATCTAAAAGAAAATCAAACTCTTTAGTTTCATAATCTACTGCCGAAAAAATTAATGTTCCTTTTCCTATAGGAACATTGCTTAATAAAAATTTTCCACTTTGGTTTGTATATGCCTCAATTTCAGTACCACTTACCTTTATTAAAATTTTATCTAAAGGGGCAGTACTTTTACTGTCAATTACCAAGCCTTGCAAAGAACCTGTCTGAGCAAAAATTGATATGGCCATAAACAAAGAGAGAAAAATAGATAATGTAAGATGTCTCATATGTTTAGTTTAGTTAAAAATTTTCTGATTATTGTTTTCTCGTAAATACCGCTTATAATCTTTATATTACAGTAATATTTTTTTAAGAAATGGAGGTAAAAATACGTACAATGTTTTTAACTTCCGAAATTTTTTCATACAATTACCAACTTATTTTAAACCCGCATCATGAAACAGAATAATGTTATTTTTATCGCCTTATTTATAGTTGTTTTTTCTCTAATTCAGAAAAAAAACATTCAGGCACAAGAAAAACAATTTAAAGTAGTAAGCGTTGCTTTCTATAATCTCGAAAATTTATTCGATACAATCGATACTCCTGATAAAAATGATGTTGAATTTTTACCCGACGGAAGTTATAAATGGGATTCAAAAAAATACAACAGTAAACTCGAAAAAATGTCGGAAGTGATTGCTCAGATTGGAGCTGATGTAACTAAAGGTGCACCATCAGTAGTTGGAGTGAGTGAATTAGAGAACAGAAAAGTGTTGGAAGATTTGGTAAATATGCCATTGCTTAAAAATTTCAATTTTGATATTATTCATTACGAATCGCCCGACAGAAGAGGTGTTGATGTTGCTCTGCTTTATCAACCATCGATTATGAAGGTTGTAAATACCCGATCGGCAACACTAAAAATTAAAGGCCGTGATGGTTTTTTTACAAGAGACCAATTGGTTGTTTCAGGGATTATTGATGGCGAAACAATTCACTTTATTGTTAACCATTGGCCATCGAGAAGTGGTGGCGAAAAAACCAGTCGTCCTCTTCGAAATGCCGCTGCTGATTTAACCAGATCATTAGCCGATTCTATTATGCTAACTGATCCTAATGCCAAAATAATAATTATGGGCGACCTTAATGACGATCCGCACAATGAAAGTTTAACCAAGCATTTAAAAGCCAAGGAAACAATCGACGATACAAAGCCAGGTGATTTATATAATTGCATGTACGACTTGTATAAAAAAGGAGTGGGTACTTTAGCTTATCGCGATGCCTGGAACATTTTTGACCAGATGATTGTTTCGTATCCTTTAATTGGAAAAGATCACCAAGGTTTTAAACTTTATAGAACGAAAGTTTTTGATAAAGATTTTCTTAAAAACGAAAGCGGAAAATACAAGGGCTATCCAAAGCGAACACACGCAGGAGGTGTTTATCAGAATGGTTATAGTGACCACTTTCCGGTGTATTTGTTGTTAACAAAAGAGATTAAGTAAAATTTACGGTGCTTTTTCAGCACCGTTTTTTTATTACTTTTTTAAAGATTTTAATTAGGGTAAACAAAAATCTATTGAAAATTAAAAAAGAAATTGTAATTTCAAGTTTAGAAAATTTTAATCAATTAATAAAAAATGCTATGGAAGTTAAAGGTACTGCAGTTAAATCAATAAAAGAGTTTGTTGAAACCCGATTTAAGGACGACTATACTAAATGGTTAAAATCGATGCCAGAAGAATCGCAGGTGATTATGAAAAGTGGAATATTTGCTAACAACTGGTATCCGATGAAAGCTGCAGCAGTTGAACCTACCATGGCATTAGCAAAGATGTTTTACAATAACGATTTTAAACAAGCTGCACTCGAATCAGGCAGATATAGTGCAGATATGGGACTTAAAGGCGTTTATAAAATTTTTGTGATGATTGCAAAGCCTCAATATATCATGCAACGTGCCGGACGCGTATTTACATCGTATTATAGTCCCTCGGATATTGTTGTTGCCGACAATCATGACAAAGGATTAACCTTGCATATTACCAAATTCCCTGAGCCCGAAAGTGTTATTGAATATAGAATTGCAGGTTGGTGCGAAAGAGCTTTAGAATATACAAACTGCAAAAATGTGAAAGCCCGAATCACAAAATCTCTGGCTAAAGGTGATAACCTTACCGAAATAGTTATTACCTGGAACTAATACAGGTTTAATGGTTAATTGGTTTACTGGTAATAAACTTGTTTCTGGTTTTATTATAATTACAGTTTGTTAAAACTGGATTATTATTCCTATTGATGGCAAAATTGTTCCCGATCCATTACTCTCAATGGTTTTCATCAAATACCGGTTGGGATTTGCAGGATCGATAATAAATGTTCCATCAGCATTTGTTTGTGGAACAAATTTATCAGGCTCATCTGATTTAAAGTTATATAAATTCTGAATATCAAGATAAACCATTAACGACCATTTGTTATAGAAATATTGTTTATCGACTCTTATATCCAACTGATGAAAATTATCTAACCTCAATGAGTTAAACTGTGAATAATCGAGATACTCGCGCCCACGAACATTCCATGCCGAGATAAGACTTGTTTTGTTTTCATCAAAAGGTGTATAAGGAGATCCGCCAACAAAGCGCCATTTAAAACCTAATTGCCAGTTCTTTTTAAATTCGCGGGTTGCGATTATATTTAAAAGATGCTTATTATCCCATGTGGTTGGAATATAATCTGATGTCAGATTTAGGTTGTTATCGAACTTTTTAAACTCGCTTCGAACCAAAGTATATGAAAGAAGCAGGTTAAATCCCCATAAATCGCGATGTCTTAAAAGAAACTCAACACCATACGATTGTCCTTCGGCTTTTGAAAGCACTTCTTCATCTCCAAATGCGCCATAATCGGCTCCTTTATTTGCCAATGCAATGGAATCATTTATTGAAAAAGGATAATTGCGATAGTATTTATAAAATCCTTCAATAGATATTGTTGATTCATCAGTTGGAAGATATTCAAATCCTGCTACTAAATGATCAACTGAGATGTATTTTAAACCATTATCTTTGTTTATTAAAGATCCTGTTCCATTACTAAAACCAAGTGTTGTGTATGCGGGCTGCTGATAATATCTTCCTGCATTAAAATTCAACGAAAAGACTGGCCGTATTTTATACGATGCTGAAAATCGCGGAGAAACCTGCTCAAGCAAATTCGACATGCTCGATGAATAATTGTTTGCATCCGATCGCACACCCAATGACAAAGCAAGTTTGCTTTGAAAATATTCTTTGCTAATTTGGCCAAACATCGACCATTTCCAGAGATTTAAATCCGTATTATAATTAACAGTAAATGGATTTGTACCCACAAACTCTTTTCTAAACGTACTGTTTGTGTACATAGCATATTCGAGCCCGGCACCCACATTAATTTTATATCCATTGTCTGTTCTGGTGGTATTCTCGTACCTAAATTTATACTCCGATTCGGTAGACTTATAATCGAATGTTTTTAGTGAATCCACTTCATTATTATCTTGATATTTATAAGAATTATTTTTTAAGAAGTTATGACTAAGCACCCAGGTGTCGTAGCTTTTTTCTCTGTAATGTTTTAAAACCGCACCAACCGTATAACTCCACTGCTCAATTACCGGAAGATAATTTAGTATGTACTGTTGTTCTTCTGTTTCGTTGGCTTCGAGATTTAAATCAAACTGATCTATCGCGCCCAAACCAATTAGGGTTAATTCAGTTTTTTCGTTCAGTTTCGATTTTACTTTAAACTGAAGGTCGTTATAAGTTGGTAAAAATGGCAACTCCAATACCGAAAACAATAGCTGCAAATAAGAACGACGTGCAGATAAAATGTAAGTAGTTTTTTCACCAATCGGGCCATCAAATGTAAGCGCTACCTCAGATGCTCCAAGTGTTCCCTGTACTTCAGTTTTTTTATTATTTCCGTCTTTTTGTTTAAACTCCAACACAGAGCTTAATGCGTTTCCTCTGTTTGCAGGAAAAGCACCTGAAAAAAAGTTTACCTCACGAATAAAATCAACATTAATTATACCAACTGGACCGCCTGATGCACCTTGTGTTGCAAAGTGATTGATTGTTGGTATCTGCACATCATCAAGGTAAAAGGAGTTTTCACTTGGCCCACCACCACGAACAATAACATCGTTGCGCTGAACTGGTGTTGATGCAACTCCCGGAAATGACTGAAGAACTTTTGAAATATCGCGGTTGCCTCCCGGGCTCCTTTCTATGTCCTGCAATCCAATGGTTCGTAATGATAATGGACTTTCTTCTGTTTTTCTAAATGCCGATGGCTTTATAACCACTTCGCCTATTGAAATAGAAGTTTCATTTAATGGAATATCGATGTTTACCTGCTTTGAATTTGTAACCATTATTTCGGGCGAAATATATGTTTCGAATCCAACTGCCGAAACCTGTATTTTAACAAAACCAGGTGTTAGTCCGGTTAGCTTAAACTCTCCATCGATATTTGAAGCTAATCCGGTAGTTGAGTGAAAAATAACAATATTGGCAAATGGAATTGGTTCGTTGTTTTTACTGTTAAAAACTAACCCCTGAATTATTCCATTATCGGGCCGCTGCGCAAAACTAGGAATACTTATTACTGCAAAAAATAATATATATAGAACTTTTTTTATCATACTTGTGTTTATTTTTTTAAAACATTAATTAAACAAACATAGTTTGCAAAAGTTCAATCACCACAAAAAATTTAAACCGAGCTATTTATGTGCTTTGAAAAATGCTTTATCGTTAGAAAAATCGAGCAGAGGATAGTTTTTTTCGAGTACCTCAATTGATTTGATCTGATTTTCGATAAACTTCCTGTAGTTAATAGTTTCTGAATTTATTGGCCGATGATTTTTTGCCTGTATTATTTTCTCAATATCTTTAATGATTTCCAGTGTTTCTTTTTCAAAGTATGTCTGAGCAAACTGCTCCCAAATATAATCAATTGCCACCTTTGACAAATGCAGCATATCATCAGCATAAAAACGGTAATCGCGCAAATCATCCATCATAATCTCATAAGCAGGAAAATATTCTACATTCTCGGATTTCTCTTTCAGTTGGTGGATTGCTAAGATTAATGTTGCCTTACTTAATTGATTTTCAATTGCTCCATCTTTCCAATGTCTTACAGGACTAACTGTAAAAATAATTTTTAACGATGGGTTTAATTCTGTAAGCCGATTAATCAGATTTGCCCATTCAACAAAGATATCGGCTACACTTAGCTTTATTCTTTCAAATGCTTTAGAAGAAATTTTATGGCAATTCGAAACAATATTTCCAGATTCTTTATATTTATAAACCCAAACAGTACCAAAGGTTATAACAAGATAATTTGCTTTTCGCAACTGCTTGGCAGCCATATCAAGAGAGGCATTAATCTTGTTAAGGCTTCTTTGTTGATCAATATCCGAGAATTCTGTATCGTGATAAAAACTAAACCACTGTTCGTTATAATAGCCTAAATCACTTGTGTCGAATTTCTTTTGATCAATAAGTATTTCAAGTCCTTTTTGCACCGATACTGGATTATACATTACACCAAACGGATTTACAATAGCAGGAAATTTTAAGTCGAGCATTTTATTTCCGATATTTTCGGTAAAGCACGAGCCCAAAAACAAAATGGGTGTTTGATAACCTATTTTGTTTGGCGAAGACTCTGGTTGAATTATTGTTCTGAATTGTTTCATGCAATTAAGCTTTGAGCCTTGAGCCATGAGCTTCGAGCTTCAGGATTTCAATATTTTCATGAATGCAATTAGCATTTTTTGCTCTTCATCAATATCTTTCAATAATTGATTTATAGGTTCTTTTTTGGCAAAACCTAGTTCCATAATGATTAGAAGTTGACTTTCTAATTCAAAACATGATCCCAAGGCAATCTCCAAAAATCTTGAATAATTTTTTTCACTATGTCTGCTGCTACCTTCTGCTATGTTTGATGTTATTGAAATAGAAGCACGGTTAATCTGACTTACTAGGCCAAATTTTTCTTCTGATGGAAATTCTTTTGTTAATTTATATGCGTCAATGGCTATCTGAAAACCCTTTTGCCAAATCTTTAATTTTTTAAAATCTTTCATTTTTCCATCTATTTATTAAAAACTCATGGCTCTAAGAAACTGTAACGAATTAAATTAATCATTTTGATTCGTGATTTGGTTTGATTATATAATTCCATTCTCCATGAAAATCATTTCTTTCAATTTTTATTTTATCCATTTCTTCATTTGTTATTACAATG
>JBFXEQ010000096.1:0-8721 GCA_050179935.1 Bacteroidales bacterium | reverse complement strand
TTTATATCCTTAAACTCAAAAAAATGAAATACCTCCTTGGGTAATAAATACCGTAATAACATTTCTATTTCCATCCTGTGAAAATATAAAAAAATTATTTATCCACCCGAATATTCATTTGATCCATTTTATTGAAACGACAGAAGTTGAAGAATTTCATTGTTTAATTTCATATGGGTTTCGTTTTTTTAGTGATAAGTTAAGTGTTGATTTAGTTTTTATGAATGTACCAACAGGTGAAGAATTGTATTTTCCAGGTTTTCCCTTTATTGATTTTGTGGTAAGGTTTTAATAATTTCCTAAATATTTTTAAAAAAATAAGCGATGAGTTTATTCATCGCTTATTTAATTTGCTAATAAAAACTATTTTTCGTTTTGTCCATGACAGTTCTTATATTTTTTACCGCTACCACATGGACAAGGATCATTTCTTCCAACCTTTTTTTCTACTCGAACGGGTTGCGTTTTTTGCTGTTCTCTTGTATCACCAGTTCCATCTGATCTGCTGGTTTGATACTTACTGTAATCTGTTCTTCTACGCTGTTGAGCTTCTCTAACCTGATCGGGATCCTGTATTGGAAGATGACCTTTGACCAAAGTTGAAACAACACTTCGGTTAACTTTATCGATCATTGTTTTGAATAGTTCGTATGATTCGAATTTATAGATCAATAATGGGTCTTTTTGCTCGTATGTAGCAGCCTGAACGGATTGTTTTAAATCATCCATCTCACGCAAATGTTCTTTCCACGATTCATCAATATTGGCAAGTATTGCTGTTTTCTGGTAGGATTTAACCAATTCCCGTCCTTCAGTTTCTACAGTTTTTTTAAGGTTTGTAATTATCTGTATTGTTCGTTGTCCATCAGTTATTGGTACAACAATATTTTCGTAAGTATGTCCACTTTTTTCGAATACATCCTTAATTACGGGAAAAGCCTGTTGAGCAATAGCTTCTTCTTTACGCTTATAGGTAGAAAGAACAATATGATAAAGTTTCTCAATTAAAGTATTAGCATCCTCTCTTAAAAACTCTTCTTCTGTAATTGGCGATTCAATTGAAAAAGTTCTTATCAATTCAAATTTAAATCCTTCATAATCAGAATTATTTTGGAATTCTCTTAAAACATTATCACATACATCGTACATCATATTTGCGATTTCAACGCTCAATCGTTCTCCAAATAAAGCATGTCGACGACGTTTATAAATAACCTCACGCTGCGAGTTCATAACATCATCATATTCGAGCAATCTTTTACGAATGCCGAAGTTGTTTTCTTCCACTTTTTTCTGAGCACGCTCAATAGATTTTGAGATCATTGAATGCTGAATTACTTCACCTTCTTTAAGTCCAAGCCTATCCATGATATTTGCAATTCTGTCCGAACCAAAAAGACGCATTAAATCATCCTCAAGTGAAACAAAGAATTGAGAAGATCCCGGATCACCTTGTCGTCCTGCACGACCACGTAACTGACGGTCAACACGACGTGATTCGTGACGTTCGGTACCTACAATAGCTAAACCACCAGCTTCTTTAACTTCATTCGATAATTTTATATCAGTACCACGACCGGCCATATTTGTGGCAATAGTCACCGTTTTAGATTTACCTGCCTCAGCAACGATATCTGCTTCTTTCTGATGCAATTTTGCATTTAACACATTATGCTTAACTCCCTTCATTTTAAGCATACGACTTAATAACTCCGAAATTTCAACAGATGTTGTTCCTACAAGAACTGGTCTGCCTTTATTAATTAAGCTAATAATTTCTTCACCAACGGCATTGTATTTTTCACGTTTAGTTTTATATACCAAATCTTCGTGATCAGATCTTGTGATTGGTCTATTCGTTGGAATTACCACAACATCCAGTTTATAAATATCCCAAAGTTCACCAGCTTCAGTCTCAGCTGTACCGGTCATACCGGCAAGCTTTTTATACATTCTGAAATAATTTTGGAGTGTAATAGTTGCAAAAGTTTGTGTAGCTGCTTCGATTTTAACTTTCTCTTTTGCTTCTATCGCCTGGTGCAAACCATCGGAATATCTTCGGCCTTCCATTATACGACCAGTCTGCTCATCAACAATTTTAACCTTATTCTCAATTACCACATATTCGACATCTTTTTCAAATAAAGCATAAGCCTTAAGTAATTGATTAATAGTATGCACTCTTTCTGATTTAATTGCATAATCTTGTAAAAGTTTGTCTTTCTTCGCTAAACGAGCATTTTCATCAAGATTTGACTTTTCAAGATCGGCTACTTCTGATCCAATATCAGGTAAAATAAAGAAAGTAGAATCATCTGATTTTGATGTAATCAAATCGATTCCTTTGTCGGTCATTTCAATTGAGTTATGCTTTTCATCAATAATAAAGAAGAGCTCATCGGTAACTTTGTGCATGTTTTTATTGTTTTCCTGCATGTAAAAGTTTTCCGTTTTTAGCATCAAACTTTTATTTCCTTCTTCCGATAAAAGTTTAATTAAAGCTTTATTTTTTGGTAATCCTTTATAAGCCTGAAGCAAAAGGAAACCTCCTTTTTCAGTATCTTTATCAGTTAATGCTTTCTTCGAATCGGCCAGAATTTGATTCACCATTTTTCTCTGTGCTTCAACTAATATCTCAACCTTAGGTTTTAGTTCATCAAAAAGCTGATCTTCGCCTTTAGGAACCGGACCTGAAATGATTAATGGAGTTCTTGCATCATCAATTAAAACGGAGTCAACCTCATCGACAATCGCATAATTATGTTTTCGCTGAACAAGTTCATCAGGATTGCTTGTCATATTATCACGCAGATAATCAAAGCCAAACTCGTTATTTGTTCCGTAGGTAATATCAGCTAAATAAGCTTTTCTTCTGGCATCTGAATTAGGCTCATGCTTATCAATACAATCAACAGATAAGCCATGAAACTGAAATATAGGACCCATCCATTCAGAGTCACGTTTGGCAAGGTAATCGTTAACAGTAACAACATGTACACCTCGACCTGTAAGTGCATTTAAGAATACAGGCAATGTTGCAACTAATGTTTTTCCTTCACCAGTAGCCATCTCGGCAATCTTACCATGATGTAAAACTACACCACCTATTAATTGAACATCATAATGTACCATTTCCCACTTGGTTTCATTACCACCAGCAATCCATGAATTATGGTATTTTGCTCGATTATTTATAATCTCAACATGGTGATATATGGCAGCAAGATCTCTGTCAAAATCGTTTGCGGTAACTTCAATATAATCATTCTCCTTAAATCTCCGTGCGGTATCTTTAACAATCGAAAACACAACAGGTAAAACTTCGTTCAGTTTTTCTTCTAGTTTTTTATCAATTTCCTTTTCGAGTTTATCAATTTCTTGATAGATATTCTCTTTTTCATCAACAGCCGTCTCATCTAATTCAGCCTTTATTTTTAGGTCTTCAATTCTATCTGCTTCTTCCTTAATAAAATCACGAATCTCTTTTCTAACTTGTTCCGATCTTTCTCTTAATTGATCATTGCTAAGATTTACAATTGTTCCGTATTCATTCTTTACTAAATCAATAAAAGGATTAACCTCGCGAATATCCCTATCTGATTTATTTCCAAAAAATTTTGTTAACACGTTGTTTAATAAACTCATTGTATTTTTACTTTAAAGATTTTTCTTTTTTTTGTGTACAAATGTAATATTTTGCTTTATAATTTTGGTTTTTTGAGAACTAATTGTCAGTTTAGAAATTAACAATAGATTAATTTGATTGATCTAACTGCTTTATTGATAATCGATAACTCATTTTGTTTACTTTTATGGCTTATAATATTATCAATCAATAATTTGTTTAAAAGTTAAATAATTTTAGATTTGCAACCTAAACTCTGTTTAAAAATAAATGTCTTATTACTGATTAATAATCGTTATGATGAAAATAAGTTTAAAATTACCAATAATAATAGTGCCTTTGGTGTTAGTGGTATTATTTTCGTGTAAAACACCAAAAAATACTGCATCAGATAAATCGGATACTATGGCAAAGTTTATTTCTGAAACAATAAAATCGAATTTTACTGATAACGATTCGGTGCAAATAATACCAAATAATAATAAAAGTTTTTACCTGCTTGTTGCTGAATCGGCAATTACACCTGCAACACCTACCAGTAATATTAAATTTGTTGTAATAAGTTCAGAAAATCAAGAGCTTGTATATAAAAATCATTTTAGTAACTCAATAATAAAATGGTTTGATAGCAAACAATTATTATTAACGCAATTCTTTGGAATACTTGATCAGGCAACTGATAAAAGTAAAGCGTACTTGCTAATAAATTGCGAAACTAGTGAGGTTAAAGAAGTAAGTTCGGAAATAATTAATAATCCATAAATAAATCAATTTTATCATGAAAAAAATTTACACAATTTTAATTCTATTTATAATAGCTGGAATTGCTGGTGTTTTTTTAATCACAAAAACAAACAGCAAAAAAATTCAGTTGGGAGAAACCTTTACTCCACAGGAATATTGGGATTACCAATTTGCAATTAAAAAGGAAAAACGTAAAAAAGGGTACAATAAAGCTGATAAGCCAAATGAATTTACCAAGTATTTTAAAGCTATAACTACAAAATTTGGACAAGATAAGAGTAAATATCCTTCAAATTATAGAATGTCAGAATATAATAAGGCATTGGCAAAGAGAAAAGGTTTAAAATTAGAATCAAGTGAAATAGTATGGGTTGAGCGTGGGCCAGCAAATGTTGGAGGGCGTACTCGCGGTTTAATTGTTGATCCTGATGATGCAAACCATAATACATGGTTTGCAGGTGCTGCAACAGGTGGTGTATGGAAAACTACTGATGGCGGAACAACATGGACATGTTTAACTGATGAGTTTCCTAACTTATCAGCCAATACAATAGCAATGTCTGCTTCAAACACGAATGTTATTTATGCTGGAACCGGGGAAAGTTTTCCTGGTGGAACCTATTTAAAAGGAAGTGGAATATTTAAATCTATTAATAAAGGAGCAGATTGGGTTCAATTGGGTGCTACAGCAGGAAATGAAGATTTTGAGTATGTTAATAGGATTATTATCGATCCAAATGATGATGATATAATTATTGCC
Organism: Bacteroidales bacterium; assembly: GCA_050179935.1. GTDB lineage: Bacteria > Bacteroidota > Bacteroidia > Bacteroidales > UBA12077 > UBA12077. Next base: position 3,592 of record JBFXEQ010000096.1, on the reverse strand, counting down.
GCTACTGAAAGTGGAATTCTGAAATCTATTGATGGTGGTTCAATATGGAATAAAGTATATAGTAGTAATACCGGAATTGAAGATTTAAGGGAAGATCCAACAGATTTTAACAAATTATATGCAGCTGAAAATAGTGTTGGTGTTGTAAAATCATTAAATGCAGGGGATACCTGGACTGTTTCATCTACAGGTATTGTCGGAGGTGATAGATTCGAAATTGCAGTTTCTCCAGTTAATCCTGCTAAAATTTATGCCAGTGCAAATGTTAGTTCTACTGTTTCTTATGTTTACCGTTCCGTTAATTACGGTGATACCTGGACAAGATTTGAAGATAAAAACGGATCGAACCAAAATTATTTAGGTGGACAGGGAACTTACGATAATACTATTGCTGCCCATCCTTACGACGAAGATGTTGCATTTTTAGGAGGAGTGAATCTATGGAAAGTTGATTTCTCTGATCCTGGAACATCAGCAACAACCTCATCTGTTTTACGTGTTGATCTTGTTAACACTTCGTCATTCTTGAGTTTCGTTAACTTTAATGGAACATATTTAGGAGGAGGAATGGAAACCGGTGATAAAAACGGTGCAACAAATTTAGTTAGTACAGATTGGGCTTCAGTTGAAGTTCGTTTTGGACCTGGATTAACACAAATGGCTCATCGCTTTACTGTAGGAGGAGTTGGAGCTGGTGTTCCTGCAGCAGATTATATTTATCAAGATTATGTTGAAGTACCATTTCAGGTTTGGGATGTAACTAATGGCAGACAATTAATGGCTTCGTTCCGCGATCAAGAGGAAGATGGAAAATTTAATTTATTAGATCGAACCGGTTTACCTGATACTCAAGGGAGAGAATATTTATTTGTAAATGCTGTTGAGTACTCATCAACAACTCCTTCTACAAATATCGCAGTAAATGGAGGCCATTCATACAAACAATTGTATTTCTTTTGGCCTACATTAACTCCAGGAGAAACTTGGGATGATACCAATTTACCCGATTCAAAAGTATCTATTGAGTATGGAGCTATAAATTTGGAAAAAGGTACAACTTTAAATGTTTCTGATGCTTATGGTTCAATATCAGGTAGAAATACTTATAATCAGAGTGCAGGTTTTGGAACAACATTAATACCCGGAGTACATCCCGATCACCATAACTTAGTTATTGTTCCTATTAATGCCGAAAAAGATAGTTTTTTAATAGTAAATGCAAATGATGGGGGTTTAGCCATCTCGAAAAATAGTGGTGTAACTTTTAATCAATTACCTAATAATTATATTACAACTCAATTTTATGGTGTAGCAAAAAAGCCTGGAGCTAACGAATTTATTGGCGGTATGCAGGATAATGGAACATGGAGAACAAATGCCGGAGAAAATTCCACAGCAAGTTCAAATTATCTTTTCCAAATTGGTGGTGATGGTTTCGAATGTATTTGGAATTATTCTGATATGGATAAAATAATTGGTAGTGTTTACTATAATAGTTTTAATAAAACAACAAACGGTGGTACTTCATGGTCTTCTGCTTCATCAGGTATAACATCTAATGATGGGCCATTTATTTCTAGGCTTTCTAGTCATGTGAACACACCAGATAATTTATATGCGGTTGGTAAAAATGGTATTTATAAATCTACAAATTTTGGTACATCTTGGACAAGTAAGGTTATTGGAACTGGTTGGTTAGGAACTAATGTTACAGCGGTTACTAGTCAACATCATGTTGAAGTATCATTAGCAAATGAAAATATAATTTGGGGTGGTGCTGCAATGGCTGAAGATTATGGTTGGAAGATATTTGTTTCTACAAATCAAGGTGAATCATTTACAGCAGTTCCTGATTTTACTGATGACACTTTAAGCGGTTACGTTAGCGGAATAGCTACACATCCTGCAGAAGATTCAACAGCCTATCTTTTATTTTCGTTCCCCGGTGAACCTAAAGTTTTAAGAACAACAGATTTGGGCCAAACGTGGGAGGATTTATCTGGTTTTGTAGGAAACACATCAAGTTCAAATGGCTTTCCTGATGTAGTAGTTCATTCATTGTTAGTATTACCTGACGAACCTAATACAATTTGGGTAGGTACTGATATTGGTTTATTTGAATCTACCGATAATGGTGCTTCTTGGCATTATGCCGATAATGGTTTACCAGCTGTTTCAGTTTACGATATGTTCTTTCAGGATAATCAGGTTGTGGTTGCAACACATGGTAGAGGTATTTGGACTGCAAAATCTAAAAATCTACCTGAATTAAATAGTCATTATATTGGAGAGCAAACTATCTTAAATTTATGTGCTATTTTTACAGCTACAGATTCTATTGAAATATATGTTAATGATATTTTAAATAGCAAAGTTGATGCACCTTCAATTGGTTTAAATGAAATTGGTGTAAATATTGATGAAGAAGGTGAATATTCAATAAAATTAATAAGTTATATTAATGACACACCATATGAATCAAATATATCAACTGCTACAGCAGATTTCAATCCTATTATTAATTCTTTGTCAAAATCAGTTGATATAGCAAATGCTTTAAGCATTAATGCAGAAATAAATGAAAATTACGATTCATTACAAATCATTTTGGATAATAATTATAAAGAAACAGTTAACAATTTTGTAATTGGATCAAATACTATTACTACAAAAGTTGGATCAACTAAAAGCTATCAAGTTAAAATTGTAGGTTATATAAATGGTACTGGATATGAATCAAATTCAAAATCTATTTATATTGTTTATGTTGGAATAAGCAATCCAAAAACCAAATCATTAGATATTTATCCAAATCCTTCTAATGGTCTATTTAATATAGATTTACCAACAGAGAAAGTTGAAAATAGCACTCTAGAAGTATATAGTTTATCTGGTTCAAAAGTATACTCAAAGGTTATAACAGAATCAACAAATCAGATTGATCTGGCGCATCTGAATTCGGGAACATACATAATAAAATTAAGTAAAGACGGAATAATATATTCAGAGAAAATACAGATACGCAAATAAAACGAAAAGCCCCGAAATTTTTTCGGGGCTTTTTTTATAACAAAAATCTAATTTTATTCTTTCCCTCTTAAGTTCATAATATCGCGGTCGAACATATACAGGTTTTTATCACCTAATAAATTCAATTTGTCGATTATAGTCTGTGCATTTTTCTCTTCTTCCATTTGTTCAGTTACAAACCATTGAATCCAGTTTTGAGTAGCAAAATCATTTTCTTTAATAGCATTAGCCAGAATATCATTAATTGATTTGGTAATGTATCGTTCATGATCCATTACCTGATCAAACATTTTTTTAATACCATCAAACTTTACAGGAGGTTTGGCAAAAGCAGGAACAATAGCATGTCCGCCACGCTCATTAATAAAGCTAACGAATTTAAGCATATGCATTCTTTCCTCTTCAGCCTGAGCATATAACCATTGTGATATTCCTTCAAATCCTTCTTTTTCAGCCCATGAAGCCATTGCTAAATAAAGGTTTGATGAGTATCCTTCTTTTTCAATCTGATCATTCAGAAATTTTTCAATTTTTTTTGATAACATATTTCTAATTTTTTAAG
>JBFXEQ010000095.1:0-9789 GCA_050179935.1 Bacteroidales bacterium | reverse complement strand
CCGATCTTAGCAATGCTTCTGACGATAATTTTGAAAAAATAAAAGCCGAAATAATATTCCATTTTCGCAAAAAAGATCCAAAAAGCACTATTTCTAACAATATTATCGTAGGTACAACAGTCGTTTCAGACCTAAGTGTACTTCTCGAAGGTAGAAATCCAACATTATCTGCATACTATTTTGATTTGGATTTTAACCATAAGAATAAAAAGTATAATCCATATTCAGTAAATCTTAGCGCACAATACTATACCCAATATTTGAAAACTTCGGCAGAGTTTAATTACCTATTGAAATATATGTGGAATAAATCGGCCGATATTCGCTTATTTGCCGGGACATTTTTAACTAACAAATCATTTAATACGGTATATAATTTTGGATTAAGTGGTAATTCAGGCTCTACCAATTATACTTATGATGATATCTTCCTTGGCAGATTTGAAAATCCAACAGGTACAAATATTTTAGGAAAACAGTTTATAGCTAATGATGGAGGTTTTACAATTTATGCTCCTCAATTTACTACGTCAAAATGGCTTTTGGCATTGAATACTTCAATAGCTATTCCTTATTTACCTGGATTTTTAAACTTCCATCTTTATGGAAATATCGCAACATTTGGAACTCCTGATGATTATTTAACCTATGAAAATTCAGATAAGTTCGCATGGGAATGCGGCATTCAATATCGTATTGCCAATAAAGCAGTCGTTATTTCAATGCCTTTATTGATGTCAGCGCAACTAAAAGAATTTAGTGATGATGTGTATAATAATTATTTTGAGCGTATTCGTTTTAGTATAGACTTAAATGCCTTGAACATATTTAATATTTTCGAAATGAATTTACCATAAATATTTACCTATAATTATTACAAAGCCCTACAAGAGCTTCGAACTCTCGCAGGGCTTTGTTTTTAATTCATATTCAATTTCTTGTTTTTATAATTAGTTAATTATTCAGTTTCTAACCAATTAAAATCTAAACTATTGTTTTTCTGCTTTGATTTTAGAAATCTTTTTTATCTTTGCGCATTCAAAAAACATCTCTAAAGCCATCAACTTAATGAAAAAGAGCACCTTAGTATTTATTGTTATTTTTTCTGTTTTAATCCTAAGCATATTCGCAAGCTGGTTTATTTGGTATATAAAACCTTACAAATCTTTAAAAGTATATATTCTTGATAAAACTGTTCCAACAACAGACCGCCAGGAACACAAATCGTTTAACTGGATTTTAAATCGAGATAAATACGTTCGTAAGGATGGAAATTTATATAATGTAAACGATGATTATTTTGGATTTTTTCCAAAAGGAAAGAGTTCTCCCGAATTTGATTTTAAAAGCATTCGCATTCACGAAATTGAAGATTATGCAATAAACTACGATATGTGCTATTATACCGATACTTATGGAGTTTATTATAATGAGTGGTATCGTCAGAATTCTTTTGAGGAGCAGCACATTTCTAATAAGGTTTATGGTGGTTTAAATCAGAATGATTATTTATTTCTTAAAGAAATGAAAAATCACAATAAACTGATTATTACTGAGTTTAATTTTTACAATGCCCCAACCAATAGTTTAGTTCGCGAAAAGCTCGAAGATCTTTTTGGATTAAAATGGAGCGGGTGGACAGGCAAACATTTCGCAAGCCTCGACACCATTGCTGATAAAAATTTCCCAAAATGGATAGTGCGATTATATAAAGAACAAAATAAAGACCAATGGCCCTATAAAAATGGAGGTATTGTTTTAATTCATAAGTTTGGCACAATAGCGGTTTTAGAAAACAATAACCATTTAACATCCGAATGGCCTGTTATTCAATCAAATACCGAAACTGTTGAAAAATTTGGAGTTAAAAAATCGATTGAATACCTAAACTGGTTTGATATTACTTTTTCGACTGATACAAATAACATACTGGCCAACTTTACTTTTAATGTAACCGAAAAAGGCGATTCGCTTTTACACAGTTATAACCTGCAATCGGTATTTCCAGCAGTTATAGAACACACTAACGATTATTTATTTTACTATTTTGCAGGTGATTTTGCCGATAATCCTGTAAAATTAAGTTCTTCGTACTTTTCGGGATATAAAGAAATGGCCTCTGTTCTCTCAGGTGTTAAAAAAAATAATCCACGTGAGTTTTACTGGAATTATTACTACCCATTAATGTCAAAAATCCTTGATGATTACTATCAATCAATTGACTAATAGTAATTTACATCCCAAACAAGCAACAATTTTAATTTAAATAATTCATTTTGCATTAATCGTTTTTCTTTATCCGAACCATAAATCATTATCTTTGTTATGATCATTATTTTGTAATCATGACAAAAAACCTAATTATTTCAGGTATTCAAACAAACCTAATCTGGGAGAATAAAGAAGCCAACTATACTAATTTTGAGAGAATTTTTCGAAAATTGCCCACAGAATCTCAAATTGTGATTTTACCAGAAATGTTTTCGACTGGATTTTCAATGAATCCTCAGAAATTTGCAGAACCTTTTGATGGTAAAACAATAAATTGGTTAAAAAATCAAGCTAATAAAATCAAAAAGATACTTATAGGAAGCATTATTATAACTGATGATGGAAAAAATTATAACCGCCTAGTAACTGTATTTCCAAATGGCGATATTCAATTTTATAATAAACGGCATTTATTCAGAATGGCTGGTGAACACAATCATTATTCATCGGGTAATAATAAACTCATTTTTACACTTGACAACTGGAATATTTGTCCTTTAATTTGTTATGATTTACGATTTCCGGTTTGGAGCCGAAATACAAACAATTATAACGTACTAATTTATATTGCGAACTGGCCCGAAACAAGAAGTTATGCCTGGAAAAATCTGTTAATTGCACGTGCAATCGAAAATCAATCGTATGTTATTGGCATAAACCGCATTGGCATTGACGGAAACAATATAAATCATTCAGGCGACAGCATGATTATTAATCCTTATGGTCAGATAATTGCACAGGCCAATGCCAATGAAGAACAGATTATTTCTGCTGAGTTATCATTTGACGAAATTGATGCTATTAGAAAGAAATTTCCTGCATATCTCGATGCTGATGATTTTAAAATAAATTTATAATATGACTTCTGCTGAATCAACATATAATATCGAAGAACACGACAGGAAACTCATTCTGAGCAAATACAGACAGTTACTTCGGGTTGCCAAAGAGTCAATACAGCCAGCTGAAGCAGACTTGTTGCGCAAAGCATTTGATATTTCGCGCAATGCCCATTCGAACAAGCGGCAGCCTTCGGGTAATCCATATATTGTCCAGTTGCTCGAAACATCAGTAATTTTAATCGATCAGATTGGGTTAAATTACCAAGCAGTAATTGCTTATATTTTGTTTGAGGCTGTTATAGATCAAAAAATCAGTTTAAACGATATAGAATCAGCTTTTGACGATAAAGTGCAACTTATTGTCGAAGGATTGATTAAAGTAGCATCTATTGATACCCGAACAGCCTCTTCACAAGCTGAAAATTTCAGACAACTTCTTTTAACTGTTGCTAAAGATGTTCGGGTTATACTAATAAAGATTGCTATTATTCTTGAAGAAATGCGAAATGCCGGCTATCAGCCCGAAAACGTTCAGATTAAAAAATCACTCGAAGCTTTTACCTTATATGCTCCACTGGCCCATCGTTTGGGTTTGTATAGCATAAAATCAGAACTCGAGAATCTGGCAATGAAATACACCGAAAAGGAAGTTTATAAAGAGATTATAAAAAAACTAAAGAACACTACTGCCAAACGCAATAAGATCATTAAAAAGTTCTGCGAACCTATTGAGCAAGAGTTAAAAAAGCAAAAACTGGATTTTGAAATAAAAGGAAGGCCCAAATCCATTTATTCGATCTGGCAAAAAATGAAAAAACAAAATGTAGATTTCGAAGAGGTTTACGATATTTTTGCTATTCGCATTATACTTAATTCTCCCGCACACCGTGAAAAATACGATTGTTGGAAAGCATATTCGGTTGTTACAAATTTTTACCAACCTAATCCTCTACGAATGCGCGATTGGATATCTGTTCCAAAATCAAATGGCTACGAATCATTACATACAACAGTTATAGGTCCCGAAAAAAAATGGGTAGAAGTTCAAATCCGCACACGAAGAATGGATGAAATTGCCGAAAAAGGTTATGCCGCTCATTGGAAATATAAAGGAATAAGATCCGAGCAAGGAATCGATCAATGGATGAACAAAATACGCGAGCTAATCGAATCAGCAGATGTTGAATCTACGCAAGACATTGACGATCTGAAGCTAAACCTTTATAACCGTGAGGTATTTGTGTTTACTCCCAATGGAGATTTGAAAAAATATCCCGAAGGAGCTACTGTTCTTGATTTTGCTTATGACATTCATTCGGATGTTGGTAATCAGTGCGTTGGTGCGAGAGTAAATAAAAAGAATGTAACGATTAAGCAGGTGTTACAAAATGGTGATCAGGTTGAAATAATTACATCAAAAAATCAGAAACCAAAAACTGATTGGTTAAATTTTGTAAAAACCTCTAAAGCTAAAACAAAAATTAAATCTACCCTGCGCGAAGAAAAATATAAAGAAGCCGAAGAAGGTAAGGATTTATTTAACCGACGACTTAAAAACTGGAAAATCGAAGCTGATGATACCATTGTAAATCAACTATTAAAACACTATAAACTTAAGTTCCCTATCGATCTGTATTACTCAATTGCTACCAAAAAAATTGATATTATTGAGATTAAAGATCTATTAATAAAACCAGAAAATGAATTTGCTTCTGCAATCACAAATCCAGAATTAACATCTCCGGACTTAAAACCTGAGATTGAAGAAGTAAATAGTCATGCTCCTGATTATTTAATTATTGATGAGCATATAGAAAATGTAGATTACAAACTTGCAAAGTGCTGTAATCCAATATTTGGCGATGCTATTTTTGGATTTGTTACTGTAAGCGAAGGGATTAAAATTCATCGGGTAAATTGCCCAAACGCACGTCAGTTGGTTCAACGATACAACTACAGGATTATAAATGCCCGATGGAACAAAGCTGCATCAAACAAATCATTCCAAACAACTATTAAGATTACCGGAATTGATGAAGTTGGGATGTTGAATAAGATCACAGAAATTATTTCGAAAGATATGAAGGTTCGTATGCGTCATATAACGATGGATTCGAATGATGGTTTTTTTGAAGGCAACCTTAAGCTTTATGTCGAAGGAACAGAACATCTTGATGTTTTATTTAGGAAGCTAAAAAAGGAAAAAGGCATTCTTAAAATTATTCGTGTTGATTCGCAGGAAAACACATAACCTCTATATTTAAATACTTTTAACTTTTTTTAGCAATTGCAGGTAGTATGTTTAATCAATGAAATTTTGTAAATTTGTAACAATAACTCATTTTTACATAGCGTTTGATACAATCAAAACGAGTTTATGAAAACAATTAGTCTTACAGTTGCACTTTTAATCTTTACGTCTATTAATGCATTGGCGCAGATCCGTCCATTATTGCCGAAATATTATTTACCTATTGATCAATCGCAGCTTGACAATGATGATAAAACAACCGACGAAACAACTAAAAAACCGACATATATTAAGTTTCACGACCGACTTACGTATAATGTAACCATTGGGACTGGTTATACCAATTTTTCAAATAGCATGTCGGCAATGAGTACCTATATTTCGCCAAGTATTAATTACCAAGCCACTGAAAAGCTTTTTGTTAATGTAAGTGGAATTATAATGCAGAATAACTTTAGCGGCACTCAAAATTTATCAAGCTATTCGCCTGTTGGCTACAATTCATCAGCAGCAAATTATGGTATTAATGGATCGGTATTGTACAAACTGAGTGAAAACCTCACAATCTATGGGGATGGAACCTATTATAAAAACCAATCTGTATTTAGTAACTATCAGAATCAAAATATAAATACCGATTATAAATCAGTTTCATTGGGTGTAGGTTATAAAATTTCAGACAAAGTACAGTTTAATGCACAATTCAGATACTCAGATGGTTTTAATCCCGCATTTAATCCATATTCTCCTTTTTATAATTCATTTGGATATGACCAATCACGATTTGGAACCTGGGGTTATTAACCAAAACAAGCAAATTGAAAACTAAATATATTCTGTTTGTTATAATCCTTTTCTCTGCCTTTTCAAAAATAGCGCAAAGCCAGTTGTTAAAAGATAAATTCCCTGTTTTTAAGGATGGTGAAAAAATAACGTATAACGCTGTTTATAATTGGGGTTTTATATGGCTAAATGCAGGAACAGTAGAGTTTTCTGTTTCTGAAACAACGTATAAAAATCAAGAATCATATCATTTTAAAAGTTTTGGAACCAGTCTTAAATCGTACGATTGGTTTTTTAAAGTACGCGATTATTTTCAGTCATATGCTGACAAAGAAGCTCTCCTGCCCTATTTTTTTGAACGAAACACCTATGAAGATGGTTATAAAGTGCTTGAAAGATGTTATTTCAATTATACTGATAGTTTAGTTTATACCAAGATTCAAAAATCAGATAAAGCTTATACAGAGGATACAATAAAAATGCGTAAAAACGCTTTTGATTTAATGTCGGCAGTATATTACACACGAAATATCGATTTTAACAAATATAAACCATTTGATAAAATTCCTGTACGTATTATCCTTGATAACGAGTACTTTGATTTATACATTCGATATTTGGGTAAAGAAATTCTCGAAACTCATGATAACCGAAAATTTAGAACTATGAAATTTTCAGTATTGTTAATCGAAGGAACTATATTTAAGGGTGGTGAAGATTTATTCGTGTGGGTAACAGATGATTTTAATCGTGTTCCAGTGCTTGTCGAAGCCAAAATACTTGTTGGATCAGTTAAAGCAGCCCTTTCGGTAACAGAGAATCTTAAATATCCACTTTCGTCAGAGATTAAATAAGCCAGTGAGCTGTGATTGGTGAATAGTGAGCTTGAAATCGGAAGTCAGAGTAGAAAAGCTTACAGATAGAAGATCAAAGCTCATCATCACCATTTTCCCTTATACCTTATACCATTTTACCTTTTTACTAATACACCATTCACTAATCACTATCACTAATAAAAATTTTACTAATTTTGCGCTACAATTCAAAATTGATTAAAAATTAATGATTATGCATAATACAGTAAAAATAAAAGATAAGATTTACTGGTTGGGTGCTAACGACCGTAGAACTCAACTTTTCGAGAACATGTGGCCTATACCAAATGGAATTTCATATAACTCTTATTTAATTATTGATGATAAAATTGCATTAGTTGATACGTTGCATTTTAATTCGGCTGATGATTATCTAGATAAAATAGAGGAATTAATTGGTAAAGATCGCTCTATCGACTATCTGATAATTAATCACATGGAGCCTGATCATTCGGGAGCAATAAAATCAATAGTTGAAAAATATCCAACCATTCAGATTATTGGTAACCTAAAAACCTTTAAAATTCTCGAATCTTATTATGGCTACAAGGATAAATGGAAACAGGTTGAAGACGGCGAAGAACTTGTTCTTGGTTATCATAAACTTAAATTTGTAATGACACCTTGGGTACATTGGCCCGAAACCATGATGACATATGATTTAACAGACAAGATTCTATTTTCAGGTGATGCATTTGGAAGTTTTGGAACTTTAGATGGAGGCATTTTTGACGATGAGATTGAATTTGAAGAGTATTACCTCGAAGATATGCGCCGTTACTATTCAAATATTGTTGGTCAGTACAGCAATATGGTTCAAAAAGCATATAAAAAACTTGAAGGTGTTCAAATAAAATATATTTGTTCCACTCATGGTCCAATTTGGCGTAAGGATATAAACAAGGTTCTTTCGTTGTACGACAAATGGAGCAAATTTGAAACCGAGAATGGTGTTGTTATTATTTATGGTTCAATGTACGGAAATACAGCAAAAATGGCTGATTATATTGCACGTAAATTATCAGAAAATGGAATTAAAAAAATCAGGATTTATGATGCTTCGAAAACACATATCTCCTATTTAATAAACGAAATTTGGCGATATAAAGGAGTAATTCTTGGAAGTAGTGCATATAATTCAGGAATGCTCCCAACTATGGAGAACCTAACCCGAACAATTGAACACATGGGAATTGAAAAACATGTATTAGGTTTATTTGGTTCCTACAGCTGGAATGGTGGCGGAGTAAAAGCCTTACATAAGTTTTACGAAACAATTAAATGGGATTTAGTTTCTGATCCAATCGATACAAAAGGCATTCCGGGTGATGATGCATTTAAACGTTGTGAAATTCTGGCAAATGCCATGGCTGAAAAACTAAAATCGTAAAATCCAAGAATAATAGATCGAAGGGGTTGATTTTATCAGCACCCTTTTTTTTTTAGTTAATTGCAATAATCATTATCTTTATTCGCAAAAAATAAAACCTATGGATTTAAAATTACATCCCGGAATAACTCATACTGCAACACAAAAGGTTGAATATAAGGATACAGCCGCAAAATATGGATCAGGATTGGTTGAAGTATTTGCAACTCCTGCCATGATTGCTCTTATGGAACATGCTTCATTAGAAGCTGTCCGACCATTTTTGAGCGAAGAACTTAATACAGTTGGTTTTGAAGTTAATATTCGACATTTTAAGCCAACTCCCATTGGTATGGAGGTTAAATGCACGGCGACATTGAAAGAAGTTGATGGAAAAAAATTAACTTTTCATGTTGTTGCTTATGATGAAGAAGGCAAGATTGGCGAAGGCACACATATCAGGTACATTATTAATACAAAAAATTTCATGAATAACTTAAATACAAAATAAATTATGAAAGCAATAAAACTGGTATCTATAATAATAGGTATGCTTTTTATAAATCAAAGTTTTGCACAGGAAATAACAAAATTACCTGAGCCCAACAAAACAGGTGGAAAACCTTTAATGCAGGCTATGAATGAGCGACAATCGAGTCGTGATTTTATGGACAAAGACTTAACCCAACAACAAATATCTGATTTATTATGGGCAGCATACGGCATCAACAGACCTGAAACAGAGAAACACACCATACCAACCTCACGCAATATTCAGGATATGGAGGTTTATATTACAACAAAAGATGGAGCATTTTTATATCTTCCAAATGAAAATGCACTGCAAAAAGTAACAGATCCTGATATTCGTGAAATTACCGGCAAACAAGATTTTGTAAAAATTGCAGGAGTCAACTTGGTTTATGTATCTGACTTTTCAAAAGCAGGAAATGCATCCGATGAGATAAAAACGATGACCGCAGCTACACATTGCGGATTTATAGGACAAAATGTTTATCTGTATTGTGCTTCAGAAGGATTGATTTCTGTTTTCAGAGCTATGGTTGATAAAGAAGCCTTGTCAAAAGCACTTAATTTGACCGAAAATAAACATGTAATTTATTGCCAAACTGTTGGTTACGCAAAATAAAAAAAATGGGCTTAAGCCCATCTATTTAAGCATACACATAACCCCAGGCTTAAGCCTGGGGTTATTGATTAGAAAGTTCAAAGGACTTTAGTCCATTTGTTTTAGTATTTTTGAAATTACAAATTAATTCTACTTTAACAGATTTACAATTTTGAATATGAGCAATTTATATCACGCTGTCGTTTTATATGCCGTTCATATATTCTATCTATCATTTGTTCTTCAGACATCTGTTTATAAAGTTTAAA
>JBFXEQ010000094.1:0-9896 GCA_050179935.1 Bacteroidales bacterium | reverse complement strand
AATTGAAATTATCAAAGCCGATTTTATATGGAAAACAGTTTAAATAATTAATATGATATATACGACTTAGGCACAGCCTAAGCCGAACGGGGGGGTTGCATTTATTTACGATGGCAATACCGATGCCAGAACAATTGCCCACGAGTTAGGCCATGGAGCATTCCGTTTATGGCATACATTTAGCAGCGAAAACACGTATGTAATGACTCAAAACTCGACTGACAACTTAATGGATTACAACAACGGCAAACGCCTGCACAAATACCAATGGGACTTTATCCAAAACCCCGAAGCCATGATTGCATGGGGACAGGATGCAGAGGAGGGGGCGCTAAGTTTGCCTTGTGTTGGTATATTTGATGATTGTGATGATGTTTTAAAAAAACTAGAAGCTGTTAAAACAGCGTATAAAGATGATAAAACAATTACAGGCAAAATTCCTGAATTTATAAGAGAAAAAGTATTAATTGGAACTCATATGAAATTGGGTAATGAAGAATTTGATAAATTAAATGTTTGCTTTTATGGAGAAGCTAATAAAGAATATACGATCAATCCTAAAGAATATTCTGAGTTTTGGACCAATATAACTCCATATGAAAAAGATTCGGCTAAAATGATTATATACGGAGGATTTGAGTTCAAATTTGCCAATAAACATGTAATAAGGGTATTTGCAGAAGCGAATGCACTAGAAATTACTTCTAAATTTGATGCACTGAAAAAGTACATATTTGAAAAAGATGATGAATTAGATGCCCCGAAATATGATTTTAAAACGATGGAAACTATAAGGGAAAAAACAGTAACAAAGGTTGAAGAAGTTTTTGGTATCAATTCCGCATGTAATGTTGGGGTTAGAGAAGCAATCTATCTGATAACAAGTGATCCAGTATTATTTCCAACAACAGGTCTGGAGTGTTTAACTACAGGAGAGGGTATTGTTAAAGGAGAAGTTACACACCCTGGAAAAGCTATAGATATTTACCAAGATTTGATTGACAATAAATTAATTAAGTTTATGCCAATACCACATATTAAAAACTCATATGATGAAAATGAAGAAATACCAGATTTTGCCAAAATTCAGGAATTGGCTAATGCTGGGTATATCGTAATTGGTACTCGGGTAAATGATAATAAAATTGGTCACATTGTAATGGCTGTTCTTGGTGAGCTAAGTGCTTTTACAACAAGAGGTCAAATCTATTATGTTCCAATGGTTTTAGATTGTGGAGAAGGTGAAAAATTTTCAAAAATCGAAGCATCAAAAAAATGGAATGGACCTTGCATATTAGTTACAAAATGGTATTTATATAAACCTTAAAAAACAGATTTATGAAAATAATTATACTTATTTTTTTTACTACATTCAGTATATTATTCGACTCTTGCGGACAAAATATAACAAATAAAGAGTTTATTAATAATGCAGAAGGGAATTTTTATCTGATTGGTTTACTTGAAGATAATTATTTGTTCAAGGAATCAAGGACTAATAATATTTATAAACTTGAAGTCAATAATGGATTTGAATTGATTCTTTATATGGATTCAAAAGAATTCAAAGAAAAATCTTTACCATATTTTTTTAGTAGAGATTTAGAAATATATTATGGTGAAGAATATTATATTATTCTTTATTACAAGGGTAAAAAGTATGAAGTTGAAATGGGTGTTAAATATTCTGGGGATACTCACAATCGTTTGGCTTTTGCCCAATACAAGAATTATTTGTTTGTTACATTTAATGGATATAATAGTATAGATGAGGAATATAAAGGCGATAATTTAAGATATATAGACTTAAATAATATAACTGATAATGCAATTACTTTGCCTTTTAAAGCAGATAATGTTCAAGTATCAGGGGAATATGTTTATTTTTCAACTCCAATTTATTCAGAGAAAGATGGAACAATTGGAACTTGGAATATTTTAAGATTAAATCCAACAAACTGGAATAATCCAGAATTAATAATAAAAAACAATTATACTAATGGATGGTTTGTTTTTCCTGAAAATAAAGATCTTATTTATTGCACTATTTATAAAGATGAGTTCAAGAATATTATCTTAAATACAGCAATAAAATCATATTCAATACTAAGTAAAGAAGATAAAATCCGATTAAAACCTTTGTCTGAAGCACTTTATATAAAAGAAAGAAATATGATGTATTTTCTTGACAGAGGGAGGAATGAGCAAAATATTATATGTACGTATCTAGTACCATTCCCTAAAATACCAGATGAATTTCCAAATAAATTTTAATAATAATTTTCTGTTCGCCTAAGGCTGTAAAAAATAACCTAATGGCGCAAGCATTTTTCGCTTGTGCCTCCTCGGTTCGCCTAAGGCTGTAAAAAAATAATAAAAAATGAAAGTTCGGCTTAGGCTTTGCCTAAGTCGGATTATTTTTTAACCTTGCCAGCTAGCGCGGACGTCCATGTCCGTGATTATGAAAAATAGTAAATGGCACGAACAGCTGGTGCCGACATGTTGTATTGTCCGTTCGAAAAAGGTTAACACTACCATTATTTTGTAAGAAAAAGTAAAACATTAAAGTGTAAAAAAAAGTATATATTTATAAACTTAACCAAAAAACTTAAAATTATTATGAAAAAATTACTATTTGTATGTGCTTTAGTAAGCATTCTGACAAGCTCTGTTTATGCTCAAAAAACCAACCTCGCGAATTATCAAAAAGGCCAAATTATGCTTGAAGATGGAAATAAAAAGGATGTTTACATTTACTTTTGCTGGGAGTATGCTGATGAATTTCAAAACAGCGTTTCTTACATAACAGATGATCAGTATCAACGATTTAATTCAGGGGAGAAATTTAAATCAAAAGAAATAGTAGAACTAAAGGTGAAAGATGTTAAATCATATACTTTAGAAAATGGAAAAAAATTCATGAAAGTAAAGTTTGCAGATTTAACAGCTGCAAGTGCTGCATCATTCCCTAAATATTATTTATTCGAAATAGTTGCTGAGGGTAAAATGAACCTTTATAAAAAATATGTAAACCTTGGAGCTGTTAGAGTTGGTGACTTAGCTCTTTTAGACGATCAAGGAGAAATTGATTATGTGAATTCCACTTACGCATGCCTAATTCAAAAAGGCGGTGAAAATGCTAAAGATCTTGTTACAGTAAAAATACAAGAATATGTTGCCGATAATGAAAGTGTATTATCAAAGCTTGAAGCAGGTGAATATGGAAAAATAAATACAGTATTCGGTTCAAAAATGGGAACAAATCCTGAAGATTGTACAAAATATATTGAAGGGTTGATAAATATGGCCAACGATTATAATAAATAATAAGTTCATTAAACCAACTGTTCGCGCGCGTCTCCAGACGCGTGCGTTTTTTGGTTCAAAAATAATTTACATATATAAAATGAAATTTAAATTACTTATCTGTATCGGTTTACTTAATTTGAATGCCTGGGCACAAAGTGACAAAAGTATTTCCGAAAAGCTAGGCAGTTATATGATTTCTGTTCGTATCGAACAATACAATCCAAATCCTGATAAAGAATTACTGAATGAAAAAAATGCTGAAAAGCTTTTGCCTTTACTCGAATCATATTACAACGATTCATTGGCAAAAGTAAGACTTCAGGCATACTATTTAACCTATAAAACTACTTATAGAAATAAAGATCAGCAGCTAAGAAATGTGGCAGTTTATAATTTGGTGCAGGCATTAAAAGATTCCGATGCAGGAAATGCTGGAAATGCAGCCGACTGGATTACAAACTTTAAAACTGCCGATTTCACTTCTGTTTCGAAAGACAGCTTAAAAGCCATTTTGCATAAACCAGTTTCAAACTACAGTAAAATAATTCAACTGGTTGCATTTGCAGGAATTACCAATGAAATTGATTTTTTAAAAGAAAGCATTGCCAATGGAACCCTAAAAAACCCTAAAAATACATGGGCTGCTCATTTGGCACTTGCGCGTTTGGGTGTAGAGTCGGAAATTGAGTATTGTGTTAATAAAGTTAAAAAACAACCAGTAAACGATGATGTTATTTACGAATTGGTTCCCGACTTAATTTATACCCGTCAGCGAAAAGCCTTTGATTATATTCTAACCATTTTACAAAGCACCGAAAAGAATTGTTACTCGGCAAATCCCGAAAATCCACAAAAAATTGAATGTGGCTATCGCATTATGGAGTTTCTGGCTCCGGTAATTAAAAACTACCCACTTGAAACCGATTCTACCGGCGATCTAATAATCGATGATTATGAAAATGCCTTGATAACCTTAAGAAAGTGGTTTATAGAAAACAAAACTACCTACGTAATCATTACGGATACATATTAGATAAAAACAATAAGCACTATTCAATTTATAAACCTAAAATCAAATTTATGAAACGTTTCAATTTTTTACCGCTTGTCTTTTTATTGTTTGTTGGCTTATTTACTCATGCTCAAAAGCCTGAAAGAATAAATTTTGATGGATACATAAAAAATCAACCCCGTTTATATTTACCAAACGAACCGTATTCGGTTAACTATGATATTAGCGATTGGTTTAGGGATCAAATGAATAAAGATTCCTTAAAGTTAGGACTTAAAGGATTTACTGAAGGAGATGGATATACAATTACCTTCATATCTGATGATCTTGTTGTTGCCAAAGAAGCAAAGGAAGAACGCGAAATGGGTACCAATAAAATAATTTATAAAGCACTGGTAGAAGCAAGAAGTTATACAAAAGTTCAAATCATTACAAAAGATAATAAGATTGCGTATGAATTTAGTATCAAACCCAATTTATTTCATGCAAAAGAAGAAGGATTAGGGACAAAACCGACCAAAGAAGAAGCATTAAAAGAGGCTGAGGCCATTGCCAAAAGAAATGGCGATAAAATAAAAAGAGCATATGTTAGAGAGATTGTCAGAGAATATCAGGATACGCTGGATGCTTTTTTTGGAAAATTTAACCGTATAGAAAAGTTTTCAATTTTTACCATTAAACCTAAAGGTTTTAATTACGACGATTTTAATGTTGCAGCTGCTAAATTTCAAACGGCATGCTCAACTCCCGAAATCAATACATCAGAATTAGCATCTGCTATTGAGCTATGGGAAAAGTGTGCACTTGAATATGTACCTGGGAAAAAAACCAGAATATCTGATGTAAATATTGATGAATTATACTTGAATCTAACTCAAGCTTATTTGGTAAAAGAAGATTACGACAATGCAAAAAAGTACTGGAATAAGTGTACTGAGTTTAAAGGAAATCGCATGGTCGAAGGTGTTGTACAAAAATTCTACGATCAACAACTAGAGCATGTCGCTTATTATCCGGTTTCGGAAAAAAATTATGCCCCTAAACCTATTGTTGCAGAAGTGTTTACAGGAGAAATTATTGATCAGGGTGCAATCGAAGCATTCAAAAATGCGAGAAGCAGAGCACTTATTTTTGATTTGTTTATTGGTTACTATCTAACAGATATTCAAGGTGCGAATAATATGATTCAATTTTATTTCCCAACCAATATATCAAATTTAAAATACATGGATGCTAACCATTATATTAATAAAAATACAGAGGAAACACTTTCTTTATCATATAAAAATGGTAAGCCAAATGAAGGTACCTATATACTAAGTGAAGATAATAAAACAGTAGAAACCCAATTACTTAGATTTCTCTATGATGGAGATAAGATTATTTCATTGCTTGAGGATGGTGTAGGTGTAGTTAACATAATATGGAATGGAGATGATGTTAAAGAAATCCATTTTGTTAAGAATAAAGAAAATAAAACAATATATACAATGAATTATGAAAATAACAATAAAGTAAAGATCGTTGAGCGTACAATTAAGGCCGGTAAGTCAAACACAAATAGTAATAATATATATATTGCAACATTTAATGAGAATGGAAACATAATTAATTATTACTTAGGTTTTTATAGCGTTAAAAAATTATTATATAATGATCAAGGTGTTTGGAATGGTATATCTGATGAAAAGAATGATGGATATACTAGCACAAAATTTACACTAAAATTTAATGTTTCCACTGATGATTATGGAAATTTAATTAACCTTTATACTGATGATAGAAGTTATGTAATATCTAGAAGTTATAAATACATAGAATAATTTAAAAGTTTTAACCATATTAAAATCAACCTGATTTTACCTTTAATCCCTAAAGGGAGCAGGTTGATTTTTTAAAGTATTCATCCACCAGTTGGTAGACAAGGGTTAATAAAGCTGAAAAATTAACAAACACACTATAAATCAAATAGATATCTGGAACCATTAAATTGGTTTTTCTTCTGATCCAGTAGGTGTTAAATATCTATAGGAAATTGTTTCATCACCGTTTTGTTGCCCCGTGAGGGTTGAACAGTCTGCATATGACGACACGTTTTTCCAACTTTTAAAAAGATTTATTATATTTAGCTTTTGTAAGTTATGGAAAACCTAAATAAAATTTTTAAAGCGCTTGAGTTTGCTGCAAACCGACATAAATACCAAACCCGAAAGGGTCTTGGTAAAATCCCATATATTAATCATCCAATACGAGTTGCTAAAACATTAATCGATTTTGATGAGGACGAAACTGATTTAATAGTTGCAGCTTTATTGCACGATGTGGTGGAAGATACAGCTCAAGGCGAAAAGCAGATTAAAGGATTGTCAGATCTCATTTTACAAATGTTTGGTGAAAATGTATTGTTGGCTGTATTGGAAGTTACTGATAATAAAATGCTCTCGGTTGAAGAACGTAAAAAGATGCAAATTCAGTTGACTCCTAAACTATCTGACAGAGCAAAAAAACTAAAAATTGCCGATAAAATCTGTAATATACAGGATATTATTGATGATCCTCCGGAGGGCTGGTCCGAAGATCGTAAAATTGCCTACCTCGATTGGGCAAAACAGGTTGTTGCTGGCGCTCGTGGTTTAAACCTTGAGTTGGATGCATACTTTGATGAGGTTTATTCATCATCGATGCATAAGCTGGATAAATGATATATTTAATTTTGTATTTCTGATTTTAGATATATCTTTATCGCGTGATAAAAAATAAGGCAATCATATTAGCTCCTTTACTTTTTGCATGGACAATCATTTTTGCCCATAGTATTATTCCGCATAATCATCACAATGAGTCAGCTGAGGAGTGCAAATCACATACAAAAGAAACAACTGATAATCATAAAATTGATTTTGTAACATTCTTTTCAAGTTACGATCATCATTCCGAAGATCACAATCATTGCCATTTTAATATCAACACTACGTTAACCAAGTATGTTGATTCGCCAGTTGCATATTTTTATTCTGAAAATACTATTAATCCTGTTTCTGATCAGATTCAAACTATTTATTTTGATCATCAGGTTAGCTTATTAAAACACATTTATTTCGATTCCTTTAGCCATAGAGGTCCTCCTTCTTTTTCATAATCCTTTTTTACTGCATTTTTAAACCATTTGATACCATTCAGTTATCACAATAATCATTTATTTAATATTTAAATTTTGAATTATGAAAAACATTTTATATACAATTGTTATATCCGTATTTATTTTATTTGCATTTTCTTGTAGAAATTCAACCGGTAATCAAAAAACTGAAACTCATACTCATGATGATGGAACCGTTCACGAAGGAGCTACACATAATGAAACAAGCGAATCTAAACCAGAACAAGAAAGTTTCGAAGTAGAATCAGACAGTTTGGATACTCATTCACATGATGAATCCAGCCACGAGCATTCTCACGATCATCAACATTAAACAAAAAATCGTTAAAATAACATTATCAGATTTGCTTTGGGGCGTTTCTGATAGTGTTTACTAGATTTTAAATAAAAAAAACGATTGTCCGCTTTTATTCATAATTGTTGTTAATGATTTTCTTCATTTGCCCCGTCCCTAAAGGGTGTGAAGAAAATCAATTTGCACCCTTTAGGGGTTTGGGGCAAACAAATTGATTTTCAATTTATTTACATAATATTTATGACATAAAACGGACATTCAAAATAAAAAATTAACAATCTAATCAGTATATGAAAAATCAATTATTTGTGATGTTGATTTTACTTTTTGCAGGTTTTTCCTGTAAGAATAAATCAACCGAAATTCATGAGCATGAGAATAATGATGTAAAGATATACCTTACAGAATACTCTGAGCATCTCGAAGTGTTTTCCGAAGCAGATCCTTTTATTGTTGGCGAACAATCAACTATTCTTGCTCACTTTACACAGCTTTCAGATTTTAAACCCATTTCGGAGAGTTCCGTAACAGTAAGTTTAATTGTAGGTTCAAAAGGTATCAGACAAACTCAGGATAAAAAGCGATCTGCCGGAATCTATAGTTTTGTTTTAAAACCCGAGAGTGCAGGAGTAGGTAAAATGATTTTCGAAATTAAAAATTCACAGGGTGATTATAAGGTAGTAGTTAATAATGTTGAGGTGTTTGCTGATAAGCATTCTGCCATTCATGCTGCCGAAGAATCATCAACGAATGGTGTAAATCAGATTAATTTTACGAAAGAACAATCGTGGAAAATCGAGTTTGAAACTGCTAATCCAGAAATACGACCCTTTGGGGAGATTATAAAAACAACGGCTCAATTTCTTCCAACAAAAAACGATCAACAGATTATCTCTTCTAAAACAAATGGATTTGTAATGTTTGCCGAAGAAATGGCAGAAGGAATGGAGGTTTTGGCTGGACAAGTGATTGCAACTATTGTAGGCAATGAGCTAGCAGAAAATAACATTTCTGTTCGATTGCAGGAAGCCAAAAATAACTTTGAGTTGCTTAAAGCTAACTACGAAAGAGGGCAGAAACTAGCTACCGAAAATATTATTTCGGAAAAAGAACTTTTGCAATTTAAAACCGATTACGAAAATGCAAAATCGGGTTACGACAATCTTAAACAAAACTTTAATAAACAAGGACAAACTGTTAAAAGCAATCACGCTGGTTTTGTAAGTAATCTTATGGTTACTCATGGACAGTTTGTTGAATCAGGACAAGCTCTCTTTAGCATATCCTCAAATAAAAGCTTGTTGCTTCGTGCAGAGGTTTCTCAAAGGTATTCAGATATTTTAACGAATATTGAATCAGCTACATTTAAAGTGCCTGGTAATCAGGAGTTTTTTTCGCTTACCGAGTGCAATGGGATATTGTTAAGCTATGGAAAGAGTACTGGTTTTGATAATAACTACATGATACCAGTAACTTTTCGTGTCGAAAATAACCCCGGTTTTATACCTGGAGCTTTTGTTGATATTTTTATAAAAACAAAATCAAACGATAACAAACTCATTGTTCCAAATTCGTCGCTGATCGAAGAACAGGGTAGTTTTTTTGTATTTGTACAGATTACGCCGGAGTTATTCGAAAAAAGACAAGTAAAAACAGGTTCTACCGATGGAGTTTGTACAGAGATTATTGGTGGATTGAAGTTGTCGGAAAGAATAGTTTCCAAAGGAGCTGTTATTGTTAAGCTCGCTGCTGTTTCAAATAGTTTAGATCCTCATGCCGGGCATGTTCACTAAGATGGTGAATTGTGAGCAGCGAATAGTGATCTGTTTATGTATGTGTTCTTTGTGAAACTTTGTGTAATCCTTTGTGATCTTTTGTGGTAAAATGAGTTTTTCGTCAAACTCAGAAAACTGTTAAAATACAATGGCGAAAATTTGAATTTAATACTTGTATTGATTAATGACCATAAAATTCAAAATTCATAATTCATAATTCAATGTCGTTTAGTTAAGAAAAATAAGGAATAAAGTTAGTAAATAGTTCTTTGAAATAGTGAAGTTTATCGTTTCTTTTTTATCTTAGGGGTATAATAGATGTGCCACTGTTAAGGCTAATAAAAA
>JBFXEQ010000093.1:0-9909 GCA_050179935.1 Bacteroidales bacterium | reverse complement strand
GTTTTTTCTTTCATTTAACTTATTTGATTAAAAAAGCTTATGTACTAAATCTACTACGCGGCATGAATAGCCCCATTCGTTATCGTACCATGATAAAACTTTAATCATATTTCCATTTATCATAGTGCTTTTAGCATCAAATATGGATGAATGGGTATTATGAATAATATCAACAGAAACGATTTCGTCTTCGGTATATTCTAAAATACCTTTCATTGGGCCTTCAGCAGCTTTTTTCATAGCAGCATTTATTTCTTCTTTTGTTACTTCTTTTTTAAGAACTGCAACAAAATCAACCAATGAACCCGTTGGTGTAGGAACACGAACAGCAACTCCATCAATCTTGCCTTTTAATTCAGGGATTATTTTACCTACTGCTTTTGCAGCACCGGTAGTTGTAGGAATCATAGAAACTGCTGCGGAACGAGCACGACGAAGGTCGCTGTGTGGCGCATCAAGAATCTTCTGATCGTTGGTGTATGAGTGAATAGTATTCATATAACCACGCTCAATACCAAAGCTGTCGTTTAAAACTTTTACAACAGGAGCCAAACAATTTGTTGTGCAACTTGCATTAGAAACGCATATATCAGTAGGTTTTAAATCATTATCGTTTACACCTAAAACAATCATACGATCAATTTCGTCTTTTGCAGGAACAGTAAGAATAACTTTTTTAGCTCCGTTTTTAATATGATCGCCATATCCGCCTTTTTCGCTTTCACGTTTCGTGAAAATACCTGTAGATTCAATAACTACATCAGGTGTTATTGTCCATTTTATATTAATAGGTGCTCTTTCGGCAAAAACTCGATATTTTTTACCATTAACGATTAAGTTTTCAGCATCAAATTCAACTTTACCTTCGAATCGGCCTTGAGTTGAATCATACTTTAACAGATGAGCTAAGGTTTTGGTGTCAGTAAGATCGTTTATTCCTACTATTTCTAATTCGGGTCTTTCTAATACAATTTTAAACACATTTCGTCCAATGCGCCCAAAACCGTTGATTGCAACTGTAATTTTTGACATATCTTTTTATTTTTTATTTTAGTTGTTTTTAGATTATTAGAAATCAAAAATAATTATAAATACTAAATTTCTCAAGTTATAATAAAGAATTGTTCTAAATAATAAGTACATTATTCATAATAGATTAGAAATAAGCACCTTTAATTTGTATGTTTAACAACCCATTAAAAAAACAGAAATTTATTCTTGCGTCGCTTAAGGTATTCGGGTGATAATTGCTGAGCATTAACCACTTTCCCTAACCGGTAAGTTAAAAACAGAGTAAAATAAAATTGTTGATTATCATCAACTGCCATTATTTCCAGATCTTTAAGATAAGCCTGAATCAATAAGCCTGCTTCAAGAGCATGAATAATATTTTCTTTCTGACTAAATTCAAAGTTAAATCCTCCTTTGGCAAAAAGCCCAGGAACAATAGTAAGCTCATCAAATCCTTTGAAGAAAGATGCTTTCCCGCTTATATCGGCAGCAGTGTGAATAGCAGGATTAAATTTATCCTCATGAATACCAAAAACAGAATCATTTACAGGGTAAAGGATTTCATAATAAACGGGTTTTCGCAATGCTACTGATGGCCCAATAGAATAAAAGTAACGAACTGCTACTGATTTTAAATCGCGTTTTACGAATAGTTCATTTTGTTTTCCATATCCAAAACGTATATCAAATACGCTGTTTAGTTTACCAAAAACAAACGATTCTGAAGACAGAAATGACGCATTGGATGAGTTTACTTCCTTTGGATGCTTTAATACCGAAAAATCAGTTTCGTAAATATGTTTCTCGAAAACATTAATTCTGCTGCCATAACGATATCCTAATCCCCAACCATTCGAATTCAGATTTAAGGCAATAGTTTTTTCGTTACGAAAAAATATTTTGGGCATATCATCTGAGATTTCTTGCGGATATGCTGAAAAAACAAATAAGAAAAATAAAATGAAAAGAAGAGATTTAGAATATTTCATAAAATAAAAAATCCGTCCCAAATGTAAATATAATTAATTTGAGACAGATACGAAGTACACACTCAGTATATTGTTCCTTAAAAAATAGAGTTAAATCTATACTTTCTCAGTTTGCTCAGTTTGAGCCTGACCGTATGCCGGGCAATCTTTACTTTTGCATGAACTCATCACCGATACAACAAATAACGCTAAAACTAAAGCAATAACTATTTTTTTCATATACAGCAGATTAAGAGGTTTATTTTGATTTATGGTTCGCTTTATTATCAATCCAAAACTAACAAAAAAAAACAAATTTTAAAATTTAATACTTTGATAAAACTTTACTTACTAACAAAATATTGTATAAAGATTTAGTATTGCTATTTACTTATAATTTTAAATATGGTTACTCATTTTTGACTAACATCTCAAAAGCTTTGATGAATCCGATCTAAATGATGTTAATTTTAAAACAAGATTAAAATTACATAATCATAATTCAAAAATCAACCATTTGCCAATCATTTTTATAAAACAACATACAAATTATTTTGTTTAAAATTAAAGCCTTTGGTTTTGTTTCAAAGGCTTTATTTTTTAATGATATATTATTTTAAAACAGGTATACGGCCCGGTGTCCAAGGAGCTTTGGCTGCATCGAGTTTTGCTTCTAATAGCTTTATGTCTTTGGTAGCTATCTCTTCAATTCTTTTTAACAATGAAGGAAACTCCTCGTTAAGTATTTCTAACGATTTTTTGGAAGTACTGGTAATTGCAGAACTTGAATTGATTTGAGCTTCAATGATATAGTATAATCGTTGTGTTAAAGGTACTGCTTGCGGAGGTATTTCCTCGTCACTTGCTTTTGCAGTTAATCCTTCAAATTTTATTCTTATATTATTAAGTTCGTACTCTATTTTTTCAGCCTCGTTAATTAATTCTATACTTGCATCAGGAGTAGCCAATACAGCCTGTTTAATTACATTTACTCTTGCAATAAGTTCTTTATTTAATTCGACTGTGCCAGCCATAACTCTTGTTAGTTCGGCTACCTTACGCTGAAAGTCAACCATTTCTTTTTTGTCAGGAGCTTGCAATGTTGCATTATTTAACGAAACTGTTTTAAAGGGTTGTGGAGAAACCAGCTCCTTAACTTCGTTTTTGGTTACCATGCTTAATGAAATTTTATAATTCCCGGGCATTACCATCCAAGAACCTCTGGTTTCTTTTAGAGGATCAAATTTTTTATCACTTGCTCTTAGAGGAAAAGTTGTGGCATAATTTAAATCCCAGGTAACTCTATTTATACCTTTCGAAGGAGATTTTGTAATTTTTCGAACTACAAAACCCTGCTCATTAGTAATAGTAAAAATTAGGTAAGGAGCAATTTCTTTTGCTTCATCTTCTAACTCTTTCCATGTAGGCTGAGGAATTGACTTACCTTCTTTAAATAATTCCTTTTCTTTTTCTGTGCGAATTTCTTTTTGAGTTTTTGGAACATCCTTAATATAATAAGTAAATGTAGCTCCAAATGGTGGGTTTTCGCCTAAATACTCAGTTGACCCCTGACCATATTTATTACTTGTCTGGAAATACATCAATGCATCTTTTATAGGAAAAATGTGAGCATCTTTCTCAACAAGTGCAGGTTTTACCTCACGCAAAGCAGAATAGTTATCGAGTATATAAAATCCACGGCCAAAAGTTGCTGCAACCAAATCTGATTCTCGTGATTGTATTGCTAAATCTTTAACTGCTACTGAGGGAATACCTGATTTTATCTGTACCCAATTATCACCACCGTTATACGAAAAATAAACCCCAAATTCGGTACCTGCAAAAAGCAGATCGGGATTAACAAAATCCTGTTCAATTGTATGTATCGTGCCATTATTTTCGAAACCTTGTATTATACTTTTCCATGTTTTGCCTTTATCAGTACTTTTTAGCAGATATGGTTTAAAATCATCACGCAAAATATTATCAAACGAAACAAAAACTACATTTTCGTCGAAACGGGAGGCATATACATCGCTAATATAAGTGTTTGCCGGAACACCAGGGAAAGATGTGATTTTTCGCCAGTTTTTACCTCCGTCTTCCGTTACAGATAACACTCCATCATCAGTGCCGGCATAAATTAAACCTTCTTTTATCGGCGATTCATCTAATGAGACAATCATACCAAATAATGATGTAGAAACGTCTTTTGCAACAGCATCAGCACTCCAGTATTTGCCCATTACCGGCCATGTATTACGATCAATATTAGCGGTTAGGTCGTTGCTTATAACTTCCCATGTATCGCCTCTATCTTCGCTTTTAAATAAAACATTAGCGGCAATGTAAAGCCTTGTATTTTTATGCGGACTAATAATAAAAGGAGTATTCCAATTCCATTTATAAGTTAATTCATCTTTGCCAGGCATGGGTTTTATATATACCGTTTCGTTACTTTTTTTATCAAATCGATACATGTTCCCATACTGATATTCGGAATACACAATATTTGGATCAACAGGATCAATTCTTGTCCAGAAACCATCACCACCAATAGTTACAATCCATTCGCCTTTAGTTACGCCATCGGAGCTGAAATTACGTGAGGGACCTCCAAAACTGTTGTTATCCTGAGTTCCTCCAAATACATTATAAAACGGATACGAATTATCAACTGCAACTCTATAAAACTGAATAACTGGTAAGTTCTGAACATGTCGGTAATGTTGTCCATGGTCGTAGGTAATATAAACACCGCCATCGCCTCCTATCATAAAATTATCGGTATTTTTGGGATTTATCCAAAGGGCATGGTCGTCAACGTGTCTTTTATTTAAACCTACTGATTCCCATTTTTTTCCACCATCGAATGTAACATGAGTAACTGTTTCTACAGAAAATACTTTATTTACATCTACCGGATCGCAATATATTTCGTTATAATACTGACCTTGTGATGTATGATCGCTCATTTTCTTCCATGATTCGCCTCTGTCAGTTGATTTATAAAATCCACCAGCCTCATTTGCTGCTTCGATTATTGCATAAATAACATCTGGATTTACAGGAGAAATAGCTATTCCAATACCTCCCATATCTTCGCTAGGTAATCCTGATTCAAGTTTTCGCCAGTTTTTACCTCCATCAGTCGATTTATAAATTGCTGTTTCGGGACCACCGCCAATTTTTGTATGAACATGTCGTCGTCGTTGTTCCGATGTAGCATAAAGTACATCAGAATTACGAGGATCCATAATTACATTATTAACACCAGTATGTTCACTAATATTGAGTACTTTATTCCATGTAGCCCCACCATCAGTGGTTTTGTATAGGCCTCTTTCACCACCCGATCCCCAGACAGATCCTTCGGCAGCTACATAAACAATATCAGTATTTTTTGGATCAATAGCAATCATTCCTATTTGGAGCGATTCCTTTAATCCCATGTTTTTCCATGATTTACCTCCATCTACGGTTTTATAAACCCCATTTCCATATCCAAGTGCCCGCTGGTGGTTGTTCTCTCCGGTACCAACCCAAACTACATTTGAATTTGTTGGATCCATTGTAATGCAACCGATTGAGTATGTTCCGTAATTGTCGAATACAGGCTCGAAGGTTATTCCATTATTCATGGTTTTCCAAACATGGCCTGATGCAACAGCTATATAATATTCGAAAGGATTTGTAGGATTTACTGCGAAATCAGCTATACGACCCGAAGTAAATGCTGGTCCAATGTTTCTGAATTTTAATCCACTTATTAGATCTGATTTAATAATGGATTCTTCTTTCTTAGGTTCTTTCTTCGAACCTTCTTTTTGTGCGTAAATGGTAACTGATGATAAGAACATTGTTGTCATCAATAAAAAGGAAAGGATTGTTTTGGTTTCAATCCATAGGTACATCTTGTTTTTCATAGTAAATAGATTTGAAATTTTGGGTTAGATAATTAATAAAACCATGGTTCAAGTTATTTAATTAAGACCATTTAATCCAGTAAAAGTTTAACTAATTGCTCCTAACAAAAAATCCTTTAGACTTGTCTAAAGGATTTTTAACTAAAAAGTTCTGAATTATTTGGGTAACCGGAATTTATAATCAACGGCAAATTTACCTTTTGAAATTGAGGCTAGTTTGCCTTTTAGTAATCGCTTTTTTATAGGCGAAACCTTATCAGTAAACAATATTCCTTCCGTGTGATCATATTCATGTTGAATTACTCTGGCTGCCATCCCTTCGAACCACTCATCGTAATGATTAAAGTTTTCGTCGTAATAATCAAGTCTTATTTTTAGTGGTCTGTTAACTTCTTCACGAATGGTGGGAATACTTAAACATCCCTCGTACTGTGAATTGGTAATGTCTGACGTTTCGATGATTTTTGAATTAATAAAAACTTTTTTAAAATTTTTTAATTCCGGACTTTCATCTTCTAGAGGTTCACCATCAATTACAAATAAGCGTATTGATTTGCCAACCTGAGGCGCAGCTAATCCTAAACCATCCGAATAATACATGGTTTCCCACATATCATCTATAAATTCTTTTAAACCTGGATAGTTCTTGTCAATTTCTTCGGCTACCTTCCTAAGTACTGGTAAGCCATAAATCATAATCGGATAAATCATTTCTTTACTATTTTTTTCTTTCTAAATAAGATTGAAGAATTATTGTTGCACTAATTCTGTCAACCAGTCCTTTATTTTGTCTGTCTTTTTTCTTTAAACCTGCATCGATCATTGTTTGGTGTGCCATTTTTGATGTAAACCGTTCATCAACCAATTCAATCGAAATATCAGGATATGTTTTCTCCAGTTTTTTTACAAACGGATTAATGTACAAAACAGCTTGTGAAGGCTGATTGTTCATTTGCATGGGGTATCCAACAATAATTTTTTCAACGTTTTCTTTTATTATATAATTGGATAAATATTCCCAGATATCCTTAACATGCACTGTATCGAGCGAATTTGCAATAATTTGTAAAGGATCAGTAACTGCTAATCCAACCCGCTTTTGACCGTAATCAATGGCTAAAACTCTACCCAAAACATAATTTATTTATTTACGCTGTAAAATTACATTTTTTTGATTTAAACCGAATCATAAAGAATAAATTGTTAAATGATTAAACAAAAAATGGATTTTTCAGTCAGAGTTTTATAACTTTCGTTTTAGGTTAAAATCTGTTTCAAAAAATCCATAGTTATAAAACATGCTTTATACAAGCTATATAACATAATTGTTGTACTTTATTTTAACTATTTTTGAGAGGTTTTATTATTTAATAGCCAATTGATTTATGAAGAAAGAAATAAAATTTAGTTTAGTATATCGGGATATGTGGCAATCATCGGGGAAATATGTTCCTCGAGTTGATCAGCTTAAAGAAATAGCTCCTGTTTTAATCGATATGGGATGTTTTTCGAGGATTGAAACTAACGGAGGAGCTTTTGAACAGGTAAATCTGCTTTATGGAGAGAATCCAAATGTGGCGGTACGTGAGTGGACCAAACCGTTTAACGAAGCTGGAATTCAAACCATGATGCTCGAACGTGCACTTAATGGAATTAGAATGTACCCGGTTCCTGCAGATGTGAGGCAATTAATGTTTAAGGTAAAAAAAGCCCAGGGTGTTGATATAGCAAGATCTTTTTGCGGTTTAAACGATCATCGTAACTTGGAATTATCAATTAAATATGCTAAAGAAGCAGGAATGATTTCACAAGCTACTCTAAGTATTACTCATTCGGCTATTCATACTGTTGAGTATTATATGGATGTAGTTGATAAGGTTGTTGAATATGGTGCTGACGAAATTTGTTTAAAAGATATGGCAGGTGTTGGACGCCCATCCACTTTAGGCAAACTTGTAGCCGAAATAAAAAAGAAATATCCCCATATTGTTGTTCAATATCACGGGCATTCGGGTCCGGGATTTTCTGTAGCTTCAATGCTCGAATGCGCAAAGGCAGGAGTTGATTATATTGATGTAGCTATGGAACCACTTTCTTGGGGAATGGTTCACCCTGATGTGATAACTATTCAAGAGATGCTTAAAGACGCAGGATTTAAAGTGCCCGAAATAAATATGAAGGCCTATATGAAAGCACGTGCACTTACCCAGAAGTTTATGGATGATTTTTTAGGTTATTTTATCGACCCAAAAAACAGATATACTTCATCTCTTCTGGTTCAGTCGGGATTACCTGGAGGAATGATGGGCAGCATGATGGCCGATTTAAAAGGTGTACATAGCGGATTAAATAAAATGCTCGAAGCTCAAGGAAAAAATCCTTTAACACAGGATGATTTATTGGTTAAGCTATTTGATGAGGTAATTGATATTTGGCCCAAATTAGGGAATCCTCCGTTGGTTACTCCTTTTAGCCAATATGTTAAAAATATCGCCTTAATAAATGTTATGCAAGAGGTGCAAGGCAAAGGCAAATTCGAGATCATTGATGATAACTCTTGGGATATGATTTTAGGAAAAGCAGGTAAACTGCCAGGAACACTTGCTCCTGAGATTCTTAAACTTGCCGAAAAACTCGGAAAAGAGTTTTATAAAGGGATACCGCAAGATGCATATCCAAACGAACTGGATAAGTATAGAAAAGAGATGATCGATAATGGATGGGATTTTGGACAGGATGATGAGGAACTCTTTGAATTAGCGATGCACGATCGTCAATATCGCGATTATAAATCAGGTATTGCTAAAAAGAGATTTAATGACGAATTGAGAAAGATTAAAGAAGAATCTGGTGCAAAACCTGCTAAAATTACTAAACAGACCGAAGCTGGTAAAAAAGATATTGTTTCACCTTACATCGGAAAGATTTTCTATAATTTTAATTATTTTATTGAGGAAAAATCAATAGAACTTGGAAATAGCGTTAAAAAAGGCCAACGTATTTGTTATATTGAAAGCAATTATGTGTATGATGAGATAATCTCAGAATTTGATGGCGAAGTTGATGAAATATTTTTTAATCATGGCGATAATGTTTCGAAAGGAGATGTTATTGTTAGGTTAAAATAAAATTCCTGTTCTTATTAAACAAAAGAAGCAATCTAAAAAAGGATTGCTTCTTTCTAATTTTTGTAGTTGGTAATTATCTAAATTTGTTGCTTATTTAAAATATTTTCGGAGCTATTTAAAAGGATATCAACATATTGAGCTCTTAGATAAACAAATGGATCTTTGGCATTTTTTCGCGAAAGTTTTCCTCTGAAATCATTTAGCGATTTATATCCTTTTTTATCCATCCACGTTGTAAGTTCTTCAAGAATTTTGGTTATCTGACTAATCTTATTCTTATATAAAGTACTAACTACTTGAATAGTTGTTGCTCCTGCAAGAATCATTTTTATTGCATCTTCTCCGGTATAAATACCCGATGACCCAGCTATGTCAGATTTAATATTTCCATATAATAATCCGGTATATCGCAACGATGTTTTATAATCTCCTTTACTACTTAAATTAAAAGGGAAAACATTTTTTTCAGCTTCAATATCTATTTCGGGTTCAAATAATCGGTTAAACAGAACTACACTGTTTATTTTAAGTTTATCAAGCTCTGATACAAAATTTAGGGTGTTGCTGTAATTCGGGCTTAATTTAACTGCTATAGGTATCTTAACCGTTTTTCGAATTGTTTTTACAATATCCAATTGATGTTCCTCGTATTTTTGACCTGTAAGATCTGGGTTTTTTGGAACATTGTAAAGATTAATCTCCAATGCATCTACACCTGTTTCTTCGATCAGCTTTGCATATTCTTCCCACGATTCTTTATAAATGGCGTTGATACTTGCTATTAATGGAACAGTAGCAACACTTTTTGCTTTTTTTAAATTTAATAGAAATTCTTTTGGTCCTGAATGTTCTATGTGAGGAAAAATCCTTGTCATT
>JBFXEQ010000092.1:0-10030 GCA_050179935.1 Bacteroidales bacterium | reverse complement strand
AATAAATTGATCTTAAAAGAAGTGAAATTGATCAAAATCAAGCTAAAAAAGACATATTTTCTCATCAATCATAGCATAAAAAATTTGATTATTTAACTTTTTATGTAATTTGCGGATTTAAGGTAATTTGCGGATTTAAGGTTATATTTAAAACTTTCCCATAAATTTACTTGTACAGAAAACTTATATGTAAGGGTTTGTTCAATTATTAATGCAGGAAATAAGAAACTGAGCTTAATCGCCGTTTTTGGTTGTAATGAATTTGATTCAACTTTTAAATTTTGAGCGAGAAGGGCACAACTACTTATACAAATTAGGAGCAACATACTAATTGTTTTTCTTATTTTTGAATGTCCGTTTTATGTCATAAATATTATGTAAATAAATTGAAAATCAATTTGTTTGCCCCAAACTCCTAAAGCTTGCCTGCGGCAGGCAGGGGTGCAAATTGATTTTCTTCACACCCTTTAGGGATGGGGCAAATGAAGAAAATCATTAACAACAATTATGAATAAAAGCGGACAATCGTTTTCTCATTTTATTAAAGTATAAAAAGAAAGACTTACAAAACAATAAACAACATTTTTATAAAACTAAGAATGTATAGGAAACGATTTTAAATTAAACTGACCAAAAGGAGTATAAATCTTCTGATTTTTCACGATTTTTAATTATTTCAAAAGAGTTACCTGATTTAAGTATTGCTTTTGGAAACATGCGGCTTACATATCTCGACCACATTCCAAAGGTATAACCGCCAGTATCATGAATAACCAGGTAATCGCTTTCTTCGGCAATTGGCAACTCAATGTTTTTAGCAATAATATCACCTGCAAAGCACAATGGTCCAGCGATATGATATTTTTTTGTCGCTTTACTAGTTTTTATAATTCCTTCGTTGGTAAGTAGTGTAAAATCATGTGGCCATTGACCCGGATTTAAGCATTCGCGTAAAAAAAGATCTGCCCCGGCATGTATAATTAAGGTATTGCTCTCTTTGTAATGTTTTACATATTCTACTTTCGAAATGGAATAACCCGAGTTGGCATGCAAGTATCTCCCAAATTCTGTTATTAATTGAATTTCCTGATGTTTATATTTAATTAGTAAATCCTGAATTTTGGCTCCATATTCTGTTATATCGGGTGGGTTTGTGTTTTTATTGTACGAAACCGGTAAACCACCTCCAATATCAACAAACGATATTTTTCTGTTTATGTTACTTTCTATTTCTTCAATTAGGATGAGTATTTTTTCAAAACCTGCTAATAACATTTCCATCGAATAACCCTGTGAGCCAATATGAATATGAATGCCTGATAACCAATCAAATTTTTTAAACGATTCGATTATTTCTGCTCTGAATTCATTCACAGGAACTCCAAACTTTGAGTAATTTCCTGCAACCGAGGTTAAGGCAATTGTTCCGTATCCAATCTGCGGATTTATTCTTAAACCAATTTTACCTGATGAATTAATGCGTGATTTTATTTCAGCAATTCGTTCAAGCTCCATAAACGAATCAGCGTTGATATGTATATTTTTTGATAATGTCAGAAACAGCTCGTTGTAAGTTTTAGCTGGTGAATCGAAAACTATTAATGATGGATTAAAACCTGCTTTTTCGGCCATAAACAATTCCCCTTCCGATGCAACTTCTGCTCCTAAATCTGTGTTTCTAATCTTTTCGAGTATTTTAATTAATGGATTTGCTTTTATAGCTGTTGTATGTATTGTACCTGCGGGAAAGGTCGATTTTAGCTTGTTAATTTTTGCAGCAAGAACATCATAATCGTAAAAAATAACGGTTGTATCCGAACTTTGCTCTATTAACCCTGTCCTAATGCATTGAATAAAGTTGTCGGCTATTTTATCCTGTGGTATAAAATCCATCTTATTAAACTCCGGTCTGTTTTTTAAAATCGAGGATTGCGAAGTTAAAATCGTTGCTTGGCAAATCAATTGTAAATCCTTTTACTTTTTTGGTTTTATCATCGATATCGAAATTAACAATGCCAAAAGGCAAATAAGGATCATTAAAAACAATCTTAAACGAGTTATGATGCCAATGTTCCATGGTACTGGTAAAAAGCTTTGCAGCGGGTAATAAGGTTAATTTGAGCTGTTCACCCGAGATCTCTATTTGTGCATTTCCATACATCTTATCTGTATAGGTTCCTGTAAAGTTATTCAGAGAAACGGTAGGATTAGTGTTTAATTCTCTTTTAGCCATTCTCTCAGCAG
This sequence comes from Bacteroidales bacterium, assembly GCA_050179935.1. Lineage (GTDB taxonomy): Bacteria > Bacteroidota > Bacteroidia > Bacteroidales > UBA12077 > UBA12077. The sequence continues at coordinate 7,786 of JBFXEQ010000092.1, read as the reverse complement.
TCTGATCTTTTTCGTATTTATCGGATTCACGTCTTCTGTTTTCGTAATATTCTACCCAATTATTTACTGATTTTCCTAAAATAATATCGGTAATAGTAAGCATTAAGGCGTCGTTGCAATAAAAATCAAAACCATTATTCAGGATAATAATTCCAATTTTCTTTTCAGGAATCATAGCTACCTTGCTAATATATCCGGGCATGCTTCCATCGTGTTCAAGAATTTTATAACCTTGGTAATCATAAGCATACCAACCCAATGCATACGTTTTAAAATGGGTACCAAAACTTTCAGATTCTTCCGAAACTCTTAAAATCGTTTGAGGTGTTGTGAGTTTTTTAATTATTTCGGGCGATAGAATTTCTACGTTTTTATATTTTCCATCATTCATAAGCATAGTAACCCAATTTGCAAGATCCTTCGGATTCGACCAAATTGAAGCTGCTGGTTTGCCTCCTTCAAAATCAAAAATATCGATTAATGAATCAGTATAATGTGGTAATGCAATATTCTCCTTGCCATTAAAAGCATCGTTCGAGCTTTTGGTGTCGTACATTTCGAGTGGGGCAAAAAAGTTTTGAGTAACAAATTTTTCCCACGTAATTCCGGTAATTCGCTCAATTATTTCGCCTGCGACCATAAACATGTTATTCTGGTAACCGTAATCAGTTCTGAACTTTCGGGTAATAGGCAAATAGTGCATCCGGCTAATAATTTCCTGATTTGAATACTGAGTGTTATACCAAAGTAAATCGCCTTCGAAGGTTTTTAATCCGCTATGATGCGAAAGCAGGTCTTGAATATTCATCTGATTGGTAATACAATCGTCAGCCATTTTAAACTCCGGAATATAATCGATAACTTTATCATCCCACGAAATCAATCCTTCCTGAACAAGCTTTCCTATACATGCTGCAGTAAAAGCTTTCGAGCACGATGCAATATTAAAAATGGCACTGTTATCCATAAAATCCATTGTGCCAGCATTTTTATAACCGAATACTTTTTCGTAAACCACTGATCCTTCTTTAACAATGGCAATGCTTAATCCTGTTGGAGAAAAAGCCTTGTAAATTTGCTCTGAGGCTTTATCAAATTGCTTTAGCTCATTGTCTTTTTTATTGTAAAAAAGTATGATTGGTATAGCAATAACCAATATCAGAGGAAGTAAGAATTTTACTATATTTTTCATGGTTTATTAAATTGGTTAACAAAAAAATATCCAACTAAATTTAATAATTTTAGTTGGATAGTCAATACAAAGGGTTACTATTTCCCAATCAATATATACTGACTCCGGTAAAGATGTTAGGTATGTATTTTCTTTTATAAATTTTATTGATAAAATCCTTTAGGCTATTTTCGATAAAAACTATACAAATAACCACTAAAAACAAGAGTCATAATTACCTGAATAGCAATAGGAGTGGAGATCAATCCGGAATCAATTAATGTGAGTTTTATTAAACCAAATTTAATTATATAATAAATCAGTTTGCTCGAGATAATACTTACTAGTATTGCCAGAAAAGTGTTATTAAATCGCTTAAGAATAGCAAAGAATAGAAAAACATTCAGCACCAGTTCAAATGATATTAATATCATCTTTGGTAAAACCGGATGTGCCGAAATTAAAAATGAGAAAAGAGGCAAGGTTAGTGCGATAATATAGGCATTTTGTTTGGAGGTATGTACCAATGCAAGTACCAGCATCAATCTCATTGGCTCTATAAGGTAAACTGGTAAACTTAATAGGTGAGATATCGCCGGAACAAAATAAATAAATGCCAGTGCCGCAATATCAAATAATGCACTTAATACATTTTGTTTGCTAAAATAACTAACTCTTGCTGTATTCATAGCCGCGAATATTTATTGTAAACTATAGCTTAATTATCTATCAATCAAATTTAAGGAATAATTTTAAATGCTGCCTGTTTTTTTGTAAATTTATAAATTGAGTTTAAAACATAAGCTTATGAAACGCAGAGACTTTATTCGAAAATCTGTTGGTGCAGGAATATTTGCCGGAACAGCATTGAGTTTTGGCGGTTATGGTAAAATATTCGCTAATACTGTAAATGATCCCGAACTACCATACGACCTTGTTGCTGTGCGCGATGGAGAGCCCGATCTGATGCTCGATAAAGCGTTGGAAGCTCTGGGTGGAATTCAGAAATTTGTAAAAAAAGGACAGACTGTAGTAATTAAACCTAATATAGGCTGGGATGTAGAACCCGAGAAAGCAGCCAATACAAATCCAATCTTGATAAAACGTTTGGTAACACATTGCATAACAGCAGGAGCAAAGGGAGTTTATGTTTTCGATAATACCTGCGATAACTGGACTGCATGTTATAAGAATAGTGGAATAGAAAAGGCAGCAAAAGATGCGGGTGCGAAGGTGGCTCCGGGTCACAGCGAAAGCTATTATCAGCAGGTTAGTGTTCCGGGTGGTAAAAATTTAAAAGATGCAAAAGTGCATGAATTGATTTTAAGCTCCGATGTGTTTATTAATGTTCCAGTGCTCAAAAGTCATGGCTCTGCAAAAGTTACTATAACCATGAAAAATCTCATGGGTATAGTTTGGGATCGAAAGTTCTGGCATCGAAATAACCTTAATCAATGTATTGCCGATTTTGCAACCTATCGTAAACCCGACCTTAATATTGTTGATGCTTATAATGTAATGACTAAAAATGGTCCGCGTGGTGTTTCAAAAGCTGATGTGGTAACCATGAAATATCTTATTGCATCAACCGATATGGTTGCTGCCGATGCTGCTGCTACAAAAATCTTTGGAATGGAACCTGCACAGATTAATTATATTCAATTGGCAAACGACATGGGTGTTGGACTGATGGATCTTTCTAAACTAAATATTAGCCGAATAAAAGTATAAAATCATGAATCAAGCTTTGTTAAAGAAAATACGGGTTGTTTTTTCAATACTGTATTTGATCTTAATTACTTGTCTTTTTATTGATTTTACAGGATTAATTCCATCATCAGTATATAAATCAATCACTTTTCTACAGTTTTTACCATCACTCTTGCAGTTTAAAGCATTATTAACAATTTCGTCGGTTGGATTTATTGTGGTGATCTTACTAACAGTTTTCTTTGGGAGAGTTTATTGTTCTTTTATATGTCCATTGGGTATTTTGCAAGATATTATCAGTTTTATTACAAAGAAAATCCTAAGATTAAAACAATACAGATATAAGTACTTAAAATCTTTTAAATTTATCCGATACAGTTTCCTTGGACTTTTTATTGCTGGTTTGTTATCAGGATATACCTTGATTCTTTCAGTGCTTGATCCCTATAGTATATATGGGAGAATTGCTTCAGGTATTTTTCGCAAAACGATTGTCGAAACAAATAATTTAGTTGTTTCAGGATTACAAAAAATAAATGTTTACTCATTATTTCATGTTGATCTAAAACCTGAACACTGGACAATATTATTAGTTTCGGCAGTATTACTAATCATTATTATCTTGTTTTCTGCTTTTAAAGGTCGTTTATACTGCAATACAGTTTGTCCGGTTGGAGCATTTCTGGGGTTGATTTCGAAATTCTCTATTTTTAAAATGGAGCTTAATAAAAATACTTGTACAGGATGTAATCTTTGTGTTCGTTCATGCAAAGCAGGTTGTATTGATTGCAACAGTAAACAGATTGATACCGAGCGATGTGTAGTTTGCTTTAATTGTTTGGGTGTTTGCAAGGAAAACGGAATAAGCTTTAAGCCATTCTGGGAAAAAGAAGATAAGGTTGAGTTCCCAGTTGAAAATAAGGTCGATAATTCCCGCCGTAATTTTTTTGCAATTTCAGCTCTTATTTTAGCAGCAACCATAAAAAGCTCAAAGGCTCAGCAAGTGGTTAAAGATACTGCAACACAACCAACTGGGCGCGATATTCCTGTTTCTCCGCCTGGTTCAGAGTCTGTTGAAAAGTTTAATGTTTCATGTACTGCTTGTCATTTATGTATTAGCGCTTGCCCAACACATGTATTGCAACCCTCTTATACCGATTATGGTTTAATAGGATTTATGCAACCTGTAATGGATTATCGGGCAGGTTTTTGCAATTTTGAATGTACAAAATGCAGCGAGGTTTGTCCTACAGGAGCTATAAAACCAATTTTACTCGAAAATAAAAAAGTAACTCAGATTGGTATTGCACATTTCGTCCGAAGAAATTGCATTGTTCGAACGGAACATACTGATTGTGGAGCCTGTGCTGAGCATTGCCCGACAAAAGCAGTTAAAATGATTCCCTGGAAACAAGGATTGGTTATTCCCGAAGTTTCTCCCGAAATTTGTATTGGATGTGGAGCATGCGAATATGCTTGTCCTACAACTCCTTACAAAGCAATTTATGTGAATGGAAATTCTGTTCACCAAAGAGCTGAAGAACCTGATAAAGAAAAACAAAATGTGAAAATGGAGGATGACTTTCCATTTTAAAATTCACAAACCATGAAAAAACATCATGTATTAATATGGATTACCCTCTTTGCAATTGCAATGGGTATTTTCGAAGGTGCTGTGGTTGTATATATTCGTGCTCTTTATTATCCAGAAGGGTTTGATTTTCCTTTAAAGTTAATGAGTAACCAGGTGGCAATAACTGAAATAATTAGAGAGTTAGCTTCATTAATCATGTTGATTTCGGTTGGTGCTATTGCCGGTAAAAATTTTTCACAGCGATTTGCATGGTTTATTTATTCTTTTGCTGTTTGGGATATTATTTATTATGTTTTTTTATATCTTATTTTAAGTTGGCCCAAAAGCTTGTTCACCTGGGATATTCTATTTCTGTTGCCAGTTACCTGGACAGGACCAGTTATTTCTCCGCTAATAATCTCTATATTTATGATTCTGCTTGCACTGGTAATTTTTAAACAAAATTCTAAATCAAACAATCAATTTAAAATTGTAAAAAAGGAATGGGTTATCTTAATTCTTGGGTCATTGTTTGTTTTTTTTTCGTTTATATGGGATTACTGCAGGTTTATTATTCAAAATCTTGGTTCAACTCGAAATATAGGACAATCATTTTCAAAAAGAATGGTTGAATTATCATTTCAATACATACCCGATCAATTTCCCTGGCTGATTTTTATACTTGGTGCAATAATCATTTGTACTAGAATATTTTCGATAAATCGAAGAAATAAAAAAAGCGCAACTAAATAGCTGCGCTTCTCTGATTTATGATGTTTATTCTTTTATTCCTAGTTGCTGGAAAATAAACGCATATTCGAGTGCATATTCTTTAAGAGCCTGAAAACGTCCCGAAGCACCGCCATGTCCGGCTTCCATATTGGTGTAAAGCAATAAAACATTGTCGTCTGTTTTTAGGTCACGAAGCTTGGCAACCCATTTAGCAGGTTCAAAGTATTGTACTTGCGAGTCGTGTAATCCTGTTGTTACAAGCATAGCAGGATAATCCTGTGCTTTTACCTGATCGTAAGGCGAATAAGATAGCATGTATTCGTAATAAACCGAATCCATTGGATTGCCCCATTCATCAAATTCGCTGGTTGTTAACGGAATACTTTCATCAAGCATCGTAGTCACTACATCAACAAAAGGAACCTGAGCAACAATACCTTTGTATAAATCGGGACGCATATTTGCTATGGCTCCCATAAGTAAACCTCCTGCACTTCCACCCATTGCAAAAAGTTTTTCGTTGCTGGTATAGCCCTGCTCAATTAAATATTCGGCACACGAATTAAAATCGGTAAAGGTATTTATCTTATTTAAAAGTTTGCCATCTTCGTACCACTGACGACCATAATATTGTTCGCCACGAACATGAGCTATGGCATAAACAAATCCACGATCGAGCAAACTTAATCTTGTTGAGCTAAAGTAAGGATCCATCGTAGCACCGTATGATCCATAACCGTATATTAGCGCAGGGTTTGTTCCGTCAAGCTTTATGCCTTTACGATAAACGATTGACATAGCGATCTTTTTACCATCAGCAGAAGTTGCAAAAATACGTTTCGACTCGTAGTTAGTTTTATCAAACCCACCTAAAACAACCTGCTCTTTTTTAACCGTTTTTTCGCGGGTATTCATATTATAGTCAATTGTAGAGCTGGGAGTTGTTAACGATGAATATCCAAAGCGCAATAATTCACTGTCAAAATCAGGATTGATTGATATATAGGCTGAGTATGTTTCTTCGCCAAAATCGAGGTAATGCTCCGAAAGGTCGTTCCATTTTATGATACGAACTTTATTCAATCCATCTTTTCGTTCTTCAAGTACTAAAAAATCCTTAAAAATCTCAAAATTTTCGATATAAGCATTTTCATCGTGAGGAATTACATCAATCCAGTTTTCTTTAGTTGTTTTCTTAATCGGAGTTTTAGACAGTTTAAAGTTTTTTGCCTGTAAGTTGGTTCGTATATAAAAGTAATCGCCAAAATGCGAAATGCTATATTCAAGGCCACGTTCTCTGGGTTGAATTATTTTAAATTCACCTGTAGGATTATTTGCGTCTAAGAATCTGTATTCATCAGCCATTGTGCTGCTCGACCCAATCAATAAATACTTGTTTGATTTTGTTTTAGTTACATATGTGGTAAATGTTTCATCATCCTCTTGGTAAACTAAAAAGTCAGGCGTTGAGTTACTTAGCTCGTGTCTGTAGATCTGAAAACTTCTTAAGGTTGTTTGATCTTTTTTAACATAAAAAAATGTTTTATTATCATTCGCCCATTCGGCATATCCAACAGTGTTTGATATGGCATCAGCTAAAAGCTCACCTGTTTCAAGGTTCTTAATGTATATCGTATAATTCCTTCGGCTTACAGTATCAACTCCAAAAGCAAGTAATTTGTTATCAAGACTAACGCTTAATCCACTAACCTGAAAATAATCGTGGCCTGCAGCCATTTCGTTTACGTTAAGCATTATTTCTTCTGGCGATTCAAGATTATCTTTTTTACGGCAATAAATAGGATATTCTTTACCAGTTTCGTAACGCGAGTAATAAAAATATCCATTTTCTTTATATGGTACCGATTCATCATCTTCTTTTATTCTAGATTTTAATTCGGTAAACAGATCTTCCTGAAGCTTCTCCGTTGGTTTAAGAATTGCTTTGGTGTATTCGTTTTCTGCTTCGAGATAGGCAATTACCTCAGGGTTTTCGCGCTCATTAAGCCAATAGTAGTTATCAATTCGTGTATCGCCATGAATTGTTAATTCTTTAGGAATCGGTTTTACATCAGGCGGTTGGATAGTACTTTTTGAACATGCAGAAACCAACAAAATAATAGAAAGTAAAAGGGTGATTTTTACATATAAATTTTTTTTCATAGGATGTTATTTAGTTAATTTTTTTAGATTATCATAAGACAAATATCTACCAAATTGGTTTAAAATAAGAGTAAAATTAGTAAATCTGCAATTGTGGGCCATATTATTTTATTATTATTTTTTTATCGATTTTATTGATTTTTAATAATTTAATACTTCTCATTCATCATTAAATAAATAAACACTGTCAAAATGAATTAATTATATTTGGTTTTACGGTATTTTTTTAATATTTTTTTTTCATAATTGATCCAAAGCAAAAGCTTACTTGAAAGTAATTTTAATGTGATTTAGTTTGTTTAAAACTAAATAGTGCTTCTTAGAAAAGGCTCTTTTTTTGAATTTTAGGTTTTTTGAATTTTCAAAATTCATGATTTGTGGAATAAAATCATTAAATTCTAAACCATCAACTTTTTTTTTAATAATAAATCAAGCAG
>JBFXEQ010000091.1:0-10369 GCA_050179935.1 Bacteroidales bacterium | reverse complement strand
GCAAAATCGAAACTTGAAGGTAAATTTCTGCGTACTCGTGCAATATAATGTTCATCAATATCAACGCGCAGTTTATAATCATCAAGAATATTAACAGTTCCTATTCGTTGTCCATAATTAATAACCTCGCCCACTTCGGGATTTAAACTTGCCAGTTCGCCATCAACAGGCGCTTTAACTTTAAGGTTTTCCATGCGACCTTGTATAACACGAAGGTTATCTTCCATTCGACGAATCTGTGTTTCCATAGATTTTACCTGAACTTCACGAAACAATGAGTCGGTCTTTAGAACATCAATTAATAAAGCATATTGTTGTTTTGTTGCATCGAATAATTCTGATGATCGATCAAATTCCTCTTTCGAAATATGGCCTTGTTTAAAAAGCTCCAGATTATTTTCATATTGTCGTTTCTGCATTTTTAACTGACGTTCGGTTTCGATAAGGTTTTGCTTACGGTTGATAGTTTGAAGCTGTAGATTTATTTTAGTATTCTGAAATTCGTTTATAGCTCTCGAAACAGCTGCTTCGTTGTTCGATATTTCGAGGACAAGATTTGTATTGCTGAGTCGTAAAATAACATCCCCTTTTTTTACCATGTTTCCCTCATCAATAATTATTTCCTCAACACGCCCCCCTTCAATAGCATCAAGATAAATAGTTTTAAGAGGTTCAACGGTTCCTATAACTGCTATATAATCTTTAAAATCATCTTCAATAATAGTTTCGATGGTGATTTTATCAGTCTCGATATTTAGTTTTGAACTTTTATCTCCAAATAAAATATTAAACAAGGCAACAATTATTACAAGTGCAATTACAGCAATCCAAATTGTTTTTTTATTAAGCCATTTGTATTTTTTTTCTATAACTCGATCCATTATTATAAAATTAAGCATGATTAGGTTGCCATATTGTTTTCAGAAATTGTGCCAAAGATTATATCCTACTGATTTTCCGATATATAAATATTCTTTTAATTAAACAACTGCAAAATAGTTGTTCGATAACGAAACAATAAGAGTACGAAAACGAACAGGAGGATTAAAAATTTAGTACTTTTACTTTCATAGATACTTTTTTAAGTAACATAATTCGATTATAAGGCGTCATTAAAGGTAATAACTACTAAAAATAATTATATGATGGGAAAATTTGGTAAAGTTCTGGCAGTTGATGATAACGAAGACATTCTTTTTGCTTTAAAGCTGTTGCTAAAAAATTATGTTGATGTTATTCATACCGAATCGAATCCAGAGGTAATACCCGAAATTATGAGCAGAGAAAAGTTTGATGTTATTCTGCTCGACATGAATTTTACCAAAGATGCTATTGGTGGACATGAAGGTTTTACATGGCTCGAAAAAATACTTGAGATTGATCCAAATGCAGTAGTAGTTTTTATAACTGCATATGGTGATGCTGAAAAAGCTGTTAAAGCAATAAAATCGGGTGCTACCGATTTTATTTTAAAGCCATGGCAAAATGAGAAGCTGCTTGCCACTATTTCATCTGCTATTCGGTTAAGTCAATCGAAAAATCAAGCCAGCGACTTAAAGATGAAACAAATTGAGATCAGTGCTATCCAGGATCAGCCCTTTCATGAATTTATCGGAAATTCACCCGAAATGCAACAAGTATTCTCGACCATACGAAAAGTAGCCAAAACAGATGCCAATGTGTTGATTTTAGGAGAAAACGGAACAGGCAAAGAGCTTGTTGCCCGCGCATTACATCGTAATTCATTACGTAAAGACGAAGTTTTTATAAGTGTTGATTTAGGATCAATCACCGAATCATTGTTTGAGAGTGAGCTATTTGGTTATGTAAAAGGTGCTTTTACCGATGCTAAATCCGATCGGCAAGGGAGATTCGAATTAGCTTCCGGAGGAACTTTATTTTTGGATGAGATTGGGAATCTTTCGTTACCCATGCAGGCAAAGATTTTAACTACTATCGAACGCAGAGAAGTTACCCGTGTTGGAGCAAACACTCCAAAATCGATTGATGTTCGTTTAATCTGTGCCACGAATAATAACATTCACGAAATGGTTCAGAATGATTCATTCAGGCAGGATTTGCTTTACAGGATCAATACAGTAGAGATTCATTTGCCTCCTTTGCGCGAACGAACTTCTGATATTCCATTGTTAGCTAATCATTTTTTAAGTATTTATTCGAAAAAATACCGCAAAAATGTTAAAGGTATTTCGAGCGAAACCCTGAAGAAGTTGTTGCAATATCACTGGCCAGGAAATGTTCGCGAATTACAGCATGCACTTGAAAGAGCAGTAATTATGAGCGACTTAGAAAATTTACAACCCGATGATTTTATTTTAGCTTCAAAAGTAGATAAAGTAGGCGAAATAGAAATTGATAGTTTTAACTTAGATGATATCGAAAAAAATATCATAATAAAAGTACTGAAACAAAACCAGGGAAATGTTACTCAAGCTGCCACAATGTTAGGATTAACAAGAACATCACTATACCGAAGAATGGAAAAATATGGTCTTTAGAAATTTTAGAATAGTTGCCACATTCAGGATATTGTTGCTTACTGCAACAATATTTCTGTTTTTCTACACCTTAACCCTCGATTATTTTATAACTCCATTTTTGATTGCACTAGTGGTTGTTTTTCAAATTTATCTTTTATACAAGTTTGTTGATAAAACGAATCGTGATCTTGCCAGTTTTCTTGAGTCTATAAGGTTTTCGGAATTCACCAGGTCGTTTCGAATCGAAGGGATGGGTTCTTCGTTTGATGAGTTAAATAAAGCTTTTAATGATGTAATTCAGGATTTTCAGAAGGTACGCTCCGAAAAAGAAGAACAATACCAATATCTGCAAAACCTGGTAAGAAATATTGATGTAAGTTTAATTACTTACCAACGAAATGGTAAGGTTGATATGGTGAATACAGCCTTTAAAAAATTGTTTCAGATAAATAATGTTAAAAACCTACACGATCTTGAAGAAAATAACCCAGAGCTGGTGAACTCGCTATTAAAATTTGAGCCTGGCAAAAACTGTTTGTTAAAAATTCAACAAGAAGATGATATTCTGCAACTTGCCATTTCGGGTACCGAATTTAAAGTAAACGAAAGATCCATTATTCTGGTTACCATTAAAGATATACAGCATGTTCTGGAAGAACAGGAAACCGAAACCTGGCAAAAACTTATAAGCGTTCTTACCCACGAAATAATGAACTCGATTACTCCCATTTCGTCGTTAACATCTACACTCGATTTAATGCTGAATAACGCCATTTCGAATCATAAAAACTTAACTAAAGAATCGCTGAGTGAAATTTCGATGGCCATTAAAACCATTCATAAACGAAGCAATGGATTGTTGCACTTTGTAAATACTTACCGAAACCTCACAAAAATTCCAAAGCCAAATCTTAAAGTTGCCCGTGTTAAAGAGTTATTAGACGATATTTATCCGTTAATTAAACATGAATTAAAAAACGAGGTAGCTATTGAGTTTACAACAAACCCTGAATCATTAGAGATTTACGCAGATATTAAACTCATTGAACAGGTAATTATAAATCTGATAACCAATGCCATACATGCAACAGAAAATATACCGGATGCAAAAATTATGGTACGTGGATTTTTAAATAAAAGAGGTCGACCAGCAATACAGGTTATCGATAATGGCCAGGGAATATTAAAAGATGTGATTGATAAGGTTTTTATACCTTTTTTTACTACCAAACCTAAAGGTTCAGGAATTGGATTAAGCTTATCGAAACAGATTATGCGATTACACGGAGGTTCAATAACTGTGCAATCGGAACCAAACGAAGGAGCTGTATTTACGTTGACGTTTTAGTTGTTTAATCAATAGCTAATTTTCCAATATCAACGGCCATTTTAACTATGCTATTATACATTTGATCTCTATTAATTAAAATTATAACTGATAATTTTTCATCTGGGAAATGTACAATCACATTCTGGAAACCATGATCTCTGCCTCCAATCCAATAAATAGTTTTGTCCAGATTTTCCTTATCCTGATGCACTATATACCAACCAAGGCCATAGTTTATTTCGTAATTATTACTAGTTAAAAACCTCTCGAATGATTTATTATAGCACTTAATTGGAATATTCTTGTTACTAAAAATCGCATTTTCAGTTTTTACTAAATCATTAAAAGTAAGAAAAACCCCTCTTTCTCCATAAATCTGACTGTAAGAATCGTTGACCAAAGTAAAACTTAACGATTTTTCATGATACCCTTTAACAATTGACTCATTTTTAAGTTCGTTTATAAACTGAAACTTATTTACCTTAAGCTTTTTGAAAATATTCTTTTTCAGATACTTCTGATAGGTTGTTTTAGATCTTTTCTCAATTATACTAGCAAGCAATGGATAATCAGAATTTGAATAAAGCCATTGTGAACCGGGGTTAATCTTTAGTGAATCCTGATCATACAAATACTTTAGTAATTCTAAATTTGAATTTATTTCTGAGGGATTGAAATCAATTAGACCAGAAGTATGAGATAATAGGTTTCTTATTGTGATTTTTTTACCATAGGTTGGAAAATCAGGAAAAATATCACTAATGGATTCATCTAAGCTAAGTTTATTCGTTTCGACTAATTTAAGGATAGCCATTGAGGTATATATCTTTCCCAATGATGATAAATAAAAATAATGATTCCGGGTTAATTTTTCTTTGGTTTCATAATTTGCTAATCCGAAATTACGAAAATATATTTCGTTTCCATTACTAATAATACTTAACATAGCTCCTGGCAATTTCCCTTCGAAAAAATAGAAAGCCTGTTGAATCATCAAAGAGTCTTCTTTGCTTATTAGTTGAGCATTACTATATCTCGAGGCAAAACAAACCAATATTAAAAATATTATTACTTTTTTCATTTTTCATATCTATAATTATCACAATACATTAATTCCATCTCTTTTGCAGGTTCGTAACCTAAACTTATAGCCATATTAAAATCTTTACATGCGCCTTCGGTATTCCTGACATTTATTTTCGAAACGCCTCTATTATAATAAGCAATTGGATCAAAAGGTTTGATTTTAATATAAAAATCATAATCTTTTATAGCCAAATCATGTTTGTTCAGAATTCCTAACGATGTTGCTCTACCTAAATAAGCTTCAGGATAGTTCTTATTAATTTTTATGGCTTTATCAAAATCAGCAACCGATACCTCTAATTTTTGAAGCATCGCATTAGCGACTCCTCTTAAATAATATGCTTCGGCATAATTATTCTGCAAGCTAATTGCTTTATCAATTACAGGAATTGAGTTTTTGTAATTATTCATTTTAACCAATACCAATCCTTTTCTATAATATGCCTCAGGGTCATTTTTATCTAGCTCAATAGATCTATTAAGATCTTTTAAAGCTTCAGTAAAGTTTTGAATATTTGCTTTAGAATTGCCCCTTTTTTTGTATGATTTTGCATCATTTGGGTTAATTCGTATTGCCTGATCAAAATCCTTGATTGCACCTATATAATCCGTTAACTTCAATTTAAAGATTCCTCGCTGGTAATAAGCCTCTTGATTTTCAGAATCAAGTTCAAGAATTGCATCATAATCAGCAATAGCACCAGAAAAATCTTCTTTATTAATTCTATATTTTACTCTACGTTGATATGCATCCAATAGTTTATTATCATATTCCAATGCCTTGTTAAAATCTTCAATGGATTCTTCCAATTTACCCAAATTTGCTTTAACAATTCCTCGCTGATGATACGCATCGGCAAATAAGGAATCTAGTATAATTGAATTATTTAGATCTTCTAAAGCTTCCGTGTACTGTTTTAAATTTGATTTTGCATAACCCGAAAAATAATAATACTCGGCGATGTCATTTTTTATCGAGATTGCTTCTTTTAAGTCAACAATAGCTTTTTCAAAATCTTTATTCTTGAAATAAACCAATGCACGACCAAAAAGTGCATCATTATTTAAATTATTAATTATCAGAGCCTGATTATAATCTTTCAAAGAACCTTCAATATTATCGATCTGATAATAAGCTTGGGCTCGCTTTAGTAAAGCATCTTCATTTTTATTACAAAACATCACGGCTTTATCCAGATAAGGAATAGCTTTATCATACATTGATGAATCGAAATATACGAGACCTTTTTTAAAGTTATTCTCAGAAAGTTTTGGCTTTGCTACAAAGAATGCAATAAGTGCAATTGCAATTATCGAGATAAGAATGATCCACTTTTTCATAATGATATTGTTAGTTTTTTGTTATTATTGTATAGATACTTAATCATAAGGCATTTTGGTAATACGAACACTCAATTTATTGTCATAACGAGCGTAGCGAAGTTATCTCTAAAGACTGCTTCAATCGCCTCGTAGGGCTCTTTCGCAGTGACTATTTTCTGTGAATAAAATATCTGCATAATACCCCAAAAATTTTGGAAAGTCATTACAATATTTTTTTAAGCTGTTTTAAAATAACTACTTTTTTCTAATTCGAAGATAAAAAAAATGCTTCGCATAGCAAAGCACTTCAATATCTTATTTAGAGTTCTTAGAATCTGTTCAGCCAACGGTAACGGCCCTGGTTATCACCAAATTTTAACCCAATCATTATTTCATGCGATCCGTAACTTATTCTCTGAATGTCGTTTAGCGAATAATCGAAGGCATAACCAACGTATAATTTATCGATTCGAACACCCACCATGGTTATAAAAGCATTGCCTGTTCGGTACGAAAAACCAAGCCAGTAGTCTCTTTTATAGTATCCTTTAATATTTATATCTGTTTGAAGATTAAATGCTTCGGTGGTTTTAAGCAGTACCGATGGCTCAATCTCAAAATCGTTTTTCATATCGTATCGGTAGCCGGTTACCAAATAATATTGTCGTACCTGCTGATAATCCTTAAAACTATTATCCTCGCCAAATTTTAATGCCGACTGAAATAAATTACGTGATGATAAGCCAATATAAAATGGCTGAAAAGTATAATAAATCCCAAAACTACCGTCGGCAATCCACATATTTTCGCGTGCTTTTAACACTAATGGATCATCCACCTCATCTGGGAATGTTAAATCGTTTGTATTTACTCTAAACTGAAAACCCGATAACGAGACTCCAAATGAAATCTGGCCATCCATAACAGGTAAATGGTATGCATAAGTAGCTTCAAGACCTGTTCGGCCAATTGCGCCATTCTGGTCGTTATATATATAAGCACCAACACCAACACGTCCGCTGGGTCGGCGTTTTTTAATTCTTTTTTTAATTGATCGCGATTTTGAAATAAAACTGGTTTTTGATACTCGCATTTGACCACTTATAGCTTGAGTTGATGGAGCGTTATCCATACCAAGCCATTGCTGACGCGCGGTAAGGTTATATGAGGTATATCCTTCGGCACCTGCAAAGGCAGGATTATAAAGAAACTGATTCATGGTGTACTGACTATAAACAGGTTCTTGCGCAATAGTGGATATTGCCGCCAGCAACAATGAACATAAAATAAATACCAGTTTTTTCATTTACTTAACTCAATAAGTTTTATTCTTTTTGACTTTCCTTTTTTGTATTAAATAATCTCAACTCAAAGGAAAACACTAAGTTACATAAAGGTAACTAACAATTGCAAATTTTAACGCAATAATGTAACTGTTCCCACAAATGGTTTTTCACCGTTTTGCAGATCAATTACGTAGTAATACGAATCCATTGGCATTTTTCGGCCTTTAGAATCGGTTCCATTCCAAGGACTTTGATAGCCTTTAGAGTGAAATACCCGTTCACCACGACGATCATAAATATCGACTGTACAATCGGGGAATGAAGCTAAATTCTCTATTCTCCATTCGCTGTTTACATTATCATCTTCGTTTGGAGAGAATGCATTGGGAATTAAGAATTCACCACAGAAATCAATGGTAATGGTATCGTAACCCACACAACCCCATTGATCTTCAACCTCGAGGAAGTATGTTCTTTCTTCGGTACTTACCTCAACATTAATGTATGATGAGTACCAACGCTCATCTTCAAGTTGCCATAAATAATCTGAATAGAGCGTATCTAACTCAAGAGTAAGAATTGCTCCAGCTTCGCATATTGCAGTATCGTTACCCAAATCGATTATTGGGTTTTGATGAACAGTTAACAGCGATGTATCGGAAGCACGACAACCATAGGTATCTTCGATGCGAACCCAATACTCGCCTGTTGATGATGCAATAAATGTGGTTCCGTTTGAGTTATCGGGCCACAGGTAATTAATAGCAGTTGATGAATTAGCAAAAAACTCATAGCTGGCTCCTTCGCAAATATTTGGATCATCAGTAATATCAACATCGGGAGCAGAAATAAGAACCACGGTGCTGTAAGGATTCCCAGTACAACCATACAGATTAGTTTCGGTTACTGTAATGGTTTGTGGGCCGGCACTCATTTCCCAAGGCCACGATACATCAACACTATCGTTGTAATTATTGATTATCTCGCCACCAGTAACCTCCCACTGAAAAACCGAATTGCCGTTATCGCCATAAACGCCATAACGAACAATACTACCTGCACAAGCTACCGGAACATCTTGCGAATATCCTTTAAACCCTGCAAACAGTAAAAACAGTAACCCAAAGTATATGTAAATCCGTTCTCTCACTAATTATTACTCTCTATTATGTCTTTTTATTTTTAAAACCGGTTCAGGTGTAACCCTGAACCAGTTTGTAAGTTTTACATTTTTTTAACTTCTTTTTACTTAAGTTAAATTATTATAATTATTAGTTAGCCCACATATTGCTGATATGGTAAATTGGACCAGTAACAGGAGCTGGATTAACCAAAATCACCATTGTTTCTGGGGTAACATCATCATACCATGTCCAAGCATTAGCTGCTTTTGCAGAGTTAGTTAAATAATCACATTTTCTTGTAATTCTATCTGTTACACCATTTAGAGAATATGTATACCTAGTTGGACGACCATCAATAGCAATAAATCCAGCAACTGGCCTATTTAAATTATGAGTAGAACCTGTTACAATCTGTTGAGTACCAGCAGCTCCATCATAAGTTAATCCTGATGCTGGAATGGCTGTCCATGTTGCACCTCCGCTATGGGTTGTATCAACTACAAGTGAATATTGTATTTGATAACTTGGCATACCAGAAATATTAGAAGTAATTGTAGCTTGAGGATAATCTGTTAATAAACGAGCTTCTGACTCACAATAAGAAAATGGAGAAGCAGCTGATCCAAAAACAGGAGTACCATCAACTGATGTAAATGCTACTGTTGGTTCAGGCAAGATTCGCACATCAATTGTGCTAACAGAACCGTCACATGATAAAAGTGAATTTGATTCAATTACTGATACTGGAAAAAGCCCTGCAGCACCCCAAGTATATTCCAACCAGTTTTCATTTGCAGCACCTTTTATAGCTACACCTGAGCCATCACTACTTGGATACCATTCCCAAACCTGACTACCTGCTAAACCTCCATTTGTTGCCGGATCAAAGGTTGGTGAAAAGTTTAAATCAGGATATACATAAAGCCTAGTTGTAGTTCCAGTAATTACTGAGTCTATTTCCTCTGGGCCCGCTGCAACAGCCTGAACATAATCTGTAAGAATTTGAGCATTTGCTCCATAAATTACGAACGCCATAACGAGCGTTAACGCGAATTTTAAAAAGTTTGTTTTTTTCATGTTCTAAAAGTTTAAGTTAGTATTTAAATTTGTTTGTTTTTTTAAGCTTTTAACTGTCAGCCATTAGCTTTCAGCTATATATGTTGAGTTTATTTTATTCAATTATCAATTATCAATGTGAGTTGTGAACTGTGAACTGTGATCTGTGATCCCGAAAACTTCCGGGAGTGAGCTGTGATCCTCACTCAACTTCTGACTTCCAGCTTCCTTTCTCTAATCCTTAATTCAAAATTTAAAATTTATCATTTCTCTCATTCCCCTCGCTGACGTTTCCATGTCTTACTGACGATGGAAAGTCATGCTATTCAAAATTTCTCCAACCATTCACTATTCACTGATCACTATTCAAAATTCTTTAACGTTCATTTCGGTAATTGGTTGCGCAAAAGTAATATGCATTTGATCAAAAACAAATAATCCAACATAAAAGTATCATTTTTAATGACTAATGCAATAATCTGTTTTACCAAATTCGCTTTTTCTGTGACGAATAAGCGTGTTTTTTATCAACTCGATCGATTAATTCAAAAAACTTGTTTGTTAATAACCAGAGAGCCATGAGCTGTGGGCCTGTCTGACTTCCTGCGACAGTTAAAACGGCATGTAAACTTCTAACTTCTGTCTTCCAACTTCGTTTCTCCC
>JBFXEQ010000090.1:0-10382 GCA_050179935.1 Bacteroidales bacterium | reverse complement strand
CAACATATTCATTTGGTTAAATGCAAAATCATAATGTTCATTGAAATAATCTTCAGAAATATAATTTCTTTTAAAAGCTTTGTGTAAGCAGGTAACCACCTCCGCTAATGAGCGAATTGAATATTCAATAAACTTTTTAAATTCCAGATTAGATTGTCCAATTGAACCTTCTGATATATTTAAGGCAATTGAATCTACAGCTCTTCTAATTTGCGATGTTAAATTATAAATTTCATCTTTAGGAAACTTATAAGATAGCTGGTATGTACTTTCCCCAAATTCCATCGCTTTTTGCCAAACAATTAGATTTTCAAACTTAAACTTCACCATAGTTTTATTCATATTTCAACTTTAAACTCCTGACTTCTGGCTTCTAACTTCTGTCTTCCAGCTTCTGTCTTTTTTATTTTATTAATTACAACTAAACCAATTTACCAAGTATCATAAGTACTCCAAAAAATATAAGCAACGACACGGATGATAATGTAAATATAAACTGAGCATTATGACTCATTCGGTATCGTGCAGTAAATGATTCGAGCAAACCTACTGATATTGCAAAAAGAGTTTGAATGCCCAAATAAATAATTATTGAATAATAAATTGGTAGATTTCCCATATACAAGTTAGCAATTAAAGCACCATACATAGCAAATTTTAGGTTTGTTGCATGTAGTATAAGTCCAAGGTCGAAACCGCTATTATCTAGTATCATTACTTCATGAATCATTGTAAGTTCGAGGTGCGTTTTTGGATCATCGATAGGCATACGGCTATTTTCAATCATTGCAATCATAACCAATACAAAAGTTGCCATAACACCCAGAGCATATGAAACATACGAACCAAAATGGAAAGTCATAAATATTTCGTGAAAAGAAGTATAACCTGTTAATAAAGCAAGAGATCCCATAAGCAAAAAGAAAGCTGGTTCAGCTAACATTGAATAAAGTGCTTCACGACTTGCTCCCATGCCTTCAAAGCTACTACCCGTATCGAGTGCAGATATGATACTGAAAAACTTTCCAATAGCTAACACATAAGCAAAAAATACAAAATCGCCTTCAAAAGAAATTACTCCTTTATATTGGCCAAAAGGAATTACTAAAATAGCCATGATTACTGAAGCAAAATAAATGCTGGGAGCAATCTGGAAAACAAAACTGCTTGTTTCACTATAAACAGCTCCTTTCCTGAATAGCCGAATAATATCTTTTATAGGCTGCATTATTACCGGACCTTTACGCCCAGAGGCAATACTTTTCGTACGGATTACAATTCCTGTAAAGAAAAAACTTACCAAAATAATTAATATTAAACTTATCATATTTATAAGTTATTTAAAAATTTGACCAAAGTAATTAATATGTTATATAGCTGTGGAACAGCAATTAATAGAGTAATAAATACTGTGCCGTATAGAATATAAATTTGAGGGTTTCCACTTTGTAATTTTCCAAAAAAGTTTAAAAAATGTTTGAATTGTCGAATTGGATAATGAATAAATGTTTCTTCAATTTTATCTTTAGGATGTGTTTCGTGCCATGCCTTATCAGGAAAGATACCCTTTACCTCGCGCTTAAACTTATGGATAAATAATACTGGTTCGGCAAGCTTTCTGTAATTTCTTACAAATGAACTTGCGGTGTATTGTGTTTTCTCAGCTCCTCCAATATATCCACAGCCCCATGTTGAAGAAGTACGAAAAATATTTTTTACGATATATTTTGTTCTAACAAAATATACAATACCAACAATACCAATAAAAATCAATGATACATAACCTATTTGCGAGATGGTTTTTGAGATTGATGTTTCTAGCGGAATGTAATCAGATGTTACAATTCCGGTTAATTGAGAAACCGGCACAGACAATGCTCTTAAAAATGCCGTTGGAAAAATACCTATAGCAATAATCAACATAACAATTAAATACATCGGGATTCTTTTTACAAAGGTACTTTCCTGAGGTTTATTATGGAATACATGTCGTGGTGAGCCTAGAAATATTGTACCAAAGGCTTTTGTAAAACATAGTATTGCTAATCCTCCAATTAGTACAAGCCCAAATATTGAGAAAATCAAAAACATTAGATTTAGAAAAGTAGCATTATGAATGCCATTAAAAATTCCGCTATAAATTAAGAATTCAGATACAAATCCATTAAATGGAGGTAATCCGCAAATGGCAAGCGAAGCGATTAGAAACAAAAAGGCTGTTTGAGCCATATTTTTGCCTAATCCGCCAAGTTGTTCGATATTTACTGTATGTACCGATTGGTATATATTTCCTGCACCATAAAATAAAAGAGATTTAAATAATGAATGGTTTAATGTATGCAACAAGGCACCTGAAAATCCAAGTATTGAAAGCAGATTATTTTCTGTACCTAATCCAATGCAACCCAGCCCTATTCCAATTCCAATAATTCCAATATTTTCAATACTGTGATAAGCCAATAACTTTTTCAGGTTATGTTGCAAAATGGCCAGCATAACTCCGTAAACTCCTGAAAATATAGAGATAAACAAAATAAAATAACCAATAGCAAGGTAATCGGTTCTGATTAAAAAAATCATTCGAAGAATTCCATAAATTCCACTTTTTATTAGCACCCCTGACATAACACCCGAAATATGTGCCGGGGCAGCAGGATGAGCCAATGGAAGCCATGTATGAAAAGGAACAAATCCTGCTTTGATTGCAAATCCTATAAAGAAACAAACCATTAATACCAAACCACCAAATGCCGTTGTAGAATTTGCAAAATCGCTAATAGCAGTAAAATCAAATGAGTTTGTTTTATAAAATACCCAAATAAAGGCCAATGTTAGAAATAGAATACTTATATGTGATTGAATTAAATAGTTAATTCCGGCCTTTAATGTTTTAGCATTGTAACTCTCAAAAATAACAAGGAGAAATGCTGATAAAGCCATAGTTTCCCAAGAAATAAGAAATACAAGACTATTTTGGACAGAACATACTGCAATCATTGCAGTATGAGCCAGAATATAACTAATCCAATGCAGCGACAAATTTGTTTTTTGATTCCTATAGGCCTGCATGTAACTTATGCCATAAATTATTCCGGTAATAAAGGTAAAATTAATAGTAAGAATAAACCAAGCCGAAAGAGCATCAATTCTAATTGGGATAGTTGATGTAACTATGGTACCGGATAAAAGCAGTTCAAGTGGTTCACCAGTTAATGCTTTAATGGCAGGAATACTACTTAATATACTTACACTAATTACTGATATCAGCGCAATAATACCTTTCCTGAAGGAATTCAGAGTTGGTATTATCAACAATGATATGAAAACAACAATTAATATAGCAAAAATTAGAGTCATTAAATAATATTAAATACTGTACCTAAGAATATTATGACAATAAAAAACAAACCATAAATAATGTACATCTGCGTACTTCCATTCTGAACAAACTGGAAAAGGTTCATGAAATATTGCAGGCTATTGGTGATTTTATTAATAATTCTATGCTCAAAAAAATCGGTATAAAAGGCCGAATGCTTTCGCTCCTCAGGAAATATTTCGGATGATTCAAGTTCAGTATATTTTTTCTTTTCGGTTACAATAAAACTCAACAGTTTACCCATTGTTTTTGAATACGATTTGCTCGTATATTGCATAGATGCTCGTGGAGCTACATATCCACATCCCCAGGTTGGCGATATTTGAGTCAGACCTTTTTTGGATAGCAATGAGCGCAAAAAATAAACCAGAACAATAAGTACAAAAAATATTGCTGCAAATAAACCAACCAGAGATAAATTATCCATAAAAGGAATTAATGAATCCGTTTGAATAACTCCCAAGCCTGGAAATGAATTAATAATAATTTGCGAAGTGTACGAAAAAAATATTGCAGGAAAAAGACCAATTATCAACATAACTCCGATAATAATATACTGAGGGATTCTCATTGATAATGAAACTTCAACTGGCATATGATGTAATTCGGTTCGTGGAGAACCTAGGAAAATAGTTCCAAAGCTTTTTGTAAAAACCAATATAGAAAGTCCACCAATAATCGATAATCCAGCAAAAGCAATAATAATAAGAATTACATGATACATATTTGATGAACTTATTCCTACGAGCATTGCTTTATACAAAATAAATTCAGATACAAAACCATTAAACGGAGGCATTCCTCCAATTGCTAATGCTCCAATAAGAAAAAGAAATGCTGTTTGTGGCATCCGCTTAATTAAACCACCAAGTTTCTCCATATCGCGTGTATGAGTTTGCTGATAAACCGATCCAGCAGAGAAAAACAACAATGATTTAAATAGAGAATGGTTCAAGGTATGTAATAATGCACCGCCAAAACCCAGTATGGTTAAAATATTGTTTCCATTGCCTAATCCAATTAATCCCAAACCAATACCAATGCCAATAATTCCAATGTTTTCAATGGTACAGTAAGCAAGCATTTTCTTAAAATCACGATGAACAGCGGAATTGATAATTCCGTACAATCCTGTAAAGACTGATATACCAAGAATTATTTCACCAAGTAAGAGGTAATCGGCCTGTAAGAATGTAATCATTCTGAAAATACCATAAATACCAACCTTAACAATTACACCCGACATAACACCCGAAACATGAGAAGGAGCTGCAGGATGTGCATGAGGCAACCACGAATGAAAGGGTATAAAACCTGCTTTTATTCCAAATCCTATAAAAAACAAAAAGAATAACCAGATATTTGAATGTGTTTGAAAAAACTGGGCTATTGCAGCAAAATCCAATGAGCCGGTTGAAAGATAAACCCAGATAAATGCCACAGTTAATAATGCCACACCTATGTGCATCTGCACTAAATAATTTAAACCGGCCTTAAGTGTTTTGATGTTTTGATGATCAAAAATTACAAGCAATAAGGATGAAAGCGACATTAACTCCCAAACAATTAAAAATACGATGCTGTTTTGCACCATACATACCCAAAGCATTGACGAATGAAACAGCAAATACTGAATCCAGTGTAAGGTAAGATTCGATTTCTGATCAGTATAAGATTTCATATAACCTAAGCCATAAAAAACACCTGTAATACTTGTAAAATTGATAATTAGAATAAACCAGGCCGAAAGTGAATCGATGCGGATTGGAACAGCTCCAATAAGAGCAACTCCCGAAAGCATAATTTCGATTTTACCCGATGTAAGCACATGAATTGCAGGAATCGAAGTTAGAATTGCATTTAATACAATAAATCCAATGGTCGTTTTTGCCTTAAGCCGATTAGGCGCAAAATAAATTGCAAACCATCCTGCAATTGTTGTGCATAAAGAAATAAAAAGTAATTGACTATCAGCCATAAATAAACTAAACTTAATAATGAATTAATTTAAAAATATTCGATGGATAAACAGTAATAAAAATCAAATAATTCAATAGTTTAATTGAATTATTTCGGGTTTTTTAATAAAAAAATGTTTTGCAAAGATAAATCAAATTGAGAATATTTAGTTTTAGATGTAGAAAAATTTTCTAGTAATAAAAAAGCTGCCCGTTAAATGAGCAGCTTTTATTGTTTTGTAGTTTTAATATACTAAAGCTTATACTTGAGCAAACCATTCATTTCCAATTGATAATCTTTTTCAGCTACGATATAATCATCATAAACCTGATAAAAATAACTTATTTCGGTAAAGTATTCTATCGATGAGATTTCGCCCAGATCAAGTGATTTTTTTAAAAGTTCTAGATTGTTAACTGATTCGATTGCAACTGAGTAATTCTTAAGATTTTCTTTTAACGTTTTTGCTTTTTCTATTTGCTGATCTAATTCAGATAGAATCCGGGATTCAATCATTTGACTATTTAGTATAATATACTGTGATTCGTAATTGGCTTTTTTGATTTCAGAACGAGCTCCCCAGATTGGAATTGACATTCCTACTACAAAACCTCTGAATCTTTCATCCACAACAGTTTCACCTGCATACCCAAGACTAAAACTTGGCAATTGCATATTCTTAGTTACTTTTAGTTGCTTTGCTGATGATTCGATCTGCATTTTTGCAGCTAATAACGCTGGATCGATACTCTGCTTTTCATTTTTCAATTGCTCATAATCAATTTCTTGAATTACCGGGTATTCGGTAAGAATAACATTGAGCTCCTGACCACCATTCATATAGTTTAGCTGCAATTGCAGTGAGTTAAGTTGTGTGTGTATTGTTTTTAGTTGATTCTGAATAGTAAGTAGATGTAATTTTGCCTTATTTACTTCGAGAACATTTACATCGCCATTTTCGAGTCGCTTTGTAAAAGCAGTAAATAAATTTTCTGCATCAGAGAGGCGCGCTTGTAATATCAACCTCATCTTGGTAAGAAAAACCGATTCAATGAGCAGTTTTTTTGCCTCAGAAAGTACTGACTGACGGAACTGTTGATAACTCAATCTTTCTTGCTCAACCAACGATCTTGACAAAGAGGATTGATTTCTGTAAAAACAAGGCATCTGCACCGATTGACTAATTTCAAATGTCTCCTTAGGTCCCGTAACAGTTGAATTATCGGGAAAATAACCATAAGAGAACGATGGCCCCTCGGGCAAAACCATGCTTCTATATTCGTATGTTTTACTTTCGACCAGTTTCTGAGCTGCTAGGATATTCTGGTTATTTGACTCGATAGTTTTTAAGACATCATCGATTGTCTGTGATTTTAAATCTGCCGAAAATATCAGCAAAAAGAATAAAATCATATTTATAGTAATTTTTTTCATTTAAATAATTTTAAAGGAAGTTTACATCAAAGTATTTTAAAATAAAAACATATGCTAGATACGCAATAACCGTTACAAAAGCCGCAATCAGCAATGAAATCCAAAAACCGAACCCATATTTTATGAGGATTGGAAATGAGATAAGGAATGCATAACTGGGCACAATTGCAATAAGAACGTTCCATGAAAGCGAAGAAACTTTTTGCAAATCTTTGGTATCTAAGTACAACCAAACAATTGCAAGTAAAGTGGTTAAAGGCAGTGAGGCATATATTGCAGCCATTATCGAGTTTCTTTTTCCAACCTCAGAAACCGTAACGATTAAAACTGAGGTTAAAATCACTTTAATAATAAATCGTATCATAGTTGTTGATTTTTAGAATTACTGCGATTTTCGATCATGCTATAAACAATAGGTATAATATAAATATTTAATAAAGTTGATGTAAGCAACCCTCCGAGAATAACTTTTGCCATAGGGCTTTGAATTTCGTTACCAGTAGCATTGCCATTTAAAGCCAGCGGTATAAGTGCTAATGCCGCTGTAAGAGCTGTCATAAGAATTGGATTAAGC
This sequence comes from Bacteroidales bacterium, assembly GCA_050179935.1. Lineage (GTDB taxonomy): Bacteria > Bacteroidota > Bacteroidia > Bacteroidales > UBA12077 > UBA12077. The sequence goes on along the minus strand of JBFXEQ010000090.1, from coordinate 3,036 downwards.
CTGTCTGCCGATCCGCTGGTAACAGTAGCATAAGTATCAACACCTTTTTGCTTAAAATACTGGTAATGTGAAACCAACAAAATACCATTTCGTGTAGCTATACCAAACAAAGTTATAAACCCGATAATAGCAGGAATGCTTACAATTGAAGAGGTAAAATAAATAGTAAATATTCCGCCTATTAAAGCCATTGGTAAGTTTAACATAATTATACCCGCCAATTTCAGGTTTTTAAACTCCTGATACAATAACAGAAATATAATAAATACTGCTAATATAGAAGTAAGCAGTAAAGTTTTTGAAGCCTTTGCCTCATTTTCAAATTGACCTCCATATTGTACCATGTAACCTTCGGGCAATTTAATAGTATGGTTTATTCGTTTCTGAATTTCATTTACAGTATTTCGCAAATCTGCACCAGCAACATTTGCTGAAACAACCATTTTTCGCTGAACATTTTCGCGCGATATAGCATTAGGACCAGAGACAGAAACAATATCTGCAACTTGCTCTAATGCAACTTTTTTTCCATCGTGGGTATCAATTAATGATTGTTTTATACCATCAATTGTTTCGGTATAATCCTTATTTAACCTTATAACCAGATCGAAGCTACGTTGTCCTTCATAAATATCAGTAATTTTTTCGCCCGAAAAAGCTATTTCAACAAAATGATTAAACTCATCGATAGTAATTCCGAACTGGGCAAGCATTTGCCTTTTGGCTTTTATTTGTATTTGTGGAATTTCAACCTGCTGATCAACGGTAACATCAACCAGGCCGGGAATATCAGAGATCAGGTTTTTTACCTGATTACCAAGAATAAACAACTTATTAAGATCGGTACCAAAAATTTTAACAGCAATATTTGCGCGCGTACCGGAAATCATATGATCAATACGATGACCCAGAGGTTGACCTACTGTGGCAGCAATACCTGGAATATTTGCAAGTTTTTGCCTAACATCAGCCATAAACACTTCGTTCTCGCGATCCTTGAGTTCAAAGTTTACATCAATTTCGGCACTATTCGTGGCTTGCGAATGTTCATCAAGTTCACCACGACCTGTTCGCCGAGCAGTAGTAATAACTTCAGGAATGCTTAATAATTCTGTTTCGATTAAATTACCTAACTTATTGCTTTCTTCGAGCGATATTCCGGGTTGACTTACGGCTGTAATCGTTAATGCTCCTTCGTTAAATTCGGGCAAGAAACTTCGTCCCATGGTCGAAAATGCCAATAATGAAACTATAAATAATGCAACGACCGAAATTAATATTCCCTTTTTATGATTTAACGACCACTCGAGCGATTTTATATATGCATCCATAAGCTTTATAGTAACCCAGTTGTCCTTTTCTTTTCGGGTTAAATATCGGTCACTAGATAAAAGCATCTTGCATAATAATGGAGTTAATGTCATAGCTACTATTAGCGACATAAAAAGTGATACAACATATGCTATTCCAAGAGGCTTAAGCATTCGGCCTTCCATTCCCGATAGAAAAAATAACGGTACAAATGCTACTATGATAATAAAGGTGGCATTAAGAATTGATGACCGGATCTCTCGTGAAGCATCAAAAACAACATTAAAAACTGATTCTCTCTCCTCTTTCGGCTTTTTAAAATTTTGCCGTAACCGTTTATACACATTATCAACATCAATAATAGCATCGTCAACCAGCGATCCAATTGCAATAGCCATACCTCCTAAGCTCATGGTATTAATGTTTAACCCAAGTAGTTTAAGTACGATAATAGTTCCTAATAAAGATAGAGGAATAGCTAAAAGCGAAATTATTGTTGTACGAAAACTTCCCAGAAAGATAAAGAGGATAATAGTAACAAACAAAGCCCCTTCGAGCAAAGAACGCTGCACATTATTTACCGATTTTTCGATAAAATCTGCCTGCCTAAATATTTTGCTATCTAATACCACATCCGGAGGAAGTGTTTTTCGAATTTCATCGAGGTTTTTCTCTATATTTTTCGTAAGATTTAGCGTGTTTGTATTTGGCTGTTTTGAGATTGAGATTATTACTGCAGGTTTGGCATTTTGCGATGCATAGCCCATTTTTACAGCACTTCCGATTTTAACTTCAGCTATATCCTTTAAAAAAACAGGTTTTCCATTATTTGATTTAATAAAAGATTCTGCCAACTCATCGATTAAAAATGTTCGAGCTATACCTCTTACAACATATTCGTTTCCATACTGCCTTACAACACCACCGTTTGAATTCTGACTAATACCGCTGCAAACTTCGGATAATTCGTGCATCGAAACCTGATAATAACTCATTTTCTGAGGATCGGCGAGTATTTGATACTGCTTGTAATCACCTCCAATTATGGTAACCTGCGAAACTCCTCCTGTTGCCAATAAAATTGGTTTAATGTTCCACTCGGCAATGGTTCTAAGATCCATCATCGATGTAGAATCAGATTGTAAACCAATAAAAAGTATTTCGCCCATAACTGATGACTGAGGCGCAAGCACAGGCTGATCAATACCTGCAGGCATTTGTCCGGACAACGACACAAGTTTTTCGCTAACAATCTGACGTGCTTTAAAAATATCGGTTCCCCAATCGAACTCAACCCATACAAAAGAAAAACCAAATGATGAATTAGAGCGAACTCTGCGCACATCGGTTGCTCCATTAACAGCTGTTTCTATTGGGAACGACACTAGTCGTTCTACCTCTTCAGCTGCCATTCCATGAGCATCGGTCATAACAACAACCGTAGGTGCCGTAAGATCAGGAAATACGTCCACATCCATATTCTGAGCTGTGTAAATACCCGATAATGTTAATATTATTGCTGCAAGTAGTATTAAAAACTTATTTTGCAGCGAAAAATGTATTATTTTGTTTAACACGATATGAAATTTTAAATTATGAATCAATGTCGTTTAGTTAAGCTATAATGGTTTGTAATTCATATAGTAAAGTTTCTTAGGCCGTTTCTTTCTTTCATTTTTTCTTCCAGGTCGGATTATTTCCTTTGTTTTTTCTACATTATCATCA
>JBFXEQ010000089.1:0-10501 GCA_050179935.1 Bacteroidales bacterium | reverse complement strand
AATTTGTACTAAGTAGAGCTTCTAGTATTTTCTCAACTTACTACCAACCATCCGATATAAAAGTCATTGAAACAACCGATAAAAAAACAGTAATTCAACTCTCAAAGTTTCATCCAAATGAAGAACTAATAATGGAACGTATAGCAGGCTGGATAGAGCATACGCTTGAAATCACTCTAAAATCTCCATTAAAAGTTGATATTGAAAATACGATTAAAGGGAATATGCTTTCGTCAAGAATAACTGCAACTTGGGAATAATCTCCCTCTTTCAATATTCATTTATAAAGCAAAAATGATTTAAAACCATATTTTTAATACATTTGGGTTTGAACTTATTCATAAAATAAAATGAATAGCATACTACACAAACCATACGCAGATAGTTTTTTTTTATTTCTACTAGCAACCCTATTTTCATTCGAAATATCAGCCCAAGAAATAGTTGGAATCCCTATTATCAGAAATTATTCGAAAAACGAATACAAAGCAAGTACACAAAACTGGAGCATTTGTCAAGGAAGTGAAGGTTATATGTACTTTGGAAACAATCAAGGAGTCCTTCAATATACGGGTTATGATTGGCAGTTAGTCGAAATGTCAAACTATTCAATTGTTCGTTGTGTAATATCATGCGGTAAAGATTCTATTCTGGTTGGTGCATTTAACGAACTTGGTCTTCTTAGCCATGATAATACCGGAAAACCAATATTTCATTCATGGAATGATAAAATCCCAAACGAATATAGAAATTATGGCGAGATTTGGAGGATTCACAAATATGGCAATTTCATATACTTTCAATCATTCAAATCAATTTTAATCTTTGAAAACAATACTTTTCTCAAAGCAATAGTTTCCGATAACGAATATCGCTTTTCGTACCAAATTGACAGTTCGTTTTATGTTTACGAAAGAAACAAAGGATTGCTAAGATTAAACAATAACACTATAACAGTAGTTGAAGGTGGCGATTTTTTCAAGGATAAAGAAATTTGGAGCTTGTTCAAACTTAACTATGATCAACTACTAATAGGAACTCAATATAATGGTTTCTTCACCCTTCAAAATGGAAAGATTAAACCGTGGAAAACTCAAGCCAACTCTTTTATACTAAAACATACATTGTTCAATGGCGTTAAACTTAGTAATAACCAATTTGCTTTTGGATCGGTACTCAATGGTCTGATAATAACAGATGAAACTGGTAAGATAAAGTTTACCCTAAACAAGCAAAATGGATTGCAAAACAACACTATTTTAAGTTTACATGTTGATAATTTGAATAATATATGGCTTGGGTTGGATAATGGAATCGATTATGTAAAGATAAATTCGCCACTATCTTTTGTTAGAAAAAATGGTGGATTTGGTACAGGATATAGTTCTATTATCTTCCACAACTATTTATATGCTGGTACAAACCAAGGTTTATTTCGGCTTAACTTAAATGAATCGGCCAATTCGGCAATTGAGCAAAACGATTTTTCGCTTGTTCCTTATACTGCAGGTCAGGTATGGGGGTTATTTAATTTGAATGGAAACTTGCTATGTGGTCATAATTTAGGGCTTTATCTGATTAATGATAAAGAAGTTAAACATATATTCGATAGTTCTGGAGTTTGGGATATTGCGCCAATACCCAACGAAACAGATTTATTCATTATGGGTACATACTATGGCTTTTACTTACTTAAAGAGACAAAAAATAACTTTAGCATAGTATATAAAATTGGGGGACTTGACGAATCGGCAAGAAGGTTTTTCTTCGATAATAAGGGATTTATATGGATGAGCCATGGGTACAAAGGAATATACCAATTAAAACTGTCATTGGACTACAGAACAATAAAAACCATAAAATTGCATAATAGTACGAATGATCTTCCCATGGATTATAATAATGATGCCGTGATTATTAAAAACCACATATATGCAACAACCGAAAAGGGAATATATGAATTTGATTACGAAAGCAATAAATTTACCTATGATCCCAAGTGGAAAACATTTTTTGACGGAAATGCAAGTCGTTTTACTCGTTTGATCGAAAGCAATAGTAAGAAAATATGGGCATTTAAAAGAGGATCTATACAGTTGCTTACATATTTAAACAATAAAATTTACGATTTAAATGCTCGATCGTTTCTTCTCATAAATAATACTCTTTCGGGTAATTATGAAAACGTACTTGCTCTCGATAATAATCAGTACTTGCTTGGTACCGAAGATGGGTTCGTGCTGTATAGCGATAATGAGACTCCCACTGAAGCCGAAAAAATACCGCTATCTATTGCCTGGATTGAGACTCATAAAAGCAATAGCCAATTTGATTTGAATGAAAGAATTCCGATTTTGAATGTGAGAAAAAATGATCTGGGAGAGATTCCTTTCGGCAAGCGGCACATTAGTATTGTACTTTCCATGCCATTCTTTTCCAGCCAAGATCTGGTAAAATTTAGATACCGAATAAATAATGGTAATTGGAGTAAGTGGCTAAATGGAAATACGGTAGATCTTAACGATTTAATAGATGACCATTATTTTGTAAACATCGAATGTAGTATTGATGAGAAAGAAGTTTCAGGAACAACAAGTGTTTCCTTTACCATAAAGCCCCCTATTCATAGAACATGGTACGCTTACATGGTATACATTCTCATTTTTTCGGGGATGCTATTTTCTTCATATTTAATTATTAAAACTAGGATTGAGCGTGAAAAAAGAAGGACTTACTTGGCTCAAAAGAAAAAAATGATTAGGCAAGAAGTTAAACTTAAGAAAAAAGCACAGGAAACCGAGAATGAGTTGAATATCCTAAAAAATGAAAAGTTACAATCCGATATAATACATAAAAGCAAAGAACTTGCAAATACTACAATGGATATTATTCAGAAAAATATTGTTCTTGGTGATATTAAAGAAACATTGCAAGAGTTGGTGCATGAAAATCCATCATTAAGAAATAGTAATAAAATAAGCCATTTGATAAGGAAAATAAACAAGGGTATCGAGCAAAAGGATAAATGGGTCGTTTTTGAGAAAAACTTTGATGAGGTTCATGAAAATTTCTTACATAAACTAAAGGATAGACACCCTAATTTAACATCAAAGGATATGCGTCTTGCGGCTTATTTAAGAATGAATCTTTCGTCGAAAGAAATTGCCCCTTTAATGAATATTTCAATTAGAAGTGTAGAGATAAGTAGGTATCGTTTGAGAAAAAAAATAAATATTGAACACGATAAAAATCTTTACGACTATTTAATCAGTTTATAGCAGAGTCAGCAACCTATTACGCAATATATTCATTAATAAAGTTTTATAATTTAACTTATTAAAATTCTCTCGTAATATATTGTTACGTATGTCTTATTTTTTCTCATAATAGCATATTTTAACATTTTGTCAAGTGAGTGATAATTTGTTTGTAATCTATAAATCAATACAATACATTAAAAGTGTTGAGGTTTAGTATAGGTATAACTATTTGGATGTTGTAGCTGAATATAGGTAAAAAGCACTCATCAACTATATGAATGTGAGTAACTTTGAAAACATAAGTTACATATTTAAAATAGTGTTAATTTTTATATCAGAGAATGATAGAAAACTTCATTTGGAGGTTTTTAGAAAGCATTCTAAGTTTTTAATGTATTAAACCTAATCTTAACTTAACTTAAACTAAATCAGTATGAGAAAAAATTTAAAGAGGATTTTTCTTTCTATTTTCTTATTAATTACAACGGTTTCGTTGGCTCAGAATAGAGCCATAACAGGAACCGTAACTGAGAAAGGAAATGTTCCTATTCCTGGTGCTACCGTTGTAGTAAAAGGAAGTACTCTCGGAACAACAACAAATGCAGATGGGTATTATTCCATTGAGGTACCTATGAATGCAACAAATCTTGTTTTTTCGTTTGTTGGGTACGAAACGCAAGATATTCTTATTGGAAATCAAGCCGTGATAAATGTAGAGTTGGTTTCCACATCTACAGAACTGACCGAAGTTATTGTTGTTGGCTATGGTACACAAAAAGTAGCGAATGTATCGGGTGCGATTTCTACTGTAAAAGCACGAGACATCGAAATTCAAAAACCTGTAAGAATTGAAGAAGCTTTTCAGGGACGATCTTCTGGTGTATCGGTCATTCAGGGCGGTTCACCAGGAAGTAAACCAACAATATTAATTAGGGGTATTCCTTCTTATACCGGAACGGACCCTTTAGTTATTATAGATGGAGTTCCTCAATCTGTTGATGACTTGAATGCGATTGATGCATCTGAAATAGAATCAATAAATGTTTTGAAAGATGCATCTTCGACTGCCATCTACGGTGTAAAGGCAGGAAACGGAGTTATCGTTGTTACAACATTTAAAGGAAGAAAAAATCAAAAGGCAGAATTTTCATATAATTCTTACTTTGGCACCCAACAAGTAATGAAAACCATTGGGGTTCTTAATGCTACTGAGTATGGAGCAATGATAAATGAGGGTAGTGTTGCTGCGGGCGGTGATATTATCTTCCCAGATTTATCGGTCTTGGGTGTAGGAACAAATTGGCAAGATCAAATCTTTAAAAGTGCTAGCATATCATCGAATAGTTTAACGGTTAAAGGCGGTGGCGAAAATGTAGGATATTTCTTATCTGCTAGTTATTTATCACAAGGTGGAATTGTTGGTGGTAGTGATAAGTCGAACTTTAACAGGGGAAATGTTACTGCCAATTTAGATTTTGATCTAACCAAAAAGTTGAAATTTATTCTTAATACAAACTATGTAAATATTAGGGGAAAAAGCGTACTGGAAAATTCATTTAACTCCATTATAGGTAGTGCATTGAATTTTGATCCAACAGTACCTGTGTATAATACAGATCCTAATTCTGTTGGTAAGTATGGTTACAGTAACTTAATTCTATCCGAAATATTTAACCCTTTAACAAAACTTCAAAATACCTACAATAATAGTAATGGTAATAAATTGTATGGAAAGGGAGAATTGCAGTACCGTATTTTAGATAATTTAAAATTAAATGCACGTTTTGGTTATGTAAAATGGGATGAAGTGGGCAAAAGCTTTATCCCATTAGTATTTTATGGTCCATTAAACGTAGAAAATACTATGAATGCTGATGGTAGCACTGTTACAGGTAAGCACAACAGTGTAACTGAATACTCAAATTCCAATTTCAGTTTTACATACGAAACCTTTGCCAATTACAATATTACAATAAGGGAAAAGCATAATTTTGATGCTGTAATCGGGTTTTCGTTATCAAAATCAACCTCAAGTGGTTTTACGACTACCCGACAAGATGTTCCATTCAATTCATGGACTTTTGCAGATATTAGCAGTGCAACTGGAGAAAATTCTGCAACAAATACCAATGCGTATACAGGATCTAGCTGGCAAGGTATAACAAGAAAAAATCTATCCTATTTCGGACGAATAAATTATGACTTTTCTGAAAAATACCTTGTTTCATTTTCTGCTCGACGCGATGGTTCTATTGCCTTTGGAACTCAAAATAAATTTGCATATTTCTATGCTGGATCTTTAGGATGGATTGTTACAAATGAAGATTTCATGAAGATCGATTTTATTAATTACTTGAAAGTAAGAGGTAGTTACGGAACTACTGGTAATGAAAATGTTGACCCACAATTCGTTCAAATTGTAACAGGAGGTCCTTCGTATACATCTACAGCCAATAGCAATGGATACACATTTGTCACATCGGCTGGCGATGAATTTGTTCCTGGTTCAACAGTGAACTCCTTTAAAAATGAAACATTAAGATGGGAAAAACAAAAACAATTGAATGTTGGTTTCGACATCACAGTTCTGAAAAATATGATTTCATTGTCATTCGACTATTTCAAGAAAAATGTTGATGGTTTGCTTTTCGTTGATACCCCTCCTTTATACGCAGGAACATCAGTACCAGTGGCTTCAAATATTGGAACTACAGAAAGTAAGGGTATTGATTTAACATTAGGCTTTACTGAAAATACTAAAACTGTAAAGTTCAACACATCTTTAACCTTTACTACATCTAAGAATTTAGTAACCGCAACAAATAGAGATGGTACCGCTATGGTTACCGGGGGAAGTTACTATAATGGACAAAGTCAAAATGTAACAAGGTTCCAAAAGGGTTATACTCCCGGTTACTTTTATGGATATAAAACCGATGGACTATTCCAATCGGTGGCAGAAATTGAACAAAGCGCAACTCAAACAGGAGCTGTTCCTGGAGATATTAAATTTGTTGATGTACACAAAGATGGAGTAATAAACGATTTGGATAGAACAAAAATTGGCGATCCATTCCCTAAATTCACAATGGGATGGAATATTAATTTAGAATATAAGAACTTCGATTTAGGAATATTTACTTATGCATCTGTTGGAAATGATATTTACAGAGCTTACGAAAGAAATGCACAGTATACCAATAAGTTTAGAAGTATTCTGAACAGGTGGACTGGTCCAGGATCAACAAATGATGCCCGTTATCCTCGTTATTCTTTCAACGATGCTAATAGTAATATTCGTGCTTCCGACAGGTATGTTGAGGATGGCTCATTTATAAAAATTAAGAATATTGTATTAGGCTATACGTTACCATCTTCATGGTATAGTAAAATTGGTATAACTAAACTAAGAATCTACGCTCAAGTTAAGAACCTTTATACATTCACTAAGTATTCAGGTTATGATCCAGAAATTGCTGGTGGAATTCTTGATACCGGAGTCGATCGCGGTAATTACCCACAAGCAAGAACAATTTCCATGGGGTTAAATTTAAACTTCTAAACTTCAAAAATTAAGAATATGAAAAGCATAAAAATAATAGGATCAATTATTATACTATTAATTGCTGTTAGCTGTAAGGATTGGGTTGAATTTGATCCACATGACGAATATGCAATTACCGATGAGGATTATTTGAAGTCTGAATCAGATTATCAAACAATGGCAGTTAGCTGCTATACTCCACTTCAATGGCTAAACCAAATGGTTGTAATTGGTGATATTGCTAGCGATAATTCGGTTACTGGAGGCGAAAATGCTTCGGATATTGTTGCTTTGCAACAAATGGATGATTACACAATAACAACCAATAATAGTGCTATTGCTGATCTTTGGAAATCGGCATACGAAGGCGTAAATAGAACAAATTATCTTTTAAGATACTGGGATAAAAACCTTGCTGGCGAGACTATTTCTTTTACTGGCAAAGATGCTTTGAAAGGTGAGATTTATTTCTTACGAGCCTACTATTACTTTAGTTTGGTTAGAATGTTTGGCGACGTTGTTTTATTCACCGACCGTAAAATTGGAGTTGAAGATTTTGGAAAATTAAAAATATCGCCAAAGGCCGATGTATATGCTCAAATCGAAAGCGATTTACTAGCTGCAATTGATGTATTGCCACCAACCAATGTGGAAAAGGGACGTATTACTCAATACGCAGCACAGGCTCTTTTGGGCAAAGCATATCTTTACGAGAATAAATTTGACGAGGCTGCTAAAATACTCGATTATGTTGTAAAAGGACCATTTTTGTTAGTTCCCGACTTCTATAGCATGTTTCTAACTACAGGAGAAAACGGTACTGAGTCAGTTTTTGAGATTCAATACTCAAACAGTTCGCCATATTACAACTGGGGTGGTTATTCTAGAGGGCAAGGAAATTACGCAGTACAACAAAATGGTGTGCGTGGAATAACTGGTAGTGACGATATGCCTTACGCCGCAGGATGGAGCAGTAATTTACCTACTCAAGAATTAGCTAGTGCATATGCTGCTGGTGATCAACGAAAGGACGCTACAATTCTAGATATTGAAGCTTACAAAGCGGCTCACCCAGACTATAATGTTAAGTATCAGGTTGCTCCTTACAAAAATACTGGGTTATACAACAATAAATACCAACCTATGAAAGGTCACACTAGTGGTCAGGTTGAATTGAACTACGATAATAATCAACGAATAATTCGCTATGCCGATGTATTGCTAATGGCTGCCGAAGCAATTAACCGATCAACTACTCCTGATGATGGAATAGCAAAGGGTTATTTAAATCAAGTTCGTAGAAGAGCTTTTGGCGATTTAAACCATGATATAGACCTATCTGGCAATGCATTATTGCAAGCAATTTGGAATGAAAGACGTTTAGAGTTAGCAATGGAAGGCGATCGCTTTTTTGATTTAGTAAGAACTGGCCAAGCTGCTTCTAAAATTACAGGATTTGTTACAGGAAAGAATGAAGTTTTCCCCATTCCTCAGGATGAGATTGATATCGCGGGCTTAGAACAAAATCCTAATTGGCGATAAATATTATTTAACAGTTTAAATTGAAGAAAATGAAAATAGTAAAAAATATACTGAACCTTTTAATGCTGACGACTATAGTGGTAGGGTGTACTGAAAAGTACGATGATACTTCTTTCATTTCAAAAGAAACAACTCCTACTAATATTTCGGCATATTTTGATATTACGCAGGATAATTCAGGGCTAGTAACTATATATCCTATGGGAGATGGTTGTACTGCTTTTGATATATTTTTTGGCGACAACTCTGAAAATTCAACAAGCATAATGGCTGGAAAAAATACCCAACATACTTATGCTGAAGGCGAATACAATGTTAAGATTGTAGCATATAATAATGCTGGAAAAACAACCGAAAATGAGATACCCTTAACTGTCTCTTTCAGAATCCCTGAAAATCTAGAGATCACCGTCGAAAATGACGCTGCTATTTCTAAAAAGGTGAATATTTCTGCAACTGCCAATTATGCTTGTACTATGGATTTCTACTTTGGAGAAGAGGATCCAGAAAATCCAACCGTAGCATTACCTGGAGAAACAGTATCCCATACATATGCAGCAGCAGGCGACTATTCAATAAGAGTTATTGCTAAAAGCGGAGGTGCTTTAACGTTGGACTCAACATTCACGTTTACAGTAACCGGAGGTCCTGCATCTGCAGCGCCAACCCCTTCAAATAGACGTGCTTCCGACGTAATTTCTATATTTAGCGATGCGTATACACAGGTTGCTGGAACTGATTTTAATCCAAATTGGGGACAATCAACTGTTGTTACTACCGTTTCGATTGGTGGCGACAATACTTTAAAATATTCAAATTTAAATTATCAAGGAACGGCTTTGGCTAGTGCTATAAATGTATCTTCAATGGAGTATTTGCATGTTGACGTGTGGACTGAAGATGCAACTACAGTTAACTTTTATTGTATCAGCCCAGGTCCTGCCGAAAAGGCTTATTCTTTTGCAATAGAATCGGGTGTGTGGAAGAGTTATGATATTCCATTAAGTTATTTCTCAGATGTTGTTGACTTAACTAACATTTTCCAATTCAAGGTGGATGGCACAAGTGGATCAAATGTTTATTTCGATAATATTTATTTTTATCGTGAAACGCCAACTTCTCCATCAGAAGCAGCACCTATCCCTCCGACCCGTGATCCTTCAAAAGTAATCTCTATTTTCAGCAATGCTTATACAGATTTGACGGGTACCGATTTCAACCCAAATTGGGGTCAAGCAACAGTTGTTACTACCGAGGTTATCGATGGAAATAGTACTTTGAAATATTCAAACCTCAACTATCAAGGTACTACATTCGCAAGTTCTATAGATGCCTCATCTTTTGGATATTTACATATAGACATGTGGACTGCTGATGCCACTACAATTAATGTATCAGCAATTAGCCCTGGCCCTGTTGAAAAGGCTTATAGCTTACCAATTACTGCGGGTCAATGGGTTAGCTACGACATTCCATTAACTAAATTTTCTGATGTTGTTGATCTTTCAGATATTTTCCAATTTAAATTTGATGGTACCGCTGGATCAACTATTTATTTAGACAATATCTATTTCTATTAAAAGATATTAGATAGTATCCTTTAATTAGTTGAAATAAATTTCAAAATCTTAAATTATGAACAGAATAAAAATATTTCTAATTATAATTCTTTCAATAGCGATAAATAGCAGTTGCAAGGAAACGGAATATTCATTCGATGATTTTACTTCTCCATCGAATCTATCATTCTCAACTACAGTAATTGGAGTCGATAACGAAAATCCTGATGGCGATGGATCTGGTAAGGTATTTATTACCTGCTCGGCCGATAACAAAATGTCATACAATATCGATTTTGGCGACGGCAATTCAAACCTAGTATATACCGATACTTTTACCTATGCATATACAAACCCAGGGACTGCAGAATACATAATTACTGTTAAAGCTGTTGGTATAGGGGGTTCAATTGCCACAACTACAAGTAAGGTTAAAGTTTATGTTTCCTTCAAAATTCCAACTTATATTATTGAAGACTTAACCGATAATTCTTCTAAAACATGGGTAGCCGATAAGGACAATGCAGGTTTCTTTGGCGTTGGACCTGGAACATTAGATGCTGCAGGAGGTAAACTTGTCGATTTATTTACGCCAT
>JBFXEQ010000088.1:0-10732 GCA_050179935.1 Bacteroidales bacterium | reverse complement strand
AACAATAAATTGATCTTAAAAGAAGTGAAATTGATCAAAATCAAGCTAAAAAAGACATATTTTCTCATCAATCATAGCATAAAAAATTTGATTATTTAACTTTTTATGTAATTTGCGGATTTAAGGTCATACTGTAATAAGATTTACTTATTGATTCTTTTTTAATCATACGTGGGTATAAATTGTTTTTTACGTAAACTAGCTCTGGTTCTTTCTCAAGTACTGTTTTTAAAACCTGAATAGCCTGATCATATTTCCCTAATTTATCGTATGAAATGGCTAACCAAACCATCGTGTTTAAATATTGCCAGTTGTATTTATCTGTTTTTTTGGTTTCCATCAACCTAATGGCTTTTTTATAATAATCAATAGCATCATTTATATTTCCACCTAAAATAGATGGTGTATGATAAGCATAATTGCCCATCTCAATCATTACTGATGCTGAACTGTTTTTACCTGATGATGCCTTTTCGATATAATTTTTCCCTTTTGGACCGTTGATAATTACATAATTTGGATATAAAATAATCTTAAATCCATAAATGCCAGCTAAAAGTGCATGTGCATCTGCTGATTCAGGGTTTTCGTTAACAAGCTTTTTAGCATTCTGCTCTGCTTTTGGAAGTATTTTTTTTGCTGTTTCGATTTCTTCTCTATCTATTAATAAACCAATATATCCATACTGACTTCGGGTAAGATCGTATAAATTGCTTTTGCTTTTTGTTTGCAGATAAGTTTTTTCAAGCTCGTTCATTGCATCAAGCCATTGCGCCGTATTATCAGTTACATAGGCGTTGTACATTTTTAATTGAATATCAGCTTTGCTATTAGTTTTTTCCGAAGCATTTAAATTAAATGCTTGTGTTATTATTATTATTATTATTGATATAGTTACTATAATTGATTTCATGTTTTATTTTTTAGTTTAAATATTAAACAATACAAATGTATTAATGTTTAAAGAAATAATAAAATAATTAAACAAAAAAACAAAAATTATTTTTGATTTAATTAAGTAGATGAAAATTAATTAGTTGTAGTTGTAAATTAATTGGCCGGAATTGTAAAATGAAATGTGCTGCCCTCGTTTTCAATACTTTCTACCCAAACTCGTCCTCCATTTTTTTCAACCAGCTCACGACAAAGTATCAGGCCCAAACCAGTTCCTTTTTCTTTTTCGGTTCCGTAAGTAGTTACGTTTGTTTCGATGCGGAACAGTTTTTCGATAGTTTCTGATGATATACCGACTCCATGGTCTGAAATAGTTACTTCAATAAATTTATTATCAATTGGGTATGGTATTGATTTAAGAGTAACTTTCGATTGGCGATGCGAAAATTTTATGGCATTTGATAACAGATTTCTTAAAATAGTTTTAACGGCAGTATCATTTGCAAAAAAAACTGTATTTTCATCAATTAAATTAACTATTTCAATATTCTTTTTCTTTGCATTCTCGTTTACTATTGCAATTGATGAGTTTGCAATATTAAACAAATTGTTTTTTTCAGGGCTCAAATCTATTTTATTCATTTGAATTCGCGACCATAGAAGCAGATCTTCGAGCAAATCATTTGTTTTTATCGATAAATCATACAAGGTTTTTATAATATCCTCTTTTTCGGATTCGGAATAATCATTAGCTTTTTCAGTTATTAACTCTAAAAACTGAACAAAATTTCCAATAGGGCCTTTTAAATCGTGTGCTATAATCGAAAAAAATAAGTCTTTGGTAGCATTGGCATGTATTAATTCTTTTTCTGATTGTTTTAGCGCGTCCTCGGCTTCTTTTCTTGCTGTAATATCTTCTTTAACTGCTATATACTGAATAATTTTACCTGTTTCATCAATAATTGGGCTAATGGTAGCCAACTCCCAATACAACGTACCATCCTTTTTTCGATTATGAAACTCGCCTTTCCACATTCCTCCATTGGTAATTGTATTCCAAAGGTTTTCATATTCATCCGGAGAGGTATAACCAGATTTTAAAATACGGGGATTTTTACCAATGGCTTCGTTGTATTTATAACCAGTTATTTTTGTAAACTGAGGATTTACATATTCTATATTTCCTTTAAGATCTGTAATAACAATCGATGCTGGGCTTTGGGTTACTGCGGTTGAAAGTTTTAAAATTTCTTTTTCAGTGGTTTTTCTTTCGGTAATATCGCGTATGGCTATAACTCTGAGTTTTTTATTATCAATGATTACGTTTTTGGCTTCCAATTCAGCTGGAAACGTGGTTTTATCAACACGTATAAGTGTTGCTTCGTATGTTCCTGTAGCTTTTGATTCAATTCTTTGTAATGTAATTTCCTGCGATTTTGATTTAATAAACTCAAAAATACTTCGGCCTTTTAAATAATCTCCGGTAGCCCCAATCATCTTTTGTAACGAAGGATTAGTGTCAATAATAATACCGCTATCGTGTATAACAATTCCCTCAATGGTCATTTCGGTAAGAATCTTGAACCGGGCTTGGCTCTCATTTAATTTTTCCTGAGCTTTTTTGCGTTCAGTGATATCACGGTTTACACCAATTAATCCTGCAAACTCCTTATCTTCATTATAAACCGGGTTCGTTGACATCTCGATCCATACTTCTGAACCGTTTTTGTGCATGGCTTTAAACTCAAAAAATCGTTGTGTATTATCAACTATGCCTTTATTAACCTTATCTCTTCTTTCGGCTAATACCTGTTTCACATTTTTAAGTGATTCTGTTTCCAAAAAGTCGAGATTTCTTTTCATAATTTCATCGGCAGTAAAGCCCAAAACGCCTTTAATCGATGGACTAATAAATGTTACCTGAAAGTTTTTATCCATGGTCCAGATATAGTCATTCACATTTTCGGCTATATAGCGGTATTTTTCTTCGTTTAACAGAAGTGCTTTTTCGGTTTCTTTACGTGCAGTAATATCTTCTAAAACGCCATCGTAATAAAGTGCTTTACCATTTTTGTCGCAAATAATACGCACTGAGTCATTAACTATGATTATTTTACCCGATTTTGTTTTAAGTTTAATTTCTTTTGTAGTGTAATTATTAGTTAAATCACTAATCAATGCAATCTCGGAGTTCCTTTCTTCTATTTCGGCATAAAGTTCGGTGGCATTAATTTTATATATTTCGTCATTTTCATACTCCAGCATTGATGCCAGAGATTTGTTTGCAAATAAAATCTTACCTTCGGGAGTAGTTCTGTATATTCCAACAGGCAATTGGTTTGTGAGTGTTCTGTATTTCGATTCACTTAAACTTAATTCGTTCTGCAATTGAATCCTATGAATCAGTATTCCAACTTGCTTTGCAAATGACTCAATAAAATCATTATCACAGATTATTGTTGATCCGAGAGTAAAAAAATGAATTGCAGCATAGAGTTCATCATCTTTATTAATGCCAATGGTATAAACGTTATTTATATTTAGGATTTTTTGAGTTTTATTTATAATTGATGATGGAAAAGCTTCTGAAACAAATTCTGATAATCCGTTTTTAATTTCGATAAGTTTACCCTGCCTGAAATAGTTTAGGTGATCAGGATTAATTGTATATTTTTTACCTAGTGGACTATAATTTAAAATAGATGAAATTTTATCGAAAAGTGTTTTTTCAACTCCACGTAATGCTTTAAATTCAACTGTGTTATTGTTTAGATCGATGGTGAGCACTAAAACAACGGTGTTGTTAAAATACGAGCTTAGAATTTGGGCTGCTTTTTTAAAAATACCATCAGCAGAATCAATGGTATTAAGATCTGATAATGATTGGCCAAGGATTCTTAGTTGCTCCTTAAATAATATTGCGGGTTCATTATTCAAATCCGAGTTTTTCATTTGCAGGCTAATAAAAAAGTAATTTACAAAATAATTCTTTGATTTGTAATACTTTATTTAAATGTTTTCATATTCATATACTAAATAACGCTCTGATGGGTTTGTAATTTTTGATTATTTAATTAATATAATTGACTAATATCCAAAAAATTACAATGAAATTTGATTTTTGTTTCACGAAATGGTAATTATGATTGGTGAAAATAGGCAATCTCAATCAAAAGAGTGAATACTTATTCGTTTTTGAATTGGAGTGTAAATGTTGTTCCAATATTGATTTCTGAAGTAACCTTTATATCGATTTTATGGTAATCACAGATTTTTTTGGCCAATGCAAGACCTAATCCAAAGCTATCTTTATGCTTGCTAAAATTTTTAAACCTCGAAAATACTTGCGGTATTTCTTCTTGTTTTATGCCTATACCAGTGTCTTTAATTGCTAACTGAATCTTATTGTTAATCAATTTGGTTGTTATGGTTATAGATCCATGCTCGGTATATCGAATGGCATTATTAATGAGGTTATAAACTAAAATAAACAAAAGATTTTCGTTGCCTGAAATTGTGTTGATCGAATTATCAAGATCAATATTTAGTTGTAATTCTTTTGCCAGAACTTTTTCTTCAATTTCCTCGGTAACAGAATTAATTAATTTGTTTAGATTAACTTGCTCGTTTAACAGATATTCTTCATTTTCTATTCGCGACATCATAAGCAGCGTACGTACCATGTTGGTTAGGCGCATAATAGTTTGTTTCGAATCCATAATCTTCAGCAAAACTTCATCTGAGAGCGTTTTGTCAGCCAAAATATTATCAAGTTTACTTTGAATTATGCTAATAGGTGTTAATAATTCGTGCGATACATTGCTTATATATTCACGTTCGTTATTAAATGCTTCTTCAATTTTAGTCATTAACCCGTTAATGGTATTATCCAAATAAGCAAAATCAATGGTTTGGGTTTTTATAGCTGTGTAATCGAATTCAGATGGGTGTTTGGTGTTCTTTAATTTTTTTACAATCTGCTCAAACGGATTTAATAAAAACTGAATAAACGAAATGTCAACAACAAAGGTTACGAGTATGATAATCAGGAGAAAAAGAAATGCAAATCGTTTTAGGTTTTGTTCAAACTGCAATATGATTGAGATGCTTCGTCCAATTTCGATAAGATATGTTTTACCATTTTCTTCGAATGAATAACTGAGAACGCGGTATTCAACTAACTCATTTTCGATAATGCGCTCTGAATATTCGATTACATCAATAACTGTATCAGAATTAAGTTGCTCAATCGAAACAAACTCTTCTTTTAAAATATTGTAACTACCAAACGCCTTAATTTCATTATCCATATTGATATAGTTGTCGATACCCAAACTATCAACCAACACAATAACCTGATCGAGTTTTTTTATGAGTAAGTTATCTGTGTTACGAATAGTTATTTCGCTAACTATCCAGGGTACAATAAAAAGCAACGCACTAACAATTACTAATTTCGATAATGCATTGAAAATAGCAAGTTTGCTTTTAAACCGCAGGTTGGTAATATGCATTCTTTTTTTCAAAATCAGCTCATTAAAAAGATTTTATAAAATAGATATTAATTGATGGCAAATACCCATACTTCATATAATATTCATTTAGTTCCTCATCCACTGAATAACTCAGGCTTTCGAAATTATAATCTTCGTGTGTAATTTCGCTGTACGACCAACATGTTTTTGCTAACGATAGTTCGAGCCAGATCTGAAACGAAGGATTATTAAAATAAAACTTACGGCCATACATTAGTCCAATGTTCAGTAATTCAGATTTTAGTTTCATCTCATCTTGACTTATACCTATTGGTAAATTTACACCGTAATAGTTTTCGAAAGCATCCTTGGGTGTATCCTCGGCATATAACCAGAAATACGAATAATATAATCCGATGTAGTTTTTCGAAAAATTATACTTTAAGGTAGGTTGTATTATTAATCCATACTTAAAAGCTTCGCCGACTGTACTCATAAGTGCTTTATTATCGCTGTACGATTCAAGTACATTTAAAATAATTTCATCGTAAGGTTTGGTAAGAACACCTGCCTGAAAATTGAATGAAATGTCGTTTTTAAATTGATATTCGTATCCAATGGCATACATTAATGGAAATTGAGTGCCAATCTGTATTGAAGAGTTTTGTGCCTGAATCAATTTTATAATTAAAACCAGAACTGTTGTAAGGAGTGTAGTTTTAAGTTTCATAATAAATTGATATTAATTTCAATAAAATTAGCGAATTTCGGTTTCATCCGAAAGCTCTCAGTTAATAATTACAATTCAAATTTATATCCAATGCCACGCACGGTCTTTATCCAGTTGGTTTCGTCGAATTCTGATAATTTTTTACGAATATTTTTTATATGCACATCAATGTAGTTCGAGTCGTAATCATCTTCGAAAAACTCGCCCCAAATATGCTCCGTTAATTGAAGCCGGTCTAATACACGATTTTTGTTCAATACAAGGTACGAAAGTAACTTATATTCCTTTTTAGTTAAATCTAATGGTTTGTTTTCAAATTCGAGGTGTTTTTTTATGGTATCGAGAGAAAATCTTCCAAATGGTATAATCGATGATTGTTGCCCGAATTTACGACGTGTAATAGCTTGTATTCTCGATAATAACTCCAAAAGAGAGAAAGGTTTTGCAAGGTAATCGTCGGCTCCTAGATCGAAGCCTTTTATCTTATCTTCGAGCTCGCCACGAGCAGTGATTACAATAAAATAGGCTTCGGAGTTCAGCTTTTTTGCTTCTTTTATTAAATCCAATCCATTATAATCGGGTAAACCAATGTCGAGTAAAATAAAATCGTACGGATTAATGGCTATCATTTCAGACGCTTGCGATCCTGTAAATGCAAGATCACAATTATATTCTTCCTTGGCTAAGAACTCCTTTATTTCGGTGGCGAGGCCTTTTTCGTCTTCAACAATAAGTATTCTCATCGTTATTTGTTAAAATTTAAAAAGTAAGTTAACGAAAACATAAACCCTGATTGATTTTCCCAACCCAAAAACTCATACTTGCTTCCAGGTATGCGGTATAAATACGAAGCACTTAAATAAACGCTTTTTATTCCATAGCTTACTGGTACAAAAATATTAAATCCTTCATACGAAAAAGTTTCAGGTGTATATCCTGCATTTGTAAGACTCACAGATGTCGATTGTTTTTCGGCAATTGTCATATTTTCGTATAACCAGTAATCGGTACCGAACGAAACCGAAATGCCCGGATTAATAAGTAATACATCGTGTTTTGAAAAGATATTATTAATCTGAAAAAACCGTGAAAAGCTTAATTCTGCAAATAAATTGTTTGTATTACCAATTGCATACGAAGCGTCGCCTGATATATAAAACTTTCCAAGTTCTTGCCCAACCATTAAGCCTAAAGCATGTTGATAGTTTAAACCTTCGAGAAGTGTATCGCCGTCGTACTGATGCCAGTTGTATGATAAATCCAGATCGAATCCATTATCGAAATATTTTTGATATCCTGCTGTTAGCTCGTATTCCGATGATGCAATTGTATCGCTTAAATAAGCAGCATATGAACCTCCAACGTATAATCCCCACTTATGTGTATAAGTTCCGTTGGCAAATAACGTTGGTATTTTTTCGGTGGTTCCCGAAAGGTATTCGAGGTTATTGTTTGTATAACTTACATTTAACATAATAGAACTGTAGTTTTCATCACCTACATTATTTGATGCAATACTGTCGCTGCTGTTTTGGCTATATGTGTAATAATGATTGAATAAAATAAATACAACTATCCAGATTCTTTTTGCAGTTTTCATACTTGTAGTTTATTAAAACAACTTACTAGATTATTACTAATTATATTTTAAGGATTTTAAAAGAACCCCAGGCAAAAACCTGGGGTTAAAAGGAATTATTATCGGCCACCTTTTCTTTGTTTACTTACTGCGCCCTGATTGCGTTTTGACATTTGTTTTGAATTTTGTTTTTGCATTTGTGATTGCTCTTTCTGAGCTTTTTTAATCTCTTTTTGATTTTTTTGAGCTTCAGGAACTGTTTTAGTTTCATTTCTTACCTGATCGCGGTTTTGTGTTCTTACCTGATCACCGGTTCCTTCTTCGTTACGGATTTGTTCGCGGGTTTGGGTTCTAACCTGATCGCCAGTTTGGTCACCATCTTTGTTTTGTTCTTTGGCCTGAGTTCTAACTTGTTCCCCAATTCCCTTTTCACCCTGGTTTTGCTCTTGTGCTTGAGTTTTAACTTGTTCGCCAATTCCGTTTTCTCCTTGGTTTTGTTCTTTGGCTTGGGTTCTAACTTGTTCGCCAATTCCATTTTCACCCTCTTTTTGTTCTTTTAATTGAGTTTGCTCTTTTGTTTGGGTTTGAGTCTGGGATTTTACCTGCTCCTGATTTTGAGTCTTGGTTTGTTCTTTAACCTGGGTTTTGTTTTTTTCCTGGTTTTGCTCTTTAACTTCTTCCTGTGCAATTGCAGCAAAGGATATAGCTAAAATGGTTATTAATACTGCTAATTTTTTCATAAATAGTCCTCCAAATAATTTAATGGTTTATCTAATTTCTTAACACAAACATAAACGATAAAAATGAAGCGAAAATGAAGAAATGTTTTTTTATAAGTAAAGGTAAAAATAATCCCCAGTAAAACTATGGGGATTATTTTATTTAAGGTTTCGTTATTTACCTGTACCTTTTTTAGATGTACCTTTGTTTTGTTTCTTCATTTGTTTGGAGTTCGATTTCTGCTCCTTTTTTAATTGCTTCTGATTTTTTGTTTGATCTCCAGAACCATCTTTCTTTTGTTCTTTAGTTTGAACTTTCTCTTTAGTTTGAGTTTTTGCCTGATTGCCAGAACCATCTTCTTTGCGAACCTGCTCTCTGGTTTGAGTTTTTGTTTGATCACCAGTACCATCTTCTTTACGAACTTGCTCTCTGGTTTGAGTTTGTTCTTTAACTTGAGTTTCGGTTTTTACCTGCTCCTGATTTTGAGTTTTGGTTTGTTCTTTAACCTGGGTCTTGTTTTTTTCCTGGTTTTGCTCTTTTACTTCTTCCTGGGCAAATGCACCAAAGGATAAAGCAAAAATTACTGTTAAAACTGCTAATTTTTTCATGGGTTGTTCCTCCATTTTAGTTAAATTTAAAAATCTATTAAAACTTTCTGATGACAAATCTAAAATGTGAGCATGAAGCGAAAATGAAGATTTTTATTTATTTTTAGTTTCTTTTAAAATTAAACTGTAAAAAAATCGTTTCACAAGTTGATTAACCCATCCCTAATTAATTATGTATAAAAAAATATTATTTGCCCTTTTTGTATTTTTAATTAATACAAACCACATTAATGCACAACAAATACATAAAGATATTCAGCTATTTATAACTACAGGTCAGTACGATAAAGCTTTGGAATTAAGTGAAAAACTAATTACTGAAAATCCGGATGATGCCAATTTACATTACCAGCAATCAGTTATTCTTAAGCAATTGTATAAATACCCTGAAGCAATAAATAGTATTGAAAAAGCACTTAAAATTGATCCTGAAAACATTACTTATCTGTCAGAGTATGCAACTATTCTGGCAAAGAAAGATAAAGATGCACAGGCTTTTTTAATCTGGAATAAAATCCTTAATAAGGATTCGACAAACAGTAATGCAGGAGTAATTGTTGCAAATCAATATATAAAAGATAAAAAGTTTGATAAAGCATATCGTATTTATCAAAATCTTTATGAATCTGATACGTTGAATGGTTTTTTTGCCCGAAACCTTGGGTTTTGTAGTGTTAAATTGCTCAATTCTAAGAATTCAGTAAAATGGCTTGAGAAAGCAATTCAAATCGATAGTACAGATATAAAAGCATATGAATACCTTTCCACCGTTTATGCTTCGCTAAAAGATTATGAATATGCCATTGTAGTTGTGGAAAAAGCTATCAAAATTGAACCCGAAAATGAAAATCTTTATATTAGATTGGGAGAGTTAAGTTTATTTCAAAATCATAATTATCAGGCTATTCCTCCATTTGAAAAAGCGTATAAATTAAATCCCGAAAACGAATATGTATTAAAAAATTTGGGTCAGTGCCATTTTAATATTGATGAATATTCAGAAGCAAAGCGTTATCTGAAATTAGCAGAACTTATTGTTAATGATTTTCAGGTTTTTCAATATCTAGGAGATATTTATGCAAAAATGGGTACTATAGATTCTAGTATTATTTATTATAACAAAGCTCTCGAACTTGTTAGGCCTGATTATGTTTCATTATTTTTTATTAACGAAAAGATAGGTAAAGCATATTATGAGATGGCTGATTTTCAGAAATCCATCGAAGCATTTAAATCAGCAATTGATACACAAGTTGAAAATAATTTATGGATGGGTTTTCAACAGGATAAACTTATGATTGATATAGCCTCAATTTATGCTGATAAATTAAATGATAAAAAGACAGCAATCGAGTACTTTAAGAAAGTTAAAAAGGCTAAAGTAATTTATAGAATGGACTATTATCAATATGCCCAGGATCAGATAACAAAGCTTAACGAAGAACTGTTTTTTGAAGGGAAACTCTAAAAGATGGTGTCCAAAAATGTAATATTTGCTAGGATCAATAAATATCGAACTTTAATTTAGAAGTCAAAAATTAGAAAATTAACAGAAGTATTATTTAAAACGTTTGCAGAATTCTTAAAAAAATAAAAAACAATTTGAATGTCCGTTTTATGTCATAAATATTATGTAAATAAATTGAAAATCAATTTGTTTGCCCCAAACCCCTAAAGGGTGCAAATTGATTTTCTTCACACCCTTTAGGGACGGGGCAAATGAAGA
>JBFXEQ010000087.1:0-10960 GCA_050179935.1 Bacteroidales bacterium | reverse complement strand
ATAAATTGATCTTAAAAGAAGTGAAATTGATCAAAATCAAGCTAAAAAAGACATATTTTCTCATCAATCATAGCATAAAAAATTTGATTATTTAACTTTTTATGTAATTTGCGGATTTAAGGAATTATAAGAAATAATGCGACAGCGGTTGAAACCGCCGCCGAAATTTTGTGTGCTATTTTATTTACAAAACAGTTTGGCTTAGGCTTCGCCTAAGCTAAATATATCATAACTAAATTCAAATTAGTTATGTTTTAAAATAATGCGACGGCAGTGCAACTGCCGCCGAACTGTTTCGTGCTATTTTTTTTGATTACAGCCTCAGGCGAACCGAGCTTTAGTCATACTTTCGGTAAACAAATCTATTACATATGAAATAATAAAAAACATGCAGCTTCTTATCTATTCCTATTTTTGTCTGAAAATTAATAGTATTCCCAGCAACATTAAACCAATAGACCCAATTAAGCCAGCAGTTTTGTGAACTTTTTCATCTTTTCTGGTTTCGATGGGTTTCTTAAAAAAATAGGCAATAAATACTATTGCAATAACAATTAATATAACACCTAATACTATTAACATAACAGTTCAAATTAAGTTATTCAATTTCAATATCGTATTTCTCCAACAATCCTGGCAATCCACTAATTAAAAACCTGGCTTTTTTTATCCGGTTTGTTTCAGGATTTATTGAATAGTTAAAAGAGGTACGAAAATCTGCTTTTTCAATATTGGTATTATCAAAAGTAGCCCTCATTAAGTCGCAGTTATCAAAAACAGAACTACTTAAATCACAATCGGTAAAATCAACCTCGTGCAGTTTTGAATCTCTGAAAATAATCTTTTTTAATTTTGTGTTGTAAAAAGAGCAATGACTTAGATTGCAATTCGTAAAACTTACCGAAAAACCAAAATCATTGCAGTTTTTAAAATGTAAACCTAGCATTTTACAGTTGCTGAATTTAATGTTTTGTAAAGCTGCTTTAGTCAGATTTATCATGCTTAGATTGCAACTTTCAAACTCACAATCCAGAAACCGAATATCTGACAAATCGGAATTTGAAAAATCGCAGTCTATAAATCTACATTGCTCATATTCGCCTTTTGGAAGTGGATTTACCGTAAAATCCAGTTTATAGAACGTTTTATCCTCAATGTAATCTTGTGACATGTTTTATACTAATAAAATCAAATTACAAAAAAGCAGTTCTTATTGTTCAGCAACTTCTTTATTTAAGCCTATTTCTATTAAATTAACTTTCGTGTATCCTGCAGGTATTTCAAAAACAGCAGGTTCGAGTTTTTGTTTGTCAAGTTGAGTAACTTCGCTTATGGTTTCGTAACCACCATAATAATTAACCGATTTCAGTGGGAATCCAAGTCGCGAAAACTCCAAATATTTTTCATTTGTTTGATAAAACTCAGTTGTTCCGGCTTGTGCAGTAAAATCTTTAAACAGATTGTAAAATTTATTAATATCAAATTCATCATGAGCACGACTCGATTCAGACAGCCAGGCTTCTTCCTTTAACTCACCATTTACTTTAATCTGGTATTTTACAGCACTATATCCGGCAATTCGGCCATTTTCTTTCGTTTTATTTATTTCAAGCGTATAATTCTTTGGTTTGTTTTCAGTCGATTTTGATGGATCATCAATAGCAGCAATCATTCCCTCGAACATCTTTTTCATCATTTCACGCTGCTCAGGAGCTACGCTTTTAAGCTGCTCATCCATAACTTGTTTTATACCGGTTTTCATTTCGTTTTTAAAACTAGTTACGTTTCCACTCCAATAAATTTTCTTAGCAGGACTAAGTATTGAAACCAGCTCTTTGTTAAGATCAAAAATAGTTATTACCTCATCACCAACTACTTTCATAACATTATCTTCGAGATATACTTTTTCGATTGTTGCAGCATCGGGTCCTTCGTCTGAGTCGTAGGTTCGTTGTGTAATAACCCAACCTGCCTGAGCTGTAAAACCAAATGATATTATGGTGATTAGAATTAGTATGTGTTTGTTAAATTTCATATTTCGGATTATTAATTTTTTTATCAACTTTAAATTTCTGCATAAATTGTAACAAAGTCCGTGCAAAAATAAAAAGCACTTCAATTTTCAAAAATAGAGATTAAAATCTATATAAAAAAATGAATAATAGAACGCTGATGACGCTGATAATGCAGATTTACACAGATAAAATTACTTTTTCACTTGATTATTCATTATTGGATATTCAAATTGAAAATAAAAAAAGCTCTTTGCGCCGTAGCAACAAAGAGCTGAATATATGTAATGTTTATGAATAACTACATCATTCCTGGCATTCCACCGCCCATACCACCTGGCATTGGAGGATTTTCCTGTTCTTCTTCAACCAATACACATTCAGTAGTTAAGAACATTCCTGCAATTGAAGCAGCATTTTCTAGTGCAATACGAGCAACTTTAGTTGGGTCAATAACACCTGATTCGTATAAGTTTTCGTATTTGTTAGTATGTGCATTGTAGCCAAAATCATCTTTGCCTTCTTTTACACGCTGAACAATAACAGAACCTTCTAAACCTGCATTCTCAACAATCTGACGCAATGGCTCTTCGATTGCTCTCTTAACAATCTGGACCCCTGTAGTTTCGTCTTCGTTATCGCCTTTAAGTTTTTCAAGATCTTTTATTGCACGAATATAACCAACGCCACCACCAGGGATAATTCCTTCCTCAACAGCAGCACGGGTTGCACTTAATGCATCGTCAACGCGGTCTTTCTTTTCTTTTAACTCAACTTCGCTGGCTGCACCAACATAAATAACTGCAACACCACCAGCTAATTTAGCCAAACGCTCTTGTAATTTTTCTTTATCATAATCTGATGTTGAAATATCAATTTGAGCTTTTATTTGAGCTACACGTGAGTTGATGTTTTTCTTTTCACCATCACCATTAACAATCGTTGTGTTGTCTTTATCGATGGTTATTTTTTCGCATGAACCTAACATTTCTAAAGTTGCACCTTCTAATGTTAATCCTTTATCTTCGGCAATAACAGTACCGCCAGTAAGAACAGCTATATCTTCGAGCATTTCTTTACGACGATCGCCAAATCCTGGAGCTTTAACTGCAGCAACTCTTAACGAGCCTCTTATTTTATTAACTACCAAAGTAGCTAATGCTTCGCCTTCGATATCTTCACCTATTATCATTAATGGTTTACCTGTTTGAACGGTAGCTTCGAGAATAGGCATAAGATCTTTCATCGAAGAAATCTTCTTGTCAGTTAACAAAATATATGGATGATCAAGTACGGCTTCCATTTTCTCTGTATTTGTTACAAAATAAGGAGAAATGTAACCTCGATCAAACTGCATACCTTCAACAGTTTTTAGTTCATCATCAGTACCTTTAGCCTCTTCAACAGTAATAACGCCTTCACGACCAGCAGCATTCATAGCGTTAGCAATTAATTTGCCAATTGCATAATCGTTATTTGCCGAAATTGTGGCTACCTGTTCAATCTTTTCGTTTGATTCGCCAATTTCGTGTGATTGTTTTTTAAGGCTTTCAACTACTTTAGCAACTGCTTTGTCAATACCACGTTTCAAATCCATTGGATTTGCACCAGCAGTTACGTTTTTAATACCTACATTGATAATTGATTCGGCTAACACGGTTGCAGTTGTTGTTCCATCACCAGCATCGTCGTTGGTTTTCGAAGCAACTTCTTTAACCATTTGTGCACCAAGATTCTCGAATTTATCTTTTAATTCGATCTCTTTAGCAACGGTTACACCGTCTTTGGTAACTTGTGGAGCACCAAATTTTTTCTCGATAACTACATTACGACCTTTTGGACCTAATGTAACTTTAACTGCGCTTGCCAGTTTGTTAATACCCTTTTTTAATTGATCGCGGGCATCAATATTAAATTTTAATTCTTTAGCTGCCATGTTTTATTATTTTTTTAATTATTTATACCATGTAATTATTCAACCAGGAGAATATCATCTTCTTTCATAATGATATATTCCTTACCATCGATTTTAATTTCGGTACCAGAATATTTACCATACATTACTACATCGCCTTTTTTTAGCGACATTGGTTCGTCTTTTTTACCGTTTCCAACAGCGATAACTGTACCTTTTTGTGGTTTTTCCTGAGCTGAATCGGGAATAATAATTCCACTAGCGGTTTTTTCTTCAGCCTTATGAGGCTCAACCAAAACTCTGTCTTTTAATGGTCTGTATTTAAACTCTGCCATATTTGATAATATTTAATTGTTAAACTTTTTTTAATTTCACGAAAAGCTATTATTCACAATTTGTGCCAAATGGGTTTTTTAATCAAAAACTGCCATTTTTTTGGATTTAGTATTTATATCAAACAAAAGAGCAAAAAAAATGTCAGTCTATATGACAGACTGACATTTTAAATATTTTTTATTTAAAACTTATTTGCCTTCTTCGGTATTTTCCTGAGAACTTTGTTCAGTAGGAACAGATGTTGGGAACTGTGGCATTTGAGTTGGATCAACAGCATTATTAACTTGTTGTTCTATTTTTGATCTTTCTTCAACTTCGCCTCTTGGAATAGTCATACTTGCAACCAAACTTAAAACCAATACGCCGGCAGCTAAAATCCATGTAGCTTTTTCAAGAAAATCAGCAGTTTTACGAACACCCATTACCTGGTTTGATGCTGAAAAATTAGAAGCTAAACCTCCTCCTTTTGAGTTTTGAACTAATACAATCAGAATTAGCAATATACTCGCAATCATTATTAAAACTGAAACTAGTACGTACATACTTAACTATTTTTTTGTTTATTTATTAATTCTTTAATCATTTCGATTTGACCCGCAAAGTAAGTATTTTTTTCCGGATATTTCAAACATAATTTTTCATAAGATTTTAAAGCCTTATCAAAATACCCTTGTGCAATGTAAACTTTGGCTAATGTTTCGGATAATAAATTATCATCTTCCTTTATGCTGTGTTCCGAAATGTCCTCCTGATTATCAATATATGTTTCAACAGGTTCAATTCGTGGATTTACGGTAATAAACTTGGAAATGAGATCATTTTCATCCGCATTTTTAAGAATTTCATCCTCATCGGCATAATGCGAAATATCAAACCCTTGGGTGTTGTTCTTTTTATCTTTCGGCTTTTTATTTTCTTCAACTACTTTAGTTGAATCAATAAATTCAATACTTTCACTAATCTGTGATTCAACAACAGGTGCGTTAGCTGTAAGGTTGTTCTCAATTTCTAATGTTTCATCAATTTGCAAAAGATCCTTTCCGTTTTTATGGTTTGCCGAATCTGGAATACTTTCGATAGTTAGTATTTTATTTTTATCGATTTTTTCCTCCTCAATAAAATATATTTCGGGCGAGTATTCGAGATCATCTTTTTTGGTTGATTTAACAAATTCAAGCTGGCTCGAAATGGTAACCGAAATATTATCACCCATTCCATCGAATCCATCTTTTATTTTACGACGAACATTGTGATTTTTAAGTAGTTTAAGATTTGTTTTTCCTTTCGTTTTTTCATCGGCAGATACTTCTGGATCTTTCTTTTGTGAAATTATCTCTTGGTTTATTTCAATAGATTCGGATTTTTTTATTTTTAATTCCTGCTCTTGCGATAAAGGGTTTGTTGATCTGGTAAGATAAAAATAGAGAGATCCACGATCGGTTATTTGAATTGATAATTTACTTAATTGTGAATTATATTTATCTGAATTCAAGTTGTTCAAATTTCTTAAAAATAGTTTATGAGCGGTTTGAAAATAAGGATATTTACTTATGATATTTTCAAGCGCATCAACACTTTTATCGTTAAGCAGATCGGGGTTCTCAATGTATTTTATTAACTCAACACTATCCATTATAGTAGATTTACCAGTTAACTACGGCTTTATTAAAAACATCTTCGACAATAAGCTCTAAGATTTCTTCGACGAGTTGTTCTTCGACCGAAGCAATATTTTGAGTACTTTCCCAGTCTTTATACCTTGAAAAGCTGCTGTCGAAATTAAGCTTTGGATCTTTTTCGTTTGTAAATTTAACTCGAACAGTTATTGTAAACCTGTTTTGAGCGGCTGTTTCGTTGCCTTGAATTGCCACAGGCTGATTTGGATTAAACGAAGTTATTTCACCTTCAAAATTCAGATGTCCCATGTCAGAAACCACATTAAGACTGGTTTGCGATTTAAACTTATCTTTTAGTTCATCGGTTAACATCTGTCCAAGATTTGCGATGCCCAATGGGGCACGATTTTCGAAATACTGAACCGAAACTGTTTTTACCTCAGGAGCAATGGATGCTCCTGTTAAATTATATTTTATTGTACATGAATTTATAAAAATCGATACACCTAAAATAATTATCCCTACAAACTGTTTTTTATTCATTAATATCATACTCCTTTATTTTACGGTAAAGCGTTCGCTCCGAAATTCCAAGTTCCTGGGCTGCATATTTGCGTTTACCATTATGTCTTTCGAGAGCTTTTAAAATAAGTTCTTTTTCTTTGTCTTCTAATGATAATGATTCTTCCACAAACTCTTCGGTATCTTCAATGTCAGCTTCTTCAGGCTTGGTAATTGTTTTTACTGTAGTATTTGAATTAATAATTGAGGCCGAAGGTTTTAGATTTCTTACAAGTTCATCAAAATCATCCACAGGGGCAGCAATGGTTCCCTTCTCAGCCAAATCATGAACAAGTTTTTTAAGGTTGTTCAAATCGTTTTTCATATCAAAAAGAACTTTGTAAAGGATTTCGCGTTCGGTAGCAAAAGTTTTTTCATCAACCAAATCATTACGATAAAGAGCGGGCAATTTATTCGGGTAATAATTTGGCAAATATTTTTTCAAAACTTCAGCATTAATTATTCTTTTTTCTTCGATAACTGAAAGCTGTTCAGTAATATTTTTTAACTGACGGACATTACCTGGCCATTCATAATTATCAAGTATGCGTCGTGCTTCTTCATCCAGAGAAATAGCTGGCATTCGGTAACGATCGGCAAAATCGGATGCAAATTTTCTAAAAAGCTGGTAAATGTCTTCCTTTCGGTCGCGTAACGGTGGTATAACAATAGGAACCGTATTTAACCTATAATATAAATCTTCGCGAAACTTATTTTCTTCTATTGCCCTAATAAGATTAACATTTGTAGCAGCAATAACACGAACATTTGTTTTTTGGTTTTTTGATGAGCCAACTCTTAAAAACTCACCCGTTTCGAGTACTCTCAACAATCGCACCTGAGTTGACATAGGCAGTTCAGCTACTTCATCAAGAAATATTGTTCCATTATTAGCAACCTCAAAATATCCTTGACGGCTTTCGTGTGCCCCGGTAAACGAACCTTTTTCGTGACCAAATAATTCTGAGTCTATTGTTCCTTCGGGAATGGCACCACAGTTTACCGGAATATATTTTCCATGTTTACGAGAACTATATGCATGAATGATTTGCGGAAAAACCTCTTTACCTGTTCCGCTTTCTCCGTTTATTAATACCGATAAATCGGTTGGTGCAACTTGTGCAGCGATATCAATAGCTCTATTTAATAATTGCGAGTTTCCGATAATTCCAAATCGCTGTTTTATTTTTTGAAGTTCCATTCGTGACTTTTTAAAAACATCATTAACTCTGCCAAAATTACAAATATTTTCTCCTTTTTAAATCGTTTTTAACAATATTTAGGATTTTTTTTCTGCCATAAAGACAGACAAGAAGTTAAAAGTTTAAAGTTAAAAGTTAAAAGTTAATCCTTAAAATAATACATTTGTAACAATAATTAATACTGCTATGAATTATATAGGTATTATTCCGGCGCGATATGCATCAACAAGGTTTCCTGGTAAGCCTTTGGCTGATATTAATGGTAAAACGATGATTCAGTGTGTATATGAGCAAGCTTCGAAAGCTCTTGAGCAGGTATATGTTGCCACTGATGATAAAAGAATCGCCGACGAAGTAAAACGATTTGGAGGAAAGGTAGTAATTACCTCCGATAAGCACCAAAGTGGCACTGATCGGTTGGCCGAAGCTATTGATATAATTCATAAATCACATTCCGAAAAATTTGATGTGGTAGTAAATATCCAGGGCGATGAGCCTTTTATTAAACCTCAACAAATTAAAGAGATACAATCGTGTTTTGATAATCCATTAACAAAGATTGCAACACTGGTAAAAAAGATTGAGAATAACGGAGATATTTTTGATATTAATAAACCGAAAGTGGTTTTTAATAAGAAAATGCAGGCAATTTATTTTAGCCGTTCACCAATTCCTTTTTTGCGAAATGTTAAAAAAGAAGACTGGCATTTAAAACACGATTTTTATAAACATATTGGAATGTATGCTTATAAAGTTAAGACGCTTCAAGAACTTACTGAATTAGAACAATCTCCACTTGAACTTGCCGAATCGCTCGAACAACTACGCTGGATTGAGAATGGATATGCTATTTATGTTGCCATTACCAAATTTGAGACATTTGGTGTTGATACTCCTGAAGATCTGAAGAAGATTCTAAAAAAGTGATTAATTGAATTTTTAAGAAAAGGATGAAAAAAAACATCCGGAAAATATCCGGATGTTTTTTTGATTTTATAATTCTGCAATTTTTACATTATCAACCCTATACTTGGTTGATAAAGTATTACTTCCAACATACTTAAATGCAATATACACAGATGCTGATTTGTATGCTGACAAGTCAACATTACCTGATTCAGTGTAATAATAACCAGATGCAGCATCCTCAGGATCGCTTGTGGTAACAATATTAGCTGAAGTTAATTCTGTCCATGTTGCTGTTTGAGGTGAGTTTCCTCCGTCATAATTAGTCGATACATAAACAGAAAGTATATCTCCAGCAAAATATTTTAATGCTGAATAAAAGCTTAAATATGGTGATGTTGTTGCGCTTAAATCAACAGCTGGAGTTATCAACCAGGCTATATTACTAGCTTCTCCACTTTGGTATGCAGAAATTTCAGCAGACTGGCCATTATAACCATCACCATGCCAATCAATAGTACCTGCTTCCATAATAACTTTCCATCCGGCAATAGTTATAGGATCATAAGCAGCAGCTATGGATGAAAAATCTTCGTATAAAATAGCTTCAACATCAGTTGTTTCTCCATATTCAATTTCATCAATAATACAACCTATAGTTTCTTTCATTCCTGGTTGTCCAAAGTAATCTTCTAGGTTTCCTCGAACCATAACTTCTTTTTTATAGTTATCTGAGTTGCTAACTAAATTTAAAATATCTCTGATGGTTCCACTGGGAAGCTGAACAACAAAAACATTTGCAGAATTTGTTTCATTTGGATCGTCGGCAATAAATAAATTTGTATTAACTGAGCCAAAAGGAGAATCGAAATGGAAAATATTTCCTGTTCCAGATACATATTCGGCAGCACCAACAATATAACCTTTAACCCATTGTTTTATTCCTGTATTATTTGCTATTGCTCCGGCAACATTATATGGATCATCTTTTGTTCCTGATCCGGTTACAGTTCCGCCTCCACCTAACTCAAACCTTTCATTTTCCATAACCACTTCACTTGCTTTACGAATAACAAGCTGTATGTCATTATTATACTGACCAACTATTGCAATAATAGAACCGCTACCATTAGGTACTTTTGTGTCGGCAAAAGTTGAATACCCGCTTGTTCTTACAATTAGTTGATTATCATTTGCATTTTGAATATATAGAGAGACATTTGTTGGAGGTGTGGTCGAAGATATTGCATAAGTTTTTGCAGTATCAGTATCAAC
Organism: Bacteroidales bacterium; assembly: GCA_050179935.1. Lineage (GTDB taxonomy): Bacteria > Bacteroidota > Bacteroidia > Bacteroidales > UBA12077 > UBA12077. Next base: position 1,137 of record JBFXEQ010000087.1, on the reverse strand, counting down.
AAACTGAACGTTTTCAATTTTAACCAGTCGACCTTGGTAATATGATTTATTACTGGCTATCTGTTCAATTGTAGCTAGCTCAGGAGCTCTTTTATTGTTAACACCTTGCTTAATTAAATTGGTTTCGATATTAATGCCGGTTCCAACAGTGTTATTAATCTGAAATAGCTCGTTATATTTCATAATCATAAGATCCTTAAGATAAATTCTTACAGAATCGCCAATATAAACGCCACCCGATGGATTCTGAAAAACAGCTATTGCTGCTGTATTATCCTGAATAAAGAATGTTTTGTAACTATTGTCAGTTTCATTATCCATTGTAACCGTTGCATAAACAGAAGCATCTTGGTTAAATGTATAAGTACTTACCGATGCAATTGAGTCTTTTATTTGTGCAATGGTATAAACGTTACCAATTGGTTTTTGAGTAATTGGAGGTGTGTCATAATCATCATCGACACAAGAAAACAATAATGTTACTATAGCAACTATTATTGTTAAAAACGTTGAATATTTTCTAAACTTTTTCATGATATTTTAGTTTTATTTATTACGAATTAAAAGCTTAAGGTCAAAATAAGCATATATGTTCTGCCATACATGTAAAAATAATTTGAAGGATATTTATTTACATCTTTGTTTTCATAATCGAAACGAAGTTGTTCATATCCACCGGTGATAAGTTCTGTATTGTCTAATACGTTTGCTACATTTGCATAAAGACTAACAAAATACTTATCTATTTTCCATGATTTACCTCCAGTAAGGTTTAGTATATAACCACTTGGCAATTTTTCCTGACCTAGAATTTCTTTTACTAATTCTGAGTTTAAATCAAGGCCTTCAACTGCAGCTGACGTGCGACGAGCAGGATTAAAACTTAAATACATATCATCAAAATAAGTACCGTTAAGTTCTATCCACCAGAATTTTGGAGCTCTATATTCAATTCCTAAGGAGATTGCAGTTTGCGGTGTACCATCAACTCTGTAATCTTTAACATAAACTGTTTCATTGGTTCCAATGGGCTCGGAGTCGTTGTCGCGTGTTATATTTACAATTGGTCTCGAATCCCATGTGTATTGACCAAAAGCAGCTGCTCCAGACACAGTTATTGTTGGAGTAATTTTACCT
>JBFXEQ010000086.1:0-11162 GCA_050179935.1 Bacteroidales bacterium | reverse complement strand
AATTTTATAGCACCATAAAATTGTGTTCGAAGAAATAATCCAATAATTCTTTTCTAGTTACTATTCCTAAAAATTGATTAGAGTCATCTACTACAGGAACGAAATTTTCGTTAGAAGCTCTTGATAACAGTATTAACATCGTCTCATTAATGTTTACCGCATCATAATTTCGATGACGCGTGATAGTGGAAATTTTAATATTTTTTACTTCATCTCTGCCGACTTTGTCTAAGTTATATAACAAATCACCTTCTGAAATTGATCCTACATATTTTCCCGTGTTTGACAAGATTGGAATCGATGTATAACGACAATTACGCATTGTTTCAATAGCTTCTCTAACAGTATTTTCCTCACATACGTATGTGACCTCTGTCTTTGGCTTCATAAACGCTAATATATTCATAATCCTACCTCCTAAAATCTTAATAAAATGATTACAATGATTGTCCAAATTTTATGTGATATACTAAAAAATTTAAATATTATTAATATTATTTTATCATATTTTCAAAAATGTATATGGGTATTTTCGAAAATGGTTATTCAATGTGCTAGATTATTATAAATAAGTATCGAAACCCATATACTAATGACTTTTGTTAATTAAAATATAAAAGTCTAATTCCATAGACATCAGAATTAGACTTTTAAAATATTCATAGGTATTTTTTCAATTATATTTAGATAAATCGATTGCTATTCGCCGCCTTCATCAATGGCTTCTTGAATCATAATATTAATCTGCGTTTCCCATTCCGAAGCAAATACTTCAGGAGTCACTAAACCTTCATTAATTCTTGTCCAATAGTCATTTTCTTCATTACCGACCCATTCCCAGAAACCTTTATAGCCAGGTAACCATTTATCTGTATCAGGTCTTCCTTGTGGAAGTAAAGCGATATTTTCAGCCAATCCTTCAATAAAATATGTAAACTCATCAATCTCAGCCCAAACTTCAGGATAATCTGCAATCGGGTAACGATCAAGATATAAATCTCCTCGTTCTTTCATTGCATCTAGACGTAATAGCCAGCCCTCTTCACCAAAACTCATCCATTTAGCAAGTAAATAAGCTTCTTCAGGATGTTCGGTTAATGATGATATTACTAAATAATCAAGGATAGTTGGCGGAAATTGTCCGGCTGAACCGCCAGGGTATGGCCAAAAACCAACTTCTAGACCGTTCAACTCATACATTTCTTCAACCATATATAGATTCCATGAACCGTCGATATTAAAACCTACTAGGCCTTCGTACCAAGGCCATATGTCGCCAATTATTAATATTTCTTCATCTGTATAATCAGCTACTACTCTTTCTTCCATCAAAGCCAATTTTAGATTGTAAGCATCAATCCAGGCTTGCGAAGTAAAATTAAATCTCGTTCCATCCCAAGTGTTATAACCGATTTCGGCATTGTCTTGCATCGGGAAAGTTGTTTCAAAATCTAAAGCCCCATACCAAGGATCAATCCCATAAACAAAATCATTTCTACCCACTTGACGAATCTGTCTAGCTAATTCAACAAATTCAGTATATGTCCAATCCTTTGGAGGGAGAGGAATATTATATGAATCTAGTAAACTGATATTGATGTAGATACCCTTAATAAATTGAAAAGACGGAAGTGCGTAACGAGCATCACCAAACACGCCTGTACTAGCTATATTTTCATAAACTAAACTTGTTTCCGGGTCATTATCCCATAAATCGGTAACATCTAGTAACATTCCGTTATAATAACCTGTTGGTACATTATCTATCGCAAAAACATCAGGTAGAACTCCAGCTACCATAGCACTAATAAGATTACCGGTAAATTGAGCGCCACTACCGACTATGTCAGTCCTTAACTCTACGGTGATATTTGGATATTTTACCATAAAAGCATCAATCAAAATTTGGTTAATTTCCGCATTACCCCAGTCGGCATAAGAAAGTGTAATTTCTTCAGTTCCGCCTGTAGTCGTTATCGAATTTGTAGTTTCTGTATCAGTATTTGTTGTTTGTGTATCTGTATTACTTGTTCCTTCAGTCGTAGGCGCAGCTGTTGTAGGCGCTTGAGTAGTAGTTCCCCCACACGATACAATAGTCATTACAAGTAATGTAAATATAAGTAATGATAATAATTTCTTCATAGTTGTCCTCCTGACTTACCATAAAAATTTCAATATTTCATTAAATCGTGGATTTTCTGACAACCAACATTACCGGAATTCGTTCAACAAATGGTTTTGGTAATATTTTTTCGTTAATCATATCTAGTAATTTTTGAGCTGCAACTTCACCAATTTCTTTTTTATCTTGACGAATTGTAGTTAATGCTGGAGAAAAATGTTTAGCAAAATAAACATCGTCATAGCCAATGACGGATACATCTTCCGGAACTTTGTATCCCGAGTCTTCAAGACATCTAATCACCCCAAAAGCAAGTTCATCAGAAAATGCGAAGATAAAATCGGGACTCTCTTCATTTTTATCTAAGAGTCTTCTTGTCGCATTATATCCGCCGGTAAAACCATAAGATTCGGCTTCTTCGAAATTCTTATCATTGAAAACGAAGTTGTTGCCTTCTAAAACTCTTTTAAAAGAATCTAATCTTTCATAATAAGCTCTTGAAGTCAAAGGACCAGGTATGCAACATAAATGTTTTAACCCAATTTGTATGGCATAACCGACGCCTAATTTAATTCCTAAATCATCATCTGATATTACAGTAATTAAATTATTCATTTGGATATCAACCGAAACTGAGGGAATGTCACTATTAACTAATTCGATAATATTTGGTTTGTTTATGTTTCCTGTTACAATCAAGACACCATCAACTTTTTTTACTTTACACCATTTTAAATATGAAAGTTCTTGTTCGCCAATTCTATTAACGATAAAAACAATCTCGTATCCCAAATTCTCTACATAGTTTTTAAAATGTTGCAAGACGCTGGAAAAGAAAGGATGTTCCAGCCCAAAATGAGCGATGTCAGAAAAAACAATACCTAAAGTCGAACTTTTTTTTGCTTTTAAAATTCGCGCTGAATAATCAGCGACAAATCCAATTTCTTTTACATAATTTAATACTCTTTCGCGCGTTTTTTGATTAACGTTTCCTTTATTGTGCAATATTTTAGAAATTGTCCCCGGTGAAAGATTCATATCTTTTGCAACGTCATAAATTGTTTTTTTCATAAGTACCTCTTTTTTAATCAATAAAACATTTTACCATCTTTAAATATCTAGGTCAATATTCCTACATAAACCAATCAGCGAAAAAAACTGACTTTCAAGGGGTTGTCTAACCATGAAAAAGCCAAAGAGGTTCTCCAATGGAATCAATCAGACAGGTCAACCCTGCCTGATTGATTTTTTGGAGGTCCATTATGTAATCGTTAACTTATGTTAGATTTTTAGCTAATAATTAAAGGACGATCGTATACTGTTTCATTGCCAAAAGCATCAGTAACTGTGTATGTTAATGTGTAAGTGCCAGTTACCGTAGTATCGATTATGTATGTAGCAGTTATTGCATCATAAGTAACTAACCCTGGAGTTGTACTAGAAATTACAACTGTAGGCATTTTGGAGCTATCTCCAACCTTAACATCAGTCATTGGGTTGAAAACAGCACTTACTGCAACGGCTGCATCTGGTGCATAAATTCTTGGAGCGACTGTATCTGTAACATAACCAAGTAATTCGATTGTTACATCATCGATATAAATTGATGTAGCAACACTCTTTGAAGGGTTAGCTGCGTCAATTAAACCAAAGAAGAAACCAATCTTAACTTTATCATATGCTTTTACTCCGTTAATTAGAATAACTTCATATTGTGTCCATTCAGTTGTAATAGAGACTGTCTTATTAGTTAATACTACCCAACCTACATTTTCCTGAAGTTGAACAGCGATATCTCTAGCAACATCTGCTTTTGCCCAGAAAGTAAATTTGTACACTGAACCAAATTCAGAAACAAATCCTGGTTGGTTCATTTGATGGAATTGTACTCCATGAGGAACTGTACCAACATTAGTAACAGTAACTTTAGCTACTGTTCCTTCACGATCAGCAACAAATTGTGCTGGATCAACTGCACCGCCGGTACCAGTCTTTAGAGTCCAACCTTGGTTGTTGTCATCAGTTGTAATCGGTGTTTGTAGTTCAAAGTCGCCATCGATGAAGTTAATTCGTGTATCAGCTGCGTCTACTTCTGCTAGAACTTTAACTGTTCTTGAATAAGTAGCTGAATTACGAGAAGAATCTGTTATTGAGTATACTACTGTATAAGTTCCTACTGTACTTGTGTCAACATTATTAGAAACGATAACGATATTTTCTGTTTTCAAGCTTCTGTCTTGGTTATCCCAAGGTTTTAACCCCATAAACGGATCAAACGTATTGCCTAATATAATGTTGTAATCTTCAACGCCCCAAATTTGAGGAGCTTCAGTATCAGGTGAAAGAGTAAATATTCTATCAACTGTTATATCATCTAAATAAACTTTTGTAGTCGGGGAAACACCGTGGATGTTACCAGCGAAGAAAGCGAATTTTACAGCTGTGTTTGTAGTGGCTGTATGAGTATATTCGAAAGTAAATGTTTGCCAATCAGTTGTAAGTTCGAAAATCGCTGAAACTGTTGTCATACCCGCACCTTCAAGATTCATTTGTAACAATCTTGGTTCATCAGCCTTTGCCATAAATGTGAACAGGTATGTTTCACCTTGATTTAAAACTCTATTTTGTTCATAGAATTGTGTTCCATAGAATAGATGCCAAGTATTGAAAACATCAATTGTCGCCATACCATCTTGAATATAAGTTAAGAATGAGCCACTTCCCTTCCATCCCCAACCGTCTACTGCTGGTTCAGTATAAGGCACAAGTTGTTCTACGGTGAAATCACCATTTACAACTACAAGACTTGATGCTTCTGTACCGTCAGTAACAACTAAAGTACGGTCGTAAATTGTTTCATTTCCATACATATCTGTTAATGTGTAAGTCAAAATATATGTTCCAGCTACAGTTGTGTCCACTACGTAAGCTTTAGTTATTTCGTCATATGTTACTAATCCCGCGGTAGTACTTGAAATTGTTACAGTTGGTAATTTTGTGCTATCGCCAACTCTAACGCCTGCCATTGGATTGAACACTTCACTTACAGCTACTGCTGCATCTGGTGCGTAAATTCTTGGAGCTACTTCATCTTTAACATATCCGACTAATTGAATGTCAACATCGTCGATATAAATAGATGTTGCGACACTGTTAGCAGGATTCAATGAATCGATTAGTCCAAAGAAGAAACCAATCTTAACTTTATCATAATTTTTCATTCCGTTAACTAATACAACTTCATATTGTGCCCATTCTGTAGTAATAGAAACTGTTTTATTAGTCAATACTACCCAGCCAGTATTTTCTTGAAGTTGAACAGCGATATCTCTTGCAGCATCTGCTTTTGCCCAGAATGTGAATTCATACATCGCTCCATATTCTGAAACGAATCCTGGTATAAGCATTTGATGGAATTGTACGCTGTGAGGAATTGTTCCAATATCAGTTACTGTTACTTTAGCAACTTTTCCGCCTCTATCATCAACAAATGAAGAAGAATATCCGCCAACGCCTTTTAATGTCCAACCTTGGTTAGTATCATCAATTGTTATTGGTGTTTGAAGTTCGAAGTTACCATCGATAAAGTTAATTCTTGTATCAGCTGCATCTACTTCAGCGATAACATTAACTGTTCTTGTATAAGTTGCTACATTTAAAGCAGCATCAGTTAATGAATATTCAACTGTGTAAACACCAACTAAGTCTGTGTTAACATCATTTGATACAATAACAACATCATCTATAGTTAAAGTCTTGTCATAATGGTCATACACTTTTAATCCCATTAAAGGATCAAAGGCATTTCCAGAAACTACATAATATTCTTCAACGCCCCAAATTTGAGGAGCTGTCGTGTCAGGTGACAATTCAGCTATAACATTGATATCAACATTATCTAAATAAACTTTTGTTGGTGCTGAAACACCGAAAATATTACCAGCGAAGAAGCCAAATTTAATTACAGATGTAGTTCCACCTATATGAGAATATTCAAAAGTAAATTCTTGCCATTCGGTAGTTAATTCAAAGAATGCCGGAACTGTTGTAAAAGCAGTGCCTTCAAGTTGAACTTGTAATAATCTTGGTTCATCAGCTTTAGCCATGAATGTGATTTGATAAGTTTGACCTTCTGTTAATACTCGGTTTTGTTGGTAGAATTGGGTGCCATAGAATAAATGCCAAGTATCATAAACGTCAATTGTGGCCATACCGCCTTGAATATAAGTTAAGAATGAGCCTGTTCCATGCCATCCCCAACCGTCCATAGCAGGTTGTGGATAAGCAACTAATTGATCCTTAGTAAAATCGCCATTTACTACCATGAATGAAGATGTCATGATTTCTGTAACAACTTTTACAGTTCTTTCTACTAAAGCTACATTTCCAGAAGCGTCAGTAAGGCTATAACCAACTGTATATTCACCGACTGTGTTAATATCTACTTGGTCTGCGCCAGTAACTACTAAGTCATCAAGTGTTAAATTATAATCTTGATTTTCAATAAATGATACACCAGCAAGTGGGTCAAATGCTGTACCGATTAAGACTTCTAACGGTCCAACACCGATTAAAGTAGGAGCTACTGTATCGGCTGGAGTTTCAATTTCTTCTACTCTTACATAATCTAAATAATAGGTAGTTGTAACTGTAGAAGCATTGATATTACCAGCAAAGAATGCAAATTTACCAGTTCCATCAATTGTTGGAGCGAATTGGTAATGATCAAATGTAATTTCTTGCCATTCTGTCGTCATGTCATAAACATAATCAAACATTCTTGTTCCGCCAATGCCATCTTCAAGCACTACTTCTAGCGGACGAGCAATATCAGATCTTACGCTAAATGTTACACGGTAAGTCTTTCCTTGCTCAACAGTTCTATTCAATAGATAGAATTGTGTACCATAAGTAACTGTACCGACATTAATGATTTCAATTTTTGCCATGCCATCAGAAATTTCAGCGGTCATGGTTCCAGTGTTACCATGCCATCCCCAATTGATTGGGTCATTTCTGTTTTCAGCCGCATTAGCGACGTCTACACTAAATTCACCATTAGGAATTATCCATCTTGATGCATAAACAGTTATTACTCTCTCTGCGGTTGCTGTATTGCCAGCTGAATCCGTTACCGAATAAATTAATGTGTAAACACCTTGAACTTCTAAATCTACGGTACCAGTTATAGTGATTTCAGATGTTAATGAACCATCTGTATCATCCATTGCCATAATTCCGGCTAGTGGATCAAAAACATCACCAAAGAACAATACTTTATCAGCGATACCCAAGAAAATAGGCTCAGTTGTATCAGCTTCAGTTGTTGTTTCTGTGGTCGTAGGGATAGTTGTCGGAGCTTCCGTTGTCGGAACTTCCGTTGTTGGAGCTTCTGTAGTTGGGGCTTCAGTTGTTGGAGCCACAGTTGTCGGAGCTACCGTTGTTGGTGCTTCTGTTGTCGGAGCTACCGTCGTCGGAGCTACCGTCGTTGGCGCTTCAGTTGTTGGAGCTAGAGTGGTGGTTGTTCCGCCGCAAGCTACAAACAAAAATAAAGCGAAAACTAACATTGTTACGGTTAATAGTTTTTTCATAAATCCTCCTTTATTTTTTTATTATTAAATACTTTTTTTAGTAAGTATTGAAGTTCTAATCTGTAATTTTAACATGTACTACATCATAATAAAGTGTTATAGTCGTTCCATTTGCCAAAGTAGTTTCAAAGTACGGAAGGACATAAAGTTCTCCGGCGGAGGTAGCTCCAGTGATTGAGTTTTTAGCGCCGAAGGTAACTCCAGTCTCTGATCCTGATAAAACTATAAACGAGTAAGGGAATGGATAATCCAAGCCATCTCTATTACCGAACCTACCCATCAACTCTACAGTTGTAGGATTAGATATCGAGTAGGTAAAATTAGTAACCGGTACATAAAATTCGATTATTTCTTCGGAAATCCAATAAGAATGGTCGGTTGTTACTCCGCCTACGCCTAAGAGGATTTGATTATAGAAATTATCTAGATTATTGAGCGTCCATGGCCAAAGTGTAATTGCACGATGTTGCATTTCTAATAATATGGATTTTGTCACAGGTTCAAAATATGGATTTAATGTTGTTTTTAAAGGTATTACTTGATTAATCGTTGCGGATACGCTTGAAAGTATATTCTCAGCGTTTAATAAGCCGCTATTTAATAAGCCAACTGATATTTCCGGCAATACTTCTCTCATAATTGTTGCTTGAGCAGCGTGGAAAGTAATTACAACGGCTTGATCAAAGAAATCATATTCTTCAATTAAAGTTCTTAGTGCCGGTACGATATCAGCGTTAGTACTTTTAATTTCGATAAAGATTTGAACGTCTTCACCTTTAAAGCGGATAAAGTAGTCTTCTAGAGTCGGTACAGGAATATCTGGGAATGTACCAAAGTTGTCAATAATCGTCAACGCTCTAAGTTCAGCTAAAGTTGAGTTTTCTATAATCAAATTACCGTTTGTAGTTCTTTCAGTTGATGAGTCATGCATAACTACAATTTCATTATCGGTTGTTAAGTAAATATCCAATTCAATAACATCAGCGCCAGCTTCATATGCTAACCAAGATCCTTCAACAGTGTTTTCAGGCGCTTGTGATGGCATTCCTCTATGACCGATAATTAATGGGAATCTCATAAGTGAATTTGTAGGGAAAGTATCAAAAATGCTATAAACATTCAAGGTATCATGAGTAATTAATCCTTGAGAACCGGAGACGATGGCTTGGTACACTGAGACATCTTCTAATCCCACAGTATTTACCCAAACCGTTACTAAACGTCTTTGTAAATAATCAACGTTATATTTAGTTGCGTATTCTACAGGTAATAGTACCGCTACTGCTCCAGCCATATTAGTTTCATTACGAATAATCAACAAATCCAAATCTGATAATACTGGTTTTTCTGGATCATAGTTAATTTGATAAACTCCTCTAATCAACTCATATTGATCTCTAGCTCTTTCAATGGCAGCGACGTTTGTGGAAATCAAGAAAACATCTCTAACTCCTAAATCACCTAATTGAAGAGCTAAATTAGCCGCAACGAACGGTAAAGAGGTTCTAAAAGCAGGAATTGTTCTATCTTTCACTAATTCTAAGATATCAACGAATTCTAATAATATTTCACCAGTGCTACTGACCGCGCTAAGCGATGGATTAATATCAAATAATGCGGTTGAAGCTCTGACATCTAATTCTAGTTGATCGATATCGGTTTGTGATTCAATTTTTTGGACAACGGTAGGAGCCATAATAATATTACTTTCTGGTGTATAAACCGCAGGAATGTTCTGGTATTCAATGGTGGTATAATCGATGTAACTTTCTGGAATTCTAATTTCAAAATTGTTATATAACGCTCTTGCGCCACTCGCTTGTACGCCGATATGGCCACTGCTATAATCACGAGCATTTCTATAATCAACCAATAATTCATCATTTATATACTCTTGAGCCACTGCATCATTTAAATCTATCTTTAAACGATAAATTTTTGCAGGATCGATATTTTCCGAGTAAGCTGCAGTCAGCGGTACATTCCACTGACCATTAATGGCTTTGGCAAATTCAACTCCATTTGTTGCTGTAGCGCCTTGACGAATAGCCATTTGGAAATAATTGTCGGTTGAATACCTATACATTACGGAAGCCCATCTTGTTTCTTCTATTGCAGAGAAAATTGTGAAGTCAACTTCGATAATGTAGTTTTTAAATCCTTTTAAATAATCGGGTAATAAGACTCTTGTCGGATCAGCGATGTCAGGTGAGTCGACATATAAAAATCCATTCTTAATACCTGTAGATCCACCCCCTATAGTAGCGATTGTGTAATCTTCCGGAAGAGCTCCGTCAGGTAAATCGGTATAACTCATGGAATAAACTAAAAAATCCGTATCTAGGATTTCTTTAGCAAAGACATAAACTATAAAAGTTTCTGTTCCATAATTAAAACTGAAGGTATGCATACCAACAGAAAGAGCAGTTATTTCTCCATCAGCAATAATAAGTCCTTCAGATATTTCGGAGATAACGCCATCTGCCATGGTAACATTACCATCGTCAGCACGGTATATGTAGTCACTTAAAAGTTTTGGTTCATCTTTATTAATAAATATATAAGGTTTAGTGGCAGAAACACTCAATTCAACCGGTTCGATTGGACCGGTGGTAGTTTCTGTGGTTGTAGTTTCTGTGGTTGTGATAGTTGTAGCTTCAGTTGTTGGTTGAATAGTCGTAGGAGCCTCTGTCGTTGGGGCAACCGTTGTTGGGGTTACGGTTGTTGGAGTTTGTGTGGTTGGTGCGTCTGTCGTCGGTGCTGTCGTTTCCGGCGATTGAGTGGTTGTATTTCCACCACAAGCAACCAATAACATTAAACTCGTTGCCAACAAGGCTAAAATCATGATTTTCTTCATATTATCTCCTTTATAATTATCAATTATTTTATCAATTTCATAGTTATATACTTCTATTATATAGCTGATATCTGTTTGTCCATTTTTTAAAGCTTCTTCAAGGTCATTAAGCTTTTCAAATATTGGCCTAAGGTCAATATTTCTTAGTTTAAGTTTATCAACCAGACATAAAAATTTAAAAGTTAATGTTTGCATATCAACCTTTCTTTTAACTCAGCTATTAAATTTTGGTATATAATGCGTATTCTTCAAGTAAAAAAAGCAAAATCTTCCAATTTAGGAAACCGATTTCCTTTTCATAATTGAATTATATTAATAAAAGAAGCTTTTGTCAACAGAAAGCGCTTTTATTTTTGAAATGTGAAAAAAGTTACATTAAATTATTTCTATCAATAATCGTCTGAAAATGTCAATTCATAATAAAAATAGCCGCTATTTTTAGCGGCTAGTATTAATTGTGTAAATTTTGACTTTATTCGATTAAAATAAAATTAGTCTTTTAAATGCTGATTTTTTTCAAGAGAAACCAACATCTTTCTATTAATTGTCAAAAAATTAGTTAATTTTATTATCCTTGAGTTCTATTCAAAAA
>JBFXEQ010000085.1:0-11347 GCA_050179935.1 Bacteroidales bacterium | reverse complement strand
CTGTTGATTAATAACTCCTACCAATACAGCGATTTCGGTTACAGGAGTAGTATCAATATTTTTGGGCATTCTTATATTTACAGTATTATTTTAAAAGTACGCAAAGGTAATAATTTTTAGTTAGTTACATGTATCTGCATAAAAAAAGCCAGCTTTGGGCTGGCTTCTCTTGCTTTTAAAGTCTTAGTTTTCGAACTTAAAGCTTATTGATATGCTGTACCATGTTCTTACATATTTTCCATTTTTGAATCCAGGTTCCCACTCGGGTGAGTTACCTATAACTCTTAGAACTTCTTTATCAATTATTGGATGAGCACTGCGTACGATCTCAATATTTGAAAGCTTTCCATCTGTTCCTACAATAAATTTAACCTTTACTACACCTGCAAGATTATTTTCAACAGCCTGATCGGGAAATCGTATTTTCGATATAATCCATTCTCTAAATGCTTTATCGTCTTTACCCATAAATTTGGGCTTAATATCTACTTCGGTTTCAGGTTCATCGAGCACTTCTTCGGGTTCAATGAATACTGGTTCAACATAGTCAGGTAAATCTTCCAATGAAATAAATTCAGGTTCATCAATTATAATCTGGTTATTCGATACGATAATCGGTTCAAAGATTGCAACTGGTTTTGCTTTTTCTTTTTGTTCCTGCTCAGGTCTTGTTATCGGTATTGCCAGTTCAATTGGTTCGTCGCTGGCTCTGATAACCAAAGTAGGTGGCTCAGAAACTTTAACTCGCCATTCGAATGCAGCTAATACTGCAACCAATACAAGAACAATTCCTATCTGGAGAAATAAGCCTCGCTTGTTTTCCAAATTTGCCTTTTGTGATTTTTTCGTTTTCATAGTTTTGGGGTTTAAAATGGTTATTAATTATCTCCCCTCATTTTCGCTAATTGCCGGCTTTTATATTATTATACGGGTTTTAAAAAAAATAGTTTGTGTTTTTTGAGTATTTAGCGAATCAATCCCTTTTTGCTATAAACGTTATAAATAACCGTTTTAGTACAATAATGGTTTTGTTTATTGAGATTTGTTTTGCAACCAGCAGGATTTATTTGCTTTTTGTATCGAGTGCATCTCTCAATCCATTGCCCAACAAGGTAAAGGAAAGCACCAACAACATTATAGCAATTCCGGGAAGAATAGCCAGATAGGCTTTATCCATTATAATATATCCGTAATGTTCTTTTATCATTGTTCCCCAGGAAGGCACAGGTGGTTGTACGCCTATTCCCAGAAAACTTAATCCAGCCTCTAGTAATATAGCTGTTGCAAAATTAGCAGCGGAAATAATTATTACCGGACTTATAATATTGGGTAGAATATGTTTAAAGATGATTCTAAGATCGCTAAACCCAAGAGCTCTGGCAGCTTCGATATATTCTTTTTCGCGAACACTTAATACCTGACCTCGGACCACACGAGCTACTTCAACCCACATGGTTAATCCAACGGCAATAAAAATCTGCCAAAACCCTTTTCCAATAACAAGAGTAATAGCGATTACCATTAATAAGGTTGGTATCGACCAAATTACATTAATTAACCACATGATAATCTCATCTATTTTACCTCGATAAAAGCCAGCAACTGCACCTAATGTAACTCCAATAAGCAATGATATGAAAACTGAAATAAAACCTACAGAAAGTGAAATACGTGTACCAATAAGCAAACGGCTAAGCAAATCGCGACCAAAACGATCGGTGCCAAGTAAATATTTTTTATGAATTATATTTTTACTTACAATCTCTTTCTGTAATTCAACGATATCGACACTTTTGCTTTTCTCATCAACGCAGGTAATTAATAAATGATTATTCTGGCGAATAATTTCTGCATCAAATTTTATTGGGTATATCACATCAGCAACATTTAACTGAGAAAAAAACGACTCCTCTTCCTTAATATCATTAAATTCTTCAATTACTATTTTGTCATCATCAAAGCGGTAATTGTTTATTGGAATATAACTATAACAATCAGTCCTTCCAAAAAACATGGTTTTAAGAAATCCTGCCTTTTGTTCGGGTTCGTTTTTATGTACTTTTAACATTAAAACCTTAAAACCTGGTTTACGGGTTGCTATTTCGAGAATCTGATTATTCGAAAACGATGATTTATCTGGAGTGATTATATAACCCAACATTGCAACTATTGCTGCCAAGAGAATAAACCCCAAACCTGCCATGGAAAACCTGTTTTTTCTAAACTTTTGCCATGCTAAATAATTAAGCGATCCACTAACCTCGATTTTCTTTTTTCGAAATATCATTCCAACTTCTTTTTTTACATTGTCAAAAATATTGATTTTATCTGAGACTCCTGTTTTTCCATTCGAACTTACCTAGTAAACCTGCAAAAGTAGTAACAACAATATAAAAAGGGTAAATTACCTGCAATGGTATAAACCACCATAATAGCTTAGTGATTTTGAAAAATCTTGAAACAGAGTAAAGCAATGCAAAATCTGCGACTGATTTTATTAAAATCAATTCAATATAATACTTAATAAATGTACCTTTAAACAAAGAGACTAAAAGCATCGTAAATAATATTAAACTTGTACTGGCAACAATAATAGCAGTAAACAATATATCTTTATCACGATAATCTTTGCTTTTCGATGTCCAGCGTATGCGTTGGTTAAAAAAAGTTCGCATATCGGGCATTGCTGTTGTATAAACAGTTGCATCAATTGATTTTATAAAATGTATGCTGTTTCGATCCTCTTTTTTTGTATTTAATAATAAAAAGATATCGTCACCTGAGGCATAAACATTTCCCTGTTGATTGCTATTAAAAACATTTTTTTGAAATAATAAATTTGCTCCATTACACATGATTGGTCTGTTTAAACCAATTGCTCCAGCTCCCGATCCTATTAAGCTTAAAAACTCAAGAGACTGCAATTTCTGAAATACCGTATTGCAAGGTTTTAAAATAACAGGAGCAACAAGCAGCTTAGGTTTGTATTGCAAATAGTAACTTACCAAATTTATTATCCAAAATTCATTCATTGTGCAATCGGCATCGGTGGTAATTATTATTTCAGATTTTGCCTGCTGAACACCAACCTGCAAAGCACTTTTTTTACCGCTAATCCCATCTGGAAGATTCAATAAAAGAACTCTGTTATCTCTAAATTGCTTAATAATTTGCGCCGTATTATCTTCTGAATGATCATTAACAATAATTATCTCTGTTTTCTCTTTCGGGTAATGCAGCTTAGCTAAAGAATTAAGCAAGTTCCCAATTCTTGATTCTTCGTTTCGACAGGCTACCAGAACAGTTATTTTAGGGCAATCCTGATTAGCAGAAACATTATAAACCTTAATTTTAAACCAGCCCAGAGTAAAATAAAAGATGGTAAGTACATATAGAAGTAAAATAAATAATCCGAGATATAATATCGCTTCCATGGCAATTAAAATGCAAAAATTTGATAAAATTAATGGTAATACTATTGAAAACTATCTGATTAAAAACCTTTCGTTGAATGTTATTATCAGTCCGTAGCTATAATCCGTATTGCCATTCAATAAATTAGAGTATGTTTCAACACGAAAAGATAAATCAACTCCATTAAAAATATTTTTATGATACGATATTTTGGCCATTAAAATTTCGCGAATAGGATTGTCAACCCACCATCTGGTTCGAGAGATTGACTCAAATAATGGATTACCTAATGGAGTTATGTATTGCTCTGAGTACCAATAACCAACAAATAAATTATAGTTTTTTGACAAAAGCTCAAGAGTAGTATAAAATGCATTCCCATCAATATACATTTGTCGCTTTGTAGGTGACAAATCTTGGTAAGAAACATAATAAGGTGTTATCTTAATATTCGAAACAAATGCTGATTTTAAGTAAAAATTTAACCCAAGTCCTGTTGCGTTATTAAATAGAGTTTTAATATATGATTCATTGGTATTAACTTGCCCGCCTTCATGTCTAACAATATTCTGAAAATCCAAAGTAAAATCTAATCTATCGGCAAGTTTAAACCATGTTAGCTGGGATGATAACCCAACATTAAATTTTTCCTGAAAAGGATCGCCTTGAAGAATAAATTGCTCCCAATCAAGCCACAAATCGGCATGCAGATTTTTGCTATCCCACAAAAACTGAAGTCCGTTTTCGGTATTATTATTTAAATATCGTTCAAACTCAAACATAGGTTCAATAATCTGATGGTTGGTTGATCCATAAATATTCCCCAAAATAATATTCAGATTTTTTATTGGGACATACTGAACCTTGAGAACAGGTATGGCCTTTGTAAGATCATCACGCCCTGAGTATTTTAATAAATGTACACCACCAGAAATCTCAAGCTTAGGACTTAAGATATACTCTATTTGCGGGGTAACATGAAAACCAATGGCCGTAAAACCATCAGCAACCTGACCAAAATACTCGTTGTTCTTAAAAAAATTTGTATTATGTATTTTCAGGTATATCTTACCAGAATCAATCGCTTGGATTTGATATTGTTGGTTAAAAAAAGAATTATCGGTTTGCGAATAGGAAGTAAAAAATCCCAAAAAAAGAGTTAAAACTACTATGAATTGTTTTTTTGCCATAGGTAAATTGTGACTTCGAAAATAAGAAAAAATATGTTAAAAAGTCTTAACAACTACTTAATTTTAAAGCAATGTTTTAAAATTGGTAAAAAAATCGCGTTCTTTGTTTTTGCGAATTAAATAGATTATAAATTTATTTTTTACAGATGAAAAACTTTCGATTTTATAATATCCTTGTAGGCTGGCTAACGTTTTTAATTGCGGCTATAACCTATTTATTAACCATGGAACCAACAACCAGCTTTTGGGATTGTGGCGAATTTATTGCCTCAGCATTTAAACTCGAAGTAGGACATCCTCCCGGCGCTCCGTTTTTTATGATTATGGGCCGGTTTTTTACAATTTTTGCTGGAGGCCCTGAGAATGCAGCTAAAATGGTGAATTTATTGTCAGCCCTTGCAAGTGCATTTACAATATTATTTCTTTTCTGGACAATTACCCATCTGGCAAAAAAAATTATAAATACAAATAACGATGAATTAAACCTTGGTAAAACAATTGCCATTATTGGCTCAGGATTTATTGGCGCACTTTCTTACACTTTCTCTGATACCTTTTGGTTTTCAGCTGTCGAAGCCGAAGTTTATGCTACATCGTCTTTATTTACCGCAGTGGTTTTTTGGGCCATTCTTAAGTGGGAAAACGAAGCCGATCAAAAATATGCAAACCGATGGTTGATTTTAATTGCCTACCTTATGGGATTATCAATAGGTGTTCACTTATTAAATTTACTGGCAATACCCGCTATTGTATTTGTTTATTACTTTAAAAAATACGACGTAACCAAAAGAGGAATATTTGCAGCACTTATCATTTCGGGCATTCTTCTTGCCTCCGTAATGTATATCATAATACCTGGTGTGGTTACTATTGCTTCATGGTTTGATTTATTATTTGTTAATGGTTTTAAATTGCCTTATAACTCTGGCCTTTTATTCTTTATATTGATTTTAATCGCCTCACTTATTTGGGGAATTCGATATACTCAACAAAAAGGAAGAGTGGTTTTAAACACAATCTTGTTGGGATTTACTGTAATTATGATTGGTTACTCATCTTATGCATTAATAGTAATCCGTTCTGTTGCAAAAACCCCAATGGATCAAAATAGTCCTGATAATGCTTTCGATCTTCTTTATTATTTAAACCGGGAGCAATACGGCGATAACCCATTATTTCATGGCCCCAGTTTTGATGCGCCCATGATTGAAAATGTGGAAAAAGGTCCTGTTTATATTAAGAAAGATGGCAAATATGTTATCACCGAACATAAGGTAGATGTAAAGTTCGACCCACGTTTTACTGGTTTTTTCCCAAGGATGTACAGCTCTGATCCAGGTCATATTAAAGAATATAAAAAATGGGTAGATATAAGCGGACGCGATATTTCTGTTAACTACATGGGGAAAACAGAGAAAAAAACAACAGTAACTTTTGGTGATAATCTCGAGTTTTTCTTTAAATACCAAATCTCGCACATGTATTTCAGGTATTTTATGTGGAACTTCGCCGGCCGCCAAAATGATATTCAAGGACACGGTAACGCAATTAAGGGCAACTGGTTAAGCGGAATCTCGTTTATCGATAACGCTCGTCTTGGTGATCAGGATTTAGTTCCGGATCATTTGAAAAAAAATCCTGCTAGAAACAAATATTACATGCTTCCTTTGTTTTTAGGATTAGCCGGATTATTTTATCATTATAAAAAATCAAAGAAAGATTTTACTGTTGTAACGATGCTTTTCGTTTTAACAGGGGTGGCTATTGTTGTTTACCTTAACCAATATCCTCTGCAGCCAAGGGAAAGAGATTATGCGTACGCAGGATCATTTTACGCATTCACCATCTGGATTGGATTAGGTGTTGCCTGGCTATATGAACTAATAAGTAAAAAAATACCTTCTGTAATTTCTGCAATAGTTGTTGTGCTAATAACTCTTGTTCTGGTACCGGGAATAATGGCCAAAGAAAACTGGAACGACCATGATCGCTCTGGCAGATATACAGCTCGCGATTTGGCATACAATTATCTAAACTCCTGTAAAGAAAATGCAATCTTGTTTTCAAATGGAGATAATGATACATTCCCATTATGGTATGCCCAGGAAGTTGAAGGCATTAGAACAGATATTCGCGTATGTAATCTAAGTTATCTTCGCGCTTCATGGTATATAGATCAGATGAGCCGCAAAGCATATAGCTCTGAGCCTCTTCCTTTTTCATTAACACATGATCATATTCATCGTGGTAACCGTGAAGTGTTGCCTATGATCGACAGATTTGGAAAACCTGTTGATGTAAAACAGGTTATGGCATTTGTTGCCATGGACGATGCAAAGGCTAAAGTAAACTCTCCTTTTAAAGCTGATGAACTTACCAATTATATCCCTGCAAAGCAGTTTAAACTTAGTATTGATGCTAACGAAATTATTCAGAAAGGGATTATTACCAAAGATAAACAATCGAGAATTGTACCCGAAATGCAATGGACCCTCGGACAAAACTATTTGTACAAAGACGGCTTAATGTTGCTTGATATTGTTGCTACAAACAATTGGAATCGTCCTGTTTATTGGGCTATGACTGTTTCAAGTTCGAAATATTATAATTTGCAGAAATACTTTAAACTAGATGGTCTCACCTACCAATTAGTACCTGTTGAAGCAAAACAAGACCGATATTATGATGGCGAAGTTGATTCGGAGGTTATGTTTGATAATATGATGAATAAGTTTAAATGGGGTGGCATCCAGAATGGTATTTACCTTGACGAAAATAATATCAGATTATTTTCAAATTTAAGAAGCAACTTTGGCCGATTGGCCGATAAACTGATAGAAGAAGGCAAAAAAGATTCTGCATTAATGGTTCTTAACCGTTGTATAGAGTTATTTCCGGAAAATATCGTTCCTCTCAATAACACCATGCTGCCCGTTATATCAGCATATTATAGTGCAGGAGCAACTGAAAAAGCAACCGAATTAGTTGAAAATCTGACAGAAAGAATGTATCTTGAATTGGATTATTTTTTTGGTCTTAATCCGAAAGTTGCAGGAGATATCTCAAATGAAAAACAAATTAACTTATACACCTTACAGGAGGTTTACAGAATAACCATGAACCATAAGCAAGATGCAGTAATGAAAAAGATTGAAGAACAGTTTATGAAATATATGGCCTTATATAATACACAAACACCTAAGTGATAAGAAAAGAACGCATAGCAGCACATATTTTTAAAGATTTTATCTGGCATTTTGCCGGACACGAAAAAGAACTATACCTTACTTTTGATGATGGCCCTAATGCGGATGTAACACCATGGGTACTCGAAACACTTGCAAAATACAATGCAAAAGCTACTTTTTTTTGTATTGGCGAGAATGTCATGAATAACTATGCTATTTATGAAAGAATAGTTGCCGAAGGACATTCTGTTGGCAATCATTCTTTTTCACATCTCAAAGGATGGATTACAAGCAATAAAGACTATATCGATGATATAATAAAAGCCTCCGAATTCATCGACTCTGACTTATTCAGGCCTCCATACGGAAAAATTAAACCTTCTCAATCATTCGAACTTAAAAAGGATTATTATATCATTATGTGGGATGTTTTAACCCGTGATTACGATGAAGATGTAAATCCGGATAAATGTCTTCAATATGTAATTAATCATTCTGAAGGAGGATCGATAATCCTTTTTCACGACACCTTAAAAGCAATAAAAAATCTGCGTTTTGTGCTACCACGAGTACTCGAACATTATTCTTCAAAAGGATTTACTTTTAAAGCAATTGAGTTTGAGAAGAATTAATGCTTCGTTGAAAAATGTTTATATATCAATAAAAAAGGTCTGAAAATATAATATAAGAAAAATAACCTGTTTGGAATTTTCAGTGTTTCCCAATCCGATAGATGTGTTCTTAATCTATAGATTAAATCAAAATAATATTTTATACTCGGTTTTAATTTTAATCTATAAAACACATACATGAATTTTCCTTTTAACCCTTGTTGTTTCAGTTCGTTTAAATAAATCGATTTTAATGGAATTTGAATCAGGTATTCTTCTTTTTTAGTACTTTTTAAAAATGATGGCATTTCTGTTTTATATATGATATGAGACATCTGGCATGCCTGTAAAAAACACTTTTCTAATTTTAATGATTTGGATAAAATAAATGCCATTTCAAGATCTTTCAAATTTGTCTTTGATAACAAAACAGAAAAATCCTTCAGCCAGAATAACCTGTACCACTGATGAATTGAACCGTGCGCAGCAAGAAAAACAAGATTGTCAATTTTTGAAATATAAGGAACAATGATATTTGTGATTTTAATTTTTTCTGTATTTTCAATAATTTCTGATGTGTTTTTCCCAAAAAAAGATTGAGGATTTGTAATACTCCAATGTAATTCAATATCACTATTTTTATGTTGATGTTTAAAATGGTAATGGTGACTTAAAGTGTAATTTATTTTTCTTTGACGATCGGTAAGCTTTATTCTTGGATAAATACAACTGAAACCCAGACTTTCAATTATTTGTTTTGCCTTTTCAACATTCTTTTTTTCAACTAAAATATCAATATCTCCAAAATTTCGAAAACCTACATCCTGATATAGCTCTAACGATAATAATGGCCCTTTAAAAAAACAATGCGGTATTGTATTTTCAACTAAATGTTGATGTATCTGAATTAAAAAAGCAGTATAGCTCAGCGATTTCCCTGATTGGTCAAGTTTAAATTGCTTTATCGTTTCAACTACTTCTGATGGAATAAATTCTTCCAATAATTGAGAATATTTATAAATATGCGATACCATCCTGTGTTTTAAAACTAAATCAATAAACAAATTCCAGTTCATGTTTTTAACCAAACTCGATATTTCGCTTTTGTCAGGTTTATCTTGCGAAAGCAAGATTATTAATTGCAGTTCCTTAGGGAAATTATTTTTAATATATGTTAAATATTCTCTCATTTAAAAAGCGATGGATTTTGTTCAATAAAGATTATCAGTTTTAAATAATTATAAAAAGCACCAGGATTGATATTTGTTTGTTTTTGCTGTGAACGTTGACAAAGTTTAATATACCATTTTTCATAAGCGCCCAAATCAATATAGCTTGTAATTATTGGATTTAATTTAGATCTTGAAATAATTTCAGCAATTTTATCTTTATCGTTTAGCATTCGCATAAATACAGTAGGTATTGTCGTTCCGCTTTTATCGTTTCTTTTAAAAATTTCTTCAGGAACAAATTCTTCAATTGCTTTTCGAATTGCATACCTCTTAATTCCATTCCTTGCTTTTAACCGAATTGGCATAGATAAATAGAATTCAATAAGTCGTTTATCTAGAAGCGGATATCGATATTCTATTCCGAATTTTCTTGTAGCGGAAGAACAATACTCCAATCGTTGAGACACATGAGGATGACAAATTCGTTCAATGTTTTTTTCTTGAAGAGTTCCATTTTTATTTTTTCTGAATTGTAAAAAGTATCGTTCTTTAATTTTCATTCTTTCCGAAAACTCATTGTTTAAAGCAAGATTATCAAATTTACCTTTCCACAAATCTCTTCCTGATTTAATAAGAGCAATTGAATTGTAAATTCTGGGGCATTTAGTTTTCAAAAAATATCTTGTGAGTTTTATAAAAACATGAATCTGATTTAACTTTTGATCCTGCAAGTCCAGTTTTAATTCATCCCATAATTCTGATTGTGCAAGTTCGTTCTGATAAGATTCTGATTTAGAACTAACAACTTCATCGCCACCAAATCCTGACAATAAAACAGAAACTCCTTCCTGTTGAGCCTTTGTATATAAATGATCTGAAAAAGTGCTAAAATTTTGCTGCCCTATATGTTTAAAGTCTTGGATATTTTGATATAAAGTATCTAAAAGTCCTTTATTTTCTGAAGTAATAAAAAACATATCTTGAATTCCACAATAATCATTCAACAGTTGAATAAATTCACGCTCATCGGTAAATGGATGGATTTTACCTAATAAACCATCGGGCATTATATGTGAAAATGTTTTTACTTTACAAAACTGAGAAGCAATTGCTACAACTGTTGACGAATCAAGCCCCCCACTTAATTCTGCGCCTGTTTTTGCATCTTGAGTTACTCTGCATTCTACGGCTTCAATTAATAACTTTTTAAATTGTTCAATTATTTGTTGTTCATCTATTTTCAGTTCTTTTTGAATACTTAGCTTCCAATATTCTCTTACTTCTAATTGATTGTTTTTTAGATTTAAATAATGTGCTGGTGGTAACTTCTTAATTTCTGAATACGTTGTTCTGTTGTTTTCTGATTTTACTATAGAAAGAGCATCAGCAATGTACTGCTGATCTACACTAAAGTTCAAATCTGTTTGCGAAAAAATAGCACTAATCTCTGAAGAAAAAACCAAAGTTTCTTCATTAAAGAAATAGTAAAATGGTTTTACCCCAAAATGATCGCGTGCACAAAAAAGCTCTTTGGTTTCAATATTCCAAATTACAAAAGCAAAATCACCAATAAGATATTTGGTACATTCATATTTCCACTTTTCAAATGCATGAATAATAAGCTCATCATCAGATATGGAATCATTGTTAATCTCTAGTTTTTCAATCAGTTCAATTCTGTTATCTAATCTGCAATCTGAAAGAATTAACAATTCATTATTGTAAATACCGATTTTTGAATGATCGGGATAAAAAGCAACTTGTCCAAATCC
>JBFXEQ010000084.1:0-11770 GCA_050179935.1 Bacteroidales bacterium | reverse complement strand
ATTGCGAACGGCTTTTTAAGCTAATGACTAAACTTAATCTGATTCCTTTCTCTGTTCTTCTTTTTAATATAAAAATAAAAAAAGAACTACTAAATCTGTTTACATATTTGCAAACATAGGATGACTTTTTTAGTTGTTTTTAGACAGCCTCTTTTTTTTACTAAAGAATTTTCCGAATATAAAAATTCTTATGCTAGCCCAGTTTCCCTGCAATAAATCCAGTTGTCCAGGCTGCTTGCAGGTTAAAACCCCCTGTTATTGCATCAATATCCAATACTTCTCCGGCAAAGTAAAGATTTTTACAGGTTCTGCTTTTCATAGTATTCATGTCAATGCTTTGCAGGCTAACCCCGCCGCAGGTTACAAATTCTTCTTTATAAGTTGATTTACCATTCACTGTATAAATATCGTTGGTCAAGACTTCCGTTAATTTATTAATTCCTTTTTTACCCAACTCGTTCCACTTTTTGTTGGTTGGAATTTCTATTTTATCTAATAAAAACAGCCATAATCTTTCTTGCAATCCATATGGTCTGATATTGGAAATGATTTTGTTGGGATGAACATCAATAATATTATTGAGATCGTTTATTACTCTTTCATTGTTTTGTTCGTTTGCCCAGTTTAACTGAATTTTAAAATGATAATTCATTGTACTAAGCTCTCTTGCCCCAAATGATGATAGTTTTAGAATTACTGGCCCGCTCATTCCCCAGTGTGTTATAAGCAAAGGCCCATCAGATTTAATCTTCGTTCCCTGGATACTCACCTGCGTATTTTCGACAACAATTCCCATAAGCTGGGTTATTGGTTCTTCAGACATATTAAACGAGAATAGCGATGCTACAGGATTTTCGATTTTATGATTTAGTTTTTCAAGCCAGTTTAGTCCATCTCTTTTTGGAGAACCTCCTGATGTAACAATTATCTTATTAAAAATTTCCGGAGCAATATCTTCTTGCATAAATTCCAATTCCAATAATTCATTTCTCGGATGAATTTCCTTTACACCCATACTGGTTTTTATTTCAATCTTCAATTTTTTTGTTTCACGTAAAAAACAATCGATAATACTTTGAGAATCTTGTGAAACTGGAAAAACACAATTATCACTCTGAATTACTAAAGGAACTCCTCTCGATTCAAACCATCGCATTGTATCTTTATTGTTGAAAACATGGAAGGCTTTTTTTAAGCTTTTTCCTCCTCTGGGGTATGCATTACATAGTTCTGTTATAGAGTCGCAACCATTAGTCAGGTTGCATCTTCCACCTCCCGAAATTTTAACTTTCGCCAACACTTTTTGGGATTTTTCGAAAATCACAACCCGGGCATTAGGATAATTCTCCTTTGCAGCAATGGCCGAAAAGAAACCGGCTGCACCTCCTCCAATAATTGCAATTTTCATTTAATTCTGATAGGCATTAAATTGATATACTATCTGTAAAAGTACTTTTTTATCAATTACCAGAATTCAGCCTACCTGTTTTTTTTGGGTTGTAGTCTTAATTTCTTTACTTTTGGAAAATATTTGCTGTTTACTACTGTATAAATTTCTGGAATCATAAAAAAATAAAATATTGGAAAAGTTTGAAATTATTGCCACTACCATATTTGGTTTAGAAGAAGTACTTGCCGATGAACTTCGTGAAATTGGTGCAACGGATGTCGAATTATTAAATCGTGCAGTACGATTTAAAGGGGATAAAGCAATGCTTTACAAAAGCAATTTGCTTTTAAGAACTGCCGTAAAAATTCTAAAGCCTATTCATTCGTTTTTTGCTGCCGATGAGCAGCAACTATACGATAATATTAAAAAAATTGACTGGAGCGAATATTTTACCTACAACAATACATTTGCAATTGATGGTGCTACACATAGCGATATTTTTAGTCACTCCAAATATGTTGCCTTAAAATCAAAGGATGCCATTGCTGATCAGTTTCGGGAAAAATATGGTATCCGGCCATCTGTCGATCCTGCAAATCCTGATATGCGAATTAATGTGCATATTAACGACAGATCTGTGATTGTTTCTCTCGATAGCTCCGGCTCGTCGCTAGGTAAACGTAATTACCGACTTGCTCAAAGCGAAGCACCCATAAGCGAGGTACTGGCTGCCGGAATTATTTTGCTGTCGCAATGGGATAAAAAGTGTGATTTTATCGATCCTATGTGTGGCTCAGGAACATTTCCTATTGAGGCAGCTTTATTAGCTAATAATATACCTTCGGGAAGAAACCGAAAATTTGGTTTTGAAAAATGGAAGGATTTTGACGAAGAAATATGGAATAAGATAAAAGATGAAGCAAATTCAAAAATTATTCATTCCGATGTTAAAATATTTGCCAAAGATTCTGATAAAAATGCCATTGCCATTGCAGTTGAAAATTCAAAAAGAGCTGGAGTACACGACCTTATCGAGTTTGAAAGTGTTGATTTTTTTCAAACCACCCATACTGAAGGAAAAGGAATAGTTGTTATTAATCCACCATATGGTGAGCGCTTAAAAATGGATGACATAGTCAATTTTTATAAGGATATGGGTTCGCGATTAAAACATTTTTATCAGGGATGTGATGCCTGGATTATTAGTGCCAACTACGAAGCATTGAAATTCTTTGGACTACGAACATCTCGAAAGATTAAATTATTTAATGGCCCGATGGAATGCCGTTTACAAAAATACGAATTGTATCAGGGAAGCAAGAAAGCGAGTAAATCAGGTACTCAAACTTTAGAGTAAAAAAGGCTAGTATTCAAAAAAAGCGTAGGAAAGTTCAGTGAACTTTCCTACGCTTTTTTAAATCAAATAGAATTATTAAATATACTATTCAGCTTCAGTGAATGATGCACACAAATACTCCCTATTAAGCATTGCAATATAATCAATTGATATTCCTTTTGGGCATTCTGCTTCGCATGCACCTGTATTAGTACAGCTTCCGAAGCCCAGTTCATCCATTTTTGCAATCATATTTAATGCCCGGCGCTTAGCTTCAACTCTCCCTTGTGGTAATAATGCAAACTGTGAAACTTTAGCTGCAACAAACAGCATAGCCGATGAGTTTTTGCAAGCAGCAACACATGCTCCGCAACCAATACATGCAGCAGCATCAAAAGCTTTATCGGCAGCTTCTTTGGGGACAAGAATAGCATTTGCATCAGCGGCTTGTCCTGCATCTACCGAAATAAAACCTCCTGCAGACATTATTTTATCAAAAGCATTACGATCTACAATAAGATCTTTAATTACTGGAAATCCTTTTGAACGCCATGGTTCAATGGTGATCGTATCGCCATCTCTAAATGCACGCATATGCAATTGACAAGTGGCAATTTCATGACCCGGTCCATGAGGGTGGCCGTTAATATACTGTCCGCATGATCCACAAATCCCTTCACGGCAATCGTGCTCATATGCTACAGGTTCCTGACCTTCTTTTATTAGTTTTTCATTTAACGAATCGAGCATTTCAAGAAACGACATTTCTTCAGCTACACCATCGATTTCGTATTTTTCAAATCTGCCCTTAGCTTTGGGATTTTCCTGTTTCCAGATATTTAATTTTATTTTCATTTTTAATTATTTTAGGTTTTAGTATTGAGTATCAAGTATCAAGATTTGAGTATTGAGAATCTAATATCTCATTTCTCAAATCTCATATCTTATCTCTATTTGTAACTTCTGACTTTTACCTCGACATTTTCAAACTTCAATTCCTCTTTATGCAATAGGGGTTCCTTATCATCACCCTGATACTCCCATGCAGCTACATAAGAGTATTGTTCATCTATTCGCTGAGCCTCGCCTGTTTCGGTTTGACTTTCTTCACGGAAGTGTGCTCCACACGATTCTTTACGATTTAAAGCATCGGTAACCATAAGCTTGGCTAACTCTAAAAAGTCTGCTACTCTTGTGGCCTTATCGAGTTCCTGATTTAATTCTTCAGCTTTTCCAGGTATTTTTAAATCACTCCAAAACTCTTTCTTAAGATCATCAATTAATACTAATGCTTTTTTTAATCCTTCTTCGTTGCGGGACATGCCACAATAATTCCACATAATCTGTCCTAATCGTTTATGAAATGATGTAGCGGTTTGTTTTCCGTTTATTTTTAGTATTTTATCGAGAAGTTCTTTTGCTTTTTTTGCAGCTTCTTCAAATTCAGGTAAATCTGTTGATGGCAGTTTGATTCTGATTTCATCAGAAAGATAATTGGTAATAGTGTATGGTAAGATAAAATAACCATCACCGGCTCCTTGCATCAAAGAGCTTGCTCCAAGTCGATTTGCTCCATGATCAGAAAAGTTAGCCTCACCAATAGCAAATAATCCGGGAATCGTTGTCATTAAGTTATAATCAACCCAAAGGCCTCCCATAGTATAATGCCCTGCAGGATAAATCATCATTGGTGTTTTATAAGGAATATCACCGGTAATTTTTTCGTATAAATCAAATAAGTTACCATATTTACCTTTAATGGCTTTTTCACCTTGTTTTTTAACGGCATCTCTGAAATCGAGAAAAACGGCTAAGCCTGTTTTTCCAACACCATAACCTGCATCACATCGTTCTTTTGCTGCACGTGAAGCAACATCGCGAGGAACAAGATTCCCAAATGCGGGGTATCGTCTTTCAAGATAATAGTCGCGTTCCTCTTCGGGTATATCATTTGGGTTTCGTTTGTCATTTTTTTCTTTTGGAACCCATACGCGTCCATCGTTACGTAGTGATTCTGACATTAAAGTAAGCTTGCTTTGATAATCATTAAGCACAGGAATACTGGTTGGGTGAATCTGCACAAAGCTTGGATTTCCGAAGAAGGCTCCTTTTTTATAAGCTTGCCATGCAGCCGAACCATTAGAGTTAACAGCAAGAGTTGATAGATAATAGATTGTTCCATATCCTCCGGTCGCTAAAACTACGGCATGGGCAGAATGACGTTCAATCTCTCCCGTAATCATATTTCGAGTTATAATTCCTCGTGCTTTGCCATCAATAATTACAATATCAAGCATTTGTCTTCGGCTGAACATTTTTATCTTACCCAATGCTACCTGCCTTTTGAGACCGGAATATCCACCAAGCAAAACCTGCTGACCTGTTTGTCCTTGGGCATAAAAAGTTCTTGAAACCTGAACGCCTCCAAAAGTTCTATTCGCTAATGTACCTCCATATTCGCGTGCAAAAGGAACACCTTGAGCTGTAAGTTGGTCAATAATTGAATTACTAACTTCGGCTATTCGATAAACATTTGCTTCACGGGCACGAAAATCGCCACCTTTAATCATATCGTAAAACAATCTATAAACGCTATCGCCATCGTTTTTATAATTTTTTGCTGCATTAATACCTCCCTGTGCTGCAACAGAGTGAGCTCTGCGCGGTGTATCCTGAAAACAAAACGATTTAACATTATACCCAAGTTCAGCCAAAGAAGCTGCTGCTGGAGCTCCGGAAATACCGGTTCCGACAACAATAATATCAAGTTTTTTCTTATTTAATGGACTAACCAGCTTCATCGAAGCTTTGTATTTACTCCACTTTTCGGCCAATGGGCCTTCGGGAATTTTTGAATCTAATTTACTCATATCTTTATTTTACTATTATCAGTTTAAACTAAATGGCATATTTTAACATAAAAAACAATGGAATAAATGCAAATCCTCCAGCAACAATAATTGCAAAGACATATGCTAAAACTCTTAACCTTTTGATCCACATATCATTGTCCCAGCCAATGGTTTGAAATGCTGACCAAAAACCATGGGTAAGATGCAAGAAAAGAAAAACTGCACCTAAAATATAAATTACATCGTACCACCACCATGTTTTAAAAAGCCCTGCGACAAGGTTATACACATCGTGAAGTTCTGTTTCTCCGCCATCATAAGAAATAATGGAAATTGTACCAAATTTTACTTTCCAGAAAAAATTTGACAGATGAATAACAAGGAAGATAAATATCAATCCACCCAAGATATACATGTTTTTAGCTGCCCAGCTTACCTCTGTTTTGTTGGCTACCTTATATTTAAACGGCCGAGCCATCATATTTTTCAAGGTAATATAACTCGCATAAAAAATATGCAAGATAAAACCTATTGCCAAAACAGGCTCAATAACTTTCATTATAGGGTTACTACTCATAAAGTTGGCCGCAATGTTAAAAAGCTCACCATCGCCAAAAAGTAATAATGAGTTAATAGTTAGATGGACAAGTAAAAACATCATGAGAAATAGTCCTGTTATACTCATGAAGAATTTCTGTCCGATTGAAGATGTGAAAAACTTGCTCATAGGATTTAATTTTTATAGAAATTACTTAACTTGCAGAAACTTTTGTTTTTTGTGATATATACAAATATATTTGCTTCTAACAGCATTTTCAATGTTAAAAGCTAATTTAAAATTGTTCTAAGTTATGAAATACGAACCACTAAAAAGTTCACTCTTTGAAAAAAGTCGTAAAAAGCTTGTTAAAGAAATTCAATCTAACTCGCTGGTAATAGTTCATTCGAACGACCAGATGCCTAGAAATGGAGATCAGTATTTTACTTACAGGCAAAACTCCGATATGTTTTATTTATGTGGCATTGATCAGGAGAAAACGATTCTCACTTTATGTCCAAATCACCCAAATAAAGAATTACGTACAATTTTATTCATAATCGAAAGCAATGAAAAAATAGCTGTTTGGGAGGGTCATAAATATACCAAAGAGGAAGCTTTTAAAACATCAGGTATAACTAATATCAAATATCTTTCGGAGTTTGAGTCGGTTTTTAGAGAACTGGCTATTTCCTCCGAGAATATTTATTTAAACCTAAACGAAAATCACAAGTTTAAAGCAGATGTAATGTCTGCTGATGAGCGATTCTTAAATCAACTAAAAACTGATTTTCCCGCACATAAAATAGAACATCTGGCTCCAATCATGAAAAAACTAAGGTTAAAAAAAGAACCTGAAGAAATTGATTTAATGCAAAAGGCATGTGACATAACGAAACACGGTTTTTTCAGAATTCTTCGTTTTGTAAAGCCTGGTGTAAAAGAATACGAGATTGAAGCAGAACTAACCCATGAGTTTTTATGGAATAAGGCTTCAGGGCATGCGTACAATCCTATAATTGCTTCAGGTAAAAATGCTTGTGTTCTGCATTATGTCGAAAACAATAAAGAATGCAAGAACGGAGATTTGTTATTAATTGATTTTGGTGCCGAATATGCAAACTATGCTGCTGATTGCACACGTACAATTCCGGTAAATGGCAAATTTAGTCCACGACAACAGGAATGCTACGATGCAGTATTGCGAGTTATGAAAAAAGCAATCTCTATAATGACTCCTGGAACAACAATAAATCAAATAAATGAGCGGGTCGATTTAATGCTGCAAGAAGAACATATAAATCTTGGACTTTATTCCTTAACAGATGTTGAAAATCAGGATCCCTCGCATCCTTTGGTAAAAAAATACTATCCTCATGGCACATCCCATTTTATTGGATTAGATGTACATGATGTTGGTGACAAAACAATTACGCTTGAAGAAGGAATGGTTTTAACCTGCGAACCAGGATTATATATACCCGAAGAAAATATTGGTATTCGAATTGAAAATGACATAATAGTTGGGGTTAAGCCATTCGATCTTATGCAAAAGATCCCTTTTGAGGTTGCTGAAATAGAAAAATTAATGCAAAAATCAGATAAATAATTCTTAACCGTAAGTTATATGACATTTAACATAACATGGGGTAAAAAGGCTGTAAATGTAAGATTCAAAGGAATTGTTACAGCTCAGGATTTAATTGATGCAAATAACTACCTGATAAGCAATTCTGAATTTGAAAACATGCATAACCAGATTTTCGATTTTACTGAAATTACGGGTTTTTTTATCTCTAAAGGAGATATTGAGATGATTGCCGCAATGGATAAAGCACAAGCTGAGTGGAATAAAGAAATGAAAGTAGCCATTGTAACAAACGATGAACAAGTAATAGAAATAAATAATAAGTACAGAAAATTATTAGAAGGCACAAGTTGGAAGGTTAAAGATTTTAATACCTTAAAAGAAGCCCAGGAATGGATAAAATCTTAGAAAAGAAAACCATCCTGATAAATACCAAACCATTAACCTATACCGATTCGGGAAAGGGACTTGTTGTAGTTCTTCTTCATGGGTACTTAGAGTCGCTTGATATTTGGACTGAATTTGCACATGATTTAAGTAAGTTCTGCCGAGTAATTTGTTTTGATATTCCTGGCCATGGTAAAAGCGAATTTCTTGCAGAGAAACAAACCATGGAACAAATTGCAAATCAAATAAAAAGTGCACTTGAAACCCTTAACATTAATAAATGTGTTCTTGTGGGGCATTCCATGGGAGGTTATTTAACACTGATGTTTCATCACTTATTTCCTGAGATGTTGACAGGCTTTTGTTTGTTTCATTCACACCCCTTTAATGATTCAGCAGAAAA
The DNA here is from genome assembly GCA_050179935.1 of Bacteroidales bacterium. GTDB lineage: Bacteria > Bacteroidota > Bacteroidia > Bacteroidales > UBA12077 > UBA12077. The sequence goes on along the minus strand of JBFXEQ010000084.1, from coordinate 3,276 downwards.
ACAAAAAAACAGAATCCGTGAGATCGAATTAATTCGCGATGGAAAAAAGAACCTTATTGCTTCTGTGAATATTCCGAATACTTATGCCAATGAAAATGTTGCCACTTTTAACGATTATATTGAGAAAACCAAAACAATTGTTGGCCAAACACCTGATGATGGGATAATAGCCAACATATACGCCATGATGTCGCGGCCTGATTTATCCGAATCGCTTGCTGATTCAATAATTCCCTTTCTTTATATAGCAGGTAAAAAAGATAATTTAATTGATTTTAAAAATACAGTTCCAAAAATTAAATTGCCTTTAAACTCCCAACTAGTTGTTCTTGAAAATTCAGGACATATGGGATTTATCGAAGAAAAAGAAAACTCTTTTAATCATATAAAAAACTTTTTATCAAAAATTAATTATTAACATGAAAAATGCATTTATCTTTTTCTCAGTATGTCTTTTTGTTTCGTGTAAGCAAGATTTAACCACAAGCGAATTATTCATTATTCCACAACCTGTTAAAACAGAACTTTCAGAAGGTCATTTTTTATTAAATGAAAAAACAGAAATTGTGTTCAATAGCCAAAGCAATGGTTTTATTAAAACAGCCAACTATTTGCAACAAGAATTGAAAAATCATTTAAACCTTGAGCTTGATATAATTGAATCAGATAGGATTAATTTAAAGAACGCAATAATTTTAATACAAGATAGTAGTAAGGTTAATCATCCTGAAGGTTATTTGCTAACCGTTTCAAAAAGAAACATTACTATTGTTGCATCAGAGGCAAATGGAGCCTTTTATGGTATTCAAACGCTTCTGCAGTTGATGAAAGTAATAAATGATGATAAGAGAATTACCTTTTCTATGAATATACCTGCAGTCAAAATTTACGATTACCCAAGATTTACCTACAGAGGTATGCATTTGGATGTTTGCCGACATTTTTTTGATAAAGAATTTGTTAAAAAATACCTCGATGCAATGGCAATGAATAAAATGAATACTTTTCATTGGCATTTAACCGATGATCAGGGCTGGAGAATTGAAATAAAAAAATATCCAAAGCTCACAGAAATAGGTTCCATAAGAAAAGGAACCATGATTGACAAAAACTGGAAAGAATTTGATGGTATTCCTCATGGGGGATTTTATACACAGGAAGATATTAAAGAAGTTGTTCAATATGCTGCTGATCGTTTTATAACCATTATTCCCGAAATCGAAATGCCAGGACATGCCTTGGCTGCTCTTACAGCTTATCCAGAGTTAGGATGCACCGGTGGTCCATATGAAGTAGAAAAAACCTGGGGCGTTTTTAATGATGTATTCTGTGCGGGTAACGATGGAACGTTTGTATTTCTCGAAAACGTTTTAGCAGAGGTGATTGATTTGTTTCCAGGCAAATATATCCATATAGGTGGTGATGAATGTCCAAAAGATGCTTGGAAAAAATGTCCGAAATGTCAAAAAAGAATTAAGGATGAAAAACTAAAGGATGAAATGGAACTTCAATCCTATTTAGTTAAGAGAATAGAAAATTTTCTTTCATCTAAAAACAAGCGTCTTATTGGATGGGATGAGATTATTGAAGGGGGATTAGCACCAGAAGCTACGGTAATGTCTTGGAGGGGAACTGAAGGTGGAATACATGCAGCAAAGTTAGGTCATGATGTAATTATGACACCTAATCCGATCTGCTATTTCGATCATTACCAGGGTGATCCAAAAACTGAACCATTAGCTTTTGGTGGTTTTTCAGATCTCGCAAAAGTTTATAATTACGAACCTGTACCTGCCGAACTTAACGAAACAGAAGCAAAGCATATTCTGGGAGCTCAGGCAAATATATGGACAGAATATATCACCACTCCAGAACATATTGAATATATGGCCATGCCACGTATGTGTGCATTAGCAGAGGTTTTATGGAGCAAACCCGAACAAAAGAGCTTTGAAAACTTTAAACTTCGATTAAAAACTCATGTACTAAGACTAAAAGCAAACAATTATAATTTCAGACCTTTAGATTACTAATTGTTTATTTAAACCCTGAATGAGAAGAATGAAAGATATTTAACTTTCATTCTTTTTTTATTTCACCCATTGACTATAAGGTTATTCTTTTGTATATTTAATTGATTTTTAGAGAGTAACAACAATATATGAAATAACTCCATTGTCAATAAAATTAATATAGCTATGTCAAAAAAGAAAGAAAAAAAACCTGCCAAAAAGGAGAAAAAAGCACCAATAGAAAATGGTAAAGACTCCATAAAACTAAACTATGAAGCAGTTACAGATCATAAAAAGATCGAAAACAAAGTATATGAAAAAGAGTTGTATAAATTGCAGATTGAGCTGATTAAGTTACAGGAATGGGTAAAACAACAAAAGCTAAAAGTAGTGTGCATTTTCGAAGGGCGTGATGCTGCAGGTAAAGGGGGTGTTATAAAAACAATAACCGAAAGGCTAAATCCAAGATATTGCAGAGTGGTTGCGTTGGGTATTCCAACAGAGAAAGAGAAAACCCAGTGGTATTTTCAGCGATATGTTGCACACTTGCCAGCAGCAGGAGAAATTGTTTTGTTTGATCGTAGCTGGTATAATCGCGCAGGTGTTGAGCGGGTAATGGGTTATTGCAACGAACCTGAATACCTTGAGTTTTTGCGCTCATGTCCCGAATTTGAGCGGATGTTGGTTCGTTCAGGAATTACCGTTGTAAAATATTGGTTTTCGGTAAGTGATACCGAGCAGGAAAAAAGATTTCTGGCCCGTAATGAAGATCCTGTAAAAAGATGGAAGCTTAGTCCGATGGATATTGAATCAAGAGACAAATGGGTTGAATATTCGAAAGCAAAAGACGAGATGTTTGCACATACCGACATAAAACAAGCCGCCTGGAACGTAGTTCATGCAGACGACAAAAAAAGAGCCCGATTAAATTGTATTCATCATTTCTTAAGTCTTTTTGAATATAAGGATTTAACGTTACCTCCCATTAAACTGCCCAAAAGGAAAGTAGATAATTCGTATGTTAGACCCCCAATAACAGATCAAAATTTTGTTCCTGATATTTACTAACTTACATGATTATTAAAATTTACACAAGCTGCAAAAATATAAATAGTATTTTTGCAGCTTTTTATAATACCCTTAAATCCGCAAACAATTAATTAAAAAAATAAGTTAAAGCACTGTTTAATATTATTTTAAACAGTGCTTTGTAAATAAAGTTTTATCACTTATTTTTATGATGTATAACAAAAAAACAAGATAA
>JBFXEQ010000083.1:0-12003 GCA_050179935.1 Bacteroidales bacterium | reverse complement strand
AATAAATTGATCTTAAAAGAAGTGAAATTGATCAAAATCAAGCTAAAAAAGACATATTTTCTCATCAATCATAGCATAAAAAATTTGATTATTTAACTTTTTATGTAATTTGCGGATTTAAGGATAAATAAAAAAAATTGGGATTCGTTCCAATTGGTATTATTTTTGGAACATAATTCCCACAATAAATTACGATGCAAAATTTTACTTCAAAATTACTTGAAAAAGCTGTTGACGAATTTGCCAAGCTACCTGGTATAGGCAGAAAAACCGCTTTACGGTTAGTTTTACATTTACTTAACCAGGATTTAGAGGAAGTGGAGCAATTTGGAGAAACGATTGTTAAACTTCGTCGTGAAATTAAACATTGTAAAAGCTGCAATACCATTTCAGATACCGAATTATGCTCCATTTGCAGCAATAATAACAGAGATCATTCAGTTATTTGTGTGGTTGAGAATGCAAGAGATGTTATGTCGGTTGAAAACACCCAACAATTTAATGGTATTTACCATGTTTTGGGAGGTATAATTTCGCCCATGGATGGCATTGGTCCTACAGATCTAAAAATTGATACCCTACAAAACAAAGTGGCTACTGGTGAAGTTAAAGAAATAATACTTGCATTAAGTACTACTATGGAAGGAGATACAACGAACTTTTATATATTTAAGAAATTTAAAAATTACCCTGTAAAAATAACAACTATTGCTCGTGGGGTAGCCATTGGCGATGAGTTAGAATATGCCGATGAAATTACGTTAGGCAGATCGATCATAAATCGTACTCTTTTTGAATCTTTAATATAAATTGTAAGATTTGAAAAATATTTGTTATTTTCACAGAAATAATAATGCGCACATTAACCGGGATTAAAATGAAACATATATTATTTATTATTACACTCATTGTTTCAGTTCAAATAAACCTTGTTGCTCAACACCAGCAAAACATCGAATCGCTTGTTGAACTCGGTAATGACCTTGTTAAACTTAACGATTACAAAGGAGCACTCGAAAAGTATAATGAAGCACTTGTAATGTTACCAAGTTACACATTAGCTATAAATGGAAAAGCTAATGTTTTAATCTTATTAAATGATTATAAATCGGCTTCAAGGCTTATCGAAGAAGGAATTAAAAACAACCCGGACTTTGCATCCTATTATATTACCAGAGGGAAAATCAATATTAATAAAGAAAAATTTGAAAATGCCATTGATGATTTTAATCGAGCCTTAGATTTAGGAAAAGGTGACAAAGAAATAGAAAACATGGTTTATGTAAACCGTGGAGCTGCTTATCAGAAATTATTCGATAACGAAAAAGCACTTGCTGATTATTCGAAAGCAATTGAATTAAATCCCGAAAATCCAAATGTGTATATGTACAGAGGATTTCTGTATTATCAGAATGGCGATTTTACAACATCATTAAATGATTTTAACACATTAATCGATATTGACGAACACAACCCTTACGCATACTACAACAGAGGTATGGCTTTGCTAAAACTTAACGAAAACGACAAAGCTTGTCTTGATTTTCATAAATCATGCGAACTGGGAAATACAAATGCTTGTATAATGATTGTCTCGAAATGTATGGACAAGAAAAAATAAAATAAAAAAAGCCTTACGGCTTTTTTTTGTTTCTAAAAATTGTATCTCGCTCCTATTATAATACGATTATTAATGGTGGGTTTCTCCCAATCGGTTGGTCTGTGCTTTATAGTATATTCCGTAGCATAAGCTGCACCTGTAATCATATATTCGAGTATAAAATTTACCTTACCTGATTTAAACTCTGCTCGTGGAGAAACTCTAAAAATATAAGCTATATCTTCGTTTCGTGCATATTTTAATGAATAATACTGATCGTAAGAACCCAAATTAGCCGAATATCCTCCAAAAATACCTAAAACAACTTTTTGTCCATTGGTGTGTACCTCGCTCCAAACCGACATAGTATTTAAGTTTGTATATCCATAATCATCGACCAGGGTTGGATCTTGCGATGCGCCATAACCTCCAATCATGGTAAAATGAGTTAGATTTTGTCCATAAATACCTTCTAATTTAATTGTTACAGGTCGTGTAACCAGTTTAGCAAACAGCTGAGTATTAAAACTACCAACAGTTTTGCTTGTTTTTATTGAATCGGCAGTTAACACACGAGGAGTTAAAAATTTGTAACCAGCAGTAAATCCGGCAAAAAACTTATCGTTTTTTACACGCAGTTGAAACTGCAAATCAGGTATTCCTGAATTTCTTTGTGCATCAGCAGGTCCTGAGCTTTTATAATCTCCATGTATTAATAAAGCACCCATAAGATCAATAGTTGATGAAGGGCTAAAAGTGAAGCGAATTTGTGGTGCCCTATTAAGTACATTAAATGGTACTCCGGCACCAAATGAAAATACCGAAGGATAACATCCTGTAACAAACATAGGATGCCAATATTGACCTAATAGTAATTCGGTTTTACTCCAGTTTAACTGAATATATGCGTGTCGTAAACGAAACATTCGCGAATAATCCTGCGATGTACCTAAAAAATCGCCCTCGATAATTCCTTGTGCTTTGGCTCCAAAAGCAGTTACACCACTACCAGCTAATCTAATTCTCGAATTAAGAGAGAGCATTTCGGTTTGAAACCTCTTATTTAAATCTTCACCATTGATATCATAACTTGCTGGTTTTGGATAAAAATAAACATCGCCATCGCGGCTATCAACTGATTTATAGGTATCGAAAAACATTTCGTACGCAGCAAATCCACTGATATTTATAACTGGTTTTTGTTCAACATCCTGTGCATTTATATTATAATAGGTAGCTAGAAACAGAATAATTGCTGCTAAAAAGAATTTCTTCATAAAAGTTTTGTTTCAAAGTTTGTTATTATCCATATTAATTTACCTGTCCACGCAGAATCTCTCGCACTTTACGAACCACCAACTCGTTTTCGATAGGTTTTGTAATATAATCACTGGCACCTTTATCAAGAGCATTTTTAATACTCCACGAATCAGTTTTTGCCGAAACCACAATAACTGGAGTATTTTTGTTTAGTTCAATTTCTTTTTTACGATCTAAAAACTGAAACCCATCCATGTCGGGCATCATAATATCAAGAATGATAATGTGATAGTGGTTATTTGTAATCAAATCGATTGCTTTTTGTGGATGATCAGCAATGGTTACATCATAGTTTTTATCTACTAAAATATTCTGTATCAAGTACAAATGTATTGAACTATCGTCAACTACGAGTATTTTCTTCGTCGCATTCATAACAGAAGTCGATTTTGTGAATACCAGAATAAAATCAGCACAAAGTAAAACAATATTTATAGATATAAAAAAACTGAGTATAAAAAGTTTGTAATAGCCTTATCAATAGTGCTTAAGGACAACAAAATCCAAAAGTTTAATAAGCTACTTAAAGTGCTTTTGTTTTATAACAGTTTATTTAATTTGTTTATCAAATTTTCAATTTGCAACTTCGCATAAACTTCGTACAACTAATTCTAATATTATATTAATTTAATTTGGAGGATAAATCATGATAAAAGATCTGGAAAAAGCCTTTTCTGTTACCATAAAGAGCATGAAAAAATCGGCTATCCGCGAACTTCTTAAACTAACTCAGAAACCAGAAATAATTTCGTTTGCAGGTGGATTACCAGCACCCGAAACATTTCCTATTGAGCAATTAAAATCAATAACCACTGAAATACTAGACACAAACGGAGCAGCTGCATTGCAATATGGAGCTACAGAGGGCGTTACAGAATTGCGTCAGGTACTTGTTGACAGGTATAAAAAGCAAGGGTTAAAAATCGAATTGAAAAACCTAGTTATTACAACCTCGTCGCAACAAGCACTTGATCTGGTTGCAAAAATTTTTGTTGATCGTGGTGATAAAGTAATTGTTGGATTACCATCCTATCTTGGTGGATTGGGAGCTTTTAATTCGTATGGAGCCGAATTAATCGGTATAACACTTGATGATCAAGGAATGCGAGCTGATCTTTTGGAGAAGAAGCTTGAAGAATTAAAGAAACAAGGTACTAAACCAAAGTTTATATACATTATTCCGGATTTTCAAAATCCTGCAGGTATAACCATGCCTAAATCACGAAGATTAGAAATAATTGAGATCGCAAAAAAATATGATGTCCTAATTGTTGAAGATAGCCCTTACCGAGAAATTCGATTCGAGGGAAAAGAGCAGCCAACCATTTTTGAACTTGATAACTCTGGACATGTAATTTTGTTAGGTACTTTTTCAAAAACCTTTGTTCCAGGATTCAGAATTGGGTGGGTAATAGCTGAAGAACGTATTGTTGATAAATTCGTTACAGCAAAACAATCAACTGATTTGTGTACACCGGTTTTGAATCAGATGATTGCTGCCAAATACATGCAAAAGGGATTTTTTGATGAAAATCTGAAAAAAACAATCGAAAATTATCGTGAAAAACGTAAGGTTATGTTACAGGCTTTCCGCGAAAATATGCCAAATGGGGTAACATGGACTGAGCCTGAAGGTGGATTATTTTTGTTTTTACGATTGCCCGAACATATGGATGCAGAAGTATTGTTTAAAAAAGCAATCGAAAATAATGTTGCTTTCGTTTTGGGTAGCGTATTCCATTGCGATGGAAGTGGAAAAAACACCATGCGCCTAAACTTCTCATACATGTCGATAGAAAAAACCAAAGAAGGGGTTAAGCGGCTGGCAAAAGCTATTAAAGAAGAGATGGGAATTGCATAATGATAAAAGGGCTGCATAACAGCCCTTTTTTATTTTCACTTTTAAAAAGTACACAAAGGATTTAGTGTTTTTGTTTTATATCTTTTACTATTAATTTTACTTTTTAGCAAAAATGTTCTATTTTGTATGCTCTTTTATTTCGATGAAAAGACACTTATAATTAATAAATTATTTGAATGTCCGTTTTATGTCATAAATATTATGTAAATAAATTGAAAATCAATTTGTTTGCCCCAAACCCCTAAAGGGTGCAAATTGATTTTCTTCACACCCTTTAGGGACGGGGCAAATGAAGAAAATCATTAACAACAATTATGAATAAAAGCGGACAATCGTATAAATTAAATTTAGAATCATGAAAATAGCAAGAATCATTATAGCAGCCAGTTTGGTCTTTTTTGTTACCGAGATTTTTGGACAAGAATTACCTGCCTCTTATCAACCCATGTTAAATGAAGTTATCATCAATTTTAAAACCATTACTAGCGGTAATTCATTAAGACAGGGAAAAACAACGCTGAGTGTTATTAACGAAAATAAAATTGCACTCCGTATGGAGCATCAGAAAAAAGTTAAAAACCTTACATTTATTACAAAACTTGATGCTGAAAATAATTTAGTTTGGATTGCAGCAAATCCACTAACCACTGACATGGTTAACAAACACTCAGAAGATTTAGTTAAGGAATTAGAAGAGATGCTTGAACTTTCGAGAAAAAAGGCAAAGGAGTAAATCACCCTTCTAAATATTAAAAAAATAATAATCTGTCCTTGTGCTGAAAGGCTGGAACCTTAGAATAAAATCTATTTTGTTTTAAGGTTTTTTATTTATAAGAAACCATGTTTTTAGCCATTCCATTAAAAACAAAATAGTGAATCGGCCAAAGAAAGTACCAGTAAAACCTGCCCAGTAAGCCTTTAGACCTGAATGTTGCACGTTGCTCCAGGTAATACAATCTGTCCTTTTGATTGATTTTAAACTCTAACCAGGCTTCGCCAGGTAATTTCATTTCAGCATACAAAAGCAGTCTTTTATTGTTTTTGTCGGCAACCAAAACACGCCAAAAATCGAGTGTATCGCCCGCATTTACAACATTAGTATTTGTGCGTCCACGCCGCAAGCCAACACCACCAAACACTTTATCGAGAAAACCCCGGATAGACCAAAGCCAATTTGCATAATACCAACCACGTTCACCACCAATTGACCAAATATTATCTAACACCTGCTCAACACCAGAAGAAATGGATTTGATACGCTTATCAAAATAGCAACCATTGGTGGGAACATGAATATGATCGAATAAGGAATTATCTTTAAAACTTGAGCTTAGCGAATCTTTCCAGCTCGAAATCACGCTGTTTTGTTCGATATTCTGAAAAGCAAGTTTTACTGCATCCTTATATGTTATGGATTGGACATTTAACATCTCTTGCAAATTGTTTTGTTTAGCTACTACCTCAACCTTCATGCTATTTACAAGATTCGAAGCAAGCTTAAAAGATGTGTTAGTTATAAAATAAAGCCAGTAAGACGAGATTTTGGGTGTCATTACGGGAATAGTAAAAATAAATCGTTTTAAACCGCGCACCTCAGCAAACTGAAGCAGCATTTGTTTGTATGTAAGTACATCGGGGCCACCAATATCGTATGAATTATTGAAAGTTTCTTCGCGACCTAAAACCCCTGTTAAATATTCAAGTACATTGCTAATAGCTATTGGTTGCGTTTTTGTATTGAGCCATTTTGTAGTAACCATTATTGGAAGTTTTTCGACCAGATCACGAATAATCTCAAAAGATGAACTACCCGATCCTACAATTATCCCTGCTTTTAAAGAAGTTACAGGAATAGTGCTTTCGCGAAGCACTTCTTCAACCCTTTTTCTCGATGCCAGATGTTTCGAAAGAATCTCTTCGTTGGTAATTCCACCCAGATAAATTATCTGTTTTGGTTTTACTTCTTGTACCAACTTAACGAAATTTTGAGCTGACAACTCTTCTAGTTTTTCAAAATGCGATGAATTATCGCTCATGGAATGAATCAAGTAGTAGGCTGCATCAATTTGTGGCAAATGATTGGCAGACATATACTCTTTTAAGAAATCTATCTCGTAAACCGAAATATTTGGGTGTTTAAAAACCCTTCGGTTGAAAATCTTTTTCTATCCCGAACGCAACAAACTACTTTGTGACCCTGTTCAAGTAGTTTTGGCAACAATCTTTTTCCTATATACCCATTAGCCCCAGTTAAAAGAATTCTCATTTATAGAAACCTATTTGTTTAGTTTATGCTAAACAAATTTATACAAACTAAGTTTACCGCTTTGGATGTTATTGATTAAAATAAATTGGTTTTTTGCTACAGGGGAACAACAATCTATCCATTCAACCTCAGGTATCAAGGGTTAGATCAGCCTATTTATTAAAATTTATTTCATAAAGTTTAATCCAATCTTGCGGACTAACTTTTTTTGCTAATTCAGCAATCAGATTGTATGGAATATCATCAACCTTTTTAAATCTGACACAACTTTTGCCCATATCGAGTTTTGTTTTGCAATGCTTTGGATATTCGTTTACAAACCAGTCGTATAAAGCTTTATCGGCATAAATACCCATGTGATAAAAAACGATGAAGTTTTTTTGCGAAGCAATATTTATAAACGGAAGAGGTTGTTTTGTATCGCAGTGATACCCTTTAGGATAGATAGAATGAGGAACAACAAATCCAATCATACCATAATTAATTGTTTCAGAAAAACCCATCGGTAAATTCTCATGAATAGTTTTTCTTAGTTTTTCGACTACCAACTTTCGTTCTTCTGGCAATTGTTTTATATACTGATCAGGTGTATTTGCTTTTATTACCATTGAATATTCTCCTTGCATGTATTAACTATGGTTTTAAAACAACCTCATTTATGAAAATGTTTATTACAAATTTAAATTTTAAGAGTATTTACTTAAACTTAATTAATTTAAATTATAACCTAAACCTCTGGATTGCATGTTAGCGTTTAACAAGCAAAATCAACAATATACAAATCTGAGTCTTTTATTTATACCTTGATTTTTAAATTTAAAAAAAATATGTGTTTAACAATTCGTTATATTTGTATTTCGTACAGATCTGACCAAAAAATGATAAAACTATCAATCGTAATAGTTAATTACAACGTAAAATATTTTCTTGAGCAATGCCTTATTTCGGTATTTAAAGCGTGTCAGAATATTCAGCACGAAGTGTTTGTAGTCGATAATAATTCGGTAGATGGATCATGTGCGATGATTAAAGAAAAATTTCCACAAGTAAGATTAATCGAAAACAAAATAAACTATGGCTTTTCGGTAGCCAATAACCAGGCCATAAAGCAAGCCTCCGGGCAATATATTTTATTATTAAATCCCGATACCGTTGTTGAAGAAAACAGCTTTGATAAATGTCTGTCTTTTATGGATTCAAATCCTGAAGCAGGAGGATTGAGTGTTAAGATGATTGATGGAAAAGGTCGTTTTTTACCTGAATCAAAAAGAGCACTACCCACACCTAAAGTTGCTTTTTATAAAATAGTTGGTCTTTCGAAGCTTTTTCCAACATCAAAGCATTTTGGACGTTATTATCTGGGTCATCTGGATAAAAACCAAACACACGAAATTGAGATTTTGCCTGGGGCTTTTATGTTTTTACGAAAAGAAACCATCGATAAAACAGGACTTCTCGACGAATCCTTTTTTATGTATGGCGAGGATATTGATTTGTCGTATCGAATAACTCTTGCAGGATATAAAAATTATTATATCCCCGAAACAACAATTATTCATTACAAGGGCGAAAGCACAAAAAAAGGAAGCATTAATTATGTGCTCATATTTTATCAAGCTATGGTAATTTTTGCCCGTAAGCATTTCTCGCAAAAAAACGCAACTCTATTTTCAGTTGTAATAAATTTAGCAATCTATTTTAGAGCTATGGTTGCATTAGCACATCGATTTATTAAAAAGGCTATGCTCCCGGTACTCGATTTTTTATCTATTTATCTTGGTTATTATTTTCTAATTCCAATATGGGAAGATTATAAATTCCATAGCGTAGATTATTATCCACCAGAATTTATCTTAATGGTTGTTCCGGCTTACATTTTAATTTGGATGATAAGTTTATGGTTTAATGGGTGTTATGCACGCACTATGCAAAAAACATCAGCTTTAAAAGGCATTGCCACCGGATTGATAATTATTTTGTTAATTTATTCGCTACTACCCATAAATTTACGCTTTTCGAGAGCACTAATACTTATCGGTGCAATTATTGCCTTATTAACCTCTTATATAAATCGCATATTCATTCATATTACCGGAGTTTTTCATCAACATTTTTCTATTCGTAAAAGGCTGAGGATCTTAATTATTGGAAAAGTTGATGAAATTAGCAGAGTAGAAAAACTACTTTCAGAGGCACAGATAAAGCCTGGTTTTATAGGCTATGTTTCTTCGGAGCAGGATAATTCGAATATTTATCTTGGATCAACAAATCAGCTTGACGAAATGATTACGGTGCATAAAATTGATGAAATTGTTTTTTGTGCTCGCGATATTGCCTCACAAAACATTATTCAGCTCATGCTTAAACTTTCGTCGAAGGATATAGACTTTAAAATTGCCCAACCCGAATCAATTTCAATAATCGGAAGCAATTCAATTGATACAGCTGGTGATTTTTATACGCTCGATATAAACTCAATAAGTAAAGAAACCAATATCAGAAATAAACGCATATTCGATATTTTTTCTTCGTTAATCATTCTCTTTATCAGCCCAATACTAATCGTCTTCACAAAAAAAAGCATTCAATTGGTAAACAATTCTCTACATGTTTTGTTTGGATTTAAAACGTGGGTAGGATATTACATCGGTGGAGATATTCAAACAAAACATCTGCCAAGCATAAAGCTAGGCATATTAACTCCACTCGATTATGTAAAAAGCAGCGAAAACTCAGTATCTTATATCGAAAACCTGAATATGGTTTATGCAAAAAATTATAAGATATTGACTGATCTGCAGATTCTTATCAAAGGGTTTAAAAATACCGACCGAAGATAATTAGTTGGTAATTTAAATTGATAATTAATTAAATATGGCAAAAATAGAGATTGTATTACCCGCAATGGGCGAAGGGATTATTGAGGCTACAATTACTAAATGGCTTGTAAAAGAAGGTGATCAGGTAAATGAAGATCAATCGATTGTTGAGATAGCAACCGACAAAGTTGATTCAGAGATTCCTGCTCCACAAGCTGGTATAATTCAAAAAATATTGGTTTCCGAAGGCTCCGTTCCCAAAATAGGCGATACGATTGCAATTCTTCAAACTGAAAAGAACGAAGTTGCAATTGAAACAAGCCCGGCAAAACCTGCAAAAGAAGCTGATGAAATAAAAGCATCTCAGAAAGATATTATTGCATCGAAAATTGAGACATCTGAAACAAAAATTCAGGAAGAACCTTTAGTAAATTATGAAGGTAAATTTTTATCTCCTTTAGTAAAAAGCATTGCAAAAAAAGAGAATATTTCTTCTGAAGAACTCTCGACTATTCGAGGGACAAGTAATACCGGAAGATTAACCAAGTTGGATCTTCTCAACTATTTACAGAACAGAAAATCAACCGGAATAAAAACTTCAGTCCAACCCATAGCTGAAAAACAAGTATCAGCTGCACCACAAACAAAACAGATTGTTAGCAAAGATCAGTTTTATAGTGGCAGTGAGTACGAAATTGTACAAATGGATCGTATGCGTAAGCTCATTGCCGATCATATGGTATATTCAAAACAAGTTTCGCCACATGTTACTTCGTTTGTAGAAGCTGATGTAACTAATATGGTATTATGGCGAAACAAGAACAAAGATGCATTTCAATCGCGCGAAAATCAAAAACTTACCTTTACACCTTTGTTTGTTGAAGCTACCGTAAAAGCACTTAAAGATTTTCCAATGATCAATGTTTCGGTTGATGATGACAAGATTATTGTAAAGAAAAACATAAATATCGGAATGGCAACTGCTTTACCTTCAGGAAACCTGATCGTTCCGGTAATAAAAAACGCCGACAGACTGAATTTATCAGGTCTTGTAGCCAGTGTAAATGATTTGGCAGATCGTGCACGCGAAAGCAAACTAAAACCTGATGAAATACAAGGAGGAACATTTACAATTACGAATTTTGGTACATTTGGCAATATCTCAGGAACACCAATTATCAATCAACCTCAGGTAGCAATACTTGGCATTGGTTCAATAGTTAAGAAACCGGCTGTAATTGAAACTCCTGCAGGCGATGCAATTGCAATACGGCATATCATGATTCTGTCATTAGCATACGATCATCGGGTTGTTGATGGCGCACTTGGAGGCATGTTCCTTAAACGAATTGCCGATTATCTCGAAAAATTCGACTTAAAGCGTAATATCTAAAATCCACTAAAAATAAGGCGTCTGAATAAATCAGATGCCTTTATTATTATTAAACCAAGCAATTAGATATCAATGATTTTCGAAACTTAATAATAATTTATTACATTTGTTATTCTGTATATGTAATTTAGGATTATGAGACGACTGTATTTATTAATATTCACCTTTGTTTTAATCGCGTTTACTACATTTAGTCAGACAAAAAAAGATCTAAAAAAGACATTTGTTAATGCCGAGTTCTCGATCTTATACGAAGAATACCGTGAAGCCTTACCCCTGTTTCTTGAGATTTATAATTCAGGACGTAAAGATGCAAACATTAGCCACCGAATAGGATTGTGTTATTTAAATATTCCTAATCAGAAAAACTTGGCAGTTAAATATCTCGAAGAAGCTGCAAAAGATATTTCAAAAACATATAAACCAGGTTACTTTACCGAAAGCAAAGCTCCCACAGAAACTTACTATTATCTTGGTATCGCTTACCGAATTACCAATCGATTAAACGAAGCTATAGAATCATTTACAAAGTATAAACAAAATCTTGATCCGAATGATATAACCAATTTTGCACGAGTTGATGCTCAGCTTAAAGCCTGTTATAATGCTATTGAGCTATTGCGAACACCTATCAATCTTATTGAAACAAATCTTGGTAAAAACATCAATTCGGAGTACTCAAATATTCATCCATTAGTTAGCAGCGATGAAGAAACCATTGTTTTTATGAGTGAGTTACGATTT
>JBFXEQ010000082.1:0-12405 GCA_050179935.1 Bacteroidales bacterium | reverse complement strand
AAAAGGTTGCATTAATTGCTGTTGCAAACAAATTAATACGACAGGCTTTTGGTTGCATTGATAATATGGCCTATTATAATGCAGAATTATGTTAAAAAATTTGTTTTTTAGCACAGTTCATTGCGAATGAAGAATGAACGAAGCAATCTTAAGTAAAAAATTGATTTAGATTGCTTCTCTTCGTTCGCAATGACTGTAATATTGTTCTGATATAACTTTTTTTCAAATTTTATTTTAATCCTCTTTTTTCCAGCAATGCATCTATTTCGGGATCTTTTCCTCTGAATTTCCTGTATTGATCCATTCCTTCGCCCATTGCATTTTCAGCTAAACAATGTTTTCGGAATTTTGCTGCCAGTTCCTGGTTAAAAAGATCTCCACTTTCTTTAAATGCCATAAAAGCATCTGAATCGAGCACAGCAGCCCACAAATAAACATAATAACCAGCTGAATATCCTCCACTGAAAATATGCGAAAAATAAGTACTTCGGTAACGAGGCAAAATCTCTTTAATCAAACCAATTTTGTCCATTGATGTTTTTTCGAATGCTTCAACATCAATATTGTCAGTCTTATTAAGTGTATGCCAATCTAAATCGAGCAATGATGCGGCAACATATTCAACAGTTTCGAATCCCTGGTTAAACTTACTGCTATTCTGTATTTTCTGAATTAACTCATCCGGAATAGGCTGACCCGTTTTATAATGCTTTGCGTAAACTTTTAAAACCTCAGGTTCGCCAGCCCAGTTTTCCATTACCTGCGATGGTAATTCAACATAATCTCGGGGCACATCGCGTGATGTTCTTCTATAATGACCATCGGCAAAGAAATTATGTAATGCATGACCAAACTCGTGAAAGAACGTTGTTGTTTCGTCCCAGCTTATCAGAGCAGGAGTATCGCCAGTTGGGCGAGTAAAATTTGTAACAATATAAACTACCGGAGTAACTTTCTCTCCATTTTCGTATGCACCATTTCGTATTGCTCCGCACCATGCACCAGATCTCTTACCCGGACGTGGATGACTATCAATATATAAAACTGCCAAATGAGTTCCATCGGCTTCCTGAACTTCAAAAGCCTGAACTTCTTCATGATAGACGGGAATATTTTTATTTGGGATAAACTTTAATCCATATAGTTTATTTGCCACATAAAAAATACCATCACGAACATTGTCGAGCTTAAAATATGGTTTTAAAGCTTCGGCGTCTAAATCATATTTTGCTTTACGTACTTTTTCTGAATAATACCACCAATCCCATGATTCAAGTTCAAATTTGCTACCCTCTTTATTAATAATAACCTGCATATCTTTAACCTCATTTTTGGCCATCGCTAAAGAAGGTGTCCAGACTTTATAAAGAAAATCATATACGTTTTTGGGCGTTTCTGCCATGTTATCATCAATCGAAAACTCTGCGAAATTATTGTACCCTAGTAAGTTAGCTCTTTTATTGCGTAATTGAACTAGTTTTGTTATTAACTCTTTATTATCATTTGCATTATTATTATTACCCATATTTAAATAGGCTTTATAAATTCTTTCGCGTAATTCTCTTTTTGGAGAGTAGGTTAGAAATGGAATCCAACTTGGCTTCTGCAATGTAAATACCCACTTACCTTCCATTCCATCTTTTTTGGCCTGATCTGCAGCAGCAGCAATAATTCCTTCCGGTAAACCAATAAGATCATCCTTATTTTCAATTATTAGTTTAAATCCGTTGTTTTCTGCTAATAGATTTTCACCATACTTTAACGAAAGCATAGCCAACTCTTGGTTTATTTTTTTTAGCTCTTCTCTCTTTTCAATTGGCAAGGCAGCACCATTGCGCTCAAAATCATCGAACATTTTTTCAACCACACGTAGCTGCTCATTATTCAAGCCAAGCGTCTCTCTCTTATTATAAACTTTTTTAATCTTTTCGAACAAATCCTGATTTAAACTTATTTCATTTCGATGTGCTGACATTAATGGAGTAAGTTCACGAGCTATTTTTTGCAGGTTTGGATTTGTATTTGCAGAATTGATACTATAAAAGACACCAGCATTACGGAGTATTGCCCCTGATTTATCCATAGCCACAATGGTGTTTTCAAAATTTGGTTCTTCGGTATTGTTAATTATAGCATCTATTTCAGCTTTTTGCTCTTCGATACCTGCTTTAAAAGCAGGAATATAATGTTCTTCCCTGATTAAATCAAAGGGTGGAACTTCGAAAGGAGTATTAAATTTTACCAATAATGGATTTTCAGGGATTTCAATCCCTTTATCAATATTCCAACTAACCATAGTTAAAATTAAAAGTGTTAATACTAAGATCTTTTTCATAGGGTTTGGATTTAATTATACTATTTTGATTTTGAAAATTTTACAATATATAAAATTATTTGACTTTTAACATTTGAATGGGTTTAATTCTACTTTAATTAATCAATATAAATAAAAAATAGTATTTTTGTTCACCTATTTGCCCGGATGGCGGTCCCGATAGTCCCGATAGCTATCGGGACGGGATGGTAGACGCGCAAGAAAATGATGAAATTGCCCGGATGGCGGAATTGGTAGACGCGCTAGTTTCAGGGACTAGTGTCAGCAATGATGTGCAGGTTCGAGTCCTGTTCCGGGCACAAGTAATAATTTATTTAAATTGATATCAGTAATGATGTGCAGGCACCGAAAATATACAAATCAGAAGTCATGTCTGATTTGTGAATATTTTCGAGTGTTCTCGTGATTTTACGAAATTCGAAGAATTTCTAAATCACGGAATTCGAGTCCTGTTCTTGGCACTACTAAAAAAGAACGAAAAATTACGTTCTTTTTTAGTTTAGAGATATTTTTAAATTCAGATAAACTTTCTTTAAAAGCTTTAACCATTGTCGTGGAAAGAATTTATTAAGCTAAAAAGTATATTCTCATCATTATACTCCCGCAACTACCGTATTTATTTTGTTGGGCAGGGAATATCGTTAATAGGAACCTGGATGCAACAAATTGCATTGAGTTGGTTAGTTTACCGACTTACTGGATCGGTTTTTCTTCTCGGACTAATAGGTTTTACCAGCCAGATACCCATGTTTATTTTATCACCATTTACTGGAGTTTTAACCGACAGGTTTAACAGGTTAAAAATAATGAAAGCTGCCCAGATCCTTTTTATGTTGCAGGCTTTACTTATAACCCTATTGGTTTTATTTGAAATTATTGAGGTTTGGCATATTATTACCTTAAGTATCTTTTTTGGAATTATTTCGGCTTTTGATGCTCCAGCTCGTCAATCATTGGTTATTAATTTAATTGATAACCCAAATGATCTTGGAAATGCAATAGCACTAAATTCAGCAATTTTTAATGGTGCTCGTTTGATTGGACCCGCAATTGCAGGAGTAACTATTGCTGTTGTAGGCGAAGGAATATGTTTTTTAATTAATACTTTAAGTTATGTTGCTGTCATTATTGCATTAATGTATATCAAAACAGGAAAAAAACAATATAAAACAGATCAGTCCAAATTTTTAAAAAGTTTTACCGAAGGATTTAAATATACGTTCCAGTCAATTCCTATAAAAACTCTTATTATACTGTTGGCGATATTAAGCCTGGTTGGACTACCCTATATTATATTATTACCGGCCTATGCAAAAGAAATATTACATGGAGGAAGTGATACATTGGGTTATTTAATGTCATCTCTGGGAGCTGGTGCTTTAATTGCTGCATTATACATGGCCTCAAGAAAATCGGTAATCGGCCTTGGTAAAATAATCTCAACAAATATTATTTTATTAGGATTAGGGATCATTCTGGCCGCATTCTCAAAGCAATTGTACTTATCTAATATTGTATTTTTCTTAACCGGACTATCCATGATTTTCACTCTCTCATCAATAAATACATTACTTCAAACCATTACTGATGAAGATAAACGTGGCAGGGTTATGAGCTTTTATTCCATGGCGCTTATGGGAATTTATCCATTAGGAAACCTACTGGTAGGCTCTATTGCAAGTGGCATAAGCATTCCATACACTTTTCTTATTATGGGATTCATTACTATCTTATCTGGTTTATGGTTTAGTAGAGCGATTACTTCATTGAAAAAGGATATACGCTAATTAGCTTTTATCAAAATATTGGACTAATAACGGGAATCTCAGATGATTTTAATTACTAAAATATTTGTTCAAATATTTTATCTTGCAATACAGGTTTCTTTTCCACAAATAATTTGATTCCTCTTTGTCACAAATTGAGTATAAATTTGTCAATAGTAAAACGCAATTGAAGAAATGGATTTCGATACTTTATATAAAACCCAGTTTTATGATTTGGAAAAGTTTTGTTTTAAATGGACGAAAAACATGGATATAGCTAAAGACATAGCTCAAGAATCATTTACTAAACTTTTACAAAAAACAACCTCTTCAGCTTTAATTATTGATAATCCAAAAGCATGGGTTTATAAGGTTGCCTATAATGATTGTATTAATCATATTAAATTCAGTAAAAGGTTTACTCCAATAGAAACAATAGCGAATCATTCAATTATAGAAAACACAGACAAATCAAGTAACACAGAACGATCATTACAAGTTCAGAATGCATTAACAACGTTAAATAATAAAGAAAAAGCACTAATTATTCTCTATAAATATGGTTTTACCTATAACGAAATGGCCCATGTTATTGAAATGAATCCGGCATCGGTAGGTAAAACACTAACAAGAGCAATAGACAAAATAGCAAAACTGATAAATAAAATTTAATATGAGATTATTTACCAACAATAACTGCCCTAATGAATGGATAATTCAAGCATTTATCGATAATGAATTAGCCGGAAAGCAATTGTCTGAATTCGAAAAACACCTGGCAAATTGTGCTGAATGCCAACTGAGAATTGAAAAAAGAAAAAATAAGATAGCTAAACTCTTTTCTTCATTAGAAATAATTGAGAAAAACACCACAAATACTAAACAATCAAAAAGTAATAAAAAGTTCCAATACCCTGAAGTAAAAAAAACTGTTTTGATTGCAATTGCAGCTTCCATTATAATACTTCTTTCAATAACTATACTAACAAAATCAATAAAAAAACAAGAAACACCAATTCAGGATAATTGTGAATGGGTATTAATGAGCAGTCAAGAATTTTTTCCTGAGCTTGAATCACCCAACAAACTTTATAGATTAAAAGTGATTGAATTACAGGAATTGAATGAAAAAGGAGAAATAACTGTAAATTATTTGATGAAAAAATGCGATAAAAAAATATAACTAATTACGGATTTGGCCAATCCTTTCTAACGAACCATTAACTAAAATTAAAAAACCATGAAAAAAATAATTCTTTTTATCTCGATACTTTTTATATACCTAGTTTCATATGGTCAAATATTAAGCGACTTATATAAAACAGGTAAAATTATTCTCGAACAAGACAAGAATTTCGCTAAAGAAATGGATTGGAACAAAATTTTTCCAGATTCAAAAGCAGAATTAGACAATAAAAATGTAGAAAAAGACAAAAGTATTGCAATTGCTCCCGATGGTAGTATTTTTGTTACCAACTACAATTCCTATAGCATTCATAAATTCAGTTCAGAAGGTAAGTTCCTGTTCAGTTTTGGTAAAAAAGGCAGTACAGAAGGTGATTTTATTAATCGTCCTACGTTGGGCGGAGTGGTTGGTGAAAAATATGTGTTTACACACGAAAATAAAGGTCATATAAAGTTATTTTCACTAGATGGTACCTATATTAAGACAATTGTTTTAGACTATGGACCAACAAAAACATTTGCTTTAACATCAAACAAAATTGCTGTAATATGTTTTGTTACAATGAAAAAAAATGCTCGCTATGTGGTTACTATAATTGATCCTGAAACTGGTAATAAACAAATTATAAAAAGGTTTGATGATGTTTGGCAAGACAATACGCTATTAACAATAACTAAAAACAAGGGGATGTATAGTTTCTGGCCTTCATTTACAAAAGTAGATGTAATTGCTAGACCACTGCCAAATGGCAATTTAATTATTGGGGTTACGAATAGAAAAACGATTGAAGAATATTCACCTGAGGGCAAATTAATAAAGAGCTTTGAGTTGGATTTCTCGCCTCTGCCTTATCCGTATGAATTAAAAGATGAGTTTATTAAAAC
This sequence comes from Bacteroidales bacterium, assembly GCA_050179935.1. Taxonomy (GTDB): domain Bacteria; phylum Bacteroidota; class Bacteroidia; order Bacteroidales; family UBA12077; genus UBA12077. The sequence continues at coordinate 6,234 of JBFXEQ010000082.1, read as the reverse complement.
ACAGGAGCAAAAGGTTACTGAAGGCAAATTTTCTAAAGAAGATATAGCCCCAATTTATAATGAGAACTTTTTCCCGAAAAACATGCCTTATTATTACAATATTTTAGTTGACTCTGATGGCAATATCCTTGTATTTAAATTTGTTGATGAAGATGTAGACCACGAGTTTTCGGTATATAGCTACAATTCCAATGGTAAGAGAATAGCTAATACAAATCTGGAGGTAGAAGGCTACAAGCTAGGGTTGCATTACAGATTTGAAGAGATTGTTTTTTTTAATGGCAAAATCATTGGATTATTAAATTCATCTGAAAATATTAATGAGCCTATGACTCTGGTAAAATTTAATATTAAGGGAGATCTGAAATAACTTATTTTTTTAAAATTGAAAACACATTTTTTTTTAATTAAGAGTTTGTGTTTTTTTATATATCTGTCTATAAAAATTATTTAAAAAAACTACCTTTGGGTAATCAACTAAAAATAAGTAGTATGCAACCTTTCTCTATTAATCTTAACGAAATGACCGACAAGGGTGGTCGATATAAACGATTATTAATTACCCTTTCAGTAATTTACATTGTAACATCAGCAATTGCCATTTGGCTTCTTTACCAAAGCAACAATCTAAATATTTGGTTATTTGTAGGATTAACAGTGTATTTTATGTTCTTTATTTATTTCGGATTTGTTGGGTACAATGCTAAAATGTACATTAACATGGATGATTTTGCATTCGAATACCAGTTCGGATTTTTTACTAAAGTACCTGAAAAAATAATTTGGGAAACTATAACAAAAGTTAAGTTAAGCTTTACTCATATTAGTTTTTTTAAACGAACCGGAAAGAGAAAGGTAGTCGAAATTGGCTGGCTGCCTTATACCAAAGTAAAAGAAATAAAAAATATGACACATTGTTTCTGCACAGAAAAAGGAATACAGGTAGAAATAGCCGAATACCATACAGAAGAAATTGAAGAAGAGCAAGAAACAAATGAGCTTAATAAAAGTTAGAATAAGGCATCGCATATTGCGGTGCTTTTTTTATGCCTATTTACCTATTTTGTACGTAATGAAAGATTAATCAATTAGACATAAAAAAACATCCCGGCCCCCCGGGATGTTAAACACTCTAATTTATTAACCTTGCTACTATATATGAAGTAAATAATAGCCTTTTTTAAAGATTGCAAATATATGACTTATAAAATCATACAAAGTTTAAAACGCAAAAAAAATGATTTTATTTTATATGTTTTATAACAACTTACATATTAAATTGTTCGCAAAAAACTAATAACCTATTACCCACAAAATACGTTGTTCTTCAATGCATTTATCGGTAAGTTCAATCAGTCCTTTGTTTACCAACATTAGTTTATCAAGGTAAATCTTCCAATTCGATTCCCACTCAGGATCTTCTGTCGCCAGTTCTTCAATAAAATCGGCTCCCAGAAATATCTGATCAATATGATTTTTAAAAAGCTCTAAAGAATCAATTTTATTAAGTGTTTCGAGATTTTTTGTTAATTCATTTTTAAGAGGTACTATTTTGCGAACATTATATTTTGTAGCACCAAAAAACTCATATAGTTTATTAGCATTTTCAAAACAACAGGTAAAAATATTAAACACTTCGCCCTCAACAAATTTTGACTCAGAGTCACCTTTTACGTAATTTTCGTCATCACCGGTTGTGTTTAGCTCTACAATATTCAGATAATCTGAATCGAATAATTCAATTCTCATAGGATATGAAATAATTACGGTTAAACGTCAATTTAAAAATATCAATTATTAACCAAACCAACAAATAATTAGATAAAAAGATTTTAGCTGATTTTTTAAAAGCCAATGTCCATAATATATAGCTTTGGTTTATTAGTTTTATTATCTTTATAAAAAATTAATTATGACCGGAACATTAATAAATGCAGGAGCAATAATAGCAGGAAGCATTATAGGTTTGATGGCTCATTCAAAGCTACCCGAACGATTTGTTCGCATTGTTTTTCAAGGCATTGGATTATTCACCTTGTTTTTAGGATTTTATATGGGCCTAAAAACCAGCAATCTTTTCTTAATCATAATTAGCATCGTTCTTGGTGGTATTATTGGCGAACTTATTGATTTAGATTTGCAGATAAATAAGCTGGGAGATCGTATAAAACTCAAAATAAAATCTGACCATTCAAAGTTTTCGGAAGGATTGGTTACAGCATTTTTACTTTTTTGTATGGGTTCGGTTACCATTCTCGGAGCTATTGAAGAAGGGCTAGGCAATAAGCCAAACTTGCTTTTAGCAAAATCGGTTCTCGATGGTGTTTCATCAATTGCACTGGCAGCAGCTTTTGGATATGGTGTTGCTTTTTCTGTAATTCCTTTATTGATATATCAGGGAGGATTAACCCTGCTGGCAACTTATTTTGGAGATTATTTTTCGCAACCAATTATTAATGAGCTTACAGCTGTTGGCGGAATTATTCTTATCGGCCTGGGTATTACTATTTTGGAAATAAAGCAGCTAAAAGTTTTGAATTTCTTACCTGCATTAGTAATTATAATAATTCTGGCATACTTTTTTGCCTAAATTTATGGATACAAGTGATATTATAAAATTATCAGGCAATCTGTTTAAAAAATGGATGGGGAAAAATCCTGATACAATTGATCAATTGCCTCATTCAGGATCATCACGTATTTATTTTAGAATTTCCTCGGGCAACACAAATGCTTTAAGTGTTTATAACACAAACAGCATCGAAAATAATGCATTTATTAAATTCACTTATCATTTTAAATCTTATAACCTTAATGTTCCCAAAATCTATGCAACAGAATTGCAGAATAACATTTACTTAATTGAAGACCTGGGAAATTTGAACTTGCTAAGTTGGATTTATTCATTGCAAAATAATACAACCCGCGACTCTGAAATAAAGAACAAATACAAACTTGTATTAAAAGAGTTGATAAAATTTCAAATAACTGCCAGCCAGAATTTTGATTATTCGATTTGCTATCCCTTTAGTTCGTTTAATAAAGAAGCTATACTTTTCGACCTGGCTTATTTTCAGAATCAATTTATAAAAGCACGTAAAATTGAGTTTGATGAAAACCTGTTAACTAACGATTTTAATCGATTTGCCGAATATTTGCTGCAAGAGAATTCTAATTTTTTTATGTATCGCGATTTTCAGGCACGAAACATAATGTTGAAAAATGATCAGCCCTTTTTCATTGATTATCAAGGTGGCCGCAAAGGACCTCTACAATACGATGTTGCCTCGTTGCTTTATCAGGCTAAAGCTAATTTATCAGAAAAAACGAGAACTGAACTATTAAATTTCTATATCAGCGAAATACAGAAATTAGTATCTATCAATTCTAAAAAATTTACTGAGTTTTATTATGCTTTTACCTTGGTTCGCATATTGCAAACTCTTGGAGCATATGGGCTTCGTGGTTTAGTTGAAGGTAAAAGTCATTTTATTGAAAGCATTACTCCTGCCCTTTCAAACCTGGCTCTGGTAAAAAACAAGGTTGATTTTTTAACACAAACAACTGAATTAAAAAGATTAATTAATAAAATAACTGAAAAACAACTCTAAAATGAATCATAAATTAACTGTAACAATAAATAGCTTCTCTTACAAAAGATCCATTCCATACGATAAATCGGGCAATGGCGGTGGTTTTGTCTTCGATTGTCGCGCAATAACTAATCCGGGCCGAATTGAAAAATACAAAACACTAACTGGAATAGATGAAGAAATAAGATCATATCTGGATAATGAACCCGATATGGAAACCTTTTTAACCCATGTTTTTGGATTGGTTGATCAATCTGTTAAAAATTATCTGGAACGCGAATTTGCCAGTTTATTAATTAATTTTGGTTGTACAGGCGGTCAGCATCGTTCGGTTTATGCAGCCGAAAAACTGGCAGGTTATCTGAATAAAAGAGATAATGTGATAATAAAATTAAAGCATGTTGAACTTGATAGAAAAAAGAGCTTATGAAGGCCATGATCTTTGCTGCTGGTTTAGGTACACGTCTTAAACCTCTTACCGACACAAAACCCAAAGCACTAGTCGAAGTAAATGGTAAACCTTTACTAGAGCATACTATTAAGAAATTAATTCAAAGTGGTATTACCGAAATTATTATCAATGTACATGCGTTTGCTGATCAGATTATTGATTTTCTTAAAGTTAATAACAATTTTGGTATTCATATAGAGATTTCAGACGAAACAGATTTATTGCTCGATACCGGCGGTGGTTTAAAAAAAGCTGCCTGGTTTTTTAACGATAATAAGCCTTTTATTGTTCATAATGTAGATATTTTAAGTGATATTGACCTAAACGATATGGTTCATCAGCATATCGCATCAAATTGTTTGGCCACATTGGCAATGGAGAAAAGAGATACAAGCAGGTATTTTCTGTTAAATCAAAATCTTGAAATATGTGGTTGGGAAAACACTAAAACAAAAGTTAAAATTATTTCAAAATCAGGAAAAATAAGTCATAAGCTAGCTTTCAGTGGTATTCATGTTATTAATCCTACTATTTTTGATCATTTTGAGAAAGATCAACTATTTTCAATTACGTCAAAATACATTGAGTTATCGAAAAAACATAAAATAATGGCTTATCAACCTAAAAACACTTTTTGGTTTGATGTTGGAAAAACCAATGATCTGCAAAAAGCGGAAGAGTATTTCAGTTTGATCTAGTTTGTAAAATATCATTGAACAAGATAAATAAATCTTTGTATTATTATCTTAAATTAAAACATTTAATTTTTATTAATTAGATTAAAAATGGATCAATCAAAAACTTATTCAAGCTCAGTAAAAAGAGATTCATTTGACACAATAAAAGAACCATTTACACGATTTTTAAAAATTGAATCTTCGGGTGGTATCATATTAATTTTGGCAACTCTTGCTGCCTTAATAATTGCCAATTCCTCTTTGGGTAGTGAATACGAATTATTTTGGAAACAGTATTTTACTATAGGAACAGAAACCTTTAACCTCTCAAAACCTATTATTTTATGGATTAATGATGGATTAATGGCCATATTCTTTTTTATGGTTGGTTTAGAAATTAAAAGAGAACTAATTGCAGGAGAACTTTCATCGCCAAAACAAGCAGCCTTACCAATAATAGCAGCAGTTGGAGGGATGGTTGTTCCTGCCACACTTTTCATTTTATTCAATTTTAATAATCCAGGAGCAAATGGATGGGGTATTCCCATGGCAACTGATATCGCTTTTTCGTTAGGAATTCTAAGTTTGCTTGGTAAAAGAGTTCCGATAGCTTTAAAAGTCTTTTTAGTGGCATTTGCTATTGTTGATGATATTGGGGCAGTTTTGGTAATTGCAATATTCTATAGTGCCGAAATACATTGGTCTTTATTATTGATTGGATTAGGATTAATCGCAGTATTATTTTTATTTAACCATTTAAACATTCAGTATATTCCATTTTATATGGTAATTGGCTGGATTGTATGGTATTTATTTTTAAAATCAGGAATACATCCCACCATTGCGGGTGTTTTAATTGCATTCTCAATACCATCAACACGTAAAATACAATTAAAAGAGTTTAATGAGACCATAAACAACTCCTTAAAAGATTTTTGCAAAAATCCTTGTGAAGATTCTATTACTCTTAATCATGAGCAGCTGGCTTCAATTGATACAATGGAATCGCAAATTCATAAAGTACAAAGTCCATTACAAAGTTTGGAACATACCTTACATCGATTTGTTACATTTATAATTATGCCTGTATTTGCTTTTGCAAATGCTGGTGTAGTTATAACAGGAGTAGGTCTTGCTTCTTTTAGTACATTAACTTTAAGTATTGCAGTAAGTTTAATACTTGGGAAAACAATCGGGATTTTCATGTTTTCGTATATTACAATTAAACTTAAAATAGCAGAACTTCCTGGAAATATCCAATGGGGTCATATTTTTGGAGCAAGCATCTTGGGTGGAATAGGATTTACTATGTCCCTATTTATTAGTAATCTGGCATTTGATAATGTGGTATTAATAAACCAGTCAAAACTTGGAATATTAATTGGATCTATTTTAGCAGCAGTATTAGGCTTTGTATATTTAAAAATCATCTTAAGAAAATCTACTCCGAAGAATAATTAAGTTAACCTGTATTTGGAAAATAATCATCATTTTGTAAATACTATTTATTTTC
>JBFXEQ010000081.1:8517-12628 GCA_050179935.1 Bacteroidales bacterium | reverse complement strand
AAAAAAGAAAGATGGGATTGGCTAAAAGAATTCAAAAACAAATGGCTAAATTTGATATAAAACCGGAAGAAATTGGAGTTAGTAACTCATTGATTCCTAATTATAATTTTTTACGTTAGTCATAATATTGAGTTTGCCACACCTTTGATTACGAAATTGAAAAAATGAAGAAACTTATATTTTGCTTGTTGGTTTTAGGGATAACAAAATCCGTAATTGGACAAAATAATGAAACTTTAATCTTATTACCCAAGCAGGGTATTATTATAAATAATGATACAATATTATTAGGAAGCCTAAAAGAAACTATAATAAAGAAATTCAACATTAATGAGAAAAAAATCTCTAATAGTATAACTCATTATGATTACGATGATGGCTCGTATTCTGACATTTACTCAAGCCGTATGAAAATTGAAGAAGGAATATTGTTGTTTTTTGAAGGAAAGTTCAAAGAAAAAATGCAATTAGTAAAGGTAAAGGTTTCATATCCTCAGCGTGCAAAAACAGTTAATGGCATTGAAATTGGAGATAAAGCAAATAAAATATTTGAGTTCTATCCTCAAAAAGATGCTTCTTACAATTGCGATGATGTTTTATATGGTTACTGTTACTTCGATAACGGCATATCATTTGGTGTTGAAACAAATACAGATGACAATTACTTGATTAAACAAATGGTTATATTTTAAAGATTAAATTTAAAATGAACTGGAGTAAAATTATTTTAATCACAATTACTCTAACTTTTTTTGTCTCATTGATTCTTGTTGACAGGAAAATTAATATTGCAATTACAAATACAACAGATAACGACACTATTCGAGTTTATCTTAATATTGAAAGAAACAAAACAGTAGAGGCAAGCATTGTTAATTCAATACATCCAAAGTTTTCTCAAGATTTCGAGGCAAAGTGTGGATTTCAAAAAATTACAGTAAAATGTCCCGAACTGGGTATTTCAAAAGATATTACGATTTTTAATATTTATAAAAATAATATTGAATTCGAATTTACGAAAGATGTAAATGATAATCACATTCTTGTGATTAGAAATTCGTGGTTTGAATTAAATTACGAATAAAATACGCTGCATAACAGGTGGTTTAGCCTACTGGGGCTGATGATGCAGATACGAAAGTTTTTAGTATTTTAGTATAGTTTTAACGTGGGATAACGCCACTGGCGGTTAACTCCCCAGCGTAAGCAACTGCCGACCGTTAGCAACAAGTTTATGAAAGCAAAAATTATTACTACAGTAACACTATTCACACTTCTCCTAAACTCTTGCATTGAAGACAGAATCAATGAGAAACTTGAGATTTACGGTTACTCAATTGGAGATACAATAACAGATGAGTTTAAAATAACTGACCAACACGGTGAATTCTACAGTTTTGCTGTGTACAGAAAAGACACTTTGGTTGAAATTAGCACAATAAAAAATCATATAAATTATTTTTCCTTATCACTTCAAGAAAAAGAATTCAAAGGAACAATTAAAAAAATCGAAGGTATTTTAGGTAAATCGAATGTTTATTACATTGGAGACACAATCAGAAATATAAAATTAAATCATTTGATAGAATATTACCTCTGGTATGATTCTATTAGTAATAATTCAATTGAGGCATATGTAAATATTAATAATCCAAGTCAAAACACTTTTTCCCTTTTCAATGATACAATTTCAGAAAGTCTGAAAAAAAGATTTATACCTGATTATGGCAAGCCTGTAAAACCTATTGAAATTGCTGAATTTGAATAAAAAACCTGTTGCTAACAAGCAGTTACTTTCACTGGGGCTGATGATGCAGATGTAGAATTTTTATTACCTTTAACTAACTTTTTAACGGCGGATGACGCCGCTGGCTACTAACTCCCCAGCAGCCCAAACCGTAGACCGTTCGCCAACCTCCTTTAACCATAAAAGTCTTGCTAGATACCAAACAAATTTTATATATTTAACCAGAAAACAGAGATTATGAAATATTCGGCATTTTTTATTTTGGCTTTATTTCCGTTTAGTTTATTAAGGGCACAGAAAGTAAGCAATGTAAATTCTTTGCAAGATGGGAATATCATCAGGGTTACCTATCAAGTTTCAGAGACAATCCCAAGTCAACTTATGAAAGTTAATCTCTATTATTCAATTAACGATGGGGCATATATAGGCCCATTGCAAAAAGTAAATGGGGACGTTGGTGATAATTTGAGTGGTAATGGTACCAAAACAATTAATTGGGATGTATTGTCGGAAGTCAGTAACTTGGAGGGAAATGTAAAATTTAAGGTTGATATACTACCTAAGCCCAATACTCAAATGCCAGTTGCTCTTGGCAAGGATATGAAAGCAGCTGTAGAAAGCTGTGTGTTGGAAAATAATTCCCTAACAATAAATTTTATTTTGGAATCGGCCATCGACCAAGAATGGTATTTCCTTACTAATTTCACCTTTCTATTCGATGAATTTGGCGAAAAAAAGTTTGCAAACTCATTTAGATGGGGTACTAATACCGAAAGCAACAATAATATCTATTTGATGAAAAACGTACCCTTTAGAATAAGCTTTATTTTTAACGATGTCAATGTAAATATGCGTATCATTAAAGCTCTTGAATTATTCTACAGCTATAATAAAATTCAATTCCGCGATTTACCAATCATTAGAAAATAATGAAAATAAAAAATTTGCTAATTATCCCTCTTCTTTTTAGTGCAGCTGGGTTAAATGCTCAAATTAGTTCCGAAAGCGTTGCCAAGTACTACTCCATTAGCTCTAAACCAGCGGTTGGTGAAAGTAATTTCTTATCGGTTAATTTGAAACGTCAAAATCAATTAAGTTCCGAAAGCATTGGGGGTAATTATTCAATTATTTCGGAGAATAGTAGCACTAATACAAGTCGGTCAAATTATTATAGTATTGGTAGTCCTTCAGCACAAAAAACGAATATCGCTGCTGAAATTAATTCTAGTAATTCGTTAGCCATTTCTAAAACAACGAATATTGGTAAAAACTCATATGCAGTAATAATTGGGAATGAAGATTATACTAGTTTTCAGCCTAATTTAAGCGCAGAACAGAATGTCCCATTTGCGATAAATGATGCAAGTTCATTTAAAGAATTATGCCTTAATACGCTTGGTTTGCCCACGGAGAATATAGTATATTTAAAAAATGCTGGATTTGTGCAGATTAAAAAAGCGTTAGACCAAATTAATTTGATTTCCAAATATTCGAACGGTGCTGCAACTCTACTATTTTATTATGCAGGGCATGGTTTGCCCGATGAGCTATCCAAAGAGCCATATATTATTCCGGTCGATGTTTCAAGCAGTTCATTGGAATATGCAATTCCGCTAAAGGAAATATATTCGAAGCTTACAGAATATTCTTCAAAAAAAGTGGTCGTATTTTTTGATGCATGTTTCACGGGTGCAGGACGAAACACAGGCCTAAAATCTAGCCGTGGAGTTAAAGTAAAACCGAAAGAAACACCTCTGCCCGGTAATATTATCGTTTTTTGCTCTAGTCGTGAAACAGAGTCATCGTTATGCTACAGAGAAAAGCAGCATGGATTATTTTCATATTTCTTAATAGACAAGGTGGCCGAAACTAAAGGCAAAATTACGCTATTTGAATTAGACAAATATTTAAGAGAAACCGTACCATTAAAAAGCATCCTGATTAATAAGCAAGAACAAACACCTCAAACGTACATTAGTATAAACGCGGAGGATAAATTTAAGCAATTAAAACTGATTGAATAATATAATGGCACCTCTCGCTCTACGAAGTCTGTGACTTTGTCGTACCTAAATAGCGATTAGAAGAACCCTGTAACCCAACATTCCTAACCCAGCAACGCGGAAATCCGGAATCCATGAGTAGTAAAAAGTTGGAAAGTTTCAGAAGTTAGACGAAGTTAACAACGTTAAACGTGAGATGTTAAACGTTAAAAGTTAAAAGGAAGAATGCTGTTTACGAACAACTATCAACGAACAACGTTAAACGTGAGATGTTAAACGTTAAAAGGAAGATTGCTTTTTACCATCAACCATGAGTTCTTCACAATCAACGAACAACGAACAACGTTAAAAGTTAAAGGGA
>JBFXEQ010000081.1:0-8507 GCA_050179935.1 Bacteroidales bacterium | reverse complement strand
ACGAACAACTATCAACGAACAACGTTAAACGTGAGATGTTAAACGTTAAAAGGAAGATTGCTTTTTACCATCAACCATGAGTTCTTCACAATCAACGAACAACGAACAACGTTAAAAGTTAAAGGGAAGAATTTCTTCACGAACAACTATCAACGAACAACGTTAAACGTGAGATGTTAAACGTTAAAAGGAAGATTGCTTTTTACCATCAACCATGAGTTCTTCACAATCAACGAACAACGAACAACGTTAAAAGTTAAAGGGAAGAATTTCTTCACAATCAACCATCAACCAACAACGAACAACGATTATTAGCATTAACTCCATAATAGTGTTAATTTTGTACCGAAAAATTTTAGGGTATGTGGATTTTCTTGGGTTTGATTTCTTCCTTTTTTCTTGGAATTTATGACATTGTCAAAAAGATATCGTTAAATAATAATGCTGTAATTCCTGTACTGTTTTTGGCTAGCGCAACAGGCGCTATCCTATTTACTCCTGTTATTGTTGGTTCATATGCAGGAGCGGTGCCAATGGATTCGCTCTTTTATGTACCTCTTATCGATTTAGAAACGCATGGATTAATCTTTCTGAAATCGATGCTTGTGGGTTCTTCCTGGTTATTTGCCTACTTCGCACTAAAGAATCTACCAATTACCATTGTAACTCCCATTAGAGCCACAGGGCCTATTTGGACATTGCTTGGTGCGCTAATTATCTATCATGAAACCTATAACCTATGGCAATGGATGGGAATACTTACTGTACTTGGATTCTTCTATTACTTTTCGTTGGCCGGTAACCGCGAAGGAATAAACTTTAAGCGTAATAAGTGGGTGCTGTTTATTATGGTAGCTACCATGCTGGGCAGCTTTAGTACCCTCTACGATAAATTCCTAATTGCGCATTACAACCGCATGGCAGTGCAGGCATGGTTTTCGGTGTATATGATTCCGGTATATATTCCGTTTGTGCTATTTATGTGGTATCCGCAACGTAAGGTTGCAAAATTTGAATGGCGATGGTCTATCCCCTTTATCGGCATTATACTAACCATAGCCGACTTCTCCTACTTCTACGCCCTAACCGACGATGCAGCACTAATAACGATTCTGTCGGTACTTCGACGCTCTAGCGTTGTTATTGCCTTTATTGGTGGTGCCCTTTTATTTAAGGAGGGTAACCTAAAGCGCAAAGGGGTTGCATTAATTGGAATTTTTATCGGTGTATTAATGCTTGTGCTAGGAGGGTAGGAGTGTTGCTATAATGTTAAAAAAAGAAGATATAGAAATAAAGGAAGTTAGAAGCAAGAAGTTAAAATGCTTCGTTTTTAGTATATAGTGTTTAGCATTAGAGGTCTAGTATCTAATGTTATAAGTCCGACGAACCTTTCATAAATCAACTTTCCTGATGCAGCAAAGCAGAGATTCGGAATTCATGTGGCTTTAGCATAAGCCAAGAAACGTTAAAGCGATAAATTCTCTTTACTATCAACTGCCAACTATCAACCATCAACGGTGAACGTTAAACGTGAGATGTTAAAAGGAAGAAGTTAGTGGAAAATGGAGAACGGAAAACGTTAAAGGGAAGAACCCTCTTTACTATCAACGAACAACGGACAACGTTAAACGTGAGATGTTAAAAGTTAAAAGGAAGAAGTTTGAGGAAAACGGAGAACGGAATACGGAAAACGTTAAAGGGAAGAATTCCCTTTACGAACAACCATCAACTTAAAACGTTAAAGGGAAGATTGCTTTTTACAATCAACTGTCAACCATCAACGATCAACATAAGGTATTAAAAGGAACTCTCTTCACGAACAACTATCAACTATATTACCTTTTTCGCAATTCACGCTTATTTCATTTGTGACAAAAAAAATCTTTATTTGTTTAAATATCTTGACTTCGATTGAAATTTATTTTGTAATTTGAAGAAGATTCATCCTGCTTTTTATCAAATCAATTAAATATTACCCAAGAAGAGCTCTCATTAATTTTACTTCTTCGATAATATAAAATGTTAAGAAGATGGCGGATTCACATTTGACTGGAGTAATCTTTTTTACCTGCGATGAGGTATTAACCCAAATCCTTAATCGATTACTGGAAAAATGTATTCCCAATAATCTTTTATTTACCGTTTATGATTCTTTTTCCGATGCAAGCTCCCTCAACAGCTCCGATTGCTGTAAAATAATTCTAGTGGACGACTCCATAATCGGAACTTCCAGCTTCGAGCTGATTTCGTACATAAGGTTGAACAAGAAGATTAGTAGCCCAATTATCTATTTCGGAATTGATGAACATGGAAATGAAACAAAAGCCATATCTATTGGAGCAAACTACTTTATTAGCAAGCCGTTTAACCCCGACGATGTTGTTAACTTGCTAAACTATATCCTAGAATTATGAGGTGCATAAGCAGAAAATATTTAAGTGTTGTTGGGCTTGTTTTGATGCTAGCTATTCAATCTGAATACTTAAACGCTCAAATAAATACAGACTCGCTTTTTACATCAGCCATTAATGACTCGCAGCACAAAAAATATGATGAAGCCATATCAAAGGCCGAAAGAATATTAACACTACTTCCCAACCGGGACGATGTACTGATTTTTATGGCTAATGTCTATGCATGGCGAGGCGATTATAAGGATGCCTTAAATTGCATCGAAAAGGCCTATAGTATAAACAAAACTAGCAGCGAGTTGTATGATTCATGGCTAAATATTTTGCTTTGGTCGGAAAGCTACAAGCAAATTACTGAGATTTCCGAATTGGCAAAGCAAAATCATTACCCCAATGGCTATAATATTGTTTACAAGAACGCCATTGCGTACAAAAACCTTGGGGAATATGGTAATGGCATAAAGCTTATCGAGGAGAATAAGGTGTATTTGGATTCCATCCCCATAAAACAGCTTTACATTGAGCTGTACCGACTAAATAAATCGGGTGCTGTTTCTCTATTCTATGCTATCGACTTATTCGACAACACCTCATTCTCCGCTCAGCATTTATCATTTATCGATTATGCAATTAAAATTAAGCAAAACACACTAATACCAAGGCTAAACTATGCAAATCGTTTTAACGAAAACGATTTGCAGGTAGAAACGGATTATTACCAAACCCTCAAGAAAAGACGTTATTTATATGCAAACCTGGGAATGAGCATTAATAAATCGCTTTTCCCCAAATATTCTGCAGGACTTGAACTCTACTTTCCGCTGGGGAAAACATGGGAAGGAAGTTTTGGTGGTCGTTACTTGAAATACGATAGCATTAATGTCTTTATTATAACCGGCAATGTGAATACCTATTACAAAAACTTTTGGTTTATGGTGAAACCCTTTTTTGTGATGCAAGATTCTAAATACTCGGTAACAACCATGTTTACCATAAGGTATTACTCGGCAAATCCAATAAACTACTGGGGGCTGGAATTGCTTTATGGAAACTCACCCGACGAGCAACAGTACTCTATTTTGCAGCCTGCTCAACGTTTTCGACTTGAGAATTATCAGGTTAAAATTCAAAAGAATATAGCCATATTTAAATATCATGAACTAAAACTATCGTCGGCCTATTCATACGAAGAATACCTGAAGAACACCTATAGAAACCGCTTTACCTTTGAGGTGCTACTAAAAATAAGAATCTAATATGATATACCGAATTGCCAATTACATATTATGGTCACTTCTCATGCTGATTTTATTCAGCCTGGTAATCATGTTTGCCCTCTTTGCTTACTATTTTTATAAACCAGAAATTAACCTGTTCGGATATCAGATTACCAATTCGTATCACAGTCTAATAACCTCTTATCCTGTATGGATATACCTGATTGTATGTTTCACTGCACTTTCAATCCTTTTTGTTTTTATTTTTTTATCGCTTAGCCTATACTACAGCTTTGTTAGAGAAAAGAGAGCGCAGTTCAGGTTTAAGTATTCTCAACTTTTTACCACATTTCTAACAAAACTTTTTTTATCAGAATCGTACAAAACCGATGAACAAAAGATCGCTTTCTATAAAAAGAACAAACGCTATTTTAAAACAAGAATCCAGCTAATTGCCTTTATCGATACCTACTTAAGAATTCAGGAATTATTGGCAGTTAACCTAAGCGATGATTTTAAAAGCCTTATCCAGCTGTTTAACCTTCAGCATAAGATTGAATCTTTCTTGTACCATAGGCAAATCGACGACAGGATATTATCTATGAAAATATTATCCTACTTACATATTAACACTCACAACCATTTAATTATTAAATATGGACAAAGTAAAAATATCGCCTTAAGGACAGAAGCATATGCGGCCCTTATTCGATTAATGGAAAGCGGGGAACACCTTGTAAATTTTATTGGGGAGAAACACTCCTTATCTCTGCTTGATTTTAACATTATTGTAAATGCTGTTCTTAAAAACAATAATTTGAGTATCGATTACAGAGCATTATTAGCATCAAAACAATCCAGAAAAAACATGATTGGACTTATTCTGGCCAAGTATAAGTTTAGGAAAAACAGAAATAATCTAACCCTTATAATTAACCACCTATATAGTAGTGATGAATACCAGAAGCAGCTAGCCTGGGATGCACTACTCACCGTTGTTCCAGAAGAGGATGCTGTTGATATAGTTATTGATGAATTTGAGAAACAAAACGATGAAATAAAACTAACCATCCTGAAGAATTCGCAGAGTATTACAAACCAGAAATTTATATATTTTCTAAGTTCAATAATCACGAAACAGACCCTGTTGGTCAAAATTGAAATAATGCGAATTATATACAAGTATCGGTTTGGCCTTCTCTCCTCTTTCGAGAACTCCGACAACAATGAAATAGGAATGGCTTACAACGAAATATCCAATATCTATTTATCCTCATAAATAAACTGAAATGAATGAATTCTCCAGCATATTAAATTCCTTTCTTATCATTTACGGTTCGTTGCTATTCTTAAGCTATATTCTAATGGCAATTGTGTCGTCGCTCGATTTGTCGGAATACATTAAAAAGACAAAATATTTTAGGTATAACACCATTAAGGAGTATAAGGTTTTACCATCAATCTCTATTATTGCCCCAGCGTATAACGAGGCTGCAAGTATAATTGAAAATATAAGAAGTTTGCTGTCATTAGATTACCCTAAAGTAGAAGTAATAGTTGTGAATGATGGGAGTAAAGACAACAGCCTCGAAAAAGTTATTGAGCATTACCACTTGGTAAAGGTGGATTACGCTTTTAATCAGTTCATACCTAGCGAAAAAATAAGGAATATTTATAAATCGACCAATGCAGCCTATGCAAACCTTATTTATGTTGACAAAGAGAATGGCGGTAAGGCCGATGCCTTAAATGCCGGGATAAATGTTTCCCGCTCCGAGTTTTTTTTGGCCATCGATGTTGATTGCATTATTGAATCCGATGCAATTCTCCGAATGGTAAAACCCTTCTTGGAAGAAAATAAAAAAACAGTAATTGCCGCTGGCGGTGTTGTGAGGGTTGCCAACTCTTGTATAATTAAAGATGGACGTGTAGTTAAAGTTAACTATCCCAAAAATATTTGGGCTAAATTTCAGGTTCTTGAGTATTTCAGAGCTTTTACCCTTGGACGAATGGCGTGGAGTAGAATAAATGGTCTACTTATTATTTCGGGTGCTTTTGGCCTGTTCAATCGTAAAATTGCCATGGAATGTGGAGGGTACGATAAATCAACGGTGGGCGAAGATTTTGAACTGGTGGTTCGAATGCGAAAATATATGCACAGGGTTGCCAAACAAGACTATAAAGTTGCCTTTATTCCCGATCCGCTCTGTTGGACCGAAGTTCCTTCAAAATTTATATCTCTCAAAAACCAAAGGAATCGTTGGACCCGAGGTTCCATTGACACTATCTTAAAACATAAGGATATGTTTTTCAATCCCATGTATGGTAAAATGGGGCTCATTAGCTTTCCTTACTGGGTATTCTTTGAGTGGTTAGCTCCTATTATCGAAACATTAGGATTGTTGTACTTTATATTTGTGGCTATTCAGGGAAGAGTTAACCTGCATATATTCTTTGTACTAATCCTATTTGTGTTCTCGTTCTCTCTATTTTTTTCCTCCTTTGCGGTTTACTTCGAAACCTTCATTTTTAATCGATACAAGGGTTATAGATTTTTACTGTCGGTAATACTTATTGCAATTGCCGAGATATTAATTTACCATCCGTTAAATGTTTATTTTGCCTTACTAGGTAACTATACATTTTTTATTAAAAAAGATAAAAAAGGGTGGGGCAAAATGACTCGAACCTCCTTTGATAACAAATAATCTAAATGATATGAAAAACTGGAATGATAAATACTTACTGAATATATCAATAATTGATAATCAGCATCGTGGCTTTTTTACTCTACTCGACGAGGAACTTTCTAGAATTGAGAATCCAACACAGAAGCAAATGATTGAACTTTTAGATAAACTCGAAAACTATTTATGGAATCATTTCTCCGAAGAAGAACGTTTGCTCGAAAAATCAGGGTATAAAGATTTAGCTCTTCATAAACAACAACATTTGTACTTTATACAAAAGGTAAACGAGATGAAACTAGAACTTTCCTATAAGAATCAATTGCTCTATAATAACCTGATCGACTTTATGAAAAAATGGTTCTTGGCGCATATCTTACATTTAGACAAGAAATATCAGGAGATAGTCCTTGATTACATACAAAAAACTAATGGCTAAAACAATGCTTATTAAAACGCAATATGCTTTTTATATTGCTTTGGTAATTCTAATAATGCACTCAAGAGTTGCTTGTGGGCAAACGGTTCCATACTCAACCAACAATAATTATCTGAATGTATGGAATGGAACACAGTATGTACCATTTTTTGTTAAAGGAACAAATTTAGACGTATCGGTACCTGGTACTTTTCCCGGCGAGCTTGCTGCAACCAGAAGCGATTACTCCAAGTGGTTTACTCAAATAAAGGAGGCTGGTTTTAATTGCATTAGGATATACACTCTTCATTACCCCGGTTTTACGAAGTGCTCGACTCTTTCAATTTAGCCAATGAACATAAAATGTTGGTGTACTATACCAGAATCAATGGTGCTCAACAAGCCAACGTTTTAAATGGGATCAATGGAATACAATTGAACCTAGTACGGTAGTGGATACCTTTAAAACCTAATACTACGTAACTAAGAATAATCTCATGCTATTTAATAGCCCAGCCATAGCCATGCGCGATAGTTTCACTTTTAAAGATGAATTATCCCCTGTTATTGTATCATCTCAGGACGGGATTCTAAAAAATGACTTCGATCTTGATGGAGATGATTTGGTTGCCCTAGTGGTTGAATCAACTAAAAATGGAGAAATAATCTTAAATAATGAGGGATCGTTTGTTTACTACCCAAATGTTAATTTCAACGGCAACGATACTTTAAAATATTTCCTTTACGATGGCTATAGTATAAGTACTCCCAATATTGCCATATTTACTGTAGAAAACAACAACACCGAAATTAATAATGTTAACCTTACCGATAAATTATCGGTATTTCCCAATCCTTTCCAGTCGAATTTAATGGTTAAAACAGCAATTCCGTTTACCGAGATATCGTTATTCGATTTAAAGGGTAAATGTCTTAAGAGATATAACTACAAAGGGATTGCCTATAATATTAATTTGTCGGATTTGAATTTTGGTGCATATTTATTGGTTGTAAAACTTGAAGATACATACCATTCCGTTAAAATTGTAAAACAGTAAACTGTTCAAAAGATTAATAATGTTTTATAAGAAAGTGTAATAGAGCATTCGACTTTTATAAATGTTAGATTACGTGCCTATTCCTATTAATTAAGAATGACTCATGAAAATTGGTAAAAACGAATTAAATCTTTTTTTTTAGTTCTGTATCATCTGACTTATTAGGGAAACGCTGAAAATACTCAACAGAAACCAGCCTAAAAAACCTTCGAGTATGGTAATATATCTTGAAACTCCCTTTACAGGTATTGCCCCAAAGCCAAGTGTCGAAAAGGCATTAATGCTTAGTGTTGTGGAATTGAGTGCCCGAATAAATCCAAGATAAAGCATATGCACTAGTAGATAGTATTCAACGTGTAGTCTAGTCCTTGAAAAAGAAAACGGCTCAGGTTCCTACCTGAGCCGAACATAAAATATTTTATGCAAAAGGCTGACAATCTATATTCTAACTGAAAAGCCTATTTTTGTGTGTATGTAAATGTTGAACGTCTTATGATAAAGTCACTATCAACATTATATGTAACAAACTCTAAGGATATGTCTTTAGTTTCACCAACATTAAGTCCCAAATCGGGAACAATATAGTAAAACGAAAGTCCTGCTTCCAGAATAAGGTCTTTAAAAGTCATAGCGAATAAACCTCCATTGCTTCCAAAATATTCAATACAATCCGAATTCGAGGTCAAATAGTTATCTTGATTCATTGATAGTAATGT
>JBFXEQ010000080.1:0-12897 GCA_050179935.1 Bacteroidales bacterium | reverse complement strand
GATTGCGACAGGCTTCTTCGCTGTCAAAATGGGCTGTAAAACTGAAAATATTCATCTTTATTATACTTTTAATTTTTACAAATATAATAAATTTTCTTGATTTTATGAGTAATTACGGACATTCAATAATATTAGCTATTATTCTCATATTTGTTAATCAATAAATACATAAATTATTAAAATTGGTTAGCGATGTCAAAACAAATTTTTTCTTATAATGTTAATGGAATAAGAGCTGCTATTACAAAAGGGTTTATAAGCTGGCTGAAAGATTCTGCGCCGGATATAATCTGCTTGCAGGAAACAAAAGCTAGTCCTGATCAATTAGACACAGATATTTTTAAACAGTTAGGTTATCACACTTACTGGTTTTCGGCACTGAAAAAAGGATATAGTAGTGTTGCTGTATTTTCTAAAACAAAGCCTGATAATATTTTCTATGGGCTCGGAATCAATAAATATGATTTTGAAGGACGCACCATAAGAGTAGATTTTGGAGACACAACACTTATTAATTCTTACTTTCCATCGGGTACAACTGACGATATTCGTCAGGATTTTAAGATGAACTATCTCAGCGATTTTAAAAATTATATTGATAAGCTTAAAATCGAAAGACCTAAAATAATAATCAGTGGAGATTTTAATATATGCCACAAACCAATAGATATAAATCATCCTGAACGCCATAAAAACTCCTCTGGCTTTTTGCCTGAAGAAAGAGTCTGGATGGATCAATTTCTGGAAAGCGGTTTTGTTGACACTTTTAGAGAATTCAATAAAAATCCAGATCAATATAGCTGGTGGAGTTATCGGGCGGGATCTCGTAATAAAAATCTTGGCTGGAGAATTGATTATCATCTTATTAGTAAATCGTTAAGGCCTCAACTAATTGGAGCAGAAATCTTAAATAATGTAAAACACTCCGACCATTGTCCTGTAAAAATTGATTTAGAATTTTAATTTAACTTCATAGTATTCTTTAATCATATCGTTTTATTGCCTGTTTTATATAACTTTATATTATTTTATTAATTGTTAAATTATAAAAATCGAAAACTAAAAAACACTTAAGAATTCTTAGGAAGTATACATTTAAAAGATTCTAAAAAACAACTTTTTTGAAATTTATTTTTATCCAATAAAATAATTGTTTAATTTTCAATGTACTAATTATTTTTTTGTGAAAAGAATTTTTGATTTTATCAGACTCTTTTTTTTGTTTATCTTGATTAGCTCTTCTATTCATAGTAAAGCCCAAATAACCATTCCGAATAGTTTACACAATGCTTCTAAAGATAGTGTAATTAATTATTTAATTGAGATAGGGAAAAAATTGACAGATAAAGACTCAATTAATGCTGACCAATATTATTTACAAGCAGGTCTTTTATCTGACAGTTTGAATAAGCCTGAAAAATCAATTGAGTCCCTTTATTTTTTAGGCATTCATTATTATAAATTTTTCAATTATGCAAAATCATTAGAGATCTTTTCTGTATTGCTCGAAAAATATAACCAAGATCTTTCTGATAAGATGAGAGCCGATATTCAGCATTACTTAGGTCTTTCTCACATTAAATTTGAAAACTACGATCAGTCGTTGTACTTCATTGAAAAGGCCCTTTATTATTATGAAACAAAAAATGAAAAAGCTGAAATAGCAACTATTTATAAAAATTTGGGAAATATTTATCTCTTTTTAAACAATGAAAAATTTGCTCTACCAGAATACCAAAAAGCATTATTACTTTATCGTGAATTAAATGACGAGGAAGGAATCGCCATGTGTTATAACAACTTGGGAATGATTTTCACCAAGCTTGGAAATGTATCAAAAGCACTCGAATATTTTAATCAAGCCCTTGAAATTAAGAAAAAAATTAAAAATTTATCTTCCTATGCAAATACACTTGGAAATATTGGAGATTCGTATCTAAGTATATCAAATTATGATAAGGCTATTAGTTTTTTCAATGAGGCTTTAAGTATTATGATCGAGATAAATAATCCTAATGGGTTGAGCGAAATTTATAATTATCTGGGAAACGCCTATAATAAAAAGGGCGATTATGAAAAAGCTTTTGAATATCTTAATCAAGGCAAACAAATTTCTGAAAAATACAATTACAAACAACGACTAACCAATAATTACCGATTATTATCTGAAGCCTATTATGGGATGGGCGATTATAAAAATGCATTCGAAAACTATAGAATCTATAGCCAAATTAAAGATTCGGTTTTGGAAGCTATGTCAAATCAGCGATTAGCAGATTATAAAATTATTTATAAAAATATTCAAGCCGAAAATGAGATTATTGAAACGGAAAAGAAATTTCAAAAGCAACGCGATCAATTTTTACTTATTCTCGCAGTACTTTTCTTTACCATTGTATTAATTGCAATTTTATTATGGCAGAACAGGATAATAAAAAGGAAAAGCAATAAAATACAAAATATCAATAAAGAGCTTGATGAACGCGTACAGAAAAAAACCTCTGAATTACGAATTACGCAATACTCCGTTGACCTTGCTGCAGACGCAATAATCTGGATGAAGAAAGATGGAAAATTCTTTTATGTAAATGACTCTGCATGTAAGCTCTTAGATTACAAGAAATCGGAACTTGAGCAAATGTCTATTTTTGATATTGTACCAGAATTTACAGAAGATATTTGGCATGAATACTGGAATCATTTAAAGAAAAACAGAACTTTCATTATTCAATTATATTACAGAACAAAACAGGGATCAGATATTCCTGTTGAAACTGCATTTAACTTCAGAGATTTTGAAGGCTCAGAGTATAATTTTACCTTTAGCCGCAACATAACTGAGAGAAAGCTTGCCGAAGAAAAACTTAAAAATGCAAAAGACAAAGCCGAAAGATCTGATCAATTAAAGTCTGCTTTTCTTGCCAATATGTCTCATGAGATCCGAACTCCAATGAATGCAATTACGGGTTTCTCAAATTTATTAATAGATCCCGCCATCTCGCAGCAAGAAAAAGAAGAAATTGCAGAGCTCATTCAACTTAGTAGTAACGATTTGCTAAATTTAATTAACGATATAATTGATATTTCTAAAATTGAGGCTGATGAACTGATTATTAATAAGTCGTTATATAGTGTTAATGAGATTTTAAGAGATATTTACAGGCTTTATTCTCAAGATATCAACATTAAACATAAAAACCTAAAGCTCACACTTTCCATTTTACCCGAAAACAATAATCTTGGTATTTATACTGACCACATTCGATTCAGGCAAATAATGAATAACTTGCTTAGTAATGCAATAAAATTCACTGAAAAAGGTGAAATATCCTTTGGTTATTCGCTGATAACTAGTAATAATCAAACGTTGTTCAATTTTTTTGTAAAAGATACTGGCATTGGCATATCAAAAGAAAATACAGAAATGCTTTTTGAACGATACAAAACTTTTAATAATGACAAGAAAAAAGTATATAAAGGTACTGGACTTGGCCTTTCGATTTCAAAAAGATTGGTTCAATTGTTGGGAGGAGAGATAAAAGTTGAGTCAGAAGAAGGAAAAGGATCTACATTTTATTTTACTCTACCCTGCCAGGAGTTAACCATTTCCAATTCAACGGTAAACGAAAATTTAATTACCAATAAACAACCCAATTGGCAAAACAAATCAATTTTAATTGTAGAGGATACAGCTTCAAATTATTATCTTATAGAAAGTTTTTTAAAACCAACCAAAGCAATCCTTTATTGGGCCAAATCAGGAAATGAAGCAATAGAGCAATATAAGGCTTTTACAACGATTGATCTTGTTCTAATGGATATTCAACTTCCTGGCATTAACGGATATGAAGTAGCTAAAATTATAAAAGCATTAAATGCAAACACTCCGATAATTGCCCAAACAGCATATGCTCATTCAGGGGAGAAGGAATTAAGTAATAGAGAAGGGTGCGATGATTATATTTCTAAGCCAATTAATCAGGAAACACTAATTAATATGCTTATCAACTATTTAGGTACTTAGAATTCTAATAGCTTATAATATTTGACTTTCGAAGTTTATTTTTTTCCTGCTCTGTTAAATTCCGATTAAAATTATATAAAGGTTTTTCCCAAGCTCCATACATAGGATTAGGAAGAACTATAAACTTATCGCCAAACTCTTTTTCAAATTGATCTACTAAATCAAAACCATAATTTTTAGTTCTGTCATCCAATATCTCTGTAAAATCACCCAAATTATCTCCTATTAAAAGAATTATCTCATAGTTCTTTGCAACATGCTCCCTTCTTGACTTTTTAGAGCTTTCATCTTCTTTTAATAGCAAATGACCACTATCAGCAAAAGCAAATTTCTCCGATTGCAAGTTTTTTAAGGTTGCTTCAAATTCAGATTCGCCTCTATTGGAAATATAAAAGATATCAACACCCATAGATTCTGCATATTTTGTAAACTCAACAGCTCCAGGTAGTGCTTTAGCAATACTTTTTGCTGTCCATTTTGACCAGTTATCATTATTAAAACTTTCGCCTGTTTCAATGCACTTACCTTCTGAAGGACTATTGTTTAGCATTGTTTCATCAATATCAACAATAACAGCTTTTTTTGCGTTAGGATCAATTTTTGAAACCCTTTCATTCAATCGATACTTTGCAAGATTAAATCCTTGGTAATACAAAGCCCTCATTTCGGCAGATTTTTGATACCATAATACAGACATAACTAAATGATCCTGTTCTGCAATCTCTTTTTTTGTATCTTCTTTTTTGCATGAACCAAAAAGAATAATCCCTAAAACAATAATTGCTACTAGCTTTCTCATTGTATTTTAATTTTATTAAGTTGATAAAAATAAGGTTTATTTTTTATTTATTCTTTTTACCTGTAACTTTTTATTCATATGTTCGTCATATTTTCGAGTAAGAAATTTTTACAATGACTGTTGAGGAATACAATAAAAGTATTGACTTATATTCTGATAATATTTACCGATTTATTTTAAAGAACATAAAAAATGTTCATGAATCGGAGGATATTGTTCAAGAAACGTATGAAAAATTGTGGATAAAATCTAGTGATATTTCATTCGAAAAAGTAAAATCGTATTTATTCACCACTGCTTATCACACCATGATTGATAAAATTAGAAAAAACACCAAACTTACTCCTGTTGATGATTTTGAAGCTTTTAACCTAACTACCTTAGAAAATTATACTGATTTAAATGAAATATTAACCGAAGCTCTTAATAAGCTTCCTGAAATTCAACGATCCGTTATTCTTCTGCGCGATTACGAAGGATATTCATATAACGAAATTTCTGAAATAACAGGATTAAACGAATCTCAGGTTAAAGTATATATCTATCGCGGACGATTAACCTTAAAAAATTTCATTGGGAATTTGGAAGTTTTAATTTAATTAAATTATTATATATGATTGTTATTAAACGCGATAATTACGAACATTTTTTTCTTGATTACCTGGATGGCGCTCTTTCAAAATCCGAGATTAATCAGCTTATGTCATTTGTAAATAACAATCCAGATTTAAAAAACGAATTAGATGAACTTGGGTTTAAGAAATTAGTTCCTGATGGTTATAAATTCAATAAAAAGGCTACATTAAAAAAAGAATTAATCATTGAAGATTCGCAAAAAAGCAACTTCAACGAGCTTTGTATTGCTAACATTGAAGGTGATTTAAATCAATTCCAAATTGCAGAGTTTAATAAATTAATTGAAGTAAATGCTCAACTTAAAAAACAAGCCACCCTTTTCGAAAAAACTATTTTTATTCCCGATTTAACGATTTGTTATAACAAAAAATCAACGCTCAGAAAATCTACTATTGTTGCAAAACAAAAGATTGGTTATCAATATTTTTCGATAGCCGCTTCGGTGATTTTATTAATAGCTCTTTCCTTTTTTACTCCGAAAAGCATTCATGAAAACAAAAACTATAGTAATCTTAAATCATCAATAAATAAAGAAAAAGAAGTGTTGGCATTAAAGGAAAACAGCATTATTTCTAGCACGAAATCTGTAAATGCTTCAATCCCTTTTATAAATCAGGCAAAGTCATTGTCAGAAAAAAGGAAAATCAATAATAATATAATTGAAGATTATAAAAACCTTGAAAACAGAGAATCTGTTCAACCATTATTTGTGCGTCCAATTATTATTGAAACTAAGAAATTTAATAATGATCTTCTTACTTTTTCTAAAATTCAATTAAACCAACAACCATCACAATTAAATAATACTCGAGAATATCAATCGATTAAAGATGTTTTAGCACATGTTTTTATTAAAAATGTGTTTAAAAAAGATGATAATCTTTCAAAAATAAACACTTATGATTTTGCAAATATTGCGATTACAGGAATGAACCGACTTACCGGAACCAAAATGAGCCTTATTAAAAAATATGATTCCAGCGGAAATGTTGCCGAACTTGAGTTTAATTCCAGGTTAATTGCTTTTTCAACAACCGTTAATAATTAATTTTCTTTTGTAACAAAATCAAAAGTTAAACGTCGTAGAAAAAAACAATCATTAAAACTTTATACTATGAAAAAAATCACACTACTATTTTTTACCTTACTTATTACATTAGGTATATATGCACAAGAACCTGATTCAACGTTAGTTGAAATGAAAGAAGAATTAAATAACGATATAGATACCACCAATATAAGGTTTAAAAGAAAAACCGTTAAAATTATTGATGAAAATGATGAAACAAAGATTCTTGTAAAGAAGAACAAAGATTCGGATTGGGAGTTTTGGAACGAAAACGATGCTCGATTTCAAGGTTCATGGTCAGGATTTTCAATGGGTTTAAGTAATTATATGAATAAAGACTTTTCTTTAAGCCGAAATTCTTCTGATGAATTTATGGATCTCAATACTGGTAAGTCCTGGAACATGAACTTAAACTTTGCTCAATACAGCATAAACCTAATTAACAATAAATTTGGTTTAGTTACTGGTTTAGGTCTCGAATGGAATTATTATAGATTTGATAATAACAATACCATTCAGAAAGACGCAAATGGTGTAATTATTACTGATACAACAAGTTATGCTTCATCTAGTGTTGATAAATCCAAACTTTCCACAACATATGCTACTGTGCCGTTATTGCTTGAATGGCATTCTTCTTCAAATCAGGACAGAGGTGTTGTAATAGCTGCAGGTGTAATTGGAGGTGTTAAACTTGGTTCAAATACAAAAATAGTTTACAAAGAAAATGGAGATGTAAATAAGGATAAGAAAAGAGATGATTATAACCTTTCTCCTTTCAAATACGGTGTAACTGCACGAATTGGAGTTGGAGACTGGCTTGTTTATGGAACGTATTATCTAACTTCTTTATTTGAAAAAGATAAAGGGCCAGAGTTATATCCCTTTTCTGTAGGTATTGCTTTATCCTTTGAATAGGTTTAAAAGAAAGGCTGAAATTCAGCCTTTCTTTATTTTAGGATACAGCGTCTTCCAAAATTACATTTTTCATAATTATAATCATCATTCATTTCCTATGTTAATATTTTTTCTATCTTTAGTTTGATATTCTCATGGGAATGAAAAAAATCACCCTAACATTTGTTTTTCTCTCATTCTTTTTTCTTGCATCAGCGCAAACCGATGCTCTGGATAGTCTTTTGAAATCTGCTAACAGACCAAATGATACATTAAAAATTAAAGCCCTTATTGATTTGTTCGATTATTATGAAAATGGCAAAATAATAGAAGGTAAAAAATATCTTGATGAAGCTTTTAAAATCGCAACAGCATTAGAGAGTGGGCGTTGGACTGCAAATGTAAACCTTGAGTATGGAAACTTTTATAACATTACGGGTGATTTTGAAAGATCTATTATTTATTTTAATAAAGCCAAAGATTTCTATATCAAAGAAAATCATAATATTGGACTAGCTTCGGTTTGTAATAATTTGGGAGTTACTTATGAGAAACTTGGCAAATACGATGAGTCGATGGCTTGTTTTATTGAAGCGCTAAACATATATGATGTTTTCAATGATTCTCTTTCCTTAGCAAAAACTTATTTAAACCTTGGGTTGCTCCACTTTAGACAAAATGATTTTGAAAAATGCGGTGAGTTTTATAAAAAATCTCTTAATATCAGAATAAAACTAAAAGATAAAGCTGGGATGGCTCTTGTATATAATAACTTAGGAATTCTTAACTATTATTTAGAAGACTATGATAATGTTACCCAATATTTTGAAAAAGCATATAAAACTTATAAGGAACTTGGTTTTTTAAGGCAAGAAGCAATGTCTCTGGCAAATTTAGCCGAGATCCTTAATATTTTAGGACAAAAGGATAAATCTCTGAAATATTATTTTGAAGCCTTAACAATTGAACAACAACTTGAAAATAAAAACGAACAAATTTCAACGTTGCTATTAATTAGCGAAGTTTATCTATCAAGAAAAGACTATACAAATGCTTTAAAATATACTCACCAAGGATTTTCGATTGCAAAACAGACAAAAGCTTTACCAGAACTAACAAATTGTTACAATATTTTATATCGAATACACAAAGAATTAAACAATTTACCTTTGGCCTTAGAAAATCTCGAATTATTTAAAACCTATAATGATTCTCTGTTCAGCGAAAGCAAAATGAAACAGATTACTGAAATTCAGGCCAAATACGAAACAAAAAAGAAAGAACAACAGATAAACAGCCTTGAAAGTGAAAAGTTAATAAACGAATTGAAAATCAAACGACAAAGAAATTTCTCTTTTACATTACTATTAGGATTTTTATTAATATTCCTTTTTATATTAGCCCTATTTAGGCAAAATAAAAAAATACGATTTGTTAATCAACAATTGGCTTATCAGAAAAAACAAATAACCGATAGTATTGAATATGCTAGCAGAATCCAATCTGCAATGCTTCCTCCCTCTGAATTTATTTCTAGAATAATACCTGAGCATTTCATATTTTTTAAACCCCGTGATATCGTTAGTGGTGATTTTTACTGGATTTCGGAAAAAGATGGGAAAACAATAATCGCTGCAGTTGATTGTACTGGTCATGGCGTGCCTGGTGCATTTATGAGCATGCTTGGATTTGCTTTCTTGAACGAAATAGTTAATAAGGAAAAATCGCTCGTGCCAAATGTTATTCTTAATCAACTACGAGAATATGTTAAAGAATCTTTACACCAAACTGGTCGGGAGAATGAAACTAAGGATGGAATGGATGTTGCCCTTTGCGTTATTGATCAAAAAAATAAAACCATTCAGTTTTCCGGTGCTTACAATTCACTATTTTTATTCAGAGAAACTGAGTTAATTACTCTAAAAGCAGATCGAATGCCAATAGGTATCCATCTTGCGGAAAAAACATCGTTTACAAATCATGAAATACATTTTCAAACAGGTGATTGTGTTTATATATTTACCGATGGCTTTATTGATCAGTTTGGAGGTGAAGAAGGCAGAAAATTTAAAATTAAAGCATTTAAAGAGCTTCTTAAGTCTGTGCAAGGATTTTCAATGAATGATCAATATAAAGAAATTGAAAGAAAATTTTATGAGTGGAGGGGGAATTATGAACAGATTGATGATATCCTGATTATTGGAATTCGCTTGTAAAAGTTTTTTAATTATATTTATCAAATTATTTAAAAACAAATACCTTAGATATGAGACTATTATTGATTAGTAATTCGACCAACGCCGGAGAAGCCTATTTGGATTATCCTAAAAATAATATTAAGGATTTTTTAGGTACAAAGGTTAAGAAAGTGCTATTTATTCCATATGCTGCAGTTACATTCTCGTTCGATGAATATCTTCAAAAAGTTCAACAGCGATTTTCAGAAATAGGTTATGAAGTTGATTCTATTCACAATTATCCTTTTCAAGAAAAAAAACAAGCAATAAAAGATGCCGAGGCAATTGTTGTTGGCGGAGGAAATACTTTTCAACTTTTAAAACTAATTCAGCAACAAGACTTAATTGAAACAATTCGCTACGAAGCTCTTAAAGGTAAACCTTACATTGGCTGGAGTGCAGGATCGAATCTTGCATGTCCTACGATCTGTACTACGAATGATATGCCAATTGTTGAACCCGACAGTTTTCATGCTATTAACCTCGTTCGATTTCAAATAAACCCTCATTATATTGATTCTCATCCTGATGGACATGCCGGAGAAACACGCGAACAACGTATTGAAGAATTTTTAGTAGCTAATCCTTATATATATGTTGTTGGATTAAGAGAAGGAACAATGCTTAAAATTGATGAAGCTCAAATAAAATTAATTGGCCCCCGAAAAGCACGTATCTTTAAAAATGGTTCTGAGCCTCGAGAAATAGGACCCGGAGAAGATTTTGATTTCCTGTTCGAATAATCATCTAAAAACTGCCAATAAGTTGGCAGTTTTTTTTTGCATCAATTTAAATCAATATTCGTCTATTAAAAACTTATTATAGATTGTAACTTGATTTGGTTTTATTCCGTCACATAACTAAAATAAGGCATTAGGAAACATTTAATTTGATTGTAATTGCATTGGCTATTACTTGGCCAATTGCTTGTTTTTTTGAACTAATGGTTACAGGATTTTTCTTAAAGGGGAAATATCAATCTGTTTATGTTTATCGTTATTACACTAATTACGATAATTTTGTCGTTAATAACTTTAGTTTATCAGGCTTTTATTTCGGCAAAACAAAATCCTTCTGAAACATACGATATGAATAAATTAATTTATTTAACTATTAAAATTCATGATTAAGACGAACCATCTGGTAAAAATTTTTAGAACAGACGAAATAGAAACTACTGCTCTAAACAACGTTGATCTTGAAATTCGTAAAGGAGAGTTTATTGCCATTATGGGACCTTCGGGTTGTGGAAAATCAACCTTGCTAAATATAATTGGATTACTCGACAATCCTTCTGCTGGTAAATTGCTTTTCGAAGGAATTGATGTTTCAAATTTTCGTGAAAAACAGAGAACTGAATTACGAAAATCGAATATTGGTTTTGTTTTTCAAAGTTTTAACTTGATCGATGAGCTTTCTGTTTACCAAAACGTTGAACTACCATTACTATATTTAAAAATTTCATCATCAGAGCGAAAAAAAATGGTTGATCAGGTTTTAGATCGAATGAAAATCTCTCATCGCAGAAACCACTTTCCCCAGCAATTAAGTGGAGGTCAGCAGCAGCGAGTTGCTATTGCCCGCGCTGTAGTTGCTAATCCAAAATTAATTCTTGCCGATGAGCCAACCGGGAACCTCGATTCAGCTAATGGTGAAGAGGTAATGAAACTTTTAACAGAACTCAATAAAGAGGGAACAACCATTGTTATGGTTACCCATTCACCTTCTGATGCTGAATATGCGCATCGAATTATTCAATTATTTGACGGGCATGTAGTTACAGAAAACATTAAAAAACTTTTGTAAATAATTAATTTTGGACTACTTTTTAGAATTAAAGAAATTGTAAGTAAATGATTTTAAGTAGGTAAAACTAATTCTATTCAAAATGAAAAATTACACTTTTATTATCTTATCTGCATTGTTGCTAATTTCAATAAATAGTTATTCTCAAACCAAGAACATAAGAATACTTAATGATTTTGACAAAATAGATATTTGGGGAAATTTTAAGATTGAGATGATTCAGGCTGATTCAAACGCTATAATAATTGATTCCAAAATTGTTCCTTATGATGAAATTGTTTCAGAAATAAAAAATGGAGTATTGAAAATCAGAACAAAATCAAATTTATTTAAAGAAACGACCATCAATATTAAGATAAATTATAAATCAATTATAAAGGTTAAAGCAAATGCATCAACAGAATTAAATTTTTTAAATTCAATAGTTCAGGATAAAATAAAAATTGAAGCAATTGGCGGAGCTAGAGTTATTCTGACTGTTAATCTTAAAAATGCAGACTTAACAGCATACCAGGGTGGACATATTGATATAAAGGGGAAAGCTGTTTCTGCATCTATATTTGCCAATTCTGGAGGAATCATTTCTGCCACCAATTTATTAATTGACGAAGCAAAGGTTAAACTCAATACTGGAGGACAAGCAGAAATTACCGTTAACAAAAAACTTGTTGCCAGAGCAAATACAAAATCCCGCTTAAGTTATTTTGGCAAACCCGAAACAGAAGAAATAAAAGCTTCGCTGGGTGCAACAATTTCTAAATGGGATGAATAATCTAAAATAAAAAAAGGAGCTTGTTATCGCTCCTTATTTTATACATTACTTTCTGAAATTATTCATCATCTTCTTCTTCTTCATAAATATCATCATCCAATTCTTCATCCAATTCTTCAAGATCATCATCGTTTTCAATTAAATCGTAGTCCTCTATATCCTCGAACTCATCAATTTCATTAAAAATTTCTTGCTTAAAGTACTTGTCTTTTTTTGCTAAAGGAACAACCTTTTTACCTTTTGAATCATTTTCATCACTCAATGGGCGAGCCTTTTTCGCCTTATGAAAATTTTTATTCGATTTCATATTAAATGACTATTCGTTTTATTTTATATTATGTGATTAATAGTTACTTGCGAAGATTGCAAATTTTCGGATTAAATTTTAAAACTGTAGTTTTCTGTTATTTGTTTCAGATTTTGTTTAAAATAGTAGTGCAATTTATATATTTTTTTAATTATCAAAAAAAAATAAGCCAATTTTTAACGAAAATTTCGAATCTTATGGTTACTTTAACCATATTAATTAATTAAAAGTAGCTATTTACTAGGGTTTATCCAGAGATAAAGTTTCTTCCTTCAAAGGTAGCACATAATTCTGGAAAAACATCCCGGTTTTGTTTTCTGACGGTAGATAGAAAGCCTTCTATCCGGGCA
>JBFXEQ010000079.1:0-12985 GCA_050179935.1 Bacteroidales bacterium | reverse complement strand
TTTCCCTGCCTGACGCCGGAAAGGACGAACGTATATCGATAGGAACCGCTTAGCCGGTAATCGGCTTAGCGGTTTTCTCACCCTGTCTGGTCTGCTCGCGCCCTGCTGGTACGATTTATCGACGAGAAACTGTCGATCCCCGAAAAGGAAGCCACCTGGATTCTCTACAGTGGCAAACAAGTGGTGTGGGTAGTTGGTCGCCGCATCGATGACCGCTTCAAAATCACCAAAGCCACGCAGGAGGTTTTCCGGATCAGGCTGGAGTAGGGGCGCATGGTTTCCCTGCCTGACGCTGGAAAAGACGAAACTATATCGATAGGAACCGCTTAGCCTGTAATCGGCTTAGCGGTTTTCTCTCCCTGTCTGGTCTGCTCGCGCCCTGCTGGTACGATTTATCGATGAAAAACTGTCGATCCCCGGGAAAGAAGCCACCTGGATACTCTACAGCGGCAAACAAGTGGTGTGGGTAGTTGGCCGCCGCATCGACGACCGCTTTAAAATCACCAAAGCTACGCAGGAGGTTTTCCGGATCAGGCTGGGGTAGGGGCGCATGGTTTCCCTGCCTGACGCCGGAAAGGACGAACGTATATCGATAGGAACCGCTTAGCCGGTAATCGGCTTAGCGGTTTTCTCTCCATGTCTGGTCTGCTCGCGCCCTGCTAAGGCACGTATCCTTTCGAGTGGTGTTTAAGAATAACCACGCGATACAATCGCGCGGGAGCGGGGGAAGTGACAAGCGTTTTTACTGCCTTCTGTTAGTAGGTTAATCCAAATTGCCAAAGCGGTATGGTGTTCAAATAGCCCAGTTCAATATCGTCTTTTACAACAAAAGCGTTATCGATGCCGCGGATTTGTTTTAGCCCTTTATTTTTACCCCCAACTTCAAAGGTGTATTCACCGACCAAAAAATCAGCTATTGGAGAACCAATCACGTCATATTTTACCCGAAGTTGGTTCAGAAAAAATGTTTCCCGTATATTTCCGGGGTTCGGATTATCGTTGGCCAAACTGTAAACAAGGTTTGTATTGTCCAGGTATATTTTATCCACCTTCCCCAAACCCCTTATTCCTCCGGTGGCATCCCTTAGTTGGGCAATCATTCCTGCTTCTTCAACAAGCAGGCAATAGTCGGCAATATTATTCCGGCTGGCTGCAAGTGTAGTGGCAATACTGGTCATATTAGGTTTGAACGGAACACCTTTGGCAATAATGGCCAGCAATTGCTTTAATTTCCTGCCGGTCGATACATTCATGCCGGCATAGAGCGGGATATCGGTTTCCAAGGTCTGGTTAACCACCTGCTGTAGCCTTCGGTCGAAGTTCTCTTCCAATGCAAAGGGGTAATAACCTTTCTTCAGGTAATCTTCAAAAAGCGGTAGCGGATGCTTTACGCCGGGGAGTTCAGCCTTGTGCGCGAGAATTTCTTCCAACGACCAGCTGCGGGTGGTTATCCGGTGAAACAGTTGCAGATACTCCCTGAACGATAATCCCTGCATATGGTACATCACGGCCCTGCGACTTAAATCCGAGGCCCCTTTTTTGATATCCAGCACGGAAGAACCGGTGAAAACGACATTCAATTCCGGATGATAATCGTAGATCAGTTTTAGTTCTTTCGCCCAATCTTTATACCGGTGAATCTCATCGATAAACAGGTATTTCCCGTTATATTTCACGAAGGCGTCAGCCAGATCAATCAGCCGGTGGTCTGCAAAATAGAAATCTTCAGCCGTTACATAAAGCGTTTCGGCGGAATTTAAACGCTGTTTAATGTGTTGTAAAACCAATGTTGTTTTTCCAACGCCACGCGGACCGGTAAGCCCAATCATCCGGTTCTTCCAGTTTATTTCTGAATACATGTAACGGATGAATTCAGTATTGGTCTCTTTTAGAAGCCTATGGAACTGTTCGAATAATTTGTCCATCACCGTTTTTTATACAAATATAATAAAATGCACTATGAGTGACTATATATTGTAATAAAAATGCACTGCATGAGTGCGCATTTCCAGGCTGCCGCACAAATCCTTTCGTGTGGTGTTTAAGAATAACCACGCGATACAATCGCGCGGAAGCCGGTTGTTGGGGTGGCGTGGTTTTTAACCGCGCATTTTTATTTGTTTTGACGCTGTCTGGTCTGGCGACGCTGCCAAGTCGGGACTGTTTGGGGTGAATGGGATTAATCCAACGGGGCTGCATTCACTAGTCGTTACAAACGACTGCCAGCGAACCACTCGTTACCGCTCCGCTCAAACGAGTGGTAGTTCGGACAGACTGTTCTTTCGCATGGCCCGGTAATCTTCGGTTGATTTCCCCAGTTTATTCATTGCCTAAATAGTTCCAAATATTGTTGTGATATCTTTTCCCATGTGTAATGCTCGTCAGCAATTTCTTTCATGTCCTTCGCCAGGGATTCCAATTCTGAACTGTTGACTGAATTAACCAATTCTGTTAATTCACTTGCCGTTCTAAAGTATCTGCCTTTATTAAAGGTTGTTTCCCGATTATAACTAACGTCGTAAGCAATAATAGGAAGTTTCAGACTCATTGCCTCAACCAATGAGGGGTTGGTACCACCTGCACTATGCCCATGAACATAGACGGTGCAGTTGCTGCGGATTTGATCCAGAATTGGCTGATCGTAGATTGGGTCTAACAGGATTGTCGAAGGATAAGAAGAATACTGTTCTTTTAAGTTGCGACCATATTCACTTTTATCCCAATTACCGATTAGAACCAAAGGCAAGGTAGCATCCTTGAAAGCATCGAGTATCAGATGAATGTTATTTTCTGGTTCGATTCGGCACACCTTAAAAGCATATTGCGGAGGAATACCAAACCGTTGACGGACTTCGCTTCTTAGCTCTATGCTTTTTGCATGATCGCCCCCATAAGCGATGAGCTCACTTGGCTTATTATACTCGGTGGTAACATAATCCTGAATGGATTTGTTATCCGCAATAATAATATCACCGTGTCTGACAGCTAGTTTTTCCGATAGCTTTAGAAAACGTTGAATCGGGTTGCTCCATTTTTCACGTCGGTGTTCTAAACCATCAATGTTGATGATCAATTTCATATTTGGATAAAATAAACGAAACAAAGGCAGTATAATGCATCCCGAAACACCCAATATTAGAATTTGCTCGTGCGTTCGGGCAGCTTTTAAAAGAGATATTATATCATATGGGATACTTTGAATACCATTGGCATCGAGGTTGATATATTTCAGATTGGCATTATTATGGCGATCTTTTCTTAATTTATAAGTTTTCGCTGAGCAAAAAACGGTTATTTCTAATTTTTTCCCTAAAAACTTTGTAAGATATTCGGCTAAAGTCTCAAACCCACCGTATTTATTAGGAATACCGGCAGTACCTATAATGGCAATTTCATTCATGTTTTTGTTTAAATGAGTTATCGTTCTGAAACGATGGACTATGTATTTATTTTTCGTAATTAGATTACCTATTGCTCTATCTTGATCTCATTACTATTCATAATATCTATATCTACTATGTAAGTATAATATCCATCTTTGTTTCCTTTTATTTCAGTATTAATGATATTCTTTCCTTCTAATGTGATCTCTTTTGAAGAAGTGAAGCTCAAGGATATGATACATGATTTCAAATTATGGTGGTAAAACAATGCTACACAGTCGTCGATACCATCTAAAATAATTTTTTTGTCTTCATATTTTAGGTCAACCAATTTATAAATTGAATAATACTTGGCAATCTCGGAAAATGTATCAACCCAAATATCTTTATGAGAGACATAGCTTAACAATGAGTC
This sequence comes from Bacteroidales bacterium, assembly GCA_050179935.1. GTDB lineage: Bacteria > Bacteroidota > Bacteroidia > Bacteroidales > UBA12077 > UBA12077. The sequence continues at coordinate 9,187 of JBFXEQ010000079.1, read as the reverse complement.
TAATTCATAATCAGGGACTGGGTTATATCCAGCTTCATTTAGACCGTGACCACCAAATAATGCCCACCCATTTATAACTTGTGATTCGTCTATGGCATCGATCCTACTTTGTAGGGTATTATCCGAATTATTTCCCCATGCAACGACGTCGTTGTTATTAATAAAAAAGTTCCTGCAAAATATATGAGTATCTTTTACGGTCTCATCGGACAATTCTGATCGTAAATGAAATGGGTAAGCAAATGAATAACAATAGCCAAATAAATCGATAAGCTTGTTTTTTGTATCCACAATTTCCTTATTTAACCCTTCTGTCCCCATCGTGTCCAAGCGGGCATGAGAAGCACTGTGGTTGCCAATCTCAAAATTACGAGCATTCACTTTTTTTAAGTCGGATAGAAGACCTGTTGACATGTAACCGGACGGATTAACAAAAAAAGTACAGGTATAGTCATATTTTTCAAAAATTTCAGAGCAGTCCTTGATTGTCCAGTTATTATCATCCCAAGTAAAAGAAGCAGCGGAAACGTGATTATTCTTCCACTTACAGATTTTCACTCTAACGTCATTACTTTTGAGATATATATCATTAGATTTTGAAACGGTGTCGACGTCTTTATTACAACTCAACAATCCAAGGGCTGCGAAGGCAAAAAATAGGTATATTTTCATGATCGAGAGCTATTTATTTCATTATCTATTTTCTGATACTCAAATAGGGAAGTGTATCCTGATATTCTTATAGAAACTTACTTAAACCCTCTTTGTAACGGATATTAAATTTTTCTAAAGTGAAATAATGGTTGAACCGGGCTTTGCCCTTTTCTCCATATGAACGGATCTCTTTCGGATTTTCAATAAAATATTGAATGCTTCTCGAAAGCGCTTCAATGTCATTTCGTTCACAAAGAAAGCCAGTTTCATTTTCAACTATCATTTCGGGAATTCCTCCAACTCTATTGCCGATAATTGGCTTCGAGAAGAACATACCTTCCAATACGGTAGTCGGGAAAGGATCTTCAAATACTGATGGGACTATTACTACGTCTAAATTTCTGTAGATTACCTGTATTTCTTCAACAAAAGGGATGATAGTTACACTGTTAGATAGCTTGTACTCACGAATTTTATCTTTGACCTCATCGAGCATGTATTCTTGTCCGGGAACTGTGCTGCCGACGAAGTAGAAATGACCTTGCTGTAGAATATCTTTGGGTAATTTATTTATTGCATTTAACAAGTGTATTTGTCCTTTATGACTTGGCTTAATACGACCAATCAGTCCAAAATTTATTTTTTCGGTATTAAAATAATTTTTGGAACCATCCTTTTGTTTGTCGACGAACTCTACACCATTCTGGATGAGCAATAACTTATCGATCATCGAAGGGAGAGCTGAAGCAAGGTTCCTTTTTACAGCTTCTGAAACGCAAATAACGGCATCTGAATACTTTATAGCGACTTTGTTGAGAAGTTTGTTAAGGATATTGCTATTGGATAATATCTCATGCACATGGACAATCTTTCGTGTTGATTTTGAACAGAAAAATAGAACTGGAAGAGTGGCTAAAGTATTCAAGTAAACTATTGATACTCCATTTTTGAACAATGATTTTGAAGTTCTTTCAAATTTTATCAATGAGACAAGAAACGTAAAAATACCTAGCAGAGTTAGATTCTTTTTGGCTATTATTGGAAGATTCTCTTCTACTACCACTACTATGTCGGGAGATTGGCTTTTTACAATTTTTAGAAGAGGTCCATCCGATTTAACTACTATCGTTTTTTTATAGTCCTTGTAGTTGTTAATAACAGACGCTAGAATTTTATCGGCTCCATATAATTCTGCTGTTGGATGAAAGAAAACAATAGATTTTTTCATAACTAATTTATTCAATTAAGCGACTCGAGAAATTTATTAACAGCGATTAATTGGTAAGAAGAAGTTTTAATTTTAACAAATAAAATGTGATAATATTTCTCAAAAAGTAGAACTGATTTTCCAAAGGGGTAAGGGTTCTATGATATTTCCTTATGGCATAAAGCTCTTTTACTGCAGAATATGAAAAGCTCATTCCCCCGGTTTCCATTATAGCAATCTTTTGGGCGATAAAAAGGGATTTAAGCAACTCCCTTTTTCGTATTAATAGCTCATAATCTGCACAAATTCTAAACTGGAGATCATAGTTACCCACTTCTTCAAAGAGTTTCCTATTGTGTAACGATCCTACATGTGCCGCGCTCATATACTTCCTCATTTTAGGCCAAACACTCTTATCACCAATTGTAGAGACTATTTTCCCGTCTTTATCAATGTACTCATTTAAAGCGCAGATGTAATCGATATCTGACACATTGTTGCTTTTTAAAAAAGTCAGATAATTCTGTATAGCATTTACTTTTAACTGATCATCTGCTCCCAGGAACATAATCCAGTTTCCTTTCGCTATATCTATTCCTTTATTCCAAGCATCATAAATCCCCTTGTCACTTTCACTTAACCAGAAATCAATATCTTGTTCATTTTTCTTAATTATATAACAGGTATTGTCATTCGATTTACCATCGATAATAATCAGCTCAATATTGTCTGATTTATTAGCCTTGATGCTGTCAAGGCACCGTTGCAAATATTTCTCTGCGTTATAGGTCGCAATAACTATCGAGATATCTATCATTTTATGCGGTTTCATTTTGGGTGTTAAGATTCAAAAGGGGGATAAGTGATACGATTATTATCATAGGTTCTAACTCTAATATTATTGGGAGTACCAGAAGTGGAGGTCCGATAACCATCGCATAAAATAGTAAATTTCTCTTGAATGAAATATTATTCATTAGACAGAGGAAATAGAGAATGAAAGACACTAAACCCAAGTCTACCAAGATTGTTAAAATTGAGGATTCTATAACAAAGTCAAAGTTTGAGAAAATCATTCCTTTTTGCCCATGAGAACCTTTGTTTGCGCCAAAAAACCAATTCTCTTGAAGCGTGCTTAAACCGTTTGTGAATGAAGAGATATGACCCTGTGATGACGAATCTTCTAATTTGACAATTGTTGTAACCCATTTTACTATCGGATACTCGTTTTTATAAAGCAAAAGAAAGTTAAAAAGCAACAAGACAGAAACAACAACAATTACAATTCTAAAAGCGTTCTTTATTTTTATTTTTGTGAGCTTTGTAACTCCTAAAAATATTAGATATGCTCCGATTGCACTTTTAGAAAAAGTAAGTATAAGGCCTATGATAAAGACGATATACATTGAGCGAATCTTACTTTTAGAATAAAGAAAGTTGAACTCATCAATTTTCAAGTGGAATAAGCCTAAAAATGCTGCTTGAACAATTCCCGCATTGTTCGGGCCTGCTATCAAAATCCCGTTTCGTATAATATTTGTAAAAGTAACTCTCCAATGACTTGTGATATAAGAATCGTCTTGAGTTAAAAAGTCTAAGGACTGACTAAAATTAATTAGTAAGAATGTAAGTGTACCTAAAACAGCAAATATTACAATATGCTTTGTAATCATTTTCAGGTATTCATTGAACACCTCTTTATTTGTTATAATCGCATTTGTGCATATCAGGAATAGAACCGGCTCAAAATAAATTCTTAAATACAAAACCGTAGGTACGACACGATGTTGAATTATCCCTACTGTTAGATAAGTAACAGCAAAAAGAACCAATAGAAAAATTGAGAATGATACTTTTCCTTTTTTAGGCACAAGAAAAAAAAGCAATAGTAGAGTTAGTGTTTTCAGGGGGCTAATAATACCCGGGATATGGATAACATTTAGTAGAACATTAATAATTACACCATACAAATTCAGTGTAAATGTTAGTAGAAATAATATCCTAATCAGGTACTTTTTGCTCATGAATATCTCAACTTCGGTTAAATGGTTGTTGTTGTTGTTGTTGTTGTTGTTGTTGTTGTTGTTTCGAGTTATGGATTGAAGTTTGAATAAAAGCTAACCTAAATATTTCTTTTTATATAATAGTGCAAGCTTTTAAAAATACGCTGAATCAATTGTTTTATTGCCTTCCCCATTGGCAAGGGCAGAGTCTGGTAGGCCCATATTTTGATTTTATAATCGTTGACAGCGAACGTTTCCTTTTTACCCAGGAATATATCATTTTGGTGATGGATGATATTTAATAAAATATTTTGCTCCAAAGGTTTTAATATCAAGGGGAATTTAAGTATCGGTTTTGAACATTTACAAGTTGATAAAAAGTATTCAGCCGTTATTCCATCAATTAATTTCTGCCCATATAAATCAACTTCAAATTCAAATCTCGCTAAATCTCTATTAAATACTTTTATGTAAGTCGCGCTTAATTCAAAAAAAGCGTCATATTTTATACTTGTACTCCTGTATGGTGCGAAATTGAGGTCGATGCTCTGGGTAGCCAAATGACATTGATAGGTGAATTGATCAGCTCGATTATGAACTCCAGCGTCGTTTATATTTGTTGAGTAACCCCAATAAGGATATACAGATACTTTATCCGTTTCTACTAAATATTTCGTGAAAAATTTTAACCATGAAGATTCAGGCCAATTTATAATGTTTCGTGGGAGTTTATCGATCTTAGTAACTTGCTGCCCCTTATTGTACCATTTCCTGAAACCTGACCATTGAGATTTAGTCCAACATTGCCCCCATGAACAACCGTACTGCACAAAGTAGGTATCATACGCGGATTTTAAAGGAACAAAAGGGAGTAATGTATGGATATGAATATTAAAAGAATAAAGAGATATTTGAGCAATTTTTTCATCGTTTTTGTAAAATTCTGCCGCAGAACAAGCATATTTATAAAAGTAAGGAGAGACATAGATATCGTCTTCTAATACGATTACGGCTCCAAATACCTCACTTAGGTCGCCGCAGGATAATATGTGATTTCGTAATCCCAGATTCTCTTTGTGCTTGATGATTCTCTTCGTTCCAAATGACCAGTTAAAATCTTCAGCGATCCGGCAAGTTTCTTGGTTGTTTGTACCACCTCCATCAATACTGATAACAAGTGGAACATCTTGTACGTCGTATATCGCGCTTTCAACTGAAGATAATAGACGCAAAAGCGATACTGGTCGGTTATATGTTGCTATTACAATTGCTGGTTTCATCATTTCTGATTGACATTATTCCAAACTACTTTCCACATATCTTCAACTTTATCCAACAGAATATGTTTTCTATGACCTAAAAAATGCCTTACATTTTTATTGGATTCATCGGTTAACAATTGGTCAACTCGGTTATCTTCAGTGACGATATTCTCAGAAACATTGATGATGTTGTTTGTCAAGCCAAATTCTTGAAAAAGGTATTGATACTTGTGACTCCAACTAGTCGCTAAGCACGGGATCGCTTGATTTAAGGCACTAGATACCCCGTGGAATCTGGACGAAATGACCATGTAAGAATTCCCAATTAAACCTTTCACTTCAAGCGCATTTACTTGATTGACAATTGGGAGTTTATTCGCGAGTCTTCCATTTATTCTATTGCACAGATCAAAGTCATCTTCTCCTTCATGGTTTAAGAGAAACGCTTTTTTTCCATGCAATGAGCATTTTTGCTCAATTCGTTCAAAGAGTTTAGAGTAGATGTCAAAATTTGTCCCAGAATGAGATAACATTTTACTATTAGGGATGAGGCAGACAAAGTCTTTCAGATGTTTAAATCTTTCAGACACATATCCTTTAGCAGTTATGGTGAAATCAGGATATTCAAATATTTTGTTTGCGCTTATACCGGACTCAATTAAATGTTGGTGAGATTTAGATTCTCTGGCGAAAAATATGTCAACATATTTATTTAGAATATCAATACTCCGCTTACTCGATTCCGTAGTGAATGGACCAAAAGCTTGTGGTAGTAATACTATTTGTGTATTGTATGATTTTAATTTAGCGTAATAGTTTTCGAGAGCGTCCATGTATGTTTTTGAGTAAGACCATTGGTCCCCGAATTTAAACCCACTGGCATCAAGTAAAATATCGATTTTCTTGGACGGATAATATTCGGTAAAGTAGCTGTAAGGTAATCCAAGACGGTATAATATGGCTCTAGGATAACGGAAGTGTTTTAATCTCAACGGTTGCGTAATCTTTGCCTTACATTCCCCAACCCGAAAGTCATTACCGTATAGATTGAGAACAATTTCAGCGTCTGGGAATTTTTGTTCGATTTGTTGAATGATCGTGTATGCCATTAATTCAGCACCTTTGTTTTGGGTATTAGTGCCGTCAATTTGGATTCTCATTATGTTAGTTGTATTTGATTACTGAGTTAATACTTTTTTTATTTGAACAAGGAATCCCCCCTTCATCACTTGCATAACCGACAGACAAAGTAAGTACGCATTGTTCCCACTTTTTCAACTGAAGAAATTTATTCAATTTTAAGTTATTCTCTTTAATGTCAGACCAGTTGATTATGCATGAAGAAAGTCCCAGTGTCTCCAATGCCAAAACGAAACCCATAGTTGAAAGTGAGCTGTCAATATAGATCAGGTGTTTATCTCTTTCATCAAAGTAGTTACTCAAATCACCGATGACGAAAATCATCATTTTGATATTGTCAGAAAAAGTAGTTGCTCCAATTGGCAGCTTAACAGCTTCTCTCAGTAAATCAGGAGAATCAATTATTCTAAAGGTAAACGGTTGTCTATTACATGCGCTGGGCGCTAATAGGGCAGTCTCAATTGCTTTTTCAACGTCCTTTCTTGGAACCGGAATGTCTTTATAGTAACGAACCGATCTTCGTTGAAGATTTAGCTTGTGAAATTCGTCATAACCTATCGAACTTTTAACTCTTTTTGAAGACTTATAGGGAGTTGGGAAATTTGAAAGGTTGACAGATTCTTTATGTTTGTTGAATAGCTCCTTTGCTTCTTTTATTTTAGGAGTTTCATCAACAAAATCGAAGTATTTATGAAGGATGCCGTAAGCCCATTCATAGGTTGGTATCTCTATTTCCCTGGCTTCCGAGTTTAAAAATGCGTGTACCGTTTCTCTGATATACCCTTCTGCAAATACCGGCTTTGGAGGGATCGAAATTAATCCTTTCTCTAGACGGTGGATGTTGCGTCTCAGATTTCCAATATTACCCTTGTCTGAGATATTTTTTGCTATGCCAGCCAATGTTTTATGTTGTTCGTGCTTAAAGGAACTGTTAAATAAAGAATAGTTAATCCGAGCAAAAGAAGGAGAAACTGTTAAAAAGTTAAGTCTAATACTTTTTCCCTTCCACAGTAAATATTTTACTGTATTCTTAATTTTAGTCAATCTCATTTTCCAATTATCTAATTTGAAGGTATAAGCTTTTTATTTTTTTTTGTTCCAAAATAAAAATAAACGATATATATAAAAGACCGTATAGTGTTCCGGTAATGATCCATGTACGATGAATAAAAAATGAAGTTAAAAAATATGTTATGAGCGTACTAATTAGGAGACTTAAGATTGGTTTGTATAGCTCATTAACTAGCTCATTGATCGTAACACCTATGTATTTATTTAAAAGGATAAATCCCACAATAACTAAAACTAGTTTGTTTACTAGGATTGCTAAGGCTGCTCCAAGCAGTCCTCCATATTTAATGCCGATAAAAAGGCCTGGTATTAAAACAAAAAGTGTTGTAAATAGTAGAACCTTAAATTCAATTTTTGGGAATCCCATTCCTCTAAATATCGATGCAAAAGAATTAATCATTAAATGAACCATAACTGCAATTGCTAACAATCGTAATGGAATTATCGAACTTATCCACTTTTCTCCAAAGAAGCCCCGGATTAAATCGCCTCCCCAAACCGCAAGGAAAGACATAATTGGGTATAGAATGATAGCGTTGAGATTTATAATTTTTAGGAAGTAACTTTTTAGCTTTTTTTTGTCATCTTGGAATTTACCAAAAACGGGATACAATACTTTATTTAGTATTGAACTTACTGTTTGTCTGATTACCTCAGTTAGTGAAAATGAAAGTGCATATGCACCTAAGGGTTCTGATCCAAGAAACTTCCCAATCATCAAATTGTCAATATTATAGGTTGTTGTACTAAATATTGATGTCCCGGTAGAATACATTCCAAATCCGAATATTTCATTGAAATACGGTCTATACCATTCTAGTTTGGGTTTCCACTTTGTTGTTAAATATAAGAGGGGGATAGAAATAAAAACAATAAGTACTGAGTTCGCTGCTAATGCCCAGACCCCAAGTCCACTCATCGCAAGTAGTATTGAAATAGAGCCTGATATAAATACTGAGAAATTGTTGATTATAGCCATTCGTCTGAAATTCATATCTCTAGTCAAAACTACTGTATGAATTAAACTCAAAGGCTTTAAAAGGATACCTAAGCTTAAGAATGGAATTAATTTTCTCAAAATTGGAACTTCATAAAAATAAGCAGCAAACGGGGCAACAACTACTATCATAAATAGAAAAAGAATGCTTCCCCAAATCAATCCTGTCCAAAAGGCAGTGTCGTAAAGGCGTTGGGCATTAATATCATCTTTTTTCTGGATCAATGCTGCTCCCATTCCTAATTCTGACCCAGCAGTAACTATTGCGATGAATATACTTGTCATACTAACAATTCCAAAATCACTTGGGAGAAGAATCTTGGCTAACAATAATTTTATCCCTAATTGCCCAGCAAAATTTAGTATGAACTCCAATCCTGCCCATTTGACTCCCTTGACAATTTTTTTTGCTTCCAATTTACATTTATTACGAAAGTGCGGCGAGATATTGCACCAAATAAAATCCAATAAATCCGGCTGCTCCGGTTCCTAATATCTTCATAATTCTTTAAGTCTCACTCGCGTTCTGAAAACGCTCCGGCAAATTTACACTTTTTAGTTTAACAGGCGGATGTTCGGGGGGGAAGATTAAGGAAAGTTTTAAATCCGGCTTTATCAGTACCGATCCAGCACAGGCGGGGCATTGTCCCTTGCTCCGATTCCTGCTTTTTCGCGTATATTGGCTAGATGCTTTTTCAACGTTCCATGTAGATAAAATCTTCATAAAATGGATATGCAACAAAAATATGCACGGTTAGTTAAGAGCTACGCTGCTATTCCCTGATTATTATTTAGTTGTTCAAATTCATTTATTGTTTTGTACCCCAAAGCTGAGTGCCTTCTCTTCTTGTTG
>JBFXEQ010000078.1:0-13417 GCA_050179935.1 Bacteroidales bacterium | reverse complement strand
AAGCTGGGCCGGGCAATGTATGTCGATGGGATAAACCCTGTTGTGATAATATTTGGGCGTGCCATCTTCAAGAAAAAAACTTTTGATGTAAAACTCAAACCCTTTTTCAATATTTCCGGCAAATGATTTATCACCGGTATTCTCCTGATAACACATTAACGCATCCAGATTATACCCGGTATGAAAACTATCAATCCAGTTTTGCACAGGTAATTCACCATACAACCACGAACCGTCAGGTCGTTGCGCGTTAACACAGGCAACAACACTTTCACGTGCAGCGGCTTTCACTTTTTCATCTCCAGAGTAACGATAAGCATAACTCAGCAATTTACTTCCCAGTAAAGATGCATTATATACAGTGTTATTTCCTTCCAGCGGGGAATATGAAAAAAGAAAACCCTCATTTTTTGGCGTTCGCTTCAGGTTATTCAACACAAAATTTGCTGACGAAAGCGCTGTTTCGAGATAGGTTTTGTTTTTTGTAATCTCATAAGCTTCAAAAAGTGCTGTTGCACCAAAAGTGGTGGCAACTACAGTGGGGGTATTCTTTGGGAAAAGAAACAACCTGAGGGCCTGCCAATCGAAATTGTAACCCCAACATGCGCCTGCATATCCTTTTGATTGCATTGAAATTAACAATTGCGCGAGATAATCAATCTTTTTTAAAACCTCGGCTTGTTCATCTGTCCCGGCTCTGCCTGTCTGTTGTTGTGCTTTGTAAAGATTACAATAGCCTGTTAAAAAGAGCCCGATTCCTTTTGCATTATGCTCTTTCGGAACAAAAAAAATCTTTCTGAGGTTAACCGGATTTCTTTTAAAAGCCTGAATCCAGAACAACCGCGCCAAATCCCAGTGTTTTAATGGCGTAAACCTGAATACCTTTGAGTTAAGCCCATCATAAGGGTCCCATCCTGCAAAGTTCTGGGATTCGCAGTAGGATTTAAGATTGATAAATGATGTATTGAACATGTAAATAATTCTATTAGAACACCGATGACACGAGTTGGACGGATTTTCACAGATTTATCCGTGGTTATCCGTTACATCTGTGTTATCTGTGTTCAACTATCAGAACACGGGTGACACGGGTTTGACGGATTTACACAGATTTATCCGTGGTTAACCGTTGCATCCGTGTTATCCGTGTTCAATCTTTTCCTGTCATTTGTAAATATTTTGCGCCTGAACTCTGGCTTTTTACCAAAATTAAACAACAAACCAACTTCAATCTCAGTAGCTTTCAGATAATTAATTAACTGGTTTTCATTTGCTTCTGAAAGAGCCTCACTTGCTTTATTTTCAATAATTACACAATCGTCCACGATTATGTCAGCATAATAATCACCAACCTGATATTCATCGTAATAAACCTTAATATGGTGTTGACTTTTACAGTCAAATCCCATACGATGTAATTCGATAAGCATGGCATTATGATATACTTTCTCCAGAAAACCATAACCTAATTTGTTATAAACTATGTAAAAGGCTTCGATGACCTTTTGGGTGATGTCTTCGTGCAGCATGATACTTCGTTTTTTAGAACACTAATGACACGGGTTGGACGGATTCTCACCAATTTATCCGTGGTTATCCGTTTCATCGGTGTTATCCGTGTTCATTCTTTTTCGTATTCAATCAATTTTCATTACCTGCCCGGTTTTTATAGATTCCAGTACTGCAAAAGTGGCTTTGGTGACTGAAACAATTTCGTTAAAAGGGATCACAACCTTACCCATTTTAAGACTATTGATAAAATGTTCCACCATTTGCTTCTGACCTTTGTCCTGATTGAAAAGATTCTTCTTTTCTTTTGATTTGCCGAAAATCCGCAGCGTTTTGAAATTATCTAAAACAGCAGCTGTTCCGGTTTGAAAAACCTCGATATACTCTTTGGGCATCGTTTTCGGGCCATTGGCATAATAGGCAACAATACCCGATGAACCATTGGCAAAAGTGATTTGAATGTTCACTGTGTCGTTATGATTTTCTGCATCAGGCAAAGCCGTGGCATACACCGAAACCGGTAAACTCCCGTTCAACCAGGTGAGATAGTCAATAAAATGGCAAGCCTCACCAATAATGCGGCCTCCCCCTGTTTCCATATCCTGAATCCAGCTATCGCCCGGAATGTTTCCTGCATTAACCCTGTAAATCATGCTCATGGGACTTTGTCCCAATTTCTTTTTTAACGCCACCGACAACGAACTGAACCTGCGGTTAAAACCTACGAGTAACATCGGAGTGTCATTTCGAACCCGAGAATTCGGGAGAGAAATCTGTTGCTGTTCTGCGCTAACAGTTACAGATCCCTCACTACGTTCGGGATGACAAGCTTCGATGATGTGTTCCAATTCTGCGGGGGTAAGACAAAGCGGTTTTTCAACGAAAACATGCTTTCCAGCCCTGATTCCCTTTAATACATATTCAGCATGAGAGTCGTGGCGGGTGGCAATAAACAGGGTGTTGATATCAGCATTCTCAATGATATCTGCCTCATTTGCCGTGCTGAACTCAAAACCAAAACGCTCAGCTACTCTTTTCGAGGTTGTTCCGGTATTCGTCAGTACACCTTTACAAACCACATCTGTATTCTTTTTCGGGATGTTGGGTAACAGGTTTCCCTGGGCATAACTGCCAGCACCAATAAAACCAATATTAATTTTCGAAACCGGCCGGGGTGAATTTGTAATCACCTTATTCTTTAGTACAATCTGCTTTTCAATGTCATATTTCAAAACAATTCCCAGGTAAGGTTCTGTTTTATTTACAATCATATCATAAGCCAGTGGTGCATCCTCCAGCTTAAACTCGTGGGTGGTCAGATAGCTTAAATCAATACTGCCACCAGCAATTAAATGCTGAAATGCCTCCATATTGCGCTTCTCAGTCCAACGCACATAAGCGGCAGGATAATCAATCCCCTTTTCCTCATAATTTAAATCATAGCGACCGGGACCATACGAGCATGACATCTTTAATTCAAGTTCCTTTTTGTACCAGTAAGGGTCGCGATCAAATCCGGTGGGTACAGCGCCCAAAATCACTACCCTCCCTTTTTTACGGGCAATTGCACCTGCAAAATTTATGGGGTCGTTGCTCGAAGTTGCAGCAGCAATAATCACTGCATCCACCCCTGTTCCACCGGTATATTCTTCAATCTGTTTTTCGATTCCCGGCGTATTGCGGGTTAAGGCCAAACCGGCAAAATGTTTGTCGGCCAGTAGCACCGGGGCATCGCTAACGTCGATACCAACAACCCGCACACCCGATGCCTTTAGCATTAACCCCGTTAGTTGCCCAAGCAACCCCAACCCGATTACAGCACATGTTTCTCCCAGGCGCAAATCTGCCTGCCGGATGGATTGCAGCGCAATAGCTCCTAAAGTATTGTACGCAGCCATTTGCAGGTTGGCATTACGCTGCAGTTTTACACAAAGATTAACCGGAACCGCCACCACTTCGGCATGGTTGGCATATCCCACACCAGCGCAGGCAACAAAATCGCCGGGTTGAAATCCGGTTACACCCTCGCCGGTGGCAATTACTTCACCCGCCGATGAATACCCCAACGGCGAATAAGCTTCCAGCTTTTTGGTTACCGCCCTGTAAGCCTGAACAGGCCCTTGCTGCAAAACAACATCCAACACTTGTTTTACCTGTTGCGGCCGTTCTTTGGCTTTGCCGATGATGCTTTTGCGCGCGGTTTGGGCGGTGCTTCCTTCGGTTCCGGCACTAATTAGCGAAAAATGGTTCTTTACCAAAACCATTCCTTTGCCCAGCACAGGAACAGGAACTTCCTGTACCAGCATTTCTCCATCAGAGAGTTTTTGAGTAAGCTGCTGCATATTAGTGTTTTTTGTGATCATTTAAAATTGGGAATGGCCCCTCAAGCTCTTTAATTATTCTTGCCGGATTACCAGCAACAACAGTTGCAGGCGGAACATCCTTTGATACCACCGCACCTGCTCCCACAACTGCATTATCTCCTATGGTTACATTTCGTAAAATAACAGCGTTTACTCCAATAAAAACATTATTACCTATTTTCACAAAACCATTGCCCCAATCATCAGGGTCAATCATTCTACTGGCACCATCATGCGATAATATTTTTACACCGCTTGTAATTAAACAATTATCACCAATGCTTATTTTCCCTCTATGAACATCAAGTTTGGCGCCCAAACTAATCATAGTATTTGTGCCAATTTTTATTCCTTGAAAACGTAGAATTTTCAGGTAAGAAAAACGAAAAATATTTCCAAGATAATGAATAACCAGTCTGATAAACTTTGTCATAATTCTATCAATTTATATTTTCTCCACTCGCTGAGTATTTCTTCAAGCTGATATTTAGACTTTATTTTAATCAAGTGTTCCTGAAGTTCTTCCTTAGAAAACCTTGTTTTTATTGGTTTACAAGGTACTCCAACAGCTAATGTATATGGAGGTATTGTTCTATTGATAACACTACCCGCACCAATTATAACACCTTCTGAAATGCATGTATTTGCTAAAATTGTTGTATTTGCCCCAATCCAAACATCATCTTCAATTGTGACAAAACTTCCAATCCTTTCATGTCTGTATTCAAACATAGAATATCCAACTTTATTAAATGAATGATTATCACATTCAATCACAAGATTTGGTCCTATCATTACATTGTTTCCTATTTGCAAGTTTCTTGCAGAAATGAAAAAATTCCTCGCTATGTAAACGTTATTTCCAATCGTAACCTCATTAGGTCGAGCTATTAATCCCCCTGGACCAAGCATTAAATTTCTTCCAAATGACTTAAATCTTAAAAAGCTTTTGATATAGTATATCTTCCGCAGTAAATTTCTGATCATATTTTAGTAAAACAATTTTCAACAAAATCACTTTCTAACGTTGTCATTGTAAATCTCTTCGACAATTGTAAACTCAATTCATTAGGATCATTTAATTGAAGAGCCTTTATCCAAAGCTCAGCAAAATCAAATTTATTCCTGTTCTTTAAAATGTATCCATTTTGATTATCAAAGATCATCTCAGAGGCTCCACTTACATTTGTTGATACAATAGGCTTTCCACAAGCAAGTGCTTCTACCATTGCTGTTGGCCACCCTTCAATAATTGAGCTCATTACGAATACATCCGATGCATTTAAATAGTATGCAATTTCTTCCTGAGATAGACGTCCTTTTAATATAATCTCATTTTTTTCGATTTCATCTTTCCCATAGCTCTCAATTTCAATTTTGTCTTCACCATCCCCAATAAAAATCAGTTTAGATTTCGGAATTTTAGTTTTTACTATTCTAAAAGTATCAATCGCCAAAGACCAACCTTTAATATAAGATAACCGCCCTGTAGTTACAAAGACTATTTCATCCTGATCGAATGCAAGACTATTTCTAATTTTCGTTTTATTAATCTGTCTAAAAATATTTTGATCATACCTAGTTGGAAATTGTATTATCAGGCTTTCTGGCAGATCGTATTTTAAGCATACTGATTTTATTGTCTTTTGATCTGATGCTGCTAGAATTTTTGTCGCATTTAGTTTTAATCTTTTAAATAAAAAAAACTCGTATATACTACCAAAGAATCTTAGAAATTTAAATCTTGAATATTTCACTGAATTACCTAGTCCGGCAAATAAAAAGATAAAACTATCCCATTTATATCGAGATAATATGAATACAAATTGAGGCGATTGAGTAAAAACACCAACATCTTTCTCTCTTATTATTTTCTTTATATGCTTTTTAAGCAGCCAATAAGAATATAGTCTTTTGGGTACTAATGTTTTTTCTACATCAGACACTCGACATAAACCAAAATAGTCATATGTTTTATTGTCTATAGTTCTTTTAAACCAGATACCAACCGGTTCGTCATTGTTTACAAAGCCGACTAATGTAATATCATTACTATATGATTGAATAAATTGTCTGGAAAAGGATAGAGTTCCACCTAGCGGATATGATTTAAAATCACACGCTTCAAAATATGTCAAATTTCTCAAATTAAAGATCATAAGTATGAATAATAATACTTTGCGCTAATATGTATTTAAAATATAAAGGAGAATGATTAAAGTTAAAAACTAATAATCCCATTCATTAGGTATAAAACATAATACAACAGAATTCAATTTTGTTTGTATAAATTAAGGTGAGTGAATGCACATTTAGAAATAGAATAATTCATTTCAAAATAACTGATTAAATACTCCTTTTTAATCTCATCTGGCCTACTCAAATAATTTAAAATTGTTTCATAATACGATTCTACGGAAAATTCATCAGATAAATAACCAGTTACTTCTTTTGTAATTACATTCGGAATTCCACCTGCAGGTGTACAAATTGGAACACAACCAGCTGATAAAGCCTCCAGGAGTGATATTGGAAGGCCCTCGTAAATGGAGGTTAAACAAAATGCATCTGCACTTAACAAATAATCGTTTACATTTTGTTTCTCACCCAAAAATTTAATTGCCTTACATGCTCTTTTTTGGAGTGCCTTACCTTCTGAAGAATCAAAACCATTTCCAATAATAAACAAAAGAAAATCAGGGTCTATTGCATATAATTTATTAAATGAATCAATCAGTAAATCCTGATTTTTCTGTTTACTAAAACGCGCAATATGAACGAAAATTTGTTTAGTATTTTCCGAGCGATAAGAATTTATTTCATTACGAGTTTTTTCAAACTGGCTGGTCGGTCGAACAGGAGAGCGGCCATTTTCAATAATAATGGCATTGTGAATTCTATAAAAATCACAGTATGATTTATAACAAATATCTGAGATTGCAATTGGCCTTATCCTTTCTGTTCTATAGAAGAAAAGGTTTACAAACTTCTGAATTTTGCTATTAACTGTATTTTCTGCCAGATTATGCAGGGTATGAAAATGTTTTATTTTACCTTTCTTTAATGCAAGATAAAAAACATACGGAATTACATTTAAATGGCTGTGTACAATATCTGGATTTATTCTCTTGATATAACGTGTAACTTTCACGAATGCTGAGAAACGAAAACCCTCATCAATTTCTAGATTATGGTAATTTACATTTTCATCAACAAGGTTTTTATAAAAATGAACATTGCTACCATTTTTTGAACTTGTCCGAAATACAATAAGATGTACATCGTGCCCAAGCTTTGCCAATTCATTCGATAAATCGACCACAAAACGTTCGGCACCACCAGATGAAAGAGAATAAATTAGTTGAATTATCTTCATTTTGGGATATTACATATTTTGACAATATCATTATAATATTGCTGCCCGTTATGTTCTTTTTCAAAATACATTTTTATATTTTTTTGAAATAAATTATAAAGTTCTTTATCACTCATGATTTCTACTAAAGCACTTGATAATTGTTCAAAAGTATCAACTACAAAACCAAGTTTATTTTTGCTTATCACATTACTGGGGTCGAATGTCGAAATAATTGGTAAATTATTGTCCCAGGCCTGAATAAATGTATTTGGGAAACCCTCTATAACTGAAGTACAAACAAGTAAATTTGCCTTATTAAATTCAAAGTTAACCTGTTGCCAATTCAAAGCTCCCATAAATTGAAGATTTGGTATTTTTTCTGCATTTTGTCGGCAGGTCTCAAATAGTTCTGTTTCAATAGGGCCACCCACCATCACAAACTCAAATAAAGGGTTTTGTTTTGCCAATTGAATAAACCATTCGGGGCGTTTTAAAGACCTGAAATTAGCGACCCAAAGAATCTTATTTCTTAATAAACTTTTTTGCTTTAAATTGTTTAAATGGTTATTTCGTATTGTTGGGATGATCAATGAATCCCGGTTGTAATTCTGCTTAAGCAATTTTTTTTGTTTTTCATTTTGTGCGACAATAAAAAATGTTTTTGATAAACCTATGCGAAACATTCTTCTATCTAACCCTGATTTAATCAACTCTTTATCAATCTCAACATCTGTATCACTGGCTAAAAAATTAATATTTTTAATTCTCATTAATCTGCACAAAAAGGATATAAAGAATAAATCACGTGAGGCACAATGGGAGAAAATAATATCGGGTTTTATTCTTAAAAGAACATAAAAAAGGAATAAAGGGGTGAATAAAATATTGAAGTAGGGGATATTCAGCCATTTAATAAAGAATATATTATCCAATACTTTATTCCTATTTGAATTGTTTAAAGTAAATGAATATACACTCCAATTATTTTGTATAAATACGCTAGCCCATGAATGCATAAAAACTTCAACACCTGCAATATTCTCAGAACCGGTAATTAAATTATCTATTGTATTCGTATATATCAGAATTGAGTTTTTCTTCATTTCAATTAATTTTTGGTGTAGCTCAGGATATATGGAATTGTTACAGCAAAAAATGAAAAATAAACAGCAAAACCTCCTGAAAAAATCCATAAATTGAGAAACAGAAAAGCAATGAATCCGCTTAAATATATTTCAGTTATTTTTCTGTGATCTGCCATTTTTTTCCAGATTCTTATTAACCTTGAACCAATCCAATAATAAAATCGGGCAAAAAGTATAAATCCGATTATACCAAATTCGACAAGTTGTCGCATATATTCGGTATGTAAGACTGTATTTATTCCTGATTTTATTTTAAAATTATTAAACCCAATACCAAAAATTGGAGATTCTTTAAAAAGGTCAAAACCCAAATAATAAAAAATACCCCTGTCTCCGAAATTATCAAGAAAGGTATTGGTTCTCATTGTCGAATTATCTGATTGAATCTGGTTTTGGGTCATCTCCAGCCTTTCTCCCAAATAAGTTTTAGTGCTTATAAAATCATAAATGAAATAAACCATAATTGCTATTAAAATTATATAGAGTAAATTTTTTAAGCTGCTTTTTGATCTTCTTGAAAATAAAAAACCTGAAATCAAAATTGTTAATGCACCAAATCCGGTTCTTGAACCTGATAAAAAGACAACAATAACAGGCAAAACTAAATAAATAATTAGTCGAAAATTAGTTAATTCGTTATAGGCCTTTTTAAGAATTAAAAAAAACACAAGAAAAGCTGCACTTAAGGCCATATAATTGGCATCCAGTTCAATCCCTAATCTTCCATCTTGATATTTTCCTGAGAAAACTAACAAAAGTATTAGGTGTAAGTATAAAGCTAATATTATAATATTCTGAAGTGTATCTCTTTCATAACTATAATTGGAATTGACTAAATACATTAATAATAGTGGATTAAAAATCAAAAAAAAGTAAGAATATGCTGGTAATGCTTCCAGATTACCTATTGCTATTGCATTTAAACAAGAATAAATTATCAAAATTCCCCAATAACTATAAGGTGGCATTATTATGGATTTAACAAAGCTGTTATATTTTAAGTACAACAAGAATGTTAATAATCCAAGAATTCCTGTGATTCTTCCAGCTCCGTCTATTTTTAAAATAAATACTTGTAAAGGAGGCCAGATTAGTAACAAAAAAATAAATAAATATTTTATTTTAAGGTACTTGTGCATCTTAAGAAATTGTTTAAATAATATTCGTCAAAGTAATTTAATAAGTAAGGACTAACTTACTTATATTCCGGTTCAATTTACTTATATTCTCATCTATAGAAAATAACTTAATTACATCTTCCCGATCTGAAAAGTCGGTAATCGGAAACTCAATTAATTTTTTCATCCCATTATATAGTTCAATATAATTATGTCCGCATTGAATTATTGATTGAATGCCATTAAAAATATTTCTTGATGGAGAATTGTCTCCTGTTTCGCAAAGAATTGGTCTATTAATTGTGATATAATTAACAATTTTACTTGATAAAAATACATCATCATTTATGTCCGCATCAATATCAATTAGAGCATAAGCATTTTGAAAATATGAGTGCAAATTATTGGCATAAGGAAAAATTTTAATTTGTTGACGATTATTTTCATTTATTTCATGAAAGTCAATATTTTTTTCTGAACAACCTATAAAATGAAGTTGTACATCTGAATAGTCTTTTAATAAAAGATTAAACGCTTTTATAATGTACTTTGATCTTCTAAGTCCATAAATTTCACCCGTATAAAGAAAAATCTTGGTGGTATTATTAGAAAATCTATAATTGCTTTTATGAGGTGAAGGAGTGTAAATTATATCAAATATGCATTCGTCGTTAAATCTGAACTGAGTTCGCTGATAGTTAAGCATAGCCTTATTCGCGCTAAAAAAAGCATTCAAATGAGGAAGGTATTTTCTTATTATTCTTTTTTTCCCTCTATAAAATGTACTATTGTTACTCCAAACATTTGGTTCGGGAATAGGATCGACGGAGTAAACTGCAAGTTTAGATTTTAGACTTTTTTTTAATAATATACCTGCTTTAATGCAGTCAATATTGTGATTTGAAACTAAACATAAAATAAGATCAAATTTATCTGTATCCTTTATTTGATTTTTAATTCGAATACCAAAAAAATAACCAGTAAGATCAACCCCAGTATAAAAAGTTAGAATGCCCTGAATCCGGGGATGCAAAGAAAAAGGAGTTACATTTTGAATATTATTTAACGAGTTATCAAGGGATTTATCATTGTAATATGTAAAAACTACTACCTTGTGGATTTTTGATAACCCTGCTATTATTCTTTCAAAGATTATTCCTGCAGCATTGCCTCCAACATTATGGGTTATGCAAAGAATCTTCATCAGAATACTAAAAAATATTTTGTTGCCAGACCACCCTTTTTACGTAGTCGGTATAAGAAAGAATGATTCTGAGAACCTTGTCAGAAACGTTGGGTAGCGAATAATCGGCAACCGGTAAAATATTGCGTTCATTACCCCGTTTTTGCTTTTCAAGTTCGAGCAAAGCCTGCATTATTCTTTCAGGATTCATTCCTGTCATCATTACTGCTGCCTGTTCCACGGCTTCGTGTCGTTCGTGTGCATCCCTGATGTTTAACGCCGGAAAATTCAATATTGACGACTCCTCACTGATGGTTCCGCTATCGCTTAAAACAGTTTTTGCGTTTATCTGTAATGCAATATAGTCGCTTAAACCGAAAGGTTTCTCAAACTTAACCAGCGGATTAAATTCAAAACTTAACTGCTCAATCTTTTTTCGTGTTCTGGGGTGCGTGGTAACAATTACTGGTAACTTATAGGTGTCGGCTAACCGGTTAAGGATGGAACAAAAATTTTTAAAATTTATTTCATTGTCAACATTTTCTTCACGGTGCGAACTAATTACAAAATAGTTGTATTGTCTCAATTGCAATTTTGCTAAAATATTCGATTGAGAGATTTTAGGCATATAATGCGTTAGTACTTCCAACATCGGACTGCCTGTTTTAATCGACCTGTCAACGGGCAAACCTTCGGCGAGCAGACATTCGCGTGCAATATCGCTATATGCCAGGTTAATATCAGAGATATGGTCAATAATTCTTCTGTTTACTTCTTCGGGAACCCGCTGATCAAAACACCGGTTTCCAGCTTCCATATGAAAAATCGGTATATGACGTTTTTTAGCAGAAATAGCGCACATTGCAGAATTTGTATCGCCTAAAATTAAAAATGCATCAGGTTTTTCCTTTTCTAAAATCGGATCGATATTAATAATGCACTGGCCAATGGTTTGAATGCCATTAATCCCGGCAGCATTCAAAAAGTAATCTGGTTTTCTTACTTCAAGGTCCTCAAAAAAAACCTCATTTAATTCGTAATCATAATTTTGGCCAGTATGAACCAAAACATGTTCAAATGCTTTCGATTCATCTAATTTCCTGATCACAAGCGATAACCTGATAATTTCAGGTCGTGTTCCAATAACCGTTAGAACTTTTAATTTATTCATTTGCAATATACGTACATTAAAAAAAACAGATCCCTAAAAATAGTGTGGATACAATTTCTTATGACTCATAATCCATTCTTTCATCTCTTCAACCTGCTGTTCATAATCAGGTACTTTAAACGAAAAATCAGTTCTTGAGCATCTTAAACTTTTATCAAGAACAAAACCATTAAAAGGGCTAATAGCAATCGAATTATTTTTAAAATATCGATTAAACAACATTAACAAGTCATATTTCGAAATACTACTGTTATTCACAAGATTGTATATTCCCTTCAGGTCTTCATTAGCAGCTTTCTCCATTGCTTTAGCAAGAGTAAGGGTGGTAACTCCGGTCCACATCGCTTTTGTATATCCTTTTATCTCGTTTTCCTGCTTCATAAACCAATTGAATAATCCTATACCATCAGGATTCATATCGGGGCCAATGATCGAATTGCGAAATGTAAGGTTCTTTTTATCATTAATTTCTCCCAAAGCTTTTGTTCTGTCATAGATAGTTCGTCCATCAGGCAGAGAATCTTCAAAATAAGGCCCGGTATTGCCAGCAAAAACACAATCAGTACTCATTTGAATAACTTTCGACCTTGATTCTTTCAAAACATCAACTAAAAAATGAGGCAAGTAGCTATTCAGGAAAATTGATTTATCAGGATTATCATCTGCTTCCCTGTTTAAAAGCCCAATGCAGTTAATAACCAAATCGAATTTTCCTGTTATTAAGAGCAATTTGAGCTGTTCTAAATCAAATGCATTTCCAACTACATTCTGCGTGAATGGGAAGGGGGTCACAGAATAAGCTGTAACATCATGGCCATGCTCTTTAAAATAAAGTGTTATTAAATGACCCGCCATTCCTGTAGAACCAAGAATTAAAACCTTCATTTGTATTTTTCTAAATTATTCCAATTAAACCAACTAAAAGAATACTTCCATGAATCATTTAGTGATTCATGAAATGTTTTGTCAGAATAAACTGTCAAAACAGAATCTTCATTTTCTGCTTTGATACAGCTTGCATATCCGGGTGGCAAATGAATCAACTCATTAATCTTTTCTGAGACATAAAAAACTTGCGGAACCAAATTATCTGAAGGATCTTCCCAATTATCAATTGCAATAAACACCAGGAAAAATGATCCTTTAATACAATGAAACCATTTTGATTCAAACTTGTGTGCATTCCAGCCTCTTTTTGTATTCGTTTCACGATGAATCAGCGTATAACTCCTAACGATTTTTTCGAACGTAAAATTATTAAATGAAAGGATTATTCCTCTATCATCTGAATGTATCTCGCCCTGTATTCTGTTAATGTTATTCATTAATTCCCAAGTCAAATCTAATAATATCCAGCTTCAACAAGAGCTGTTTCATTTCTGATACATTGAGTCTGTGGGTATTATGAGAATGATAATCTTCAAACAAAGAAACTTTTTCTTCACCATCAACAAAATAACGGTCGTAATTGAGATCACGACTATCATTTTGTATTCTGAAATAATTGCCCATGTCGATTGACTTTGCCATCTCTTCCCTGGTAACTAAAGTTTCGTACAATTTTTCGCCG
>JBFXEQ010000077.1:0-13958 GCA_050179935.1 Bacteroidales bacterium | reverse complement strand
TCAGGTACTAATATTTAGAATAAACTATTATCTCTGGTATTATTTAAAGATTTTTTTTCTATTTGATAATTAAAATTAATAAAAACTGGCTTTTATCATACCCAAATCAATAAAACTAAAATTAAAATCAAAAATATCTTATAATTCATAGTATTTTTGACCAAATCGTATAACAATATTTTACTCATTATGGAACTTTGGAATTTTATTATCAGCGAATTATCAAAAGATAAAAAGATTATTTTAATCATTGTTGTCGAAGTTAATGGAAGCAGTCCGGGAAAAGTAGGATTTAAAATGGCTGTCTCTGAGTCTGGAGATATAAATGGATCAATCGGAGGCGGTGTAATGGAGTTCAATATGGTTGAGTTAGCCCGCAACGAACTTAAAAATGAAATAACCAAATCATTTATTAAAAGACAAGTGCATAATGCTGATGCAGAAACTGATAAATCAGGTCTAATTTGCTCTGGTGAACAAACACATGCGTTTATTTCGTTGAATAAATCACATTTTGAAATCATTCAGCACATTGCTACATGCAATGATTCAGGAAACAAAGGTGTTTTAAGTATTTCTGAATCTCAAATTAGTTTTACTGAAAACCAAACCATTGATAAGAATATCATGTATCATTTTGAAGCTGAAAACCAATGGCAATATACCGAACAGATTGGTTTAAAAAATACATTATATATTTTTGGTGGCGGACACGTTAGCATTCCATTAAGCGAGGTTGCACGATTGCTTAACTTTAGAGTAGAAGTCTATGATAATCGACAGGAACTTTCAACTATGGAAGAAAATCAATTTGCTCATACAAAAACCCTTGTCGATTATAAGAATATTGCTCATTATGTACCCGAAAGTATGAATAGCTTTGCGGTAATTATGACAGCTGGTCATAAAGCTGATGAAATTGTGCTTAAACAACTTGTAACAAAAAAATTGAAATACCTTGGAATGATTGGTAGTAAAAACAAAACAAAAGCCATTTACCAGAATTTATTAAACGAAGGTATAAAACAGGAAGATCTTAACAAAGTAGATGCTCCAATAGGATTATCAATTAACAGCGAAACGCCAGCCGAAATAGCTATAAGCATTGCAGCAAAAATGGTTATGGTGAAAAATAACTAACCTCATATAATCATAACGAGTGAAACGAAGCTTGCCTGAGGCATGCAGGTTATCTTTGAAGACTGCTTCAGTCGCTCTTTCAAAACTCTTTCACAGTGACTCATTGTTATTTATTCGACCACTGCGGGGGCATTAAAACATATAACTTTAGACTTTAGTTCACTTTAGCTCACTTTTAACTTTTTTTGTTAATAAGTATGTTAAAAGTTGATTTAATTTTTTAAATCTGTTATCTCTTAAAAACATATATTTGCATACGGAATTCATTTTTCGTAAACGTTCGATGATAACATTTAAGATTTTCAGAGACAAAGTAGCGTATTTTACAAATAATATTTGGCGTATTGCCTTTTAAAACAGGTTTCTTTTTCGGAAACCTGTTTTTTTTATGTACTAACTAACTGAAAAAACATGGTTTATCTTATACTTAGCATACTTTCTTCAACATTAATCTATATTATTTTTAAGTATATCGATAAATTAAGAATTAGCACTTTCGATATTATCATTATAAATTATATCACTGCCTCGATTCTTGGAATTTTACTTTCAGATATAAATCAGATTAATCTTTCTGTTTTTACCAATGATTGGATTTATTATTCCATAATTATTGGGGTTTTATATATTATCATGTTTGTAATTATTGCCCGTTCATCGCAAGTTGTAGGAATAGCAGTTACAACAGTTTCGAATAAAATGTCGGTGATTATACCAATTTTAGTTTCAATATTTATTGATCCATCAGATGATTTAACAAGCCTTAAATTAGTTGGAATAATTCTAGCACTTACAGCTGTATTTTTAACCATTTATCGCAAAAGAAAAGTTGATTTTCATCCTCGTGATATTTATTTGCCTATAATCTTGTTCTTCGGAATGGGCCTTGTTGATTCACTTGTGAAATTTGCACAGCATTATTATGTTGATGATAGTAATCTGGCCATATTTACTGTTGTATTATTTGTTATGGCTGCTCTTGCAGGATTAATTACCAAAATAATCCGAAGAACATCTTTTACTGATTTATTAAAACCTAAAACATTTTTATTTGGTACCGCGCTGGGAGTATGCAATTACGGATCGCTTTATTTTTTAATTCGTGCGCTAAATCATAAAACAGATTCTTTAAACACATTCGATGGATCTATTGTTTTTGGTGTAAATAATCTTGGAGTAATCGCTTTATCAGTGTTATTCGGGTTAATGGTTTTTAAAGAAAAATTATTAAAAATAAACTGGATCGGAATTATCATCTCGTTTATTGCTATTTATATATTATCAAGTACGTAAGCTGTGGCAGAATATATCGATGAATATTACACATTGAGCAAACCCTCGGAAGGAATTTTTAAGGACAAGGGCAGCAAGTTCATTGCTAAAGCTTTTCCCGTATCATCTGAAGTCGAAATAAAAGCACTTCAGGAGCAATTACGTGGTGAATACCACGATGCAAGACATCATTGCTTTGCTTATATGCTTGGTG
Source organism: Bacteroidales bacterium (assembly GCA_050179935.1). GTDB lineage: Bacteria > Bacteroidota > Bacteroidia > Bacteroidales > UBA12077 > UBA12077. The sequence goes on along the minus strand of JBFXEQ010000077.1, from coordinate 11,332 downwards.
CTGACAAAAAAGTATTTCGGGCTAACGATGATGGTGAACCATCAAGCACAGCAGGGAAACCAATTTTAGGGCAAATAAAATCGTTCAATTTAACTAATGTACTGGTTGTGGTAATTCGTTATTTCGGAGGAACTAAGCTTGGTGTAAGTGGATTAATTCATGCCTACAAAACAGCTACTGAGGAAGCACTTAAAACCGCAGAGATAATTAAAAAGACATTGCATGATTATTATGCTCTTAAGTTTGATTATAATGCCTTGAATACTATAATGAGAATTTTAAAAGAAGAAAACATAGAGCAGGCTGATCAGAAATTTGATCTGACATGTTCAGTAACCATTAATTTCAGAAAAGCTGAAACTGAAAAAGTATTAAGCAAATTCGAAAGAATAGAAAACCTGAAAATAGAATTTGTTGAAACGAAATAATACATAGTGAATGGTGAATGGTGATTATAAATTAAGAAGCTAGTGACTCAACTCACTACTCACAATTCACAGATCACATTGGCAATTGATAATCGGTGTTTGGTGTTTGACACTTTTAACTTTTAACTTTTAACTTATAACTTTTAACTTTTAACTTTTAACTTATAAATGTTGAACTAATAAATATAACGAATGAAAAACAAACATTTAGTTTCCATTACGGACTTTACCAAGGAGGAAATCTTTCGAATCCTTGAGTTAGCAGCCGAATTCGAAAAGAAGCCTAGCCAAAACCTTCTGGAGGGAAAGGTAATTGCTACGCTGTTCTTTGAACCATCGACTCGTACAAGATTGAGTTTCGAAAGTGCTATCAGCCGATTGGGTGGCAAATACATTGGATTTACCGATGCATCATCATCGAGCGTTTCGAAGGGCGAATCGATAAAAGACACTATAATGACAGTTGCCAATTACAGCGACATGATTATTATGCGCCATCCTGTTGAAGGAAGTGCACGCTGGGCTAGTGAAGTATCGAGAGTACCCGTAATTAATGCCGGCGATGGAGCAAATCAACATCCAACACAAACCTTATTGGACCTTTATACCATTAAACAAACACAAGGAACACTTGAGAATTTGAATTTATTTTTTGTAGGTGATCTTAAATATGGCCGTACAGTTCACTCTTTGCTTCAGGCTATGTCGATGTTTAATACTACATTTCATTTTATTTCGCCTTTAGAATTACAAATTCCTAAAGAATACAAACTATATCTTGATAAACTTGGCCTAAAATATTATGAATATAGAGAATTCTCAGAAGTAGCAAACAATGCCGATATTATCTACATGACACGTATTCAGCGCGAGCGATTCTCTGATCCTATGGAGTATGAAAAAACAAAAAATTCGTATGTTCTTAAAAATAAAATGCTTGAAAATACAAAACCTAATATGAAGGTATTACATCCACTCCCAAGAGTTAACGAAATTCATACTGATGTAGATAATAACGAAAAAGCATATTATTTTACTCAGGCTCTGAATGGAGTATTTACCCGCCAGGCAATTATTACATATATTTTAGGACTTAAAAAATAAAAAATCATGGATATTAACGATAAAAAATTACAGGTAAGTGCTATCCAGAATGGAACAGTTATCGACCATATACCTGCAAGTAATTTGTTTAAGGTAATTGATATTTTAGGACTTGAAAAAATAAAATCGCAGATTACTTTTGGAACCAACCTTGAAAGTAAGCGATTAGGTTTTAAAGCAATCATAAAGCTTGCCGATGTTTTCTTTATGGATAAAGAAATTAACAAAATTGCTTTAGTAGCACCTGATGCCAAATTAAATATTATCAAGAATTATAAAGTTGTTGAAAAAAGAATTGTCGAAGTTCCTGATTCTATTGTAGGTATTGCAAAATGCGGTAATCCAAAATGTGTTACTAACGTAGAAAACATCATAACAAGATTTCAGGTAGTTTCAAAGAAAAAAGTTGCTTTAAAGTGCCATTATTGCGAAAAAATAACAGACTCTGAACAAATGGAGATATTCTAGTAAATAAAAAAACTGCTTTTTTTGAAGCAGCTTTTTTATTGGTGACTTGTGAATAGTGATTTGTGAATCAAAAGAACACTTAGAATCTTTTCACCAATCACTATTCATTGTTCACTATCTAATACGATCAAGGCTTCTTAACAATGCTTCGTCTTTACCAATTGCACGAATGGCAAGATATGTTAATATAGCTGAAATTAACGGAAATATTACTATTAGATTGTAGCTTATTACACCTGTAAGTTGGCTAGAAAAACTCTTAATGTAATAATAATTCAACCCTACATACCCCAACATTAACAATAGATTAAATGCACTAAGGCGTATTTGTAAAATTCTTTTTTTGTATAAAAAAATACTAATAATTGAAATCAATGTAATGCTACAAAGTAAAATTGCAGGAGGTATTGTTAAAAAATAGGCACTGTTATTGTTTTCGATAAAAAGCCCATTAAAATAGTATGCAAAAACCTGATTATCGGGTGCCAGAAGCTCTGCAAATGGGTAAAAAAACATAGAACCCATTAAAATAGCAATCACAAAAAAATAAACTGTTTGAATTCTTTGTATCATTATTTTTTTATTTCAATTTATACAAAAATAAACTATTTGATTTAGCTAAATCAAAACATAGCGTATTTTTAACATGTTTTAACAACAATGTAAAATTTGAACAGCTATTATCCTTCAATTTATCAAGAAAATCAACCCATTTTAATCAATAATTATACTAAACAAATTTGGTTAGATCATCAATCGGTTTCCTAATTCGGATTTTTTTTTCACGATTTTGCAAATCTTCCGAAAAATCATTAGAATTTCCTTTGTATCCTATCGCCATAATTACTATTGGCTCAAATTCATCAGGAATAGTAAATTCATTCTTTACTTTATCAATTGAAAAACCACCCATCTGATGAACAAAAAGATTTAAAGCTGTAGCTTGCGATAATAAATTACCAACAGCAAGGCCAGTATCGTATAACGATGATCTATTGGGATTTGAGTTATGTGAAAATTTTTTCTTTGCTGCAACCAGAACAAGTATCGGAGCATGCTGTGCCCAATGCTTATTTGAATCAACAAGACAATCTAAAAGTTTTTCGTATTTTTCATCTTTATTTTTAGATCCAACTATAAATCTCCAGGGTTGTTCATTAAATGCAGACGGAGCCCATCGGGCAGCTTCAAAAAGTAGTTGCAATTTTTCGCTTTCAACCTGTTGATTTGAAAAAAATACAGTACTATATCTGTTTTTTATGTTATCAATAATTTCCATAATGTTTATTAATTAAAATAATTTATTAAACACAAGGGGTTGTTAAATGTTCAATAAACCATCGAAAATAAACCTGAATTTGCAATAACATGTTATATAATATCCTAAAAATTAGACAAAATCTTTGTTTTAGGTTTGATTATCAGAAAAGGTTTTAGTAGCATTGCAGCACGAGAAGAAAAGAAAATAAATTAAATTAAATATATAACACTTTAAAATTCAGTATTATGACTAAAAAGACAAGCCAAGATTACATTAATCAAGAAGGCAAGTATGGGGCACATAATTATCACCCACTTCCAGTTGTTTTAGAAAAGGGAGAAGGTCCATATGTTTGGGACGTAGAAGGGAAAAAATATTTTGATTTTCTTTCTGCATATTCTGCTGTTAACCAAGGACATTGTCATCCAAAAATTGTAAAAGCAATGACTGATCAAGCTCAGAAGTTAACTCTAACTTCAAGAGCATTTTATAATAATGTTTTAGGCGAATACGAAGAATACATTACCAAATACTTTGGATTCGACAAAGTTTTACCTATGAATACCGGTGCCGAAGCTGACGAAACAGCACTAAAACTTGCCCGTAAATGGGGTTACAAAGTAAAAGGGATTCCACAAAATCAGGCAAAAATTATTGTTTGTAACGAAAACTTCCATGGAAGAACTATTACAATCATTTCAATGTCTAGCGATCCTGATGCATATAACGATTATGGCCCATTTACACCTGGATTCGTAAAAATCCCCTATAACGATTTAGCTGCTTTAGAAAAAGAGCTGAAAGATCCAAACGTAGCTGCATTCCTTGTTGAACCTATTCAAGGTGAAGCTGGTGTATTTGTTCCTGCTGAAGGATATTTGAAAAAAGCATCTGAACTATGTAAAAAACATAATGTGCTTTTCATTGCTGACGAAGTACAAACAGGTATTGCACGTACGGGTAAATTGTTAGCTTGCGACCACGAAGGAGTTAAACCAGATATTTTGATTTTGGGTAAAGCAATTTCAGGTGGTGTTATGCCCGTTTCTGCTGTTTTAGCAAATGATGAAATCATGCTTACCATTAAACCAGGTGAACATGGATCAACCTTTGGTGGTAACCCAATTGCCGGTAAAGTTGCTATGGCTGCTTTACAAGTAGTAAAAGACGAAAAACTTGCTGAAAATGCTGAACGTTTAGGTAAAATTTTCCGTGAAGAATTTAGCAGTATTAATTCACACATGATCGAATTAGTGCGTGGTAAAGGTTTATTAAATGCTGTAGTTATTCGTAACCAACCTGGAAAAACTGCTTGGGATGTTTGTGTTGCTATGGCCGAAAATGGTGTATTAGCAAAACCAACTCATGGAAATATTATTCGCTTTGCTCCTCCATTAGTAATAACTGAAGAACAGTTAAGAGAAGCAATGAGTCGTATTAAAGAAGTATTCAAAAAATTTGAGTAAATTTTTCTATACCAATATAAAAGCCGCTAAAACAAAGCGGCTTTTTTATTGTAAATTGGTTTTATAATGTTCGTGGAATATCAAAAACAAAACTCGAAATACCATTAAATATAAGCTGAACCCCAATAGTAGCTACAATCAAACCAAAAATACGTATCAACGGATTCATTAAATTGAGCTTACTTAAAAATTGTCCAATTTTACTGGCAAATAACATAAATACCAAATTAACAAGTAGTGCTGCAATAATAGCAATAATAGTATTTGAATGGCCATAATGAGAAGGAAAAGTAACTGCCGCAGTTATGGTTGCAGGTCCAGCAATCATTGGTATGGCAATTGGAACTGCAGTAATATCTTTTATGGTCATATTTTTTTCCAGATTAATAAAAATTCCTTTTTGTAATCCGGAAATTCCATTATAAAATAAAACTACACCGCATGTAACCTGAAAAGCATAAAGCTCAATACGAAAAACATAATTAAAAACAATCTCGCCAACCAATAAAAAGAATATGAGGATTATAAGTGCTGTTATAGTTGATCTTATTGAAATAGCTGCAGTTGATTTTTTATCGAATTGTTGCTGAATTGAAGTAATAACAAAAACTTTTTGAATTGGGTTAACCAATGCAATAAAGGCAACAAAGCCGCTTAAAAGAAGTTTAAGATTAATCTCTTGCATTTTAGATTTGGTGGATTAGTTTCTAACTTTTTCCATCATAAAAACGTTCAGTTTTTATTTTATCACCTTCCCAGTATTGAACAGCCACTTCTTCGTATTTTTTGCGGGTTCCATCTTTAAACTTAATGCTTACCCAATATTCAACCATCGTTATCCCTCGTTCCTCATCCGAAGTAATAGCTTTTACTCCGGCACCAAATATCTCCTGTAGGTTACTTAAAAAATCTTTCTCATACTGTCGGTTTTCCTCAAATCCAATTCTGATTTTTCCGTCGGCACGAATAACTTTTACATCAGGATGATAGAACAATTCCAGTGCATTAATCATTTTGCCATTTTCGATCATCTGAAAGAGTTGTGTTGCTTTCCTTAAATAGCTCATAAGTTCTATTTTGTTGTTTAGCTAAAGTTACTTATTTTTTATTTCAGATTTTCTGAGTTAATAAATTAAATCTTAAAATTAATCTATTTTATTTGGCTGTTAAATATTGTTTTGTATGTTTACAAGAATTAAAAATCGTATTAACAAAACACAAATAAAATAATGAAAACATTAGATTCATTAAATCCAAAAGCTGTTTGGAGTTATTTCGAAGATATTTGCCAGGTTCCACGCCCATCAAAAAAAGAAGAAAAAATTATTCAATTTTTAATTGATTTTGGCAAAAAGCATAATCTAGAAACCAAACGCGACGAAATTGGTAACGTTTTAATTAAAAAACCCGCAACAAAAGGTAAAGAGAACATTAAAACCGTTGTTTTACAAAGTCATATCGATATGGTTTGTGAAAAAAACGAAGGTACAAAACATGATTTTGATAAAGATACTATTCAACCTTTTATTGATGGCGAATGGGTAAAAGCTAAAGGTACAACATTAGGCGCGGACGATGGAATTGGAGTTGCTGCACAAATGGCTATTCTTACCTCAAATGACATTGAACATGGCCCAATAGAGTGTTTATTTACTGTAGATGAAGAAACTGGATTAACCGGAGCATTTGCTCTTCAAGCAGGATATTTTGATGGAAAAATTCTTTTAAACCTTGATTCAGAAGACGAAGGGGAATTATTTATTGGATGTGCCGGTGGAATCGATACCTTAGCTACATTATACTACGAACAGGAAGGTGTTCCAGAAAATCATATAGGAATTAAAGTTTCGGTTACAGGATTAAATGGTGGCCATTCAGGTGATGAAATTGATAAAGGCTTAGGTAATTCAATTAAAATAATGAACCGTTTCTTATGGAATGCTGGTAATCAATTTGATATCAGAATAGCAAATTTTGAAGGAGGGAAAGCACGAAATGCAATTCCTCGCGAAGCCTTTGCTATAATTACGGTTCATAAGGACGAGAAAAAAGGGTTGTTCGATTATTTCAATGAATATGCTCCAGCAGTTAAAGCAGAACTTTCAATAACTGATTCAAAACTTGATCTTTCCATTGAACAAACAAATACACCTGATTTTGTAATTGATGAGGATACACAATTTGCATTATTCAATTCATTGTATGCTTGTCCTCACGGAGTTTATGCGATGAGTATGGAGATGAAAGGATTAGTTGAAACATCTACAAACCTTGCATCAATTAAATTTATTGAGGATAATAAAATATTTATTACAACAAGTCAGCGCAGCTCAATAAACTCAGCAAAACACGATATTTCGAGAATGGTAGAAAGTGTATTTCGCTTAGCGGCCGCAAAAGTTGAACATGGCGAAGGATATCCGGGATGGAAACCAAATACCAACTCAGAGATAATGAGAATTACTGAAACTGCATATACTAAATTATTTAACAAAAAACCAGTTGTAAGAGCTATTCATGCAGGTTTAGAATGTGGATTATTTTTAGAAAAATATCCTTATTTAGATATGATTTCTTTCGGTCCAACCATTAAAGGAGCACATACTCCTGAAGAAAGAATTAATATTGAAACAACAGTAAAATTTTGGGATTTATTGATTGAAGTACTAAAGAATATTCCAAAAAACTAATTTATAAAAGAACTTATCCTTAATAGGACTAAAGTCCTTTCTAAAACTGAAATAACTAACCCCTGGCTTAAGCCAGGGGTTAGTTTCTTTATAATGCTATGGATTTACTCCTCACATAAATCAACTTTTATTATTAGCTTTTTCAATCATTTTAATAAACTCTTTAAGTTCCTGCTTTCTTTTAGCACTCAAATTATGCCACCGGATTCCCTGCACTGCTCCTTCCAACGCACATAGTTTGCTAATACAAGCCGATGGATCAATTGTTTTTATTCGAATAAACGCATTTTCGCTGCCTGCTTGTTTAAGTTCTTCAGCACTCGAAATATCAACCTGATTTAGCAGTTTCTCTAATTCTTTTCCAATGTTTGGAAGATTTTTTAACTCACTCATAAGAAAGTTATTTTTAGCAATACGCACACAATAATGGACTAAAGTCCAAATCGAAAAATATTTATAACACCGGGCTTAAGCCCGGTGTTACTATAAAAGCTCAAATAGGGCTTTAGCCCATTAAAATTAGCCTATATGTCATTAAATTACAATAAATTTTGAAAATTAAAATCTTGTGTGTATAATTGCAACCATAAACAAGAAAAAATGAATGTACAATTTTTACATACAGCTCATCATCACCATCATATTGCTGGAATGGGCAAGCTGTGTATATTTTTGTAGATTTTAAGATATTTAAATACAAAAGAAGGGCTTGCAATATTGCAAGCCCTTTTTAATTATAACGATTGTCCGCTTTTATTCATAATTGTTGTTAATGATTTTCTTCATTTGCCCCCGTCCCTAAAGGGTGTGAAGAAAATCAATTTGCACCCTTTAGGGCATACGCGTTAACTTAATTTTTATTTCTTGCTGATTATAAGCGCATTGCTCTTTTTTATTCTTTTTAATACATATGTGTCCCTGTCGTGAATAACCCATTCCATTTCTTCGCCTTTTTCAAGTCGACCCGCCTCTGCAACTGCAGCAGGGAAGTTGATATAGAATGATTTTGTTTTTCCCCTATCAACACGTTGAATTTTAACTTTATATCCCATTTTGTTTGATTTTAAATAATAGTATATATACTATTACAAATTTAAAATTTATTATATGAATTACAAAAAAACAACTTCTATTTTTGAAATACTAGAATGCTTTCAAATCAATGGATTATCTCAAAGTCAAATCCTGTCTATTGCTTTTCAATGTGGTTTTATGAAACGCGCTTCTAAAAAAATCAACGCAACAGATTTTTTAGCCAGTCTTTGTTCTATTTCTGTTGAAGAAGGAACAGCCAGTTATAATAATATGGCATCAAGGTTTTATAGTTCATCAAATATAATTGCCAGCAAACAAGCGTTTTGGAAAAAAGTCGACACGCCTTGTATTGTGTTTTTTAAAGCAATACTTGAAAGAATTATCAAGTTAAAGATTAACACAACTGAGTTTTCAGCTATTAATAAAAAGTGTTCCTATAAAAGAATCCTTGTGCAAGACAGTACTATTATAAAATTACCGACACATTTATTTAAAAAATTTTCGGGTGCCAGAAATAGACATTCTGTTGTATGTAATGCTAGGATACAAGGGGTATATGATTTATTATCAGGTTGTTTTGTTTCTTTCTCCATCGACCCATATAGCAAAAATGACATTTTAGCTGCATCCGAGATAGAGCTTCAAGAAGGAGATCTGGTATTAAGAGACCGGGGGTATTATCTAAATGATGAAATACAGCGCCATATAGATAACGGGGCTGATTGTATTTACAGATACAAACATAAAACACAATTTTTGAACTCAATTACAGAAAAACCCATTGATCTATTAAAAGAATTAGAAAAAAACAAAGAACTTGATATAGTGGTATTATTAAATAATAAGGATAGAACCAAAGTAAGGCTTGTAGCTGTCCCAGTAAACGAAGAAATTGGCAATAAAAGAAGAATGAAGGCTAAAAAGGAAAGCAAGAGCAAAAAAAACATATCAGAGGAAGTTTTAAAATTAATGTCATGGACTATTTTTATAACGACCATTTCATCTGACAAATCAGACTTTAAAGAATTAATGGCAATGTATAGATTAAGATGGAGAATTGAAGTTCTGTTTAAAATATGGAAATCGTATTTGAAATTTGGAAATATCCACAATGTATCAGAATGTCAATTAAATGCAATCTTATTATCAAGGTTTATAATGATTGTTTTGTACGTAAATATATTTTTTCAACCTTTCTATTTAAAAATACGCAAACAATATGGTAAATTTTTAAGTATCATGAAGCTAGTAAATTATTTAGTTGTAAACCCAAATAGTATAACTGAAATTATAGAAATAGGAAAACAAAAATCACAATTGCGAGAAGAAATTCTGAAACCAATACTAAAATATTGTACTTATGACTCTCGTAAGAGACTAAATTACTGCCAGTTATTCGAACTTGCGTTTTTAAGTTAACGCGTATGCCTTTAGGGGTTTGGGGCAAACAAATTGATTTTCAATTTATTTACATAATATTTATGACATAAAACGGACATTCAAATTAATTATAAACGTTAAGAATAAAAACAATGAACCAAAGACATCATCATATTCATCATCATCTGAGTGCAAATCACACCCGGCAGAGAAAGCTATGACTATGTTGAAGATTCTATAAATAAGAATTAAAAGGTCTGCAGTACTCTGCAGACCTTTTTTATTAAACAAAAATCTAAAAAAAATCAATTATGGAAAAACTAAAAATTGCAATTCAAAAATCTGGTCGACTAAGCGAAAAGTCGCTTGAATTGTTGCAGGAATGCAACATTAAACTTACGAATGGAAACAGAAAGCTCATATCTGTTTCATCAAATTTTCCAATCGAAATTCTTTATCTGCGCGATGATGACATTCCGCAATGCATTTACGATGGGGTTGCTGATATTGGCATTGTAGGCGAAAATGAGTTTATGGAAAGAAATTATCCTCTTGCTATTTATCAGCGACTTGGATTTGCTAAATGCAGATTGTCTTTGGCTGTTCCTAAAACGGAAATGTACTCTTCGCTTGAATACTTTCAAAATAAAAAAATTGCCACCTCCTATCCTTTCATTCTTAAATCATTTCTCGAAAAGAACAACATAAATGCTGAAATACACCAAATCAGCGGATCGGTTGAAATATCGCCAAGTATTGGTCTGGCCGATGCTATTTTCGACATCGTAAGCTCCGGTAGCACATTGATCAGTAATGGGTTAAAGGAAGTTGAGAAAGTAATGGACTCCGAGTCTGTAATAATTGGAAAAAAAGATCTTACAGTCGAAAAGCAAACTATACTAAACGATCTACTCTTCAGAATCAGAGCTGTTCAGGAAGCAAAATCAAACAAATATATTCTTTTGAATGCTCCAAATGCGAATCTTCAGAAAATAATAAGTATTATACCCGGAATGAAAAGTCCGACAGTTATGCCATTAGCTGAGGAAGGCTGGTGCTCGTTACATTCAGTGGTTAACGAGGAGAAATTCTGGGAGATTATTGGCCAGCTTAAAAATGCCGGAGCACAGGGAATATTAGTTGTTCCGATTGAAAAAATGATCATTTAAACTTAGAAAGATGAAAATAATTGAATATCCAGATAAAATCTTGCTGGCAGAAGTTCTGAAAAGACCTGTTATTAAGAACAAAAAACTGGAAAAAATAGTCCTGAAAATTATCGATAAAGTTCGAAAAAAAGGCAATTCAGCAATTCTTGAGCTGACTAAAAAATTTGATAAGGTAAAACTATCTGAATTAAAAGTTAGTGAATCATGCGAATTAAGAGTTAAAATATTAGAAAAATAAAAGCAGCTGCGAGCTTACCAAATACATGTACCAGCAGGCCATTGGTAGAACGCACCTTTGACGCTCTTTGAATATCTGTATGCTCAATTAACC
>JBFXEQ010000076.1:0-14945 GCA_050179935.1 Bacteroidales bacterium | reverse complement strand
TTAACGAGATGAATATCTGCATTTTAATACACTTATGCAAGCTAAATGACATAAAGATTCAAGAAAGTTTTCAACAGGAATCTGCTGGTAATCAAAGTGTAATGGGTTTACTAAGAGGAACTAATTAGCTGGTTTTATGGCAACAAAAAATTTAAATAGGTTATTATTCTTTTCCTCTTTGATTTTTCTAATTGATGGATTAGCTTTTATTTTTTGTATTCCTTTTGCTCTTTATTACCATGAATCATATTCTCCTTTTCTTCTTCCAGGTTTAGTTTTATTAAGTTTTGGGTTATTATTTTATATTTATACAAATCAGAAAGTTTATCAAATAAAAAATCGATACCATGAATTAGTTATTTTTGTGTATTCATGGGGGCTTTTAATACTAATTGGTACCATACCATACTTTATAAGCAATACTTTCCCGAATTTTATTGACATTATTTTCGAGACTATTTCAGGGTACACAACAACCGGGACTACTACAATTAATGATATTGAAGGGCTTCCAAAATCAATCATTATATATAGAAGTATAACTCAATGGATCGGAGGTATTGCAGCTATAACTACTGCTGTTATTATCTTACCCAGATTAAATCTTGGTGGATATAAACTATTTACCTCAGAAACGTTTAAACAAGACCATTCAATTAAACACATAACAATAACGATTGTCCGCTTTTATTCATAATTGTTGTTAATGATTTTCTTCATTTGCCCCGTCCCTAAAGCTTGCCTGCGGCAGGCAGGGGTGTGAAGAAAATCAATTTGCACCCTTTAGGGGTTTGGGGCAAACAAATTGATTTTCAATTTATTTACATAATATTTATGACATAAAACGGACATTCAAAAACACATATATAAAATAGTTAAACTCTTAATTACTATATATATTTTATTAACATTAGCACAGATTACAGCACTCTTATTGAATGGGGTAAATCTTTTTGAAAGCATATGTTATTCATTTGGGACTGTTTCAACTGGTAACTTTTATCCTAATAATACTGGATTACATAATAGTACTCCTATAATTCAATACATCTTAATCATCTTCATGTTTTTATCGGTTATCAACTATTTATTTTATTTATCTTTTTTAATTAGAAAAACAAAAAAACACCATTTTTTTGAGGAAATAAAAGTTTATGGAATAACTATACTGATTGTAATCATATGGTTATTCGTTATCAGATATCATAATTCAACTCAACAGATTTGGACAATTTTTAGAGAAACTACTTTTCAGGTTTTATCCTTTTTTTCAACATCGGGCTATTCAACCTCCAATTATTTACTTTGGCCTCCTTATATAATCATGATATTTGTTTTGCTTTTATTTATAGGTGGTTGCGCCAATTCTCCATCAGGAGGTATCAAATTTTCAAGGTTTATAATTATGCTTAAAAATTTAAGATACACTTTTAAAATGAATGGTTCATGTTCAGATAACTATGAAATTAAATATGATCGAAAAAAAGTGGATGAGGAATTAAATCTTTCAATATTAACATTTATTACGGTATTCGGTATGGTATTTATGTTAGGAACTTTATTTCTTACTATGCTCAACATTAATTTTAAAAATGCTGCATTTTTATCAATTTCGGCATTATCAACTTTTGGAAACATTCACCACATAGCAAATTTCCCCGAAGCAAGTAAAATAATACTTGCATCACTTATGCTAATTGGAAGACTTGAAATATACTCTCTGATTCTCATTTTTACTCCTTCTATTAACAAAAAAATAAACCACCAGTAGATTTAATAGAAATTATGAATAGAAGTACATTTAAAATAGTATTAAAACAAGTAGGAAGCTTACTGATTCTGATGGGAATTATATTTACAATTTGCATACCCATTTCTATAATTTATTCTGAATGGTATTCTGCCCTCGGTTTTTTAATATCAGGTATAATCTCCTCAGGAATGGGTTTTATTATTTACAAAGGATTTTATTTTTCAGATGAACCTTTGTACCATCATGCACTCATGATTTCAGCCTTAAGTTGGTTAATTGGAACAATGGTTGGTGGATTGCCATTTTATGTAATAGCACATATTACTCCTGTTGAGGTTATGAATAATTATATACCTCATGATTCATCATATACTTTTTCAAGTTTAATCTATTTCAAAAATTATATTCATTGTTTTTTTGAGAGTATGAGTGCCTATACTACCTGTGGGCTTACCATGGCTGTCCATGAACCCTCAGTTGGGAAAGGTGTATTGTTTTACCGATCATTGGCTCAATGGCTTGGTGGAGCAGGTTTTATAATCATGGCATTAGCAATTTTCAAACAATTTTCGGGTAAAAGTGCAGTATTGCTCTATGGCTCCGAAGCTACAGGCATGAAACTTAGACCCAGAATAGCTGAAACTACGAGGTATATCTGGAAGGCATATTTAATTGTAACTCTTTTTTCTTTTGTATATCTCCTTATTGGAACTTATATTATTTTACCTGACTATCCCTTAAAAGATAATATTTTTGATTCTATCAATCATGCAATGGCGGGCCAATCAACTGGTGGTTTTAGTACTTTAGATAATAGTATAGCTGAATACAACTCTTCATCTATGGATATGCTTTACCTATTACCAATGATAATTGGTTCCTTCTCATTACCATTTTTTTATAAAGTAATTTTTGAAAAAAGAATAAGTGAATTTTGGAATGATATTCAAACCCGTGGACTTATTATAACATTTTTTATAGGAAGTATTATACAATCATTGTTATTATTATTTGCAGATTCTGTATCAGAACCTTTTCTCGAAGGAATTTTTCAATTTGTAAGCGCCTTATCAACTACTGGTTGGCAAACTGCTAATTTTGCTAATTGGGATTGGTTATCCATTGTTTTTATTGTAAGTACTGCTTTCTTTATTGGAGGAGCCTCTGGGTCAACTGCCGGAGGTATTAAAATGATTCGGGCTGAACTTATAATTAAAGGACTTCGATGGCAGGTAAATAAAGTTTTCTTATCAGAGAATACAATAAAAACTATAAGATTTAATAACAAAACAATGTTACCTGATGGTATGAATGAGGAGTTTACACAAGCAGCTTCCTATGCGATCATGTTTTTTATGCTTATAATGATATCAGCAATACTTGGTAGTTTTTTAACCGGAAATTCATTTGATTTCGCAGATTCATTATTCGAATCAGCATCAGCACAAAGCACTGCAGGCTTGTCATGTGGAATTACTGATCCATCAATGTCTCCTTTCCTTGAAATAGTATATATTTTTCAAATGTGGGCAGGAAGATTGGAGTTTATTCCTGTTCTTGCATTGATTAGAGTCATTTTTTGGGGTACAAATCCAAGAAAAATTTAGTTTCTGATGTCTAAATATTAACAGAAAAGATATAACTTACTTTTAAATAAAAATTTGAAAATGTTGTCCGATATTAAAACAAAAATATTTTCACTGTTAACTAAATATAAACTATTTAATCAGTATTTTCTATCAATAACTATAATAGCCATAGCCATTCTTTTATGCACTCCATTATCAGATGCAAAAAACTACTACATTGTTTCATTTATTTTAATTTTAGTAGTTTCCATGATGGCTACATTTATGGAAGTTGGACCAATCCTTTTAGCTGCAACTATTGGTTCGCTTGGATGGAATTTCTTTTTTATACCACCTCATCTGACCTTACATATTGATAAAACAGAAGATATTCTTATGTTTGGAATTTTTCTTGTAATTGCATTACTAAATGGGATTTTAACCTCAAGGGTTCATAAACAAGAAAGGCTTACAAGATCAAGAGAACAAAGAACAAAAGCACTTTTCCAATTAACAAGTGAGCTTTCGAAAGCCAGCGAATTAAAGGATGTTATTGAAGTTTCTAAGGAAGAAATTAAAAACTACTTTTCAATTGAGGCTACTTTCTTTCTTCAGAAGGATGAAAAAATCCTATCCACACAAACTTTTTCAAATAATGATGCATCAATCCATAATGAAAGCAACATATTCATTGATTCTGTTTATAAAAAAATAAAAAAAAGTAAGGTTTTCTTAGAACTTTTACCCGATAATGGTTACAAATACTTTCCGTTAACAGGCATCCATTTGAAAAACGTTTACCTTATTATTTTAAACAGCGATGCGAAAAAAATTGAAAAATCAGAACTTTGGGCCACGTACCTAACACTAATTGGAAATGCTTTAGAAAGAGAAATCCTTAAAGAAATAGCCAAAGAATCGCGTTTTATTGAGGAATCAGAGAGATTATATAAAACCTTGTTTAATTCTTTATCACATGAGTTGAGAATACCTGTTGCAACTATTGTAGGAGCATCCGATGCTTTAGTATCCTCAAATCTTCCAGCGAATATACAATCGACATTAAGTAATGAAATATTAACAGCTTCAGTTCGCTTAAACAGGCTCATTGAAAACTTATTGAACATGTCGAGATTAGAAAATGAAAGATTTTCTATTCGTCTAGATTGGCATGATCTACACGATTTGGTTAACAAAGTAATTGATGAACTTAGAGATGAACTTAAACCGTTTAATTTTATTAGTAATATTCCTGAAGATCTTCCTTTAATAAAAATAGATTTTGGATTGATGCAACAAGTTTTGTATAATTTGTTGTACAATGCATGTCAGCATGCGCCAGGAACTTCTAATATTAGGCTTAATGCGACCTATAGTGATCAACACCTTGAAATCCAGATTTTAGATAGAGGCCCCGGATTCCCTGACGAACAAATAAATAGTATATTTAATAAATTTTTCAGAGTTGATAATTCAAAGACTGGGGGATTAGGTTTAGGTTTGTCGATTGTTAAAGGATTTATTGAAGCTCATAAAGGAACGGTAACAGCAGAAAACAGGGAAAATGGAGGTGCAAAATTCACTATCAGAATACCATCACCAAATCCCGAAATGAACTTTTTACCTTAATACATAGTATGAAATATAACGAAACCATATTAATAATTGATGATGAATTGCAGATTCGTCGATTGCTTGATATCACACTTTCTGCCGAAGGCTACAAAGTTATATATTCATCAAATGGCAAAGATGGTCTCATTGATGCAGCAACTCATCATCCAACTTTAATTATTCTTGATCTTGGTTTACCAGATATTGATGGCCATGAAGTTCTTAAAAAAATGAGAGAATGGTATACCAAACCTATTATAATTCTATCAGTTCGTAATTCAGAAGATGAAATTATTAAAGCATTGGATAATGGGGCGAATGACTACCTAACAAAACCTTTTAGAAGTAGAGAACTACTAGCCAGAATAAGGGCTGCGCTAAGATCTGCTGAGCACCAAAACAATGAAACCATAATGAATTATGGTTCCCTGACTATTGATATTGCAAATCATATTGCAAAAAAAAATGATGAGATTCTAAAATTAACAACAACCGAATTCTCTTTACTTTGTCTTCTGGCTAAAAATGAAGGCCGTGTTCTTACTCATCAATATCTTCTTAAAGAAATATGGGGCTATGGTTATATTGAACAAACGCAATATTTAAGAGTATTTGTTGCACAACTTAGAAAGAAAATTGAAGATAATCCATCAAAGCCAACCCTTTTAATTACCGAATCAGGTATTGGATATAGGTTTGGGGAATAAATCTTGTAACCATATCCTAAAAATCAATATCATTCTTCCAACCCTATCAATTAAAATTAGTTTTATATTTTTATGCTTTTATTTAAACCTTAGCACTTCCTTAATATCAAATTATTTTCTATTTTTAAAGCTACTTTACATCAAAACCATAATCACATGAAATCTAAAATTACATTCATTGCTACGATTCTTTTTATATCAACATTTACAACCATATTTGGTCAAAAGATTAGTAAAGAAATTACTCTCGATGACATTTATAAAAATAGGGTCTTTACTGAAAAATCAGTAAGTGGTTTAAAATCGATGAACGATGGTGAGCATTTTACCATCATCGAAAATGGTAATCAAATTGCAAAATACAGTTATAAAACAGGCGATTTGGTAGGTATAATTTTTAATTCATTCGAAAAAGATATTACTTTCAGAGATTATGAATTCTCGGCTGACGAATCGAAAATTATTATACCTACAAAAACAGAATATATTTACCGCAGATCTTATAAAGCCGATTATTATATTTATGATATTGCAACCAAAACAATCGATAAACTTAGCGAAAACGGACCTCAGATGTTTGCTGCCCTTTCGCCCGATAATTCAAAAGTGGGATTTGTAAGAGATAACAATATTTTTATAAGAAACTTAAAACTAAAAACCGAACAGCAAATTACTTTTGATGGAAAGTTTAATCATATAATTAATGGAGGTACTGATTGGGTTTATGAGGAAGAATTTTTCTTTACCCGAGCTTTTTTCTGGTCGCCTGATGGAAATCAAATTGCCTATTACAAATTCGACGAAAGCAACGTTCCGGTTTTTAATATGACCAAATATAACAGCGAACTTTATCCTGAGAATTATGCATTTAAATACCCAAAAGCAGGTGAGCCAAACTCAATTGTTAGTATTCATGTTTATGATTTGCCCAGCGGTCAGACAAAAACCATGGACATTGGTCCTGAAAAAGATCAATATATTGCTCGTATTAAATGGGTTGCCGAAAATAAGCTGGCTATTATTCGCGAAAACAGACTGCAAAATAAAATAGAGATTCTAATTTCGAACACCTTGGATGGAACTCATACATTAATTTATGAAGAAACCAACAAGTATTATATCGAACGAATCGATAATTCCTACATGACACTTACTGATGATGGAAAATATTTTATTATTAATAGTGAAAAAGATGGATGGAATCACCTTTATTTATATGATATAAACGGAAAATTGATCAATCAAATAACTAAAGGAAATTGGGATGTATCTAGTTTTATGGGGGTTGATAGTAAAAACAAAATGGTTTATTTTCAGGCTGCTGATGAATCGCCTTTACAAAAAAATGTATTTTCTATAAAACTGAATGGTACTGATAAGAAGAAATTAAATACACAAAAAGGGACTAACAGAGCCATTTTTAGCAAAGGATTTAAATATTATATTAACTATTACTCCAATGCAAATACTCCAACCATAATTACATTACACGATAAAAAAGGGAAACTAATTAGGACACTCGAAGACAATAGCAAATTGAAGGAAACAGTTAAAGAATATAATTTCACTCCTGTAGAGTTTTTAACCATCAATACTCCTTCAAGCGACTGGGATTTAAATGTATACATGATAAAACCTGCTAATTTTGATCCAACTAAAAAGTATCCACTTTTTATGTTTTTATACGGAGGGCCGGGATCACAAGAGGTAAATGACAGTTGGTCGAGAGAATGGTACTGGTTTCAGATGCTGGCTCAAAAAGGATATATTATTGCCTGTGTTGATAATCGTGGAACTGGGCTTCGTGGTGAAGAATTCAAGAAAATGACTTACGGACAGCTAGGTAAGTACGAAACAATTGATCAGATTGAAGCAGCACAATATCTTAGCAGCTTACCCTATATTGATGAAAACAGAACCGGAATCTGGGGATGGAGTTATGGAGGTTTTATGTCTGCATCCTGTTTATTCCTTGGATCAAGTGTTTTTGAAATGGCAATTGCTGTTGCACCTGTTACCAACTGGAGATACTACGATTCGATTTATACTGAAATTTATATGGGTTTACCAACAGATAATGCCGAAGGGTATGATAATAATTCACCGCTAAACCATGCAGATAAGCTTAAAGGAAAATTCCTTTTAGTTCACGGAACCTCTGATGACAATGTGCATTTTCAAAATTCAATCGAATTATCAGAAAAATTGGTGCAGGCAAATAAGCAATTCGATGAACAGTTCTATATGGATAAAGATCATGGCATAAGAGGTGGGAATACTTCGTTTCATTTATATACCAAAATGACTGATTTTATTTTAGAAAATCTTTAAGAATCAAGAAACAAGAAAAAAGTAAAAAGATAAAAGTATCGGGATAAATTTTCTTGATACTTTTTTTTGTTGATATTTCGATGTTAACAGAATTTAATTAATTTTGTATCCACAAAAATGCCCAGATGGTGAAACCTGCCTGCCGGCAGGCAGGTTGGTAGACATACTAGCTTATTTCTAATGTTTTATGTAAATAAACATTGTGTTCTTTTTAATAAAATAAATAATTGCCCAGATGGTGAAATTGGTAGACACGCCAGCTTGAGGGGCTGGTGCTCGCAAGGGTGTGCAAGTTCGAGTCTTGTTCTGGGCACTTAAATTCTGAAATTCGTTTCAGGATTTTTTTATTTGTGGTGTGCAAGTTCGTCCCGATGGCTATCGGGATGTTCTGGGCACTTAAATCCTGACGATTCTGTTAGGATTTTTTTAATTAAACGTGCAAGTCTCGAAAAATATAAAATCTTCGATTTTATTTATTTTTCGAGGATGCTCGAAAATTTTACAAATCAAAGATTTGAAATTTTCGGCATTCGTCCCGATGGCTATCGGGATGTTCTGGACACAAAAATCCTGATCTAATGATTAGGATTTTTTTATTGGTTATGTGCAAATCTCAATAAGTTAATGAAATATGAACGATGATTCAACAAAAAAGCTACTTTGAAAATTGTTTAAATAAAACTTATACGGTAGGGTTTTCGCACATTGTGATTTAAGATTTTTTGCATTACAAGTATTTAAGGTTTCATATAGATTCAGCAAAATTGAATTAAAGATTTTTGTTTTTTAAAGCAGCAAATCGCAATGGGCGGATAATTCGTTGTAATAGGCGAAAATCCTCCGTAATAATTTCGGCTGTACCTTGCATTTCCTGTTTAAAATCAAGTTTCTCGTTATAAAAAGTATTTAATCCATTCGGAAGGGTTATTTCAGCAGTATAAAAATTATTATCAGGAGCCATAGAGATTGATTTAACGATGCCCTTTACCATTCCAAACTCCATATAAGGATAGTTATGGAAACGAATATTAACTTCCTGTCCAGATTTAACCTTTCCTGCTCCTTGAAATGAAAGTTGTACTTTCCCAATTATCTCTCCTTCGTTTTCAGGAATAATAGTCATAACTGTTTCTCCCGATTTAATATTCTGGTTTTCATTCCAGATTCGGTTAAATGTAACTCTGCCCTTCGTTGGAGCAATTAGCACATACTGATACTTCCAGTTTTCGATAGCCGCTAGCAGGTTGTCATAAGATTGTTTTATAGCTATATTTTTATCAGAGATCTGTTTTTCTTCCTGTAGTTCGAGTTCAGCAATGCTTTGTTCTATATTCTGAATCTGTATCTGAACATTTGTAATCGAAATATTAGATTGTTCGTAACTAAACTGTTTTGAGAGTAAAGCTGAATTTGATTTCTCAAATTCCGAATCTGACATTAATTGCTGACTATGCATTGCCGAATCGCGTTTAAACTGCTTTACCATTAACTCATATTCTTTAAGCTGCAAATCATTCTGTACGTTGAGATTAGCTGCATATTTTTTATAATGGGCAATTTCGTTTTTTAGTAAATTTATTTTTTTCTGATGATAATTCATCTGCATAAACTTTCTGTATTCTCCTATATTCTTTAAAAAATCAGCATAATACGATTGAATACTCCCAAGATTTAGATTTTCAGAAAGATTATTTAATAGCTCTTCATTGAGATAAGAACCTGATTCAAATTGTTTTATTTTTTCGATAAGATTATTTAAATCTTCATAATTTGCCGGGTTCTCTATTACAGCTAATACCTGATGTTTTTCAACTTCCCGCTGGTCTCTTACAAATAGGTTTTGAATCTTACCCGATATTTTTGCTACCACTGGTGCTGGTGGGTTTTCGGTGGTTAGCACGATGTTAGCACTAATAATATCAGGATATTTGAAGAACCAACTTCCGGTAACAATTATAAGCACAACAGCTAAAATTATTGTTATACCCCAACGCACAATCCATTTTGGCGGGCGACTGAGGATTTCTTGTACTTCGTTGCTTCGTAACTCTATATTTTTCTCTTCATTCATAGTAATATTCTTTAAGTGGCAGGATGCAGCAGCAGGATGCAGTAAATATTATTTTGGCAAGAACTTTTCAGGATGATCAGCCATTGATCCAAGCATCTTTCCTATCTCTTCGTATTCAGATTCAATTTTATCATAAAAATCTTTTGTAATATAGTTGAAGTCCAATGCAAAATCTAACCAAACGATAGTTTCGCTAGTTTCAGAATCGGCATCTGTAATTTTACTGGTAAAATGTTTTGGGTATCTTCTTTTTCTATATCCTTCTGCTATATTTGCACATACCGATCTGGATGATCTTCTTATTTGATCAGTCAATGAATACCTTTCCTCAACAGGAAATGACTTACTAACCTCGAAAATTTCCTTAGCAAGGTTAAATGCTTTCTGATAAACCTTTAAGTCTCTAAATCCAAATTTCATATTTATCAAATTTAATTAATTTTTGTTAACTACTTACTGCAACTGCCCACTGCCACTGCATCCTGCAACTGCCTCCTTATACTGCTTACTGCTACTTTCAACTGCAAACTGGTTACTGCTTTCTGCAACTGCCAACTGCATCCTGCCTCCTGCTGCTTTTTCTATGACCCAAGTTCCAACTGATTCCTCACCAACTCGTAATATGCGCCCTTCTTTTTTGTAAGTTCGGTGTGTGTTCCCTTTTCAATAATTTTACCTTTTTCGAGTACCACAATCTGATCGGCATTTTTTACAGTGCTAAGCCTGTGTGCAACAACCACAACTGTTTTTCCCTTAAAAAATTGATCGAGATTTTCCATAATAACACGTTCGTTATTTGCATCGAGCGCATTGGTAGCCTCATCGAGAAAAATAAACTCAGGATTTTTATACACAGCACGTGCAATAAGTATTCGTTGTTTTTGTCCCTGGCTTAACCCAACACCATTCTGACCAATTTTGGTATTATAACCTAATGGTAACGACTCAATAAACTCCTGAATATTTGCCACCTTAACCGCATTTAGAAGTTTTTCGCGATCGGGAAACTCGTCCGAAACGGCAATGTTGCTGGCAATTGAATCGGAAAAGATAAAACCATCCTGCATAACAACACCACATTTATCGCGCCACATGCGATTACTGATGTTGTTCAGGTAGATATCACCGAGTTTAATTTTGCCTTTTTGCGGTTCGTAAAAACCAAGCAAGAGCTTAATAAGCGTTGTTTTACCGCTACCGCTTGTTCCAACAATTGCAGTAATTTTCTTTTCCGGAATATTCATTTCTATATTATCAAGCACAAAAGGCGAATGTGGCCCTTCGTACTGAAACGAAATGGAATCGATATTTAGTCGTCGGTTCTCCGGTAGGATAGTAATTTTTGGCGTTTCGTCCGATTCTTCGTTTTCGCGGTTATGAATTTCGCCCAACCGTTCCAAACTAATTTTTGCATCTTGTGTTGATTGCAGAAATCCTATCATTTGAGTTATAGGACTATTTAGCTGACCAATGATATACTGAACAGCCAACATCATACCCAATGTCATTTGGCCATCGATAACCGATTTGGCAGCCAAAAATGTAATTGCAATATTCTTAATCTCGTTAATAAAAACTCCACCGGCTTGCTGGTACTGACTAAGCGATAAACTGGCCATATTTACCTTAAACAATTTAGCTTGAATACTTTCCCACTCCCATCGTTTTTGTTTTTCGCAGTTGTTTAGTTTTATTTCCTGCATTCCGGTAATAAGCTGAATAACGTTACTCTGGTTGCTCGACAGTTGCGCAAAACGACGGTTATCGAGCTCGCGGCGTTTTTTCATAAAAAGATATACCCACAACGTATATATTACACTTCCAATCAAGAAAATGAAAAAGATATTTACGCTATAAATTAGGAGAACAATGCCAAAGATTATAAGATTTACGAATGAAAATAATATATTCAGCGTTGACGAGGTAAGAAAACTCTCTATTCTGTGGTGATCACCAATACGCTGAATAAGATCGCCAGTCATTTTGGTGTCGAAAAACGAAACAGGCAGTTTCATTAGCTTGGTAAGAAAATCGGAAATTAACGAAATATTGATTCGTGTACCAAGATGCAATAAAATCCAGCTGCGAATAAATTCCACAATGGTTCGTGAGAAAATAAGCACCAGCTGAGCAATTATAATTAGTGTAATAAAACTCAAATCCTGGTTATTGATCCCTTTATCGACAATACTTTGGGTTAAAAACGGAAAAATAAGCTGTAACAAACTTCCAAGGATTAATCCTAAAACAAGCTGAGTAATCAGTTTTTTGTAAGGACGCAAATACGAAAACAAAAATTTAAAACCAGATTTATTGGGTTTTTCGTCGTCGGAATTATAAAAATCGGGTGTTGTTTCGAGCAACAGACATAAGCCTTTATCTTCGCCACCTTCGCGAGTATTTTCCCAACCCGATACAAACTCGTTTTTGGTAAACGTAATTAAACCACGCGCTGGATCGGATACATGCACAAATGTTTCTTTTTTTCGTTGCGATATCTTATACACCACAACAAAATGATTTTGTTTCCAGTGCGCAATACAAGGCAAAGGCGCTTCGGTAAGTAATTGCTCGAATGTAATTCGCACACCCATACTTCGAAAACCAATGGCTTCGGCAGCATCGCTAATACCGAGCATCGAAACACCCTCGCGGGTAATATAACTTTTATCGCGCAAGGTTTGTAAGGTGAAATTTTTGCCGTAATGTTTGGCTATCATGCGCAGGCACGAAGGACCGCAATCCATGGCGTCGAGTTGTTGGAAAAAAGGGAATGGCATTTTTTGTTTAAAGATAAAATGTTTATTAATTCAATTCTTCAAAGTATTCAAAAACAAATTAAACGATCAGAAAAATTTAATTATTTAAAAGATATTTATCTAAAATATTTCTTAATTCTTTAGTATCTGGACTTGGAGCATTTTTATAAACTAGAATACCTTTATTATCAAATACCATATAACGAGGAATACTGGATATTTCTAAATCATTTATCATTTTAGAGACTTTAGAATTTACAATAAAATAATTCTCACCCAAATAATTCGTTTCAAGCTTTTTAACAGCTTTTACCCATGCGCTTTTTTCATCATCTTTTGCAAGATAAATAAATACTACATTCTTATTTTTATATTCTTCGCGTAATATCTTTGCTGCAGGCATACTTTGTTGGCAAGGAGCGCACCAACTCGCCCAAAAATCAATATAAATTAATTTTCCTTTATGCAGTTGAAGTAATTTCTCAAAAGTTATTTGGGAATCTTTCTCATCAACTAAAAGCAAATCTTTACTGGTCTTAAAATCAAGATTGTATCGACTAATTAAATAATTAGTTTTAATACTATCTTGAGTTATTTCATTATATTTTTCTAAATAGATGTTAATGTCTTCACTTGAAAAGTTTTCAATTATATTTTCTAAACAATAAAACAATAAAAGATTCTTAGTTTCTGGTGTTATTTCTGAATGTGTTGAAATGCTATCAAATACTTGTTTAGTGTCAGGATTTGAACCATTACCGCTTTTATAAATTCGAATTCCTTCTTTATTGCATTCTAAATCGAATAAATATGATTTCACCATTCGTACATACGAAATATAATTTATTAAAGTGTCATTGAAAGAACCAAGAAATGCTAATTCCATCTCTTTATTGTATTTTACATCTGCATATTTGGATTCACTAATTGAATACCCTAACTTTTTCCTTTCAAACAGGTATTTATAGTATTTAAAATAAGTTTCGGATAAAGCTCCTACTTTTTTTAAAGAATCTAAAGAGCTCTTGTAATTGCAGATATACTTATCAAAATTTATATTTATAGTATCAATATCAATAAAATCTACATGACGATCTTTAAATACAGTATTATAAGCTTCAGGGTTCTCTCTTTTTAATTTATTTAAAAAAGGAATATAATGATGAGTAAGTAATGAATAACTTTCAAATTCAAATTTATAATGTCTGTTTATTATTTTTAATTGAAAATTATATTGATTGGTTAATAAATCAGAAGTGTAACTTCTAGCTATGGGATACAAATTTTCATCATAAGTTAGTTCAATGGTATCTCCAGTTTGGAATAAATAATAAATTTCTTCAAACCCTTGAAATTTATGAAGAACTTCAAGGTAGTCATTTTTACTATTTTTAATTGTAAGAGTATCAATTTCTTTTTGTGGACTATATTCTATTTGCAGGCTATTAGTATCAATATAGGATATTAAATTCTTTGGTAAAGTTCCTGAGCGTAATCCCGATGGAAAAGTGAACCAATTATGATTAGGTGCATTTTTAAAAATGAGTACTATAGTTTTCGACTTAGAATTTGTTTTATTTGAGTCTTTATTATTACAAGCAGAAATAAGCAAAATCAATATAATTATTAATATGCCTTGTTGTTGCTTTATAATTATTTGTAAAAATTTTAAATAGAAATTATATGAATGATTCATAATTTTTTATTATTAAAACATATTTATTTTTATCTACTAAATATACAATAAAGAAATTTGCCTCAATTTATGAGGCAAATTTCAAATTGAATGAATCGTATTAACCACAATATGAAGATGTGCTGCAACTGTCACAACACCAATGACCGCCTGCTGCCATGAATATAGCTTCCGCTTTACTCATACCACAATCATAAGTTCCTGAAGGGGATAAAAATCCACAAGTTCCAGATTTGCCACCTTTAATTTTACTCATTTCTTCACTGCGTAAAACTGAATTACTGTTTTTTAATTGATTAAAATTCATGTTTTATATTATTAATGCGAATTAAGAGTTGAAAATCAAATAGTTATCAACAATATAAGTTGTTGATTGTCAATAACTTATGGTTAAAATATTTTTATTATACCTTAGAAATCAATACTTTAAGGCATGTCTAACAAAT
>JBFXEQ010000075.1:0-15035 GCA_050179935.1 Bacteroidales bacterium | reverse complement strand
CAATAAATTGATCTTAAAAGAAGTGAAATTGATCAAAATCAAGCTAAAAAAGACATATTTTCTCATCAATCATAGCATAAAAAATTTGATTATTTAACTTTTTATGTAATTTGCGGATTTAAGGATACATCAAAACCAATAATTTTGTCATCCATTTTTATTATTTTTAGTTAATAATTATGAAGAAGTTTACTTCTTGGTTTTATCAATCCTACATACAGGCTTTTTGCCTACTGAACTGTCCAAAATCATGAAGTAAAGGAGAAAGGGATTAGCATTGCGAACGGCTTTTTAAGCTAATGACTAAACTTAATCTGATTCCTTTCTCTGTTCTTCTTTTTAATATAAAAATAAAAAAAGAACTACTAAATCTGTTTACATATTTGCAAACATAGGATGACTAAAATCTGGCTTTTTAGACAGCCTCTTTTTATATTTTAATCTATCGGTTCAAAATCTTTTTTAGTAACCCCACATACAGGGCATTTCCATGTATCGGGAATCATCTCAAACGGGGTGTTAGGTTGAATTCCACCAATCGGATCACCAACTTCGGGATCGTAAATATGACCACAGATCTTGCATTTATATTTTTGCATAACTACTTAATTATTACATTAAGAAACTTAATAAAATACCTGCTGCCACTGCCGAGCCAATTACACCAGCTACGTTTGGACCCATGGCATGCATTAATAAGTGGTTTGTTTTATCGTATTCCAATCCTACAACCTGTGATACACGCGCCGCATCGGGAACTGCAGAAACGCCGGAATTACCAATCAACGGATTTAATTTATTGCCTTCTTTTAAGAAAAGATTCATTGCTTTTACAAACAATACTCCACCAAAAGTAGCTATAACAAAAGAAAAAGCTCCTAGTCCAAAAATAAATATTGATTTTGATGTTAAAAACGTGGTTGCTTGAGTAGAAGCCCCTACAGTTAATCCAATTAGAATTGTAACAATATCAATAAGTGGACCTTTAGCTGTATCGGCTAACCGTTTAGTAACAGTACTTTCTTTTAGTAAATTACCGAAGAAAAGCATACCTAACAATGGCATACCGCTAGGAACAACAAAAGTAGTCAACAGTAATCCAATTATTGGGAAAAGTATCTTTTCGAGTTTCGAAACCTGACGTGGAGGTTTCATTCGAATTACTCGTTCTTTTTTAGTGGTTAATAATCGCATAATCGGGGGCTGAATTACTGGCACTAGTGCCATGTATGAATATGCTGATATTGCAATTGCGCCCATTAATTCAGGAGCTAATTTTGAGGATAAGAAAATAGCTGTTGGACCATCGGCACCCCCTATAATACCAATAGCACCAGCTTCGGCTCCTGTGAATCCAAATGCCAGAGCTAAAGCATAGGCACCAAATATACCCAATTGAGCTGCAGCTCCAATTAAAATCAACTTAGGATTTGATATTAATGCAGAGAAATCGGTCATAGCTCCAATACCTAAGAAAATTAAAGGTGGGTAAACCCCTTTAATTACTCCAAAATATAAATAATTAAGCACACTCCCTGATTCGTAAATTCCTATTTGCAACCCAGGATAAAATGGAACGTTACCAACAAGAATTCCAAAACCAATTGGTATTAATAACATGGGTTCAAATTCTTTGGCTATAGCAAGATAAATAAACGACAAGCCAACGAGAATCATTATTGCATGCCCGATCGTAAAGTTTGCAAATGCAGTATAGGTGAAAAACTGGTTCATGTGTTCACCAATAAAGCTTAAAAAATTTCCATTTTCCATAGTCTATTCTCCTATTGTTATAAGAATATCCCCTTCCATGATCGAATCACCACGTTGAACTTTTACTGCAACAACTTTTCCATCCTTGTCAGAATCAATGTTATTCTCCATTTTCATGGCCTCGAGCATTAATAATTTCTGGCCTTTTTTAACCATATCGCCTTCGCGTACAAACACATCAAGAATTACACCTGGAAGTGGTGATTTTATATGGCCAACGCCTTTGGGAGCAACAGGACTGGCTGTTTTCATAACCGATGGATGCGAATCAGTTGATGGAACAGCTGCCGGGCGAACAAGTTTTGGTGTTTTTGTTTGTTCAAGTGTTTTTTCAACCTCTATCTTATAAGGTGTACCATTAACTTCAAGGTCGGCAATATTATCTTCAACATTTATAATATTTACCTCGTATTGATTACCGTTTATTTTAAATTTAAAATTTTTCATCTTTCTAATGTTTAATGTGTGGCAATTGGTTTAACCCATAAATTTTTGAACTCCAAGGAGAATAAGTACGAGATACTTTTTGAATGGTTAATCTGGTGCTTTCGATATCGTGCATTTGGTTTGTGTATAGATGCAATGCACAACTGATTGCAGCAATTACTTCACCACTGGCATCCTCAATTTTAGCAACCTCTCCGGAAACTTGATCCTTTTGTTTTCCCTTTTTCCAGTCTATATTATACAATTTAGCAACATATTTAAAAGTAAGGTAAATTATTGCCAATACAGAGAAAACAATTGTCATAGCTATAAGAGTCATTCCTATGCCTGTAGGATCAAGAGCTACAAATTCTTCGGCTGATTTGTGCACTACTGGAGTATTTGTTTGTGTTTGAAGTATTATAAAGCTTAACATAATTGTTCTCCGTTTTATAATGGTAAATTTGAATGTTTCTTTGGAGGATTAACATCCTTTTTGGTTGCAAGCGATTGAAAAGCTCTGATAATTCTAAAACGAGTATTTCTTGGCTCAATAACATCATCGATATACCCAAATTTAGCAGCAACATAAGGATTTGCAAATTTTTGCTTGTACTCTTCTTCCTTTTGCGATAAAAATGTAATTTTAGCTTTTTCATCTTCTATATTAGAAAGATCGCGGCTTAAAAGAACTTCAATAGCACCTTTTGGTCCCATCACCGCTATCTCAGCTCCCGGCCATGCGTAGTTAATATCTCCACGTAAGTGTTTAGAGCTCATCACATCATAAGCTCCACCATAAGCTTTTCTTAAAATCACAGTAACTTTAGGAACAGTAGCTTCGCCATATGCAAATAATAATTTAGCTCCGTGTAGAATAATACCACCATATTCCTGCGCTGTACCAGGTAAAAATCCTGGAACATCAACAAGAGTAAGAATTGGAATATTAAAAGCATCGCAGAAACGAACAAAACGTGCAGCTTTTCTTGATGCATTAATATCTAAAACACCTGCTAAATATTTTGGCTGATTTGCTACGATACCAACCGACATACCATTAAATCTGGCAAAACCAGTAATAATATTTGGTGCATAATCGCGCTGTACTTCTAAATATTCTCCATTATCAACCATCGCAATGATTACATCTTTTACATCGTATGGTTTATTTGGATTATCAGGAATAATCTCGTTAAGAGTATCATCAAGTCTGTCAATTGGATCATTACATGGTAATATTGGAGCTTCTTCGAGATTGTTTTGTGGAAGATAACTTAAAAGTTTGCGAATAAGCAATAACCCTTCTTCTTCGGTTTCGGCGACAAAGTGAGCAACACCCGATTTTGTTGAGTGAATACCTGCACCACCAAGCTCTTCGGCAGTTACCGTTTCACCGGTTACGGTTTTCACAACCTTAGGACCAGTAACAAACATATAACTAGTACCTTTAGTCATAATATTAAAATCGGTTAATGCTGGCGAATAAACTGCACCACCGGCGCATGGACCGAAAATAGCTGAAATTTGAGGAATAACGCCTGAGGCCATAATGTTTCGCTGAAAGATATCAGCATAACCTCCCAAACTCTTAACTCCTTCCTGAATACGAGCACCACCACTATCGTTAATACCAATTACCGGAGCTCCCACTTTCATGGCTTTATCCATTACTTTACAAATTTTCGCAGCAAACATCTCTGAAAGAGAACCTCCAAAAACAGTAAAATCTTGTGAAAAAATATAAACTAAACGTCCGTCTATAGTTCCATAGCCTGTAACTACACCATCAGCCAAATAAGTTTCTTTATCTAATCCAAAATCGATACAACGATGTGAAACAAACATATCAAACTCTTCAAAAGATCCTTCGTCTAAAAGTAAATCGATTCTTTCGCGAGCAGTAAGTTTCCCTTTTTCGTGCTGTGCGTTAATTCGCTTTTCTCCACCACCTAGTTTTGCTTGTTGGCGTAACTCTAGTAATTCTTTTATTTTATCCTGAATATTCATAATGGGTATAGTATTATAGATTTTTATCTTCGCAAAACTCAGTTAACACACCAAAAGTTGATTTTGGATGTAAAAAAGCGATATCAAGTCCTTCGGCACCCTTACGTGGTGCTTTATCAATTAGTTGAACTCCTTTGCTTTCGCTTTGTTTCAACTGTTCTTCGATACCCTTAACAGCAAAAGCGATATGATGTATTCCCTCGCCTTTCTTTTCGATAAACTTACCAATTGGACCTTCAGGATCGGTTGATTCTAGAAGCTCTATTTTGGTTTGGCCAACTTTAAAAAATGCAGTTTTTACTTTTTGATCTTTTACCTCTTCGATATTATAGCATTTTAATCCTAAGATTTGCTCATAATATTTTATTGCTTCATCGAGGTTTTTTACTGCAATTCCTATATGTTCAATGTGTGATATGCTCATAGTTTTTCTTTTTTTGCAAAAGTATTGTAAAACAATAAAACAGACTAATTATTTTTATCTAAAATGCTGATTAACATTATTGTTCTTTAACATATATTTTTTTTACATCAAATTTGAAAAAAACGAAATTCAAGTTACAATTATTATATCTGATTATCAATTTATTACAAGCATTATTTATTCAAATTTAGTAAATTATGACAATAATCAGTAATTTGGAGAAATTGAAATGAGTAATTACTTTTGCAAACTGGATAAAAAGCCATTCAAATTTCTTACACGTTAACATGAAAAATTATCTTTATCATATCCAGCTGTTTTTTCTTCGACTCCTGTTGCTATTATTTGTATTTAGCCTTACCCGGGTAATATTTTATTTCTTTAATCATAATTATTTTGGGGATATCGAATTCTTTCATTTTGTTAAGATTATTATAGCTGGCCTAAGATTTGATCTTTCGGTCATTTTCTATGCTAATTTGTTGTTTATAGTGTTGAGTTTGGTTCCTGGTGATTTTAAAAATAAGATCTACTACCAAAAATTACTAAAAGTTCTATTTATAGTTGTAAATCTTCTATTATTGATAGCCAATATTGCCGATATGAGGTTTTTTGATTTCGAAAGTAAGCGATTAACTGCAGATATTTTTACCAAAGAATGGCTTGGAAATGATTTTATAACTTTGCTACCGCAGTTTTTCATTGATTTCTGGTATCTGTTTTTGCTTTGGGCTGTAGTTGGAATATTTCTATTTGTTTTGTATCCCAAACTTAATAATAATAAGCTATTAAATGATAAATTAAATTTTCGCAAAGCTTCACTTCAATCCATAATTTATATTTTGCTCCTTGGATTAAGCATTATCGGAGCCCGCGGAGGAATTCAACTTAAGCCACTACGCGTTATTCATGCTGCCAAATATACCGAAGCGAAGAATATTCCATTGGTTTTAAATTCGCCATTTACTATAATGAAAACTTTGGGCAGCAAAAAAATTAGTACAATCAACTACTTTAAACCTGAATTACTGGATTCTATCTATTCACCAATAGTACAAGTACATCCTGTAAAAGAAAACAAAACCAATATTGTAGTAATAATCCTGGAAAGTTTCTCGAACGATTATATTGGAGCATTAAGTAACAAAAAAGGCTATACTCCTTTCCTCGATTCATTAATAAAACACAGTTTGGTTTTTACAAACGCCTATGCAAATGGAAAACGGTCAATTGAATCAATGCCTTCAATATTTGCAGGCATTCCGGCATTAACTGATATTGCATTTATTACTTCGAATTATAGCTCAAATAACATTAACTCTGCCGCTGGATTACTTTCCGGGCTAGGTTATAAAACCTCTTTTTTTCATGGAGGTAAAAATGGAACAATGGGTTTTAACGATTTTGCCAGATTAGCTGGGTTTGATGAGTATTACGGCATGACTGAATATAATAATCCGGATGATTATGACGGTAAATGGGGCATTTACGACGAAGAGTTTTTACAGTTTTTTAAGGAAAAAGTCGATGGTTTTTCGCAACCCTTTTTAACTTCAGTTTATACATTAACTTCTCATCATCCATATAAAGTACCCGAAAAATACAAAAACAGGTTTCCTAAAGGAACACTTGTAATACACGAAAGCATTGGGTACACAGATTTTGCACTGCAGAATTTTTTTGAAAGCATCAAAAATACTGATTGGTATAAAAACACCTTGTTCATTATAACGTCAGATCACACAGCCCAGGCCGAAAGCGATTATTACAATACTAAATTGGGCTCATACGCCATACCTATTATATTATTTCATCCAAATGATTCTACATTAGTTGGCAAAAGCAACATAATTGCTCAGCAAACGGATATTTTTCCTACCATCATGGATTATGTTGGATTCGACAATAAGTTTATTGCTTATGGTAATAGCCTGCTGAACGACTCAACCGATCATTATGCCATAAACTATATCAGTGGCATCTTTCAGTTAATACAAAAGAATTATGTTATCCATTTCGATGGTAATAAATCTATTGCAATCTATAACTACGCCAAGGATTCACTTTTAACAACCAATTTAATTAACAAAATTCCCGAGCAAATCGTATTAGAGAACAAAGTAAAAGCGATAATTCAATCGTACAATTCACGATTAGATCAGAATAAATTAATATTTTCAGATAAAAACCAGTAAAGCCATGCCAACCAAAAATTCAACAATTATTTTGTTAGTACTTATAGGCTTACTAATAAATACAGCAAGTAAAGCCCAGGAGTTCAGGTGGGAAAAAGTAAACTTCTTAATCGGCGATTGGGTAGGAAACGGCGTTGGAATTGGTATTAAATCATCCGAAATATCAGCAAGTTACAATTACTGCTTAAACGATCATTTTATTGAGATTAACAATCACTTTGAGCGCAAAACAGCAAATAAAAAACAGCTTACCGAAATAAGAGACGATTGGGGTATGCTTAGTTACAATAATAAAATTGGAACAATAATTTACAGGCAGTTTAATGCTGATGGGAGTTTTATTCAGTATCATTTAAATGATTCATTATCAACTATGAATAATCTGATTTTTGAATCAGAAATTGTTGAGAATTTTAAGGTAAATGCACAACTACGATTTACAATAAGAAAAGTATCTGAAATAGAAATTACTACCTATTTTGACATTATGTTACCTGGCAAACCATACATTTGTTATGAGCAAAACAAACTAATAAAACAGGATTATTAAAAGAATCAGGCTTTTAGCCTGATTCTTTTAATGATGTCCTTCGTATTTAAACGATACTTTTACTTTAGCCCTGTAGGCTTCAATTTTTCCATCTTTAATCTGTAAATCAAGTTGAGAGATTTCAGCTATACGCAATTCGCGTAAGCTTTCAGCAGCTTTTTTAACAGCTGCAGCAGCGGCCTTTTCCCATGATTCGGTACTTGTACCAACTAATTCGATAATTTTGTAAACAGAATCTGACATAGGTACCTCCTTTTTACTGAAAAGATTAGTGTGAATGAATAAAATAAATGTAGTGATTATTTATCAGAATGTCAATATCTGTTTAATTCCTGTTTTATCATGATTATCAAGGCATACAAGCTGTTAATCAAAAATAAATCGCTTAAATTCGGTAAGAACTTATTTTATACTTAATTTTAAATTCAGATAAAAACTATCAATAAACCTATTAATACACTATATATCAATTTATTTAATTCAATGAACTACAAATTCATAATAAACAGAGCTAAATCACTTATAATTACTCCGCGAACAGGCTGGAATGATATAGTAAATGAAAACCAGGATTTTAGAACAGTTATTAGAAACTATCTTATTTATATTGCTTTAATACCTGCATTTGTTAATTTAATTGGATATGCATTAGTTGGATACAGGGTTCAGTTTATGGGATATGCTACCTCCTTTTTACTGGGATTAAAACTTTTTGTATATTTTTATATTATCACGTTGCTGGCAATTTATATTACCACTTATATTATCGATTACTTTTCGAAAAGATTTGATGCCGAAAAAAACTTCAATAAAACGTTTGAGTTAATTACCTATTCGTATACAGCTATTATTTTTATAGGTATCTTAAATTTATCACCGGCGATGTCGCGCATGGTAAGTTTTCTTAATCTTTATTGTATTTATATTTTCTTTTTCGGATTTCGTAAAATGACCAAAATAAAGCCTGAAAAGGCAATGCCCTACTTTATTTTTAATGTTGTAGTAATAATTGCTATCTACTTTTTTTTCTGGGTTTGGCTCAAAAATGTAATAATAATTAACCATAAGTCGTTTAACATTTAATTAGTTTTTTTTGAACTATTTTACGTAATTTAGGTTATTGATTAATAACTAGTTTTTATATAATAATGGAGTAACCCAAAAATCCAAAAAGAGTAGGGAGCGATTACCGAAAAGCTAATGAGTAGGTACCTTAAAAAAAATCCAGATTATGAAGAAATTTAACTTACGACTTTTAACCATTATGTTGGCTGTTTTCTCAGTTGCATTATTATCATGCGATGATGATGAATCTTCATCAAAAGACAATAGCTTTAGTTATAATGGAACAACTTATAAAATTGCAGGTGGTTTTCTCGAGAACTACGGTCCTACCATCGCAAAAAGTGTAGCCAGCTACAATATTGATTTAACATTTGTTACCTCTGGTATTAACTACAATACAGCATCAGGCGTTGTTACAGGAACTGGATCTTATTTATTTATGGAAATGTTTACCAACTCAGAAACTCAATTGGTACCCGGAACCTATACATTTGATTTATATGAATCATTAAATGCAGGTACATTTGATTATGCCGAATTAGGAATAAATGTAAATTTTGATGTAGAAACAGAAACCGGAACCTATGTTGACTTTGTTGCCGGAACTGTTGTGGTTAAATTAACTGATACTACCTATGAAATAACTGTTAACTTAACATCAACTGAAAATAAAGCTTTAACAGGTTACTTTAAAGGCACACTTACTTATGTTGATTTGTCAGAAATACTTGCAAAAAGTGTAAATGAAAAAGCATTAAAGAAATAATACGAATATAATTATATGTTTGAAGCTGCTTATTAGGCAGCTTTTTTTATGATTAGAATTTATTACTTTAAATTTATCAGGGAT
Source organism: Bacteroidales bacterium (assembly GCA_050179935.1). Taxonomy (GTDB): domain Bacteria; phylum Bacteroidota; class Bacteroidia; order Bacteroidales; family UBA12077; genus UBA12077. The sequence goes on along the minus strand of JBFXEQ010000075.1, from coordinate 5,742 downwards.
AATTCACTTTATGACTATGGAAACACTTTTCTGCAAACACCGGGATGAATGGCGTTTGTGGCTTGAAAAGAATCATACAACAGCTTCTGAGATATGGCTTGTTTACATGAAAAAGCATACAAAAAAGCAATCTGTTGCTTATGTCGAAGCTGTTGAAGAAACCCTTTGTTTTGGATGGATTGACAGCCTTGTTAAAAGCATTGATAGTGAATCGTACATACAGAAATACACACCACGCAAGAATAACAGTATTTGGTCGTTGGTAAACAAAAAACGTGTTGAAAAGATGATTCGGGAAAAGAAAATGACAAAAGCTGGCCTCGAAAAAGTTGAAATTGCAAAGGAAAACGGAAATTGGGAAAATGCTTACTCATCTAAACAAAATTTTGAAACTCCAGATGAATTTACTGAAGCACTAAAAAATAATAGTATTGCAAATAGCTTTTTTAATAAACTTTCCCCCTCCCACCAAAATACCTATATTGGTTATATTGTAACGACAAAAAGATCCGAAACCAGAATTAGCAGGATTAAGAAAGTAATTGGCTTATTAGAGAAAGGAACTAAACCAGGTATGATATAAAAATTAAAAAGTCACTGCGAACATTGTGAAGCAGTCTATTGGAGACTAACTGCCTGCCGTAGGTAAATTTCGCTTTTCAATTAACGACCTAAACCAACAGAAATGCTCATTTTACTAATTTCATTTACGATTGTCCGCTTTTATTCATAATTGTTGTTAATGATTTTCTTCATTTGCCCCGTCCCTAAAGGGTGTGAAGAAAATTAATTTGCACCCTTTAGGGGTTTGGGGCAAACAAATTGATTTTCAATTTATTTACATAATATTTATGACATAAAACGGACATTCAATTTCATTTTTAAACGAATTAACTTTTTAGATTGGCTGAAGCAATTTTGAATTAAAGTATTATCTTCATCAAAATTTTTTAATTATCGTTTATGAATATTAAAACTCTATTGGTTTTTACCTTAATATTACATACTTCTTTTGAGTCAATTGCCCAATATATTGAATATCCAATTGCTAAAAAAATAAATGTTATTGATACATTTTATACAAACCATTTTATTCAGGATGAATACCGGTGGATGGAAAATATTAATGATCCAGAACTTAAAACTTGGATAAATGAACAAAATAAGTTATCAAAAAATTATTTAGAGAAAGCTTCCAATAAATATAGGGCTTTTACTACAATTGATAAGTATTCATATACTGAATATAGTAATCCCAGAAAAATGGGAAACTTCTATTTTACAATTGGATACTATAATAACATTGGTGTTCCTGCATTATTTTATAAAAACAACTTAAATGCTGATTATGAACTGTTAGTTGACCCTAATTATATATCTAATAAGGATATTATTAGGTTAAAAGGTTATTCAATATCAAAAGACTCTAAGCTTTTGGCATATCAATATAGTAGGAATGGAAGCGATTGGGCAGAAATAAAAATAGTGACTTTAGACAAAAAAGAAGATCTAAATGACTATTTAAAAAATATTAAGTTTTCTTCTATTGAATGGAAAGGAAAAGGGTTTTTTTACTCTACATATCAAAATAATAACAATCTTGGTCCAACTAAAGGAGAACAAGTTTTTTATCATAAAGTGGGTACTAATCAAACAGATGATGAACTGGTTTTCATGAGAGAAAATCCTGATATTTATTTTGAATACCTTGTTACATCTGATGAACGTTTTTTTATACTAAAGGAAACAAATGAAAAAACAGGGAAAATAAATATTTTTTATACTGATTATAATTCATCTGCACCAACACTGAAACCATTACTTATGAATCTTACTGACAATATTACTATTATTGACAGTCACAATGGAAAATTAATTGCAGAAACTACACTAAATTGTAATAATGGACAGATTATTGAAATTGATCCTGCCAATCCACGGAATTTACGCTCTATAGTACCTGAATTTGGAAAGGAAGTTCTTATTGGAGTTAAACCAATGTTAGAAAAAATAATAACCATATATCAGGCAAATCAACGTCCATTTCTAAAGGTATTTAATTATAATGGAGAATTATTATATAACCTTGAATTTGAAATAGCAACATCAATTGGTAATCTTAGCGGTAATATAAATGACGATGAAATTCTGTTTTATTTTACTTCTTATACCATACCACCAGTGGTTTATTCTTTCAACATTAATTCTTTTCAAAGAAAACTTATAAAACACACATCAGTTAGCTTTGATTATAAAGATATTGAATACAAAGAAATTGAATATATTTCAAATGACAGTATTAAAGTACCCATGTTTCTTGTTTATAAGAAAGGAATAAAACTAGATGGTAATAATCCAACATTACTTAAAGCATATGGTGGATTTGGTGTAATTAATCAACCCCATTTTGATCCTGGGATTGTTTATTTTATTAGTAATGGAGGATTAGTAGCTTATGCGAATATACGTGGTGGTGGAGATTATGGTGAGTCATGGGCATTGGATGGAAAGGGAAAAAATAAACAAAACTCATTTGATGATTTTATTGCAGCTGCAGAATATTTAATAAAAAATAAGTATACAAATTCAAATAAACTTGCATCTACTGGTGCTTCGAATGGAGGTCTTGTTGTTGCTGCAGCAGCTGTTCAGCGCCCTGATCTATTTAAAACTGTTATTCCTGTTGTTGGACCATTTGATATGATTAGGTTCGAAAATTTTACTGTTGGAAGTTTTCACAAAGATGAATATGGTACTGTTTCAGATTCATCAAGCTTTCTAAATCTTTTACATTATTCTCCATATCAAAATATAAAGGAAGAAATAAACTATCCATCAATGCTTATTATGACTTCAGAAAATGATGATAGGGTGCCTCCTTTACATTCATATAAGTTTGCAGCAAAATTACAAAACAGAAAAGCACAAAAAAATCCAATTTACCTAAGAGTAGAAAAAAAAGCTGGTCATTCAGGTTCAATTGGTATGATTGATGATATTAAAGAAATATCGGATTTATACGTGTTTATTATAAGTCAATTGAATATAGATTAAAACGATTCTTTTTAAAAAAATTCAGAACTAGAAAAACAAAAATAGGTATATGCAAAAAACTATACCTATTTTTTATTCAATTAAAAACCTACTTTTTAAGTATTTTCTTCAGAACTGTTTCTTTATCCAATTTTTTTGTACAGAAGAACCAATCGTAGCATTTTACATTTTCATCTTTGCTTTCCATTCTTTCTTTAGCAACACCGCATGAACCTGCTGTTGGTACAATTACTTCGTCACCTGGTCTCCAATCTGCCGGAGTTGCAATTTTAAATTCATCTGCTGTTTGTAATGCAAGAATTACTCTGTAAAGCTCATCGAAATTACGACCTAAGCTTAATGGATAGTAAATAATAGTTCTGATAATACCATTTGGATCGATTACAAATACAGCACGAACAGCTTTAGTATTGCTTTCGCCCGGCATCATCATACCATATTTCATTGCCACTTCCATTGTAATATCTTCAATTAATGGAAAGGTTACTTCTACGTTTTTCATTCCTTTGTACTCAATCTTTTCTTTGATTGTACGCAACCATGCTATATGACTGTATAAACCATCAACAGAAAGACCTACAAGTTTACAATTTGCCTCGTTGAATTGTTTCTCCATCGAAGCAAAAGTCATAAACTCAGATGTACATACCGGAGTAAAATCGGCAGGATGACTAAAAAAAATTACCCAACTGCCTTTATAATCGGCTGGGAAATTAATTTCACCTTGTGTTGTTACTGCTTTAAATTCGGGAGCTTTTTCTCCAATTCTTGGCATACTAGCCACTTTTTGTTCTTGTTCCATAGTTTTAATTTAATTTAAATTGATTTATAAATAGTTACATTCTTATTTTTTTAAACTCGTCTTTCATTCTCTTAATATCAGTAATCCAGTCTTCAATATCGTTTTCATGTTCGAGTTCTTCGTTCATGATCTGAACAGCCATCTGATGTGTTGAATGATCTTTTCCTGCTGTGAAATCGGCAATCTCCTGATAGCGTTGAATTGCACATCTTTCTCCTTTTAGATTCTGGTCGAGTATTACTTCAATATATGGATCCGATGGTTCGTCGTATGAACATCTTGCCAGTTTTGTCCAGTCTTTTGGATTAATAACAGGTGTACCTCCTAATTGAATAATCCGATTTGTTACCAGTACAGCATGGTTAAGTTCTTGGTCTGCATGTACTAATAGTTCAGGTTCAACCTCACTTCGCATTGGGCCTTCCATTAAGCGGGCTCCAATCCAGTATTGATAGTAAGCAAGCCATTCTTCAGAAAGAGCGGCATTTAACATTTTAATTAGTTTTTTAACATCAACAGATGATACTTTAATTGCTTGTTTTCCCATAATTGTATTTTTTAGTGATTTTTATGTGGTTTGTAATTTCCAACTATTTGAAGGTTTATCTCCTTAATACTAAACTCGGGTAATTTTTTCTTATTAAAATAATCCCTAAGCATCTGATCAAGTTCATCATCAAAATAATTCTCGATATAATCGCATTCGTCGCAATAAAGATGATGGTGACTTTTAGTTTCGATATCATAGCGCATGACATCTTTTTCGGTTTTTACTTTCTTAATAATCCCTTTCTGGCAAAAGGTTTCGAGAATATTATAAATAGTTCCTGTAGCCAAATTTGGATTATTTTTTGCAACGTACTCCTTAATTGCATCAGCGGTAGGGTGATCTTTAATAACCATCAATGCTTCCATAATGACTATTCGCTGAGGAGTTATTTTTAATCCCTTTTCAGTTAAAACAGTTCTGATTTGTTCTTTTAACATACAATAAATCCTATTTGAGAATTATTCCTATTTAAGAACAAGTAATTTACAAAAAAGTTTACTTAATTTCAATTTATTTTGTATATTATTAATAATCTGTAAATTAAAAATGATTGTCCGCTTTTATTCATAATTGTTGTTAATGATTTTCTTCATTTGCCCCGTCCCTAAAGGGGGTGAAGAAAATCAATTTGCACCCTTTAGGGGTTTGGGGCAAACAAATTGATTTTCAATTTATTTACATAATATTTATGACATAAAACGGATATTCAAAATTAAAAAACCAAAAAAAATAATATCTTTATAGATCTAAAAAAATATACAATGATTAACAAGACGACTTTGTTTGTAGGATTGTTTTTAACGATTTTCATTTTTGTAATTAGTAACCTTTTGATACGAATCACAAGCATATCTTACCATTTTATTCCTGCAACATTTACAATACATAGTACAATGCTAATTTTTAGTATTCTTGCCATTATATTTTTTGCTAAGAAAGGATGGTTAAAAATTCCCTTTAAACCAGTTAAATTAAGATATTATGTAACAGGAATACTTATTGCCCTTGCAGGTTTTGTGATTGCAAATATTATATCAACTCTAATTTTATTAACTTTTGGATTACCAATAGTACCTAAAGGCAATGGTCTTAGTTCTATTGCTGGAATGAATTATTTGCAATTCTTTTTGTTTGTTTTTATATATGCCAGTATATGTGAGGAATTTTTATTCAGAGGTTTTTTTCAAAACTTTTTAGAACCATTTAAAATTTTGTATATCCGTTATTTGTCATAATCCTGTAATATTTGCAATAACAAGCCTTTCGAAAATTCTGTCTCCAAAGTATCTTCTATTTAGTTTGTATACAAATTCATTTAAATAAAGCTGTAAATATT
>JBFXEQ010000074.1:0-15229 GCA_050179935.1 Bacteroidales bacterium | reverse complement strand
TACCGAAGATCAGAACAGCTATGATAGACAACGGATCGCCCGAGCCTGAATTCCATACCGACGATGACCGCACGCACTTCCTGACCGTCCTCCCCGCGAACATGGAGGCTTATGAGGATGATGCTGAAACACAAGAAATTGCCGAACCAATTAATCCAATAAGTGGTGCAATAGGTGGTGCAATAGGTGGTGCAATAGATTTGACACCCAGACAAACAGAGATACTTGAAATAATTAAAAATAATAATGCTATAAGCCAAAGAGAAATTGCAAAAAAGGTCGGAATAAATAATTCTGCAGTAATTAAAACAACTGACAAGCTAAAACAATTGGGCGTTTTAAAGCGTGTAGGCGGAACACGAGGTCACTGGGAAGTAATCCACCCTACCTCTTAACGATCCTGAACAGAGTAATAAAAATATACTTGAAATCATTTATAACCGAAACATTCTCAAAATAAACCTTATCCAACTCGACCTTCTTGGGAATAGTCTCTTCAATATAGACCTTTTCCGGATCGGCACATCCCACATACAGCTCGCTCTCATCGGCAAAATAAATACTCGACGGGCTTGTAATGCCGGGCTTGAACTTATAATAATCGGGATACTCTTTCTTATAATACTCAATATACTTTGCAGTGTCAGGCCGCGGACCCACAAAACTCATCTCGCCTTTCAGCACATTCCACAATTGAGGCAGTTCGTCCATCTTGAGCTTTCTTAAAATAACGCCGATCGAAGTCACCCTCGGATCCCTGTCCCCCACCGTAATAGACATACCGTCGCTGTTCTGTTTCATCGTCCTGAACTTATGGCAGTAAAACTCCTTTGATATCTGCCCTATAAAACGAATAAACAATCAGCTTGACCTTATTAATAAAATTAATTAAATTATGCGCGTACAAAATAAACCGGAACTTATGAGAAAAAACAGGTCATACCTAATATTCAAACGCATATTCGACATTATATTTGCGATAATATTACTCACAGCCACTTTACCGTTCCTGATAATAATAGCCATCCTCATAAAGCTGGAATCAAAAGGTCCGATCTTCTTCAAACAGAAAAGATTAGGCAAGGATGGAGTAGTTTTCGAGATTTTTAAATTCAGAACTATGGTGGATAATGCAGAGAAAATTGGTGATGGCTTAAGTATAAAGACTGAAAATGATTCACGAATCACAAAAACAGGAAAATATTTACGCAAATTCAGCTTTGATGAATTACCACAAATAATAAACATTCTTAAAGGAGAAATGAGCTTTATCGGACCAAGACCGCCAGTAGAATACTTTCCTTATGACGGTTATAATTCCTATCCGGTGTCTTCAAAGAAACGATTTGAGGTAAAACCGGGTATAACAGGACTTTCGCAAGTAATTGAAAGAAATGATACAACTTGGGAAAAAAGAATTACAACTGATTTAAAATATGTTAACGATATTTCTTTAAGAAATGACATGAAAATTTTCTTTATGACTATTGCAAGGATTATACAACCTAAGAAACTGTATAAGAATATATGATGAGAGGTTTTAGATGATAGAAAATGATTTTATATACGAGGAATTGAAATATAATGACAACTCTGTGACAAAACTTCAAGAAATAATTAAGATTATGAATAATGATTATCCTATTCCATTAGTAGAAAAAATCGATTTAAACGAATATTCACAGAGAATATTAAAAAATGGCCATGTCGTTGTATGTAAAAAAGACTCAAGAATAGTTGCTTTCGTTACATTTTATGCAAATAAACACGAGGAAAAAGAGGCTGCCTTTTCATTACTTGGCGTTTTAAAACAGTTTAGGAAACACGATATCGCAAGTAAGCTGTTTGAGATAAGTTATGATATCATGAAATCAAAAGGAATGGAAACGGTTTTTTCATATACACACAAAGAAAATGCAGTGGCTATAAAATTTCATCTGAAAATGGGGTTTATCATCGATGAGAAAAGAAGTACTAATCAGCCATATAATATTTCGTTCATTAGAAAATTGTAGAGGTTTACATTTTGAATAAAACAAACATCCTAATAACCAGCGCAGGCAGAAGATCACTTCTGATTGAATACTTTAAAAAAGAATTCAAGGGCAAAGGAAAAGTAATTACAACTGACTGCAGTGATTTGGCACCTGCAACTTATCTATCCGATAAAAACTATATCGTACCGAGAATTGATCATCCTGATTATATTACTGAATTAATGAAAATCTGTAAAAAAGAAAAGGTCAATGCGATATTGTCACTAATTGACCCTGAGCTATCATTACTGTCTAAACATAGCGGTAAATTCGATAAAATAGGCACTAAAATTATTGTATCACCATATAAAGATTGCGAATTATGGCTCGATAAATTTGATACTTATAAATTCCTCAAAGAAAACAAATTCAATTGTGCTTTGACTTTCAATGATTACAAGGAATTCAAGAAATCTTACGATGCGAAATCAATCGACTTTCCTGTTTTCATAAAACCTCAAAGAGGCAGTGCAAGCCTGAATATCAACAAAGTTAAAAACTTGAAAGAAGCTGAAATCGTTTTTACTTCTGCAGAAGGAATGATCATTCAGGAGTACCTAAAAGGACAGGAAATTGGCGTTGATGTTTATATTGATCTTGTTTCAAAAGAGATCATTTCAATTTTCTCAAAAGAAAAAATAGCTATGAGGGCAGGCGAAACTGACAAAGCAAGATCGTTTAAGTGTAAAAATCTGTTTAACACTGTACAAAAGCTTATTAGCAAAACAAATCTTGTTGGCCCTATTGATATTGATGTATTCAAGATCGGTAAAAAATATTACATTTCCGAAATAAACCCAAGATTTGGAGGCGGTTACCCTTTAGCATACGAGTGCGGAGAGAATTTTCCAAAATTTATCCTCGATAATCTAAATGGATTGAAAAACAAACCACAAATAGGGAAATACGAAGTAGATGTTGTAATGATGAAACACGAAAGAATTGAAATAAAGAAAAGCTTATGAAAAATATTTTATTTCTAACATTATCGAATTTTGAAGATATAAAAAAGAACGCTATTTATCCCGATCTTGTCAGAACTCTCTCTAACTACTGCGAAGTATCTGTTGTTGCCCCGAGAGAAAAAAGAACAGGATTGGAAACTGAATTAAGCGATCACGGGAACATAAAAATACTCAAAGTGAAGACGGGCAATATTACAAAATGCAATAATTTTATTGAGAAAGGGATATCAACCCTAAGAATAGAATCACAGTATATGAAAGCAATCCGTAAGTATTTTTCAAACATCAAATTTGATCTTGTTTTATACTCAACTCCACCTATAACATTTACAAAAATTATAAAGCATTCTAAGCAAAGACAAAATTCAAAATCATTACTCTTGCTTAAAGATATTTTCCCACAGAACGCAGTTGATATAGGACTTATAAGAAATAATGGTTTAATACACAAATATTTCATAAGAAAAGAAAAAAGTCTATATGCAATTTCTGATAGAATTGGATGTACTTCAGAAAACAATATCTCTTTCGTAAAAATGAATAATCCACAGATTGATCCGAATAAAGTTATAATTTGCAGGAACAGTATTGATCCTCGCCCCAAAGAATATTTTCAAAAAAATGGTCATGGTAGGCGTATTTTAAACATCTCAGACGAAGCAACAATCTTTTTATACGGCGGCAACTTAGGAAAACCTCAAGCTATTGATTTTTTACTTTTGTTTATTGAACAATTTCATAGAGTGAATAATTCTCATTTGGTTATTATTGGATCCGGTTCTGAGTACTCACGTATTGAAAAATTTATCCAAGAAAACAAGTCTAAGAATGTAGTTTTGAAAAGCGCATTACCAAAGAAGGATTATAATGACATTATGATGGATTGTGATGTAGGTTTAGTTTTCCTGGACCACAGATTCACAGTACCAAATAATCCCGCAAGATTTACTGAATACATGGAAGCTTCTTTACCAATGTTGGCCGCAACAGATAAAGCAACCGATACAAGAGAATGGTTGGAGAACAAAAGGATTGGTTTTTGGGTAGAAAGTAAACCGGAATTTATTGACGAGATGATAGAAAAAGCACAAATACTTGCAGATGATAAGAATCTAAGAACAGAATTTGGAAATAATGGAAGACTGTTCCTTGAAGACAAGTTTACGGTTCAAGAAACGGCAAGAACAATAATCGATTTCATCGAAAGCTAATTTAAAATTGAGGAAAACATGAAAGCATTAGTAACAGGCGGCGCAGGATTCATAGGTTCGAATGTAGTTAAACTACTTCTTGAAAAAGGATGGGATGTACGAATCCTTGACAACCTTTCTTCGGGGTATAAATGTAATCTCGACGGACTTAATGTTGAATTCGTTGAAGGTGATGTTTGCAATCCCGAAACAGCTATGAACGCGTGTAAGAATCGTGACGTTGTTTTTCATCTGGCAGCAAGTGTAGGAAGACAAAGGTCAATTGATAACCCTCAGCTTGACTCTTCTATCAATTTGATCGGCACGATAAATATTCTTGAAGGTATGAGAAAGAATAATGTCCCAAAAATCGTTTACTCTTCATCAGCAGCACTTTTCGGTGAATTAGTAACTCCTACAATTGACGAAAATCATCCTCAAAACGCAGATTCGCCTTACGGTGTAAGTAAGCTTGCAGCAGAGAAAATGATACTTGCCTATGCAGGCATATATGACATTACCGGAGTGTGCCTAAGGTACTTTAACATTTACGGTGTTAACCAAAGATTTGATCTTTATGGTAATGTTATACCTATTTTTGCAAAAAGAATTTATTCAGGTGAACCTATCACTATATACGGTGACGGAGAACAAACCCGAGATTTCCTAAATGTTAAGGATGTTGCAAGAGCGAACTACCTTGGAGCTACAACGGATAAGGGAACTGATGTTTATAACATGGGTAGCGGTTCAAGTATTACGATAAATAAATTAGCCGAGATAATGAAAAGAATAAGCTCCATGAGTAATGAGATTAAATACGCTCTGGAAAGACCTGCTGATGTTAAACACTGCAAAGCAGACGCAAGCAAAGCTAAAAGGATTCTTGGCTTCGAGGCAAGCGTTGGTCTGGAAGAAGGACTTAAAGAATATATGACATGGTTTGAAAAAGACAATAGTGCAAATCTCCACTTTAGTAATGGTAATTAAAGATAAGGCTCAACAAATTATATTGCTTACAGGTCCATTTCTTCCGGGGAAAAAATTCGGAGGTCCACTCAAATCTATCCTAAATCTCATAGACGCCTTAGGTAGTGATTTCGAATTCAAAATAGTTACTTGTGATAGAGATTTAGGAAGTAAAAAGCCCTATGCTGATGTTGAAATTGGGAAATGGAATTATGTAAAAAACAATTATGTCTTTTACCTTCCTAAAATCGGATATTTTATAAGCTTATATAAAATCCTTAAATACGAGAAATATGAACTTATTTACTGTAGTAGTTTTTGGTCAAAAACTACAGTTATTATACAGATGTTAAAATACTTAGGAATAGTGAAAACAAATGTTATTGTAGCTCCGAGAGGTGAATTTGAACCCGCTGCACTCGAAATAAAAGCTTTTAAGAAAAAGCTTTTTCTATTTCTTTATAAACTATTTCTAATGCAAAGCAATATTGTATTCACTTGCACTTCTGAACATGATAAAAAAAATATAGAAAAATCTTTAGGGAAAAATATCGAAATTCATATAGCTGGCAACATTCCAGATCAAAAGAAAATCGAATTTTCTGAAAGAGTGAAATCAAAAAACATTTTAAGAATTGCAACTGTTTCAAGGATATGTAGGATAAAGAACATTAAATACTCTATCGATATAATTGATAGAATATCAGAAAAGAATAAAGATTTTGAAAAAATAATTTTCCATATTTATGGCCATATTGAAGACAGAGATTACTATGAAGAATGTAAGTTATCATCTGAAAATATTATTAAAAGAGATTCAAGAATCGAAATACTGTTTAAAGGTTCCATCGAATATAATGAAGTTCTAAAAATTCTTTCGAATTACCACATTTTCTTATTTCCCTCAAAGAGTGAAAACTATGGACATGTCATTCATGAAGCAATACTTGCTGGTTGCCCAGTCGTAATAAGTGATACAACACCTTGGAGAGGATTAGAAGAAAAAGGTATAGGTTATGACATAGCCTTAAATAACACAGAAAAATTCCAAAAAATAATTAGTTATTTTATTGACATGGATAATGACAAATACAGTGAACATAAAAATAATGTTTACGACTATGCGAGTTTGATTCTTAATGATAAAAAATCAAAATTTGAAAATATTAATTTAATAAAATCTTCCATATCAGGACAAAAATGAAAAATTTAATATTTTTTTTAAAAAATTACATTTTTAGGCATTCAACTATAGATATTGCTAAGAAATCAATTCATTTAAAAAAATTGGATCATGATTCAAAAAAACAATTTTCAAATAGAAAAATGTTCGATATATTCGATTATGCAAAGAAAAACTCGAGTTTTTATGCCAAGAAATACATGCGTGTCGAAATTAATCAAAATTTCACAACAAATGATTGGGAAAATATACCTATATTAGAGAAAAACGAAATACGAGAAAATCAAGAATCTATGATTTGCGCAAAGAAAAGAAATTTAAAAAAAATTACTACAGGCGGAAGTACTGGGGCACCGTTGGTTGTTTATCATGATAAAAGATTCTGCGATGAAGTTATAGGATGGGAAATTTTAAAATCATGGGGTTTATCACCATCATGTAATAAAGCATTCATATTCAGAATTACTAGAAAATCACTAATAAAAAAAATTCTAAACTTTATTATTTGGTATCCCACTAGACGCTGTTTTTTAAATGCCGCAGAGATAACTGATTCATCAATGGCCGAATTTGCATGCCAACTCAACACATTAAAACCACCTTTACTACAAGGTTATATTGGTGGGATAATGGAGTTCGCTAAATATTGCGAAAGGCAAAATTTAATTTTTGATTTTATAAAAGTAATTTGGTCAACATCATCACCGCTATCAAAGTCTAATAAAAAATATTTAGAAAGTACTTTGAAGGCGAAAGTCTACGATCAATATGGGACATCTGAAATATTTTGGATTGCAGCAGAATGTAAAAATCAAATTGGTTTACATGTTCATGATGAATATCGTTTTGTAGAAATTGTTGATGATAAAGGTAAGAATGTCGATACAGGTGTTTACGGAGATATTGTTGTAACAGATTTATATAATTATGCATTCCCACTAATAAGATATAGAATTGGAGATAGAGGTAGGTATTTAGATTATAAATGTGATTGTGGAATAGATTCCCCTATTTTGGATACAATAAAAGGGCGTACAACTGACAACCTGAAACTCCCGAGCGGAAGAACAGTCTCTGGCGAGTTTTTAACAACAATCTTCGATGACAAACCTGACGCGGTTAAAGGGTTTCAAATTTACCAACATAGTAATTATAACATCGATTTGAATTGCATATTAGGAAATGGCGAAAAATCAAAAGAAATATGCAACCAAAAGAAAATCTACATCGAAGGGTTGCTTGACCACGAGGTATCAGTGAATATCAAATATCTACAAAAAATTGATCATTATGCTGGGAAAACAAAATACATAATCTCAGACATAAAGGAAAGAACATTATGAAATCGGTAATTTTTATAACTGGTAGTTTTTATCCCAAATCATCAGCAAATAGTAATTGTATAAAAAATATTATTGACGTTTTTGACAAAGATTATGAGTTAATTGTTATTCATATCAACAACCAAAGCGAAGTAAGTAAATTTATTGGTAATTACAAAATTGAATCTGTAGTACAAAGTAAAAATGCTAAGAGAGAATCAATAATTAAAATCAAGAAAAATGAAAGTCAATATCTAAAATATTTCTACATTTTTTTACATTTAGTTATAAGATTCAAAGGTTTTTTTCTCGCACATTTCAAAATAAATAATGTTGATAATGATTTAATAAAAAGCTATACTAAAAAATTAAATCAAATTCAAGATGTTCATGCCATTATTCCTGCCTGTCTGCCGATAGAAGGTTTAATAGCTGCAACTGATTTTAAAAAACTACAGAAAGTAAAAGTCATACCTGTTCTTTTTGATAAATTCAGTGCTAACAACACTCTTCACAGAACATCGTTCAATAAATCTCTCAAGTTTAAAAGGCACTTAGCTATTGAGAAAGATATTATTGAAACTAGTGATGCAATTATTCACGTAGATTCTTGGTCAGATCACTTGAATAGTTACTTTTCTGAATACAAAGATAAATTCAATTTGATTGAACATCCTCTCTTGAAAGAATTTAAAAATAATACCCCTCTTGTTTTTAACAAGTATAAGACCAACTTTATATATACTGGAGCACTTTATAATAAGTTAAGATCTCCAAAAGGTATGTTCAACTCTTTTGAAAAAGTCTTTTCAGAAAATAAAAATGTAGTTCTGCATTTATATACAAGGGGTGATTGCAATTCGTTAATTGATAAATTCTCAAAATTATATCCTGAAAATGTTATAAACTATGGTAGCGTTAATTCAGATACGGCTAACTCGGCAATGTCTGGTGCAAACTTCCTTTTGTCAATTGGCAACACAGATATTACCCAGTTACCTAGTAAGATATTTGAATATATTTCAACAGGTAAGCCTATTATTCACTTTTTTACTGAAGATAATGATCCTATCATTCCTATTTTGAAAAAATATGAAAATTCATTGCTTATTAGTACAAAAAAAGAAAATCCAGATGTAATTGCAGATAAAATAAATAAATTTATTACAAGACCTATGAAAACTGTAAGCTTTGAACAAACGAGTAAGATTTACCATGATGCAACACCTGAATATACTAAAGATATTTTACTCAAGCTATTATGAAAGTACTTCAGGTCAACATACTCTACAATCAAGGAAGCACAGGCAAAATTGTCTCAGATGTTCATAAAGTACTTAAAACCAAAGGAATAGAGTCAATTGTTTGCTACGGAGCTGGCGAAAAATCTTTAGAGAAAAATGTCTACAAGCTTGCCGGACGATACGAACTGTCAGCATACAGAATTTGGGCACATATTAAAGGACTGCAATATGCCTCAGGGTTTTTCTCTACAAATAGACTAATAAAATTAATTCAAAAAGAAAAACCGAATATCGTTCATCTTCACTGTATAAACGGGTTTTTTATAAATATTTACCGGCTTATGAATTACCTTAAAAAGAACAGAATAAAAACAGTAATAACACTCCATGCTGAATTTTTGTATACTGGCAATTGCGGTCATGCATTCAATTGTGAAAAATGGAAAACAGGATGCGGAAAATGTCCTAATCTATGGCAGTCCACATATTCATATTATTTTGACAGAACCGAAACCGCTTGGAAAATGATGAAAGAAGCCTTTTCCGGATTCGATAATTTATCTATAACTAGTGTATCTGAATGGGTAAAAAAACGAGCAGAACAATCGCCAATACTTGCCGGACATAACATCACTGCAATAGAAAACGGGATTGACACTCAAAATGTTTTCAAACCAACTAATTATGTAGGATTAAAAGAAAAACTCGGTTTAAAAGACGAGAAGATAATCCTGCATGTAACTGCAAAATTCACAAAAAATGAAAATGATCTGAAAGGTGGTCGTTTCATTTATGAACTTGCTGAGAAACTAAAGAATGAAAATATTAAATTTCTTATAGTCGGATCCGATGATCGTAGTATTGAAATGTTGGATAACATGATAAACATCGGCAGAGTTACAGACCAGATTGAACTAGCAAGATTTTATTCGATGTCCGACTTAACAATAATTACAAGCAAAAGAGAAACTTTTAATATGCCTACTGCTGAATCTTTAGCTTGCGGAACGCCCGTAGTTGGTTTCATAGCCGGAGGTCCTGAAAGCATAGCGCTGAGAGAATATAGCGAGTTTGTCAAATTCGGCGAAGTTGATAAACTAACTGAAGCAGTAAAGAAATGGCTATACTCAAAAGTAGTAAATAAAAATGAAATTTCAGAGAGAGCTGCTAAGAAATATTCTAAAGAATTGATGTCAGAAAAGTATGTAGACATATATAATTACCTGAACAAAAAAGGTGGAAATTGAGGATAATAAGCACATCTGGACAAAGCAAACAGCATTTTTATCCTGTAGCAATAAACAGAATAGCTGAATATATTCATCTATCTATTGCAATTGCTACTCTACTCTGGCTGAATGTGGGAATTTACGCATATTTCGCAAAAAACATAAGCAACAATATTAAATTATTTCTCTTTTTGACTTGGTTCGGTTATTCTTGTATCTCAAGAATTGATTATCTAGAAAATTTTATTAAAAGATCACTACCCCTGATGCTATTTTTTCTTACGCTAATTCTTATTACACTCTTAACTGGTACATCTGAATTACGAGTTTTGGTTTTAAACATGAGATACTTCTTTATCGTGTATAGTATATTTTTATTTTATGAAAAAGATCCATCATTTCAAAAGATCATACTGTCTGCTATTATAATCGACATGATCATTATCGGATTTAACACTTTTTTCGCTTTACAAATCAATCCAAACATTTCTAGATATTTATCAACCGGCTCAGGTGTAAAAGAAATGCTTACAGGTTCTGCTGCCGATAATGTTGGTATAGGTGCTTTTTCTTACGCTTATTCTTTAATTTTCTATTGCATCTATTTCTTTCACAGAATAATTTATACAAGAAAGTTCAAATTTATTTTTGTTATATTGTTCTTAATTGCTGTCTCACTTATTATAAATATGCAATTTACTATCTCGCTAATAATTTTATTAGCTTCATCGTTTTACATTATTTACAGAAAATTCTCAAGTGCTAAATACTTTAAATTAACCTTAGTATTTTCTTTTACAATACTATTGCTAATATTTTCATTGTTACCTTACTTTTTCGAATACTTGTACTACCAAGATCTATTCCCGCAACATATTTCAGATAGACTAATGGATTTGTCAAGATTATTTAGCGGAAGAAGTTTAGAAGGTACAAATACAGCAGGCAGATTCAGCAGGTATTTTTTAAGTATAAATGTCTTTTTAGAGAATTTCTTTACTGGGTCTTTAACGGATAAAATCGGAGAGCACAGCGGGTGGTTCGATCTTTTAGCCAGACTGGGTTTACTTTCAGTGACATTATATATTTTCTTTATTAAAGAATATTTCTACATTAGGAATAAGTTGAAGAGTAGTTCTTTAATATATTATAATGCTTGTTTCTTAAGTTATTTCCTAATTGGATTATTTAATCCGTCTTTATTTTCGCAAATATTTTTAACAGTATTTCTTATAGTACCATATTTGTCTTTTACGCTAAAGGAGAATAAATGAAAATTGGAATACTAACATTTCATTGGGGTACTAACTACGGTGCTGTAATCCAGGCTTTTGCTTTATGCAGATATTTGAATGGTCTTGGGCACGGAACTGAAATTATAAACTATTCACCAAAAGTAATTAAGTTTAACAGGTTCAAGAACAACTTGAGATCTCTTAATTTTAGAGATATTATTAAAGAATTCAAATTAAAGATATTTAGAAAAAAATGGTTAAACTTATCAAAAGCAATATACAATAACAAATCCGACTTAAAACAAATCAATAATTATTATGATTTATATATTTGTGGCAGCGATCAGATTTGGAATGAATGGTTTACTCTTAATGCAGAGAAGGAGCCAACTTTAAGTTACTATTTTGACTTTGTCGATATTCAGATTCCAAGAGCATCTTATGCAGCGAGTTTTGGTACTGAAAAGTTGCCTGAAAATATGATTAAAATAATATTACCTGAACTCAAAAAATTTTCTCATATTAGCGTGCGAGAGTACACAGGGAAGAAAATTATTGAGGATATGGGATTTAAGGCAGAAATAGTTGCTGATCCTACACTTCTGATTAATAGGAGAATTTATCAGAAAATCTATGCAAATACGAAAATAAAAAAACGCTACCATTTGTTCTCATACATATTACATAGAAATCAGAGAAATGTCCATGAAATAAAAGAATATCTATTCGAGAAACACTACAAGCCAACAGGCAAGGTCAAGTACGAAAACGAGCCACTTTCCATGGAGGAATGGCTTTATAATTTTGAGAATTCCGATTTCGTTCTAACAAACTCTTATCATGGTGTAATTTTCTCCATAATTTACCATAAATCATTTATTGCAACCTACACTGAAGGTGCAAAAATGAACGACAGATTAGACACACTGCTTAAAGCATTAGGGCTAAAATACAGAATTGCAGGCTCATTTGAAAAAGATAAAATTGACTACATCTACAATCTTAATATCGATTGGCAGGAAATCGACATTAAGCTTGCGAAGCTAAGAGAAAGCTCAATTGAATTTTTAGAGAGAGCCATTAAACTAAACCAAATTGCAGATATTCAAACTTGAAAAAGAAGAAAATAAAAGTCAATGAATTAAAAGCCGGCGCTCTCCTGTCCTATGTATCTCTAGGAATGGGATTTATTGTTTCAATTTTATATACTCCAATAATGATCCGTCTACTTGGTCAGAGCGAATTCGGTTTATATAGCCTTTCAGTTTCTGTTGTGAGCTATTTGTCATTAATGAATTTTGGACTCAGCAGTGCTTATATAAAATATTTTTCTAAATATAAAGTTGAAGATGAGCAGGAAAATATTGCAAGATTAAACGGAATGTACATAATTGTATATTCTGTTATAGGTGTCTTAGTTTTATTTGCGGGATCATTTCTTGTTCTAAACACTGAATTTATCCTAGGGAACAAACTTTCCCCTTACGAGCTAAACAAGGCAAAAATATTACTCAGTATTCTTGTAATAAATATGGCAATATCAATACCTGCCAGCCTTTTCCAATCCCATATAACAGCAAATGAAAGATATATATTTCAAAAATCTATCTCGATGATACGAACAATAGTAAACCCTCTTGTAATGCTCCCAATACTACTTATGGGATACAGATCAGTTGGTATGGTAATCGTAACGACTATTCTTAACATATCTGTAGAAACATCAAATATAATCTTCTGTATTAAAAAATTGAAAATGAGATTCCTCTATAAGTATTTTGACATTTCACTCTTAAAAGAAATGATAATTTTCTCATCTTACATTTTTATGAACATGATAATTGACAGAATAAATTGGAGTATAGGAACATTTTTATTGGCAAGATTCCATGGAACTGTACAAGTGGCTATTTATGGAATTGCAGCACAATTAAATACTTATTATATGATACTATCTACAGCTATCTCAAATGTATTTATTCCAAGGGTTAACAGAATTGTGGCTAAATTCAAAGATGATCAAGAGCTGACAAATTTATTTACGCGGATTGGTAGAATACAGTTCGCTCTTCTATGTTTGATATTTTCAATATTATTATTCTTTGGAAAGCAATTCATAACTCTGTGGGCTGGTAGCAATTATGAAGATTCTTACTTAATAGCATTAATCCTAATCTTCCCTGTTTCAATACCATTGATCCAAAATCTTGGAATAGAAATACAAAAAGCTAAAAATAAACATCAATTCCGATCTTTACTATACTTACTAATTGCAATAGCAAATGTTATGTTAACCATTCCTTTAGCGAAACGCTATGGTGGTGCAGGTGCCGCAATGGGTACTGCATTATCTCTGTTTATTGGCAACGGCATAATCATGAATTTTTACTACCATAAAAAAATCGGAATAAATATAAAATATTTTTGGGCGGAAATATTTAAATTTTCAAAGTCTTTATTCGTACCTTTTATTTCGGGTTATTTTATTCAATACTATTTTAACCTCTACGACATTTTCAAATTACCAGTTGCAATTGCCCTGTATATTTCTATATTCACTCTCTCCATTTGGTTTTTTGGATTTAATGAATACGAGAAAAACCTCTTTGGTTCACCAATAATCCGCCTTTTGAAAAAATTAAAGAGAAGATAATGATTGATACTTACATTAAGGATAAAAAAGATTGCACCGGATGTTTTGGTTGCTTTTCGGTATGTCCGGCAGAATGCATAGAAATGAAATCGGACTATGAGGGATTTTGGTATCCTAAAGTCGACTACAATAAATGCATAAAATGCCAAAAATGTATAGCTGTATGTCCGATAATAAATCCAAGAATTATTACAAACAATCCAGTAGCTTTTGCTGTTATAAATAAAAATGAAGCTGTGAGAGGACAAAGTTCATCAGGAGGAGTCTTTACTCTGTTGGCGGAATATATAATTGATCATGGTGGCGTAGTATTCGGAGCAAAATTTGATGATTATTTCAATGTCGTTCACAGTTTCGTAGAAAACAAAGATGACCTCGCATTGTTAAGAGGTTCTAAGTACGTACAAAGCAAAATCGGACACTCTTACATAATTGCAAAAGATATTCTAGAAACCGGCAGAAAGGTTCTTTTCTCAGGAACACCCTGCCAAATCGCAGGATTGAGACATTTTTTAAATAAAGATTATGAGAATTTATTATGCTTAGATATAATTTGCCACGGTGTACCCTCTCCAAAAATTTGGGAAAAATATATAAAATACAGAGAAAAACAGGCAAATTCAAAAACTACTGACATATCATTTAGAAACAAAAGAAGTGGATGGAAAATATACTCAATATTTTTCAAATTCCTGAATAATACTGAATACACACAAATACTTAACAAAGACCCGTTTATGGAAGGTTTCCTTAAGAACTTGTATCTAAGGCCGTCCTGCTACGACTGTAAATTCAAGTCATTGAACCGGGAAGGTGATATTACACTTGGAGATTTCTGGGGAATTAACAATTTGTTACCGGAAATGGACGATAATAAAGGCACGTCTTTAGTTATTTTCAATAATCAAAAAGGAGAATTTTACTTTAACAATATTAGTACCAATATTGTGCATAAGAATACTGACCTGAATCTTGCAATAAGCTATAATTCCGCTGCTATCCGATCAGCGAAGCAGAATCCAAAAAGAGAATTATTCTTCAGAAACATAGAAGAATACGGAATCCAAAAAGCAATAAAAAAATACACTTCTGATAGCTATGTGCTCATTATAAAGAGAAAACTAAAGAAGATCATAAAAAAGATATTATAACTTAATCTGCTTTTTTAGTTCTTACTATGTAGTCATAAGTAAAAACTGCTCC
>JBFXEQ010000073.1:0-15549 GCA_050179935.1 Bacteroidales bacterium | reverse complement strand
TTATTTCAATAACGTTCTCGTTATTTGTAAATGGCAATATGTGTTCTTCTGAATGCATCAAAAAATTAGTTAAATACGTTAAGTAAAGTTGCAAGCTGAACAGCAATAAGGTCTATAATAAAAATCATAAGAGAGGCAATTACAACAGCTGAGTTGGCTGCTTTACCAACGCCTTCGGTTCCGTTTTCAGGGTAATAACCTTTATAACAACCAATTATCCCTATTGCAAATCCGAAGAAGAAAGTTTTTAAGGTTGCCGGAACGAGATCGTAATAATGTAATGGATCGAATGCCTGATTCAGAAATAATGGCAACGAAACAAAATCATTTAAATTAACAGCAACATACGAACCAAGAAAAGAAACGAAATCAGCATAAAGAACAAGGAGAGGAATTGTAAATGTTGTGGCAAGAACGCGCGTTACCACAAGGTATTTAATAGGATTAGTGCCCGAAACATCCATGGCGTCAATCTGTTCTGTAACCCTCATCGATCCAAGCTCAGCACCAATGCTCGATCCAATTTTTCCGGCACAGATAAGAGCAGTAATTACAGGGCCAATTTCGCGAACAATAGAAACTGAAACCATCCCCGGCAGCCACGACTCTGCACCAAATTCAACCATTATAGGTTTTGATTGCAATGTTAATACTAAACCCATTATAAATGCTGTAACTCCTATTAATGGAAGAGTGCTTAGTCCAATTTTATAAGCTTGTTTTAGCAGCTCTTTATGTTCATAAGGTTGCCTGAAAAGTTCACTAAAGAAATCACCTGTAAAGCTCGATAATCCTCCAATTTCGTTAAGCAGGTTGTTAAACCAACTATTGTCATCCGTGTTTTCGAATTTCTGCGAATGGATTGATTTTTTAAATATGTGTAAATCTGATAGTTTCATAATTATCAAACCAACATTTGATTAATCAGGAAAGTTACAAATTATAAAATAAAAAGGTGTTAAATCAACTAGAATTTTAACAAAATTGCAAGTGTGTTAATCGGTAAACATCAGTAAATAAGGACGTTCGATTGTGTTTTGTAAATCTGCAATTCCTACATTTCTGCTTTTGCGGATATATTCCTTACCCTCAAAATAGATAACAAGGGTTGGAACCGTAAATATCGAGTTTTGTGCAGCTATTTCTGGCCTTTCGATCGTATCGCAGTAATGCATTGAGATTAATGGAAAGTGAGTTTTAAGTAAATCTTCAATTTTAGGTTTAAGAACTGTGCATACATTGCACATGGAGTGCGAAAAATAAACCAGTGTTGCTTTTTCACTATTTATAACCTGAGTAAATTGTTCTAAACTTTTTATTTCTGGTATCATTAATAATTATTGGAATTTAGCATGATGAGTGTACAAGCAACGCAAACCTCTATTCCTTTATCCATAGCTAACTGAATTAACTCCTGATTTTCTGAACCAGGGTTAAAGATTATTCGTTTTGGTGATAATTCGATAATGTAATCGTAATAATCTTTTTGATTTTCAGGATTGAGATACATTGTAATAGTATGTATATCTGTGAGTTTAGGTTTGCCAACAATTATATCCTGCCACATTACCTGACCTTGGCGATTGCCAATAAGAACTGCTTCGTGGCCATGACGAACAAGACTTTTAACTGCTTTGTACGAAAATCTTATTGGATTGGGGCTTGCTCCTAAAACCAGTGTTTTTTTCATCGAATAATCATTTGAAGTTTTGTATTTAAAAATACACTTTTTCTATCGATGTTGCAATCTTTTACCAACAGTAAATGGTTAGAATTAAGAATGACTTTATTAGCTGATTATTTTTAGCAGCACTACTGCATGAGCCGAAACACCTTCTTCGGCGCCAACAAATCCAAGTTTTTCAGTTGTGGTAGCTTTAATTGAAATATTCTCGGGATCTTCGTTCAGTGTTTTTGCCAAAATAGCAATCATTTCGGGTATATATTGCTGTATTTTGGGTTGTTGTAAACAAATAGTGGAGTCGATATTTACAATTTCGTATTTCTTAGTTTTGATAATTTCGTAAGTTTTGTTAAGGAGAATTTTGCTGTCGATATTTTTATATTCCTTACTATTATCCGGAAAATGAAAACCGATATCACGCATGGCAGCTGCACCCAACATCGCATCGCAAATGGCATGGATTAGTACATCTCCATCGGAGTGTGCAACACATCCTTTTGAATGAGGAATAACAATCCCTCCTAAAGTAAGTTTTAATCCTTTCTCTAAGCGATGTACATCAAATCCATGGCCAATTCTTAGATTCATTTTAAATATCTTTTTTGCGATTCTGTATTCTAAGTTCTTCAAAGTCAAGTCCGAGGGTAAATCGCATGGTTTTGTCCAATGG
This sequence comes from Bacteroidales bacterium, assembly GCA_050179935.1. Classification (GTDB taxonomy): domain Bacteria; phylum Bacteroidota; class Bacteroidia; order Bacteroidales; family UBA12077; genus UBA12077. The sequence continues at coordinate 13,195 of JBFXEQ010000073.1, read as the reverse complement.
ATGGTTCTGGCTTGTTGCGATCAGGTACGAAAAGTCGAATGTAAAAACATTGAATTTTATTCCAACGCCGGCAGTAAAATACTTTCGGTTTCCTTTTTCCTGATGTTCGTTAAAATAACCACCTCTAATTGCAAATTGTTTTGCATACCAGTATTCGGCCCCAATTGAGTATTTTATCTCGTGCATTTCTTCAGTAAATCCGCCTGGTGCATCGTAAAACGATTGAATCATTCCCTGTGGTACCGAAACATCGGGATCGTAACCTGAAACAATTTCCTGGCTATCATTGTAGATGGGTGGTGTAGGAACTAAAAACTTGTTCAAATCAAAAGCCAATGTAAACGAGTTAAAGTCGTCGAAATTTACTAAGTATGCAAGGCCTAATTTTAAATTAGTAGGTAAAAAATCTTTTTCAATTTCGGTGTACGAAACTTTTGAACCAATATTCGAAATATTTAATCCAAACGACAAGGTAGAGTATCTTTCGAAAAGTTTAATTTTTTCGTTAACATAATACATTGATATATCTGCCGCAATAGCATTACCGGCTTTTGTTTCGTTATTTTCAACAAAAGCACCTCCGGTTATATCCGATCGAATATATCTAAACGCAATACCACCTGATATGTTATTTGAAAAACTGCGGGCATAAGCAACATCAATTGCAAATTCATTGGGACTATGACTTCCTAAATCTGTATTCTGATCATCGGTAAACTGAATATCGCCTAAACTAAAATATAGTAAAGACATGGCTACTGTTTGTCTTTCATCAATACGTCCAAATGCTGAAACATGATAAAGATCGATATCGTCAATTAAATTTCGTAACCAGGGAGTGTAAGAAATAGCCACACCCATATCGCTTTTAATAAAGGCATATTTTGCCGGATTCCAATGCATTGAGCTATAGTCGGGTGATGTAGCAACGCCAACATCTCCCATACCACCTGCTCTCGAATCGGGAGCAATAATTAAAAAGGGTACTGCATATTCGATTGATTTTTCCTGCCCCGCAAGATCATTTGGATCCACTTGTGCATATCCACTTAATACTAAAACCAAAAGAATGGTTGTTAGAGAAAATTTAATAGTATTCATTTTTATTCCTGTAATGTAAGTTTGCAAATATAAAATTATTTCACATTGGATACTCATTATTTTAAAATAACCAGCTTTTCGATTTTTTCGGCTTTTTTACCATCAACAGAGCGCACGGTTATCTTGTAAATATAAACTCCGCGACCTATTTTATCCCCAAAATCATCAAGGCCATCCCAATGTATAGCATCAGAACGAAAAGCATTTGAATTTATTATTTGTTGAATAGTTTTTACCAGTTTGCCGCTTATTGTAAAAATCTGAATAAGCACTTCCAGATCTTCGTTGGCTCGGTTATGATCGAAGAAAAAACTGGTGTTTTCCGTAAATGGATTAGGGTAGTTAAAAATATTTTTTATGGCTAATTCGGCTGTTTCAGCAACTGTAAAATCAAGATATTCTTCCGTTGAGTTATTATAAACATCCCAAACTTTTAGTTTTAAGTTATGATTACCTTCATCGAGTTGCGAAAAAAGATATTCTATTTTGCCTTTTTGATAATTGTCGATATTCGATTCGTAATAATTATTTAACAAAATGGTATTGCTGGTATTATTATCGAGAATAGCGGTTATGTCATGTCCTATTCCATTTCCTGTAGTATTAACTCCACTGCTGTCGGCAATTAATACATAAAGTCTGGGGTTCTCATTTGTTACTCCGCCCGAAACAAAATTCTCATCATTCATATATAAGTTAACCGAAGGACCATTATCATCAGCAATAAAAGAGTCGGATGAACCACCAATAATAAAATCAGTAAATGAACCTTTTGCCTGAGAAGAATTGCTTTCTGCAAAATAACTTATTTTCCCATTTCCAAAGCTGTACGAAATATCTTTTGGTACAATAAAGCTAAACGAAAAATACCCATTGGTAATACTTGCTTTACCTTTATAAATGATATTATCCTGTAAGGAGAAATCCATTGGAATTTGGCCTCCATTACCAAGTGTTGTAATTTTTCTCGATTTATCTAATATGGTTGGATAAACGGTTCCATTAAAGCTATTGATAAAAATATTGTTTTGATTTTCAATGTGTCCTGTAATGGTAACCTTAGTAAGCGCTTTTAGTGTATCACTGTATTCCGAAACATTTTTACCATTAATAGAATCTGTAATTACTGTATAAGTTGGAATTGGCAATTTTAATGCAGGATCGCCAAGTAATGTAAAATTACGCTTGTTATTCCCTGTTCCCGATGCATTTTTTGCTAATCGGATAATATCGCCCAGAGTATAAGGTTTCCCCTGATAATCTTGCTCAAATACATAGTTCAGGAACTTATCATTTAAAATGTAATTTGCATTTGAATATACAAGTCGTGTTGTACTAAGCAAAGCTATTCCTCCACCAGTTGGGTTTAAGAGAACAAATTCTCCGGCTGATGTTATTGCGTGATCATCGAATCGGCTAAACTCACAGGTTGCTGTCATAAATACTGCTAACCGATTACTGTTTTTCCATGAGTTAATATTGTCTATTGTCAGAATACGCTCGTGTGCAAGATATCGTTCTCCTCCATGCCCGGTATAATTAAAAAGCAGTGTGCCATTATTTATAGTTTCATTTATCAGTCTGTTTACTTCAGGGTAACTTTCATCTATTGCTGATGAAACCTGAGGGAAAGCATCAATATAGATTTTCTTAATAAAGAAATGTCTGTACGTTGTATCAACAAAAGTTGCTAATTTATCTGCATCAATCATGTGCAGGTTGTTATCTTCATCATCGCCAACAAAACAAAGATTGTTTATCCAGTTGCCATAATTTGCAGGATTTGAGTAAGTAATTATTTTATTTACAATGGCTTGTGCTTCGGTTTGTGATTGAACTGGTAATCGGCCAATACCAATATCTACCAATCCTGAGCTTGATAATTCAATGTTGTCTGTTGGATCAAGCAACCCAAAATAATCATCTGTAACAAACGATGATGTGGGATCAGTTGAATTTATCGATTGGTAAGTAGGAATATAATTGGTTCGTGAGGTTGTAATCGACTTGTGATCGTACGATCCATCGCCAATCAGTAACAGATATTTTAGCGTATCAGTAGTTGATGGACGATTATAAACCATTCTAGCAAAATTACGAATGGCTGATACATCTGGACAACCAGAAGAAAATTCGTTGTAGATTTCTTCGGGTGTAACTACTACGGCAGAAAGATTGTTGTTCGATTGATGAAAAGCTGCGATCTGGTTTGCCTGCGATAAAAAATCAGGATGACTAACAATGATCATGTCACGGTGGTTTATTGCATGCAGGTTCTGATTATTAATAATACCTACATTCGAAACGGTTAAATAATCAGTATTATTAAAAGCTATAAACTCATTTAAACCAGGTTGTACAGTAACCTTACATTTAAGCGAATTGTCAGGCTGCAAAGCAGAAACTGAATTGTTTAAAGGGTTACAAGGATTTGTAATATTCCAAATCCTTGTCGAAGAACTTGCATCTTGTAAAATAAATTCAATCGTTTTTGCAGTAATTTCGGTATTTAAATATCTGAATAGTATTTGATTATCAGTCATGTGGAGTTCTCTTACTCCATTTATAGTAATAAAATCAAGCCATCCCTCTGATGATGCACTTGGTTTATTATAATTTACTTTAATAGGTATCAAGTCGGTAGTGCTTAAGAATGTTGTGTTTGAAGAAACAATATTAGCGTAATTAGTGGTATAAGAGCTTAAATTTACTGATGGAACACTTATTGTTAAAATATCAGTATTATTATATTTTACATCAAAAGTTGAATTTACACCAGAACGGGCAGCTACGTTTCCTTTGATTTTTACTGGAACAGATTTTATAAGATTTGGCAGGTTAAATTCAAAACTATGTGTGGTTATGATGTCAAAGTTTTCTCCAAGCCATAATTGACCTGATTTTAGGAAGTTTTCTTTATCAACTTCGTGATGCGCATAATCGGTATATTGATTCACAAATTCTGTTGGAGCTTCAACTGGTGATGATAAATTCTGGACAGTACTTACAGTTCCAACATCAGTAGTTAGGAAATAATAATTAAAATCGGAGTATTTATGCAGATTGTATTTGTAGAAACTGGTTGCTTCGTCGTAAGTCCATTGATGAGGACTTTTGCCATAAAAAAGAAGATAATCGCCCGAATTAAAAACACCATCTGTTCCATTCTCAAAGTAAATATCAAGTTGATTTAAATCGTCTGGTACCGGCGAATCGTTTGAAATTGGCAATTCGCCTGCAGAATTTCCGTATATTTTAATATTTTGTGGATCCGAAAAACCCATCTCAACCAACTCGGAATAAGTCAATTTATAAATACCATCAACATTTAGTTTTGTCTTGAACCAATTACCGTTTTTTAAGACCGATTCAGATAAAAAAGAACTTTTATATTGATATTCTTGATAGTCAGACTTTTCCGGCCTAACGGTTAGCTTAAACGAGGTGATTTTTACTGGTACTCCGGATGCATTTAAAATAATAGGTAAAAAACTTACAGATAAATAAGGTTCTTGTCGTTTATATTGAACAGAACTGGATAATTTAACATCAGCCTGAAATATTTTTTTATTCTCAATGATAGTTAATTCTTCACTTGTAAGTGGTTCTGTTTTAACAATTTCAATTTGTACTTTGGCGTTAAATGAATTTATTTTAAAAAGCTCAAAATAATAAGGCAGATAACTTAAATCATCCAAAAATGTAGCATCCTTAAAATATAAAAAATTCTGCTGATCAATGCCCCTATCCTGAAAATCATAATAATACGAAGAGGATTTGGGTTTCTCCCATTTGATTTGTCTTTCAATAATTGTTTGCGAATTAGCAAAAAAGTGTAAAACCAAACAAAAAATAAAAATTATCGTAGATTTCATTAAAAAGTTTTTTGCAAAGTAACTAATTTTTAAAAAAGTAATATAAGGTTACTGTGAATCGTTTGTTTATAATTAATCAGGTTTAAAACGTTCAAAATTGGTTCGTTATTGTAATTTTGAAATTTAAGAGGTAAAGATATTCGTATATTTTGCATGAAGAAAGTTTTTTTATTAATCATCGTAATTTATTGTAACCAATTATTTTCTCAGGATATTGAGTTTTCACAGTATTATGCAAATCCGCTATATCTTAATCCAGCTTTTGCAGGTTCTGATGATATGTCGCGAATATATTTAAATTACAGAACCATGCTGCCATCATCTTTTGGAGATTTTTCAACATATAGTGCATCGTACGATCAATATTTAGATGGAATAGGAGGAGGATTGGGCTTTCAGATTATGAATGACAGACAGGCACAGGGAACAATAAATGCATTAAATTTTAATATTATTTATGCCTATCATTTTCAATTACGCAAAAAATGGTCGTTTAGTTTTGGATTGCAGGCAGGTTATGATATTCATAGTTTTAATACCTCAGGATTGGTTTTTCCCGATATGATTGATGAATCAACAGGTGAATTATCCCCTAATACTGAAAAAATTGGTCAAAAAGCTATGTTTTTTGATTTTGCAGCAGGATTTTTAACCTGGTATGAAAATTATTATTTCGGATTATCTGTCGATCATCTTTCAAAACCAATTTCTTCGCTGGGCACACAGTATAACGGAATAATTGGTCGCAAATATACCTTGCACGGAGGTGTTGATATACCTATATATAATAGCCTCGGACGGGTTGATATGACATTTTCTCCAAACCTTATTTTTCAGCTACAGGATGATGCCACAAAAATTAATTTGGGTGTTTACCTTACAAAAAAAATAATCACAGGAGGCTTGTGGTTAAAAACAAATACACAATTTAATTTAACCGGAGCCGTTCTTATGTTAGGAGTTACAGGTGATTATTCGTCATTTGCTTATAGTTACGATGTGCCATTTTATTTAGGTGGTATTAACGGAATAATTTCCGGGTCACATGAGGTAACTTTTTTATATAAATTCAAGTATAAAAGCAAGAGAAAAAAAATGCAGGCAATAAAATGTCCTAAAATTTAGTTATATTTGTAACTTATAGTTATGTATCGTATAAAAAATTATTATATTTGAAATAAAAATACAAAACCATGAATATAAAAATTAACATTTCTGCCTTATTGATAATTGGCTTATTTGCATTCTCTGGTTGTGGTGGTGGTCCCAAAGTTGATCAGGCTAATTCATCTACAACTGGTTGGGCCTACAATGATCCGGAAAATGGAGGCTTCGAAGTAATACATGATTATTACGATCAACCTGGACCAGGTTTAGTGATGATCGAAGGTGGTTCTTATACTATGGGCCGTACCGAGCAAGATGTTATGTATGATTGGAATGCAGTTCCAAGAAGAGTAACTGTTTCGTCATTTTATCTTGATCAGACCGAAGTAAGAAATGTTGATTATAGAGAATATCTGCATTGGATACGTCGCGTATTTGTTGATTATCCAGATGTTTATAAAAATGCATTACCCGACACATTGGTTTGGAGAAGTCCATTGGCATACAACGAGCCTTATGTTGAGTATTACTTGCGTCACCCTGCTTACAATCAATATCCTGTTGTTGGAGTAGACTGGTTGCAAGCTAATGATTATTGTCTCTGGAGAACTGACAGGGTTAACGAGATGAGAATGATAGAAGAAGGAGTTCTTGAGTTAGATCCAAATCAGGTAGGACGCGAAAACTTTAATACTGAGGCTTATTTGGCAGGACAATATGAAGGATTAGTTAAAGAAAACAGACCATCACTCGATCCAAATGTTGAAAGCAGAAGAGTTACATTAGAAGATGGTATTTTATTACCAAAATACAGACTCCCAACAGAAGCTGAATGGGAATTTGCAGCGTATGCTTTAATTGGGAATACTTACGACGAAAGAATATATGAACGCAGATTATATCCATGGGATGGACATTGGGTAAGAAACCCTAATGGCAAAGACCGCGGTGTTATGATGGCTAACTTTAAGCGTGGCCGTGGTGATATGATGGGTACTGCCGGTGATCTTAACGATAATGGATCCATTACTGTTCCTGTTACTTCATACTGGCCAAATGATTATGGATTATATTGTATGGCTGGTAATGTTAACGAATGGGTAGCCGATGTTTATCGTCCATTATCAAGCGAAGATGTTAGTGATTTCCGTCCATTTAGAGGGAATATTTTCGAAACACTAGAAACAAACGAAGATGGAAGCATCATGGCGAAGGATAGTCTTGGCCGATTAAGAAAAAGACTTGTTTCTGAAGAAGAAGCTGCAGGCAGAAATAACTATCAAAAAGCTGATTACAGAAACCATTTGGATGGTGACTTAATGTCAAGAATTGATTATGAACAACAGGAAGCAATTAAAGGAGCTGGATCAACTGGTGAAATGTATTCAAGAGAAGAAAATGATTGGTCGTCATTAGTTACAGATAAAGTTCGTGTTTATAAAGGTGGATCATGGAGAGACCGAGTTTATTGGTTAAATCCTGCTACCCGCAGATTCCTTGATCAGGAAGAAGCTCGTGATGATTTAGGTTTCCGTTGCGCAATGACTGAAGTTAGCAGCCCTGGTGGCAAAGGATTCGGAAAATAATACGTGCTATAATATTAATATAAAGAGGCTGTTTAAAAGCCTCTTTTTTCGTATTTAGGTTTCGACAAGCTCAACCTGACACATTGGTTATTAAATTATTGTCATTTTGAGCCCGCCTGCCGTCGGGCAGGCCTGTCGAAAAATAGACAATAATTATTTTACGATTGTCCGCTTTTATTCATAATTATTGTTAATGATTTTCTTCATTTGCCCCGTCCCTGAAGCTTGCCTGCGGCAGGCAGGGGTGTGAAGAAAATCAATTTGCACCCTTTAGGGGTTTGGGGCAAACAAATTGATTTTCAATTTATTTACATAATATTTATGACATAAAACGGACATTCAAAATTTTTTTCATAATACGATCTCTTTTTAAACCTGTTTATATGATAATTGAAGATTTATATACTATCTATAAGAAGTATCCAGTTATTTCTATTGACAGCAGAAATATAAGAAAAGACTGCTTGTTTTTTGCGCTTAAAGGTGATCGTTTTGATGGGAATCAATTTGCAAAAAAAGCGATTGAAGATGGAGCTGCCTATGCAATTATTGATGATAAAACCCATGCAACTGACACTCGTTGCATACTTGTCGATGATACATTAAAAACATTACAGAAACTGGCGAATTATCACCGAAAGAAGCTAAATATCCCAATACTTGCAATTACCGGTACCAATGGAAAAACCACAACAAAAGAACTTGTAGCTTCTGTATTAAAACAAAAATATAAAACTGTTTTTACACAAGGTAATTTAAATAATCATATTGGAGTACCATTAACATTGCTATCGATGAATGTCAATACTGAGTTTGGAGTTGTCGAAATGGGGGCAAATCATCAGTTCGAAATAAAAGCCTTGTGCGAAATTGCTGAACCAAATTATGGACTAATTACCAATATTGGCAAAGCTCATCTCGAAGGTTTTGGATCATTCGAAAATATTATAAAAACCAAAACAGAGCTTTACGATTACATTAATAGAAACAGTGGCATACTTTTTTATAACGGGGAAAACCCAATTCTAGCCAACAGCATAAAATCATTCACAAGTAAATCAGTATATTTTGGTAATATTGAAGGCTCTGCTATTAAAGGCTCAGTAACCAATACAAATCCTTTTATTCAACTTGAAATAATTGAAAATAATAGGGTTTATAATATATCAACCAATATTATAGGGGATTATAATCGTGAAAATATCCTTGCATCTATTTGTATCGGAAATTATTTTGGTATTGAAAGTGACAAAATAAAGCAAGCAATTGAAAGTTATGTTCCATCGAATAACAGGTCGCAGTTAATACAATCTTTAAAGAATACTATTTTTATGGATGCGTACAATGCAAATCCTACAAGTGTTGCAGCCTCTTTAGTAAATTTTATTGCATTACAGGCTGAAAACAAATGTATTATATTGGGTGATATGCTCGAACTTGGCTCTGAATCGGTAAAAGAACATGAAAATGTTTTGACTATGTTACAGAATGATTCATTTGCTAAAGTAATACTTGTGGGTAAAATATTCTCAGGATTAAATATCCCAAAGGAATACACCAAATTTGAAAACACAGAACAACTGATTTCCTGGCTCAGGAATAATCAAATAATGAATTTTACGATTTTAATTAAAGGATCAAGAGGTATTCAACTCGAACGAATAGTTGAGTATTTATAGGTTAATGAATTGATAAAGCGCTGAAATATTTATTTCTTTTAATAAAATAATCGACAACTATACTCTTTTTATATATTTCAGGATGAGTTTCGATAAGTGAGTTTTTAAGCTGTGATTTGCGTTTTTCTTTTAATTGTGGGAGCGCTTTATAAAAATGAATGTGTGCTTTAAAAACAGCCAAAAAACTTGGTAAAGAAAGCTTCATTAAAAATAGGATTGAAGAAATTCCATCAAGCATCATTCGTGTAATAAGAGTTCGCTTGAATTTTTTCTCGGGTAGATTTTTATACAAAAGAAATAGATTATTTCTATAATTCAAATATAGCTTAAAAGGATTATTATTCGGCAATGTTCCTCCTCCAACATGATAAATAGTGGAGTATGGGCAATACAAGATTCTGTAACCTGCATTTTTAAACCTCCAGCAAAGGTCAATTTCCTCCATATGAGCAAAGAAATCATCATCAAAGCCATTAAAGTTTTTAAATAAATCGGCACGAACGACCATGCAAGCACCTGTAGCCCAAAATATATCCCTAATATCGTTATATTGACCTTTATCATTCTCAACCGTACCTAATATCCTTCCTCTGCAAAATGGATATCCGTATTTATCGATAAATCCACCGGCTGCACCAGCATATTCAAACTGATTTCTATTATTTAATGAAAGGATTTTTGGCATTACGGCGGCAACCTGTTTATCTGTATCAAGCAATTGAATTAAGGGATTTAACCAATCGCGAGTTACCTCAACATCGGAGTTTAATAGCACAAAGTATTTGGCATCTATTTGATTTAATGCACGATTATATCCACCGGCAAATCCGTAGTTTTTATCGAGAATTATCTGTTTGATATATGGGTAATTTGTATTTAAAAATTCAATTGAATCGTCTGTTGAATTATTGTCAGCAATTATGATTTCTGAGTCGGTGTTTAATGTGTATTGGATTAAACCAGGCAAAAATTGAGATAAAAACTTTTTGCCATTCCAGTTTAGTATTACAATAGCTGTTTTTACCATTATTTTTGGGGATTTCGTTTGTGTTTCCAACGGTTATGAGACCATAGATAATATTCAGGCTTTTCTTGTATTAGTTTCTCAACCCATCGTACATAGGTTTCTGTAATCTCAAATTCCTTAAATATTGAAGGATCTTCGATTACTTTATCGAAAACCATTTTATATTTGCCTCTTTTTATTTTTTCAAGATGTGTGAAAATGATTGGGGCTTTAATTTTTTTTGCGATTTTTTCCGGACCAAGAAAGATGGAGGCATCCTGGTTTAAAAATGATGTCCAATAATTACTGCTTGATCTGGGAGGCCTCTGATCAGCAATTAATCCTAATGAAACATACTCTTTGTTTTTATCAAATGTAAGAATAGTTCTAAATGAGTCGTTCATTGATACCGGGAGTACTCCAAATTTGGTTCGCATGGTAAAAAACTCTTTGTCGTAATATTTATTATTCAGAGGTTTGTAAACACCAAGTGTTTTGTGAGGTGATAATAATGGCAAAACAAGGTAAAACTCCCAGTTATTATAATGTGCAGTAACCAAAACAATATGTTTGTTTTCATTAAATATATCGCTGGCGGTAATGCAGGATTCAAAATCAATCATTTTTTTTACCTTTTCAGGTTTCATCTGTATTAATGCAATGTTCTCGACAAAAATATCGCCTAAATGATGGTAGAAAAGAGTAGCTATTTTTTTAATTTCTTCTTCTGTTTTCTCAGGGAATGAATTTCGCAGGTTTTTAAATACAACCTTTTTTCTGTATCCGATAACAAAAAACAAAAGAAAATAAACAAAATCAGCAATAATATACATTACTGATAAAGGAATTCGGCTGAATATCCAACTGGTTATACGAAAAAAGAAAATGCCAACACGTTTCATTGTATAATTATCTGAACATAAAATTTTTAACAGTACTTAAAAACTCATCGAATACAAAATTATTGCAAGCAACAATTTCTTTTCCAAATATATAATTTTTTTCACCTTTAAAATCTGAAACTTTTCCACCAGCTTGCTGAACAATAAATGCACCGGCAGCAACATCCCAAGGACTAAGGCTATATTCGTAAAATGCTTCGAATCGGCCACATGCAACATATGCCAGATCGGTGGCCGCGGATCCCAATCTACGAACGCCATGTGAGTTTAGCATGAAAAACTCCAACGACTCAAGAAAAGGCTTTATTCTTTTGTAATCATAATAAGGAAATCCTGTAGCGATTAAGCTGCTTTTCAAATCTTTTTTATCGGATACTTGTATTTTTTCGCCGTTTAAAAAGGCATGACCATTTTGCCATGCATAAAAACATTCATCGAGGCTAATTTCGTAAATAACACCTAAAATAATTTGGTCTTTTTTCATTAACGCAATACTAATGGCATAAGGAGTTAATCCATGAATAAAATTGGTTGTTCCGTCTAAAGGATCGATTATCCAGTTATAGATTTCGCCTTTTTTTGTAGACGTTCCTTCTTCTGCAATAAATCCGGCATCAGGCAAGATTTTACCTAATCCATCAACTAATTGTTTTTCCGAAGATTTATCGACATAAGTTACAAAATCGTGAATGCCCTTGGTTTCGACATTGATGTTTTTATTTGATGATCTTTCAGTTTTTATAAATTGGCCAACCTCCTTTGAAAGATTGCAGACCTGAGTGCATATGTGTTCTAAATTCATGTAAATTGTTGTTTAATTATTTCGTGCCTAAAGGCACTCAAAATTTGTGTAATTGGTTCCTAGAAATATTATTTGCCTAACGGCACAAACTGTGTTTTTTATTAATTGAAAAATGATCCCGTAAGGGATCAAATATTTATAGTAAATATATAATGGTTTTTCAATAAGTCCCTTTAGGGACGAAATTAAACAATTAAATTGGTTTAAAAATATACCTAGCATCAAAAGGGACCTTAAATTTTTCTAAAAACTCAGTGTATTCCTGTATAAATGTTTTCTTTTTATGATGTTCTTCCTGATTTATTATATAGTCAACTACAGAATCAACTTGCGAATATGAATAAGAAAATGCTCCAAAACCCGATTGCCATTCAAATTTACCTTTAACAAATCCTTTTTCATTAATCCATTTTGAAGAGCTCCCTTTTATATCTTGCATTAAATCTGATAATGATTGATCAGGTTTTAAGCCAATAAATACATGTAGATGATCAGGCATCCCATTAATGGCAATTAATTTATGATTATGGTTTTTTATTATACCTGTAATGTATTTATATAGTTCATCTTTCCATTTTGAATTTATTAATGAAATCCTGTTTTTAACAGAAAAGACAGTATGGATGGAGATTTGCGTGTATGTATTTGGCATAATCTTTAATTATTTTGTGCCTAAAGGCACTTATATTTTGTTTGTATTGTATGCTATAAATATATTGTGCCTAACGGCACTAGTTTATAATTTATTTCTTTAAAGATATTGTTTTCATTAGATTTATTTAAATATTGTTATAGTATTCCGTGCCTAACGGCACAAACTGTGTTTTTTACTAATTGAAAAATGATCCCTTTATGGACGAAATCTAATTTGATTTTCTATTTATATAAATGTAATTTCCATATTTCCAGATGGAGCTAGCGAAATTAATTTTACCTGTTTTATTTGCCCAATAAGCGATTTATCATAGTTGGTCTCAACTTTAATGTAGTTTTCGGTAAACCCGAATATCATCCCATCTTTTTTCGAAGACTCGAACAATACATTCGCTTCAAAACCAACATGATCGCTGTAAAACTGTTTGTGTTTTGCATTTGCCAGATCGTGTAATTTTTTGCTTCTTTCTATAATCTTATTTT
>JBFXEQ010000072.1:0-15717 GCA_050179935.1 Bacteroidales bacterium | reverse complement strand
CACCCTCGTGAGTATATTCAGGCAACGGATATGCAATAGGTTATCCACGCTGACTGCCAATAAAATCAACAATTTTTTCCAATTCTGGTGTGTCGATAAATGCACATTGCAGTCTTACCAGGTCGCTGCCTGAGGTAATAAGCATATCTCCACGACCAATAAGCTGGTTTGCACCAGGACTATCGAGAATAGTTCTGGAGTCGATCATCGACGATACTCTAAATGCTAAACGTGCTGGGAAATTGGCTTTTATTGTACCTGTAATAATGTTTGTCGATGGCCGTTGTGTTGCAATAACCAGGTGAATACCAATAGCTCTTGCTAATTGAGCCAAGCGTGTTAGCGGGCTTTCGATCTCTCGTCCTGCTGTCATAATCAAATCAGCAAACTCATCAACAATAACAACAATATAGGGTAAATATCGATGACCTAATTCGGGATTCAGTTTACGTGCAATAAATTTGGCGTTATATTCTTTTATGTTCCTTACGCTACCAAGTTTTAAGAGATCATATCGCTGATCCATCTCAATACACAATGAATTAAGTGTATAAACAACCTTTTGTGTATCGGTAATAATTGGTTCTTCAGAATCGGGCAATTTTGCCAAAAAATGTCGTTCTATTTTTGAGTACAAGGTAAGCTCAACCTTTTTGGGATCTATCATCACAAATTTTAATTGTGATGGGTGTTTTTTATAAAGTAACGATGCAATAATTGCATTTAACCCAACCGATTTACCTTGTCCGGTTGCTCCTGCAACAAGCAGGTGAGGCATCTTGGCAAGATCAAATACAAAGGTCTCATTCGAAATCGTTTTTCCTAAACCAATGGCCAGATCATATTTTGTATCGGCAAAATTTTTGGAAGTAATAATCGATTTCATCGAAACTATTTCGGGATTCTGATTAGGAACCTCAATACCAATTGTTCCTCTTCCAGGAATTGGAGCAATAATCCTGATTCCAAGTGCAGAAAGACTTAATGCTATGTCATCTTCGAGATTTTTAATCTTTGAAATTCGTACACCTGGAGCAGGAATAATTTCGTACAGTGTAACAGTAGGACCAACTGTAGCTTTGATCTTATCAATCTGTATTTTATAATTTGCCAGTGTTTCAACGATCTTATCTTTATTAGCAATAATCTCGTCCTTATTAATCTGACCATCGGAGTTTTTGCTGTAATCGTCGAGTAGATCAATGGAAGGGAACTTATATTGTGAGAGATCCAGGGTCGGATCATAGTCTTTTAGTTCGAATGTAGGCTCACCTGAGCTTTCTTCTGTTGTTGTGGGCTCAATGGTAAGCTCAATATTATTATCCTCGTTTAGAGTAATATTTATATCATTATTTTCAGGAGTATTTTTTCGGGTAGTGAACACTAGTTTTTCATCAATAACCTCCTCTTCAAAGTTGTCGGTATTAATTTGCAAGGAATCAAATTCAGGCTTGTTTTCAGGATTATCAACTGATTCGATGTTTTCACCATCTTTTGATTCGTTTGCTACTTTGGGTAGTAAAATCTTATCTATTAGTTTTTGAATCCAATTAAGGGCAAGGTTTGATGTAAATACTGCAAATGCTATAAATAATACAATTAGTATAAATGCTGTTCCAGGTTTACCAACCAATGAGTTTAACCATTGAGCAATAAAATATCCATGTGCACCACCTAAGCCACTGCCTAAAATCCCATTAGCTGTTCCGAATATAAACCCGAATAAAACAGAGAAAAGAATTGTCCCGATAAGAACAATTTTAAGGGTTTTTCGTAAAGGATATAATCTAAAATGTAAGAATCGTAATCCGGTTACAAAAAGAATAAATGGCAATGTAAACGATGCTATGCCGAACCATTTGTTAATAAAAAGATTTGCAATCCATGCACCTGCTTTTCCCGACCAGTTTTCAACTACCACATCGGCATCAGAAAAAACAGCCGAAAACTCAAAGCTTTGGTCAGCTTTCCATGTAAATAAGTACGATATAAAAGCGATAGTAAGAAATACGGATAAGAAAATAACAAATATTCCAAAAACAATTTTTACACGATTATCAGATAAAAATGATTTCTTTTTTTCTTTTGGTTTGTCTTGCTCTTTTTTTGCCATTGAAGTAACCTATAGTATTTAATTGATATGCAAAATTAGCATAAGTTAATTAAGTAGGAGCAAATTTAAATGTATTTTTAAGCAATTAAACTGGTTGGGGACCTATTATTTTTTCAGCAGCGACAATATTTCTTCCATGGTTTTTTTATTAATAGGTAAATATCCTTCGGGTACCTTAAATTCTTCCGATTCAACCTTTGTCTCAACGATTTTTGTAGCGGTAAGTTTCATGTTCATATTATACATCTTAACCTGAAACTCCAGTAAAACACCTTCTAACGATCTGTATGGTGTGTGCGCATTTGGATTGTGAATAATAATGTCGTTTGTAAAATAAATAAAGAATGGCTCGGTTTTACTTTCAGGTATTGTTACTCTGGCTTTGATACAGTTTAAGCCTGCAATATTTTTTGTTTCTTCTAAAGGTTCAATTTTAATCTCAGGTACATTTTCAAAAAATAACGATGCTCCATTAATTACTTCGCTATATTTATATTTTTTATTCAAAACTCTAACCAGAGTAATGTTTTTATTCTCTCTTGAATTCTGAATATGAGTAAAACTAACTATTCCCGATAAACTTTCTATTTTATTGAGTGTGTTATTATTTTTAAATTTTACTGTCATCTTCTTGGGGAGAAGACCTTTAATAAATCGATCTAACGTATCATCAAGGTATTCAATATTATAATCAATATACCCTTCTTTAATACGATCTTTAAATTCGATTTTTTTACAGGAAAATAATGCTAAAATAATACCCAGAGTAATAATAGCAGATGTTACAATTCTCATAATTTGTTCTTAATAGTATTTAAATCAACGCTACGCAAAATGTGAACTAATTTAGCGAATATTGAACAAAAAACAAAACCTTGAGTTATAATTAATTGATTTATCAGATTAAACAATAAATAAAACATGCTTTTAATCATATGCTAAATTTCTTTAAACTCAAATTGAGACTTGGTATTTTGATTTTATTTTTTATAGCTTTGTAACTTTAAAATTGTAAATATATAAATTAATGAATATGAATAAATTAGCCGTTGTTGCATTAGGTGGAAATGCGTTATTACGTGGTAATCAGGTAGGCACAATTGACGAACAAGAACAAAATACATTTGATACTCTCGAAAATATCGTTTACATGATAAAAGAGGGTTATGATATCGTTATTGGTCATGGTAATGGTCCTCAGGTGGGCAATATTCTTATGCGTAACGATGCAGGTGAGCATATGTATAATATTCCACAAATGCCACTTGATATATGCGTGGCCGATTCTCAGGGTGGAATAGGATATATGATTGAACGTATGTTGCGAAATGTTCTTAAAAAACATAATATAAATAAAGAAGTTATTACCTTGGTTACTTGCGTAGTGGTTGATAAAAACGATCCTGCCTTTAAAGATCCTCAAAAACGTGTTGGTAAAATTTATACCCGCGAAGAAGCTGATAAACTGATTGCTGACAAAGGATGGATTTTTAAAGAAGAAGTAAAAGCTCATGGTGGTTTTAGACGAGTTGTTCCTTCTCCAAAACCAATAAGCATTATGAACGAAAAAATCGTTGAATCATTGGCCCGTCAGGGAAATATTGTAATCACAGTTGGTGGTGGCGGCGTTCCGGTTTATATCGACGAAAATAATGATGTACGACCTTCAGAAGCGGTTATTGATAAGGATTTGGCTTCTTCATTACTTGCTGCACGAATTCATGCTGATGAATTTTATATTTTAACCGATGTACCTTTTGTTTACATCAATTATAAAAAACCAGATGAGCAGAAATTAGAGTTTTTAAATAAAGCAGATACCGAAAAATACTTAGCTCAGGGAATGTTTGCCGAAGGTAGCATGGCTCCAAAAATTAGAGCAGCATTAAAATTTATCGAACAAGGTGGAAAAATGAGTGTAATTACCGAATCTACTAAGCTCGAAGATATGAGTTACGGTACTAAAATTACAATGGAATACGAAAAATAAAAATCAATAATAATTAATACCTACAATTATGGCATTTAACTTAAGAAATAGAAACTTTTTAAAAGAACTTGATTTTACTAAGGAAGAAATTGTATTTCTTTTAAACTTATCAAAAGATCTTAAAAAAGCAAAGTACTCAGGAACTGAGCAACAAAAACTAAAAGGTAAAAACATTGCCTTGATTTTCGAAAAATCGTCAACTCGTACACGTTGTGCATTCGAAGTTGCTGCTCACGATCAGGGAGCTCATGTTACTTATTTAGAGCCAACAGGAAGTCAGTTAGGCCATAAAGAAACGGTTAAAGATACTGCTCGTGTTCTTGGCAGAATGTACGATGGTATTGAGTATCGTGGCTTTGGACAATCAATCGTTGAAGAATTAGGCCAGTTTGCAGGTGTTCCTGTATGGAACGGTTTAACAAACGAATGGCATCCTACTCAAATGTTAGCCGATGTGCTTACCATGATTGAACATTCTGACAATCCATTAGAAAAAATTTCGTATGCATACCTTGGCGATGCTCGTTTTAATATGGGTCGTTCATTATTGGTTGTTGGCGCAATTCTAGGAATGGACGTTCGTATTGGTGCACCAAAAGCTTTGTGGCCTGATGCAGACTTAATTAAAGAATGTAAAAACATTGCAAAAACATCAGGTGCAAGAATTACAATTACCGAAAAAGCTGAAGAAGCTGTTAAAGGTGTTGAGTATGTTCATACCGATGTTTGGGTTTCAATGGGCGAACCTAAAGAAGTTTGGGCTGAACGTATTAAATTGCTTAAACCTTATCAGGTAAATAGCGCAATTATGAAGAAATCAGGTAATCCAAGTGTTAAATTTATGCATTGTCTGCCTGCTTTCCATAATGCTGATACAAAAGTAGGTAAGCAAGTTTCCGAAGATTTTGGATTGAAAAATGGTATCGAAGTTACCGAAGAAGTTTTTGAGAGTCCAAATTCATTGGTGTTTGATCAGGCCGAAAACAGATTACATACTATTAAAGCAGTTATGGTTGCAACCTTGGGTGCATAATACCTTAACATATTAGAATAACTAAAGGGTACTTAGGAGTACCCTTTTTTTATTCAAATATACCGAGTGGATCAACAAATTTGTTCATTATATTGCTTTTACCTGAATGAGCTGCATGCGAGGTGATTGTCATTACAGGGGCTTTTGAGTAATTAATTATCTGGTGTGCAAAGGCTCCGATGTAATTATCAAAACTATAATTCTCTTTATGTGTCATAATTATCACAAGATCAGCATTTTCTTCTTCAACAAATGTTAAAATATCCTGATAAGCATATGTTTTCTTTTTCTTAATCAGACTAACCGTAAATGGCATATCCAGTTCTTTAAGCTTCGATTTTAACTGTTGAGCTTTTGACATAATACGCAGATTTCTAGTGCCAAATCCTTTAAACAAAACAGAAACAAAATGAAGGTGTGCGTTTATTGTTTTATTAAATTCTATTACTGAGTTCAACTGTAGCTCTGTGTGATCTGATAAATCAACCGGAACAATAATGTTTTTTATTTCGTCAACAATTTTATTTTTTATGGTGATAACTGGGCATTTTGATTCTGTAATTATGTGATTTACAGTTGATCCGATGATTTTATGTTCATCTTCGTCTTTATGCTTATCGTATAAAAGTATAAAATCAGCGTTCGTTTCATCGGCATATTTTAGTAATTGCTCGTGTCTTCGGCCAAAAAGAACCATTTTTTCGAACTTCGCATCTGAATGGTTTTCAATAAGGTTAGACAAATTTTGCAAAGCAAGTTCCTGCAATTTATCTCTGGCTTCTTTGTTCACGATTAAGTTATTCCACCAATCTGAAAATTCAATTACATTTACAAGATGTATTTTCCCGTTGATTTGTTTCGATAACATAATTGCCTCATTCAAGGTATTTTCGGTGCATTTCGAAAAATCAATCGGTACAATTATTTTTTTTGATGTATCTGTCATTGATGTAATTGATTTATAACAAGTTTTAAAAGAATGCTTTAACATAATGATAGGTCATGTAGAGAGAGGCTGCAAGTTTTAAACCAACTCCTAGTAAGAATCCAATAAAAGCACCAAAGCTAGCGCTTAATGCTTGTCGCGATTCAGTACCTTTAATAAGTTCACCAATTATTGCGCCAACTAATGGACCAAGAATTAATCCCAAAGGACCAAGAAATAGCATTCCTATAATCATACCTATCGTAGCTCCCCACTGACCTGCTTTTGATCCTCCAAATTTTTTTGTTCCCCAAATAGGAACGATATAATCAAGTACAGTAACTATAATTGCCAGCACTGCAGTTGCAATAAGTAAGGTAACTGTAAAATCAGCAAATTTGGTAAAATGAAGAAGTAATAATCCTAAAAAACTAAATGGAGGCCCTGGTAATACAGGAAGTACGCAGCCAAGTAATCCAGTAATTATTAGTAAAATCGATAAAACCAGTAAAAAGTAATCCATAGTTTTTTGATAATGCTTAAAGTTAAAAAATTAATTTTTTTTCTGTAGTTTTAGGTTATGGATTTCTGTTTTAAACTCACAACTACCACAATTACAAACACTTTCATTTTTATTTATAAAAATCTTGATAATACTAATAGTTGTATAAGTAATTGCTGAAAATACTATTGTTAATGCTATAATATCCTGTATCATAATTAATAATTTTTTAAAATAAACTTCCTACCTGATAAACAAGCAAAGCTACAAACCAGGCTATGAAAGTAGTATAAAATACGGTAAATAATGCCCATTTCCAGTGCCCTGATTCTTTTTTAATGGCTGCAATGGAGGCAATGCATGGGAAATAAAGTAATATAAACATCAAAAAACCAAACGCGATTAGAGGAGTGAATGATTTTTCGCCTGTTTCATTTATCTCGTTTTGTAAACGCATAGATAGGTTTTCGGTTGTTTTATCATTCGGATCGGCCTGATAAAGAACACCCATTGTACTTACTACAATTTCTTTTGCTGCAACCCCCGAAAGCAAACTAACACTCATCTTCCAGTCAAACCCCAATGGTCTCATTACGGGTTCAATAAACTTGCCAATTTTCCCAATATACGATTGGGCTTGTTTTTCAGAGTTTTTTATAAGCAATAAACTATCAATGGATTTTGCTTTTTCAATCGGGCTTATATCTTTATTTTGTTCTATAAGAGCAATTCTTTGGTCGTAGTTTTGAGTGTAATTTGCATTTTTTGGATAATATCCCAACGCCCAGATAATTATTGACGCTACTAAAATAACACCCCCCATTTTTTGCAAGTACTGAGCTCCTTTGTGCCACATATGTCTTAGAGTATTTCTCAATGTCGGAATTCGATAGGGTGGAAGCTCCATTACAAAAGGAACTTCGTCTGATTTAAAAATTAACTTTTTGAATAATATAGCAACTAATGCGGCTACGATGATTCCAATTGCATATATTGAAAATAATACAGATCCTGGGTGATTAGGGAAAAATGCTGAAATAATGAGTACATAAACCGGCAACCTTGCGCTGCACGACATAAAGGGATTAATCAGCATGGTGAGAATTCGTTGATTTCTGTTTTCGATTGTTCGGGTGGCCATAATTGCTGGGACATTGCAGCCAAATCCCATTACTAACGGAATGAACGATCGCCCATGCAATCCTATTTTGTGCATTATCCGATCCATAATAAAAGCTGTACGGGCCATATAGCCAGTATCTTCCATTAAAGAGATAAAAAAGAACAGCAATAAAATGTTAGGTAAAAACACGATAACTCCACCAACACCACCAATTACTCCGTTAATTATTAAATCTTTAAACGCACCATTTGGCATTATACTCTGAATAAAATCTCCAAATAATAAAACCAGGTTGTCAATCCAATCCATTGGGTATTGTCCGAGCGAAAAGGTTGCCTGAAACATAAACCACATAAAAAAAATGAATATCGGAAATCCTAAATATTTGTGCGTTAGGAAATAATCTATTTTATCTGTTTTTTTTCTGCGACTATGAATATTGCCTTTATATGTTTCTTTTAAAGCGCCTGCAATAAATCCATATTTGGCATCGGTAATAATAGTTTCGCTATCTTCTTGCAGCAGCGATTCTAGTTTTTTAATCTCTTTTTCGGCGGTGTTAAATATCTTTTCGTAATTATCCTGCAATGCAAGAGCTCTTCGGGCAGAAGTATCTTTTTCGAGCAGTTTTATTGCATAAAACCTCGATGATACGGTATCGGTGAATGTTTTATTCTCCCAAATTACATCCTGAATATTTCTTATAGATCGTTCTACATCTTTACCGTAGTTAATATGCACATGTCTTACATTTGGGTTAAGGTCTTCGTAAACCACTGCTACTTCTTTAAACAAATCTTTTATTCCAAAACCCTTTGATCCAATGGTTGGTACTATTGGTATTCCGACCATCTTACCTAACGAAACAAAATCAAATTCATCGCCTTTTTGGCGCAACTCATCGTACATGTTAAGTGCAATAACTACTTTAATATCAAGGTCTATAAGCTGGGAGGTAAGATAAAGATTACGTTCCAGGTTCGAAGCATCAACAACATTAATAACTACATCAGGCATTTCCTTTAGAAGATACTTTCTAACAAAAAGCTCTTCGGGCGAATAGGCTGATAAAGAGTATGTTCCAGGCAGGTCGGTTAAATTAAAAGTATAATCATCTAGTTTAAACTGAGCTGTTTTCGAATCAACTGTAACACCGCTGTAATTTCCTACATGTTCTTTTGATCGTGATGCATAATTAAATAAGGTTGTTTTACCTGAGTTTGGATTTCCAACCAGAGCAACTTGTACTTCAAACCCTTTTTTATGAGCGGTTTTTTTCAGAACATCATCAGTTATAACGCCATTAAATTGAATAATTTCATCTTTTTTTGCTTCCTCTACAGTAATTACCTCAATAAGAGCTGCTTCGCTGCGACGTAAAGAAACATCATATCCCATTATATGGTATTCAACAGGATCGTTTAATGGCGCATTTTTTATAACCATTACTTTTTGGCCTTTAACAAAACCCATTTCGGTAATTCGTTTACGAAAAGCCCCGCGACCTTTTACCTTGGTAATAATCCCTTCTTCGTTATCTTTTAGCAGTGATAGTTTCATATAATTCCATTCTTACAATATCCATTTTCAGGATTCAGCCCAAAAGTAATTTTTTAAAAATATGTAAACAATACCCAATATTAGGTATTTTAAAACAAAAAGGATTGCGATTTGTTCTATTTTTGCACAAAAACGAGATTTTATTCCTATATGAATGATAATAATATATATGAAAAGTTGAAAGACTTGCTTGATAAAGCTGGAGGGAAATATACTATTTTAGAAGATCAGGTAGATGTTGATTTGCAAATGAAGTTTTTCGAATATTCGAATGAACTTCGAAAAAATAAGTGTACCGATGAAGATGTTTTGCTGGATTCGACATTATTATATGATTTATCAGTTGAGGTTGAAGTAAAAAAACGAATATTGTCAGAACTGTCAGAATCTGAAAGTGTAGAGGGTTTTCGTGAACTTGAGAAATTTTTAAAAGTTGCTGACAAAGACCTTAGACCATGGGCTGTGCTCTCATTTCAGCATTGCCGAATTGGTCTTGAGTCGAAACTACTCGATGAACATAAGGTTTTTATCTCAACTGGATTGGGAGGCAAAGATGATAAGTTGCGATATTTTATTGCCTTTAAAAACAACAATGATATATTGTTTACCGACCTTCAACAAAAAATTATTAGCAATGAATTTTCATCTATTTACAAAAATAACAATTGTATAATAGAAGCGATAAGCTATATCGATCAGTATTTTACGTTGTTAGCAATAATGCCGGTTAATTGCACGCTTAACGATGTAATTATGCAGGCAATAAATGAAGTTAATTTGTATGGAAACTTTTTGTTTACCGAATACCTAATCACCAATGTAAAAGCACTCGAAAAAAAAGACATAGATTATTATTTTAACAAAAAACACAAATCATGAAAAATATTGTAAATGTTGCTATTCAGGTGTTGCCGCAAACAGAAACAAAAAAAGCTTACGACCTGGTTGATGATGCCATTGAAGTTATAAAAGCTTCCGGATTAAAATACAAAGTATGCCCTTTCGAAACAGTTGTTGAAGGTCCGTATGATTTGATTATGGAAACCATTGAAAAAATGCAGCAGACTTGCTTTGAAAATGGGGCAGTGGAGTTACTTGTCTATCTTAAAATACAGAATAGACATAACTCTGATGTTGCAATTCAAGAAAAGATGCACAAATATGAATAAGACAAATTAGCTGCATAAAAAAATAATATGCAAAATTAGGCATTGGTAATTAGCAATGTCTAATCGAGTAATGTTTCTCTGAAAAAGTCATCCTGAGCCTGCTTGCCGACAGGCAGGTTTATCGAAAGATGAGTAAGAAAAAAGCTGACCAAAGCCAGCTTTTTTTATTTTATTCGTTGGTTTTTACACCGAGGTCATCGAATTCAACGTTTGAAGAATATCCATTTTTATTTTCAACTTCAACGCCAACTTCAGCATGTTCTAAAGGCTCAATATTTACAGCATTTACCTTGATGAAGTTGATTGCTTCGGTAAGGTTTTCGATGAATTTATCAAAATCCTCTTTGTATAAGAAAATCTTGTGTTTTTCAAAGTAATGTTTACCGTCGCGGTTAAATCTCTTCTTACTTTCTGTGATGGTTAGATAATAATCATTTCTTTTTGTAGCTTTTACATCCAGAAAGTAGGTTCTTTTCCCTGCTCTTACAACTTTAGAGAATATTTCTTCACGTTCGTTATTCTCTATTTCTTCATTTTTTTCAAATCCGTCCATCTTAAATTAAATTAGTCGTTTCAAAAATTATCCACTTCAAAAGTAAAAAAATATTTAATAATTCATCAGAAAATTGATTTTTTTTAAAATTAACAGCCAGTTTGCCATTGTTATTAGAAAATCAGCTAAATTGTAAATATGGTTTAATTCATTTAAATTTGTTACAAAATCATTTAAACTAAGCAAAAAATTAGCTTACTTTGCAAACTTGAAAATCGTAATTAAACAATAAAGGAGTTCTTTATAAAATGGTAAGCAGAAGATTACTTCGAATCAAAATTCTTCAAATTTGTTACGCTTATTTTAAGTCTGATAATCAGTCAATAGCTCAATCAGAAAAAGAATTATTTTTTAGTATTCAAAAATCATACGACCTATATCATTATCTCATACTTTTATTTATTGATGTAAGTCAGTATGCGCAATCACGAATCGATTTGGCTTCGCAAAAGAGAATACCAACATTCGACGATTTAAATCCAAATAAAAAATTTGTTGAAAACAAACTGATTAAGTTACTCGAAAAAAATACAGCTTTAAATCATTATCTTAATAATCAAAAACTTAGTTGGGTAAATTACCCTGAGTTAGTTAAAAACTTGTATATTGAAATTCGTGATTCTGAATTATATAAAGCGTATATGAGCTCGCAGGTATCGTCGTTTACTGAAGATAAAAAGTTTATCAGCGATGTATATTCACAGATAATCATAAACTTTGAACCGCTGCATCAAAACCTCGAAGAGCAGAGTATTTATTGGAATGATGATGTTGATTTTGTTATAAATATGATCCTTAAATCGTTGCGATCATTCAAAGCCGCAAGCGATGAAACGGTTGAGTTAATGCCTTTGTTTAAAAATGACGAGGATATTGATTTTACAAAAAGGCTATTCCGAAAAGTGGTTCTTAACTATAAAGAATATGAAGGCCTGATTTCGAAATTTATCCAAAACTGGGATGTTGAGCGGGTTGCCTTTATCGATAATGTAATTATGTGCATAGCAATTGCAGAAATTACTGAGTTTACCGATATCCCTACAAAAGTTTCGTTCGACGAATATATAGAGATTGCAAAATATTATAGCACACAGAAAAGCAATCTGTTTATTAATGGCATCCTCGATAAAATAGTAGAACACCTGAAACAGGAAGGTAAAATAAAGAAAACTGGCAGAGGACTTATTGGCGAAATTTAAGTTTTGTGTGTAAAACAAAATTGTGTTTTATTTGTATGAGATTTGTAAAAAAATATATTTTTAAATTTGAGGTTGTAGTTTTCTTATTATTTTTAGGATTGAGCATGGTAATTTCTTGTTCATCAGGCATAAATCCTAAGAATAAGATTGGAAGCGAAGCAATAAACGGAGAGCCCGAAATTACTTTTGATACTTTATTTTACGATTTTGGCGATTTAACCCAAGGTGAAAAAGCATCCGTTACATTTAAATTTAAAAATACAGGAACAGCAGATTTACTAATACTCGACGCCTATTCTACATGTGGTTGCACAATACCAGAATATAGTAACCAACCTGTTGCTTCTGGCGAAGAAGGTAAAGTTGAAGTTGTTTTTGACAGCGCAAACCGAAGTGGGCTGCAGAATAAAACAATTACATTAAAAATAAATAATCACCAAGGCGAGAAATCGCTCTGGATAAAAGCGAATGTTGTATCAAATAAATAAAAACTAAATTTAAAAAAGATGAATATGTTATTAAACGTTTTATTGATGGGCCAGTCGGCGCAAGGTCAGAATCCTTACCAAGGATTTATTATGTTATTATTAATTGTGGTGGTTTTCTATTTCTTTATGATTCGTCCACAGATGAAAAGACAAAAAGAACTGAGAAAATACCGCGAAGCACTTCAAAAAGGTGATAAAGTAATAACTACTGGTGGTATTTATGGAAAAGTTGATACCATAAAAGATAATTATGTTATCGTTGAGGTAGATACAAATGTTAGAATTAGAATAGACAAAAGTGCTATTTTAAAAGATTCAAGTGATATAGAATCTAAATAAATTTTAATTGCGTTTAAGGATTTTTATCCTTAAACGCTTTTTAAACCAAATTATAATTGGACTCTCCAGAAAATATAATAGAAAATAAAACCACTATCGACAGGAAGAAACTAATACCTGATAAGAGAATTGCTGTGTTTTTATTTTTTGTATTTGTTTCTGCTTTATTTTGGTTTTTAAACCAGTTAGAGGCAACCTACGAAACGAATATTTCTTATCCTGTACGGTTTGAGAATTTTCCCAAAAATAAGATTATAGTGGGCGAAATGCCCGACCATTTCACAGTTCGTGTAAAAGCACGCGGTTTTAAGATTCTCGAATATAAAATAAGTAATACATTTTTACCTTATGTTATTGATGTAAGCAAACTAACCCTCCGATTTCATTCATCCAATAAAAACTCAACGTTTTTTACGCTTACCCGTATGCTCGAAGATAATATTGAAAGTCAAATGGGAGCTGATTTTCAGGTTTTAAGCATTGAACCCGATACCTTGTTTTTTGATTTTACTAAAATTGCAACCAAAAAAGTACCTGTTTATTCGCCTATTAATGCCGAAACAGATCCTCAATATATGATTAAAGGCAAAGTTATTTTCGATCCGGATAGTGTGCTTATTTCTGGAGCAAAACAAAATATCGACACCATAAAACAGGTGTTGGCAGAAGATATTAAAATTGAAAGGTTAAGTAAGGATTTTACCGATGAGTTAGATATAATCCCAATAAAAAATGTTGATATTTCGAATTCGTCGGCAAATATTTTAATCCGAGTCGAAAAGTTTACAGAAGGTAGTCAATTGGTAGAAATAAAAACACTCAATGTACCCGATTCACTTTTCTTAAGAGTGTTCCCAAACGAAACAACGGTTAGTTACCACGTTGGATTATCCGATTACAAAAAAGTTATTCCTCAATTATTTGATATCATTGTCGATTATAATGATATTAAATCACAACCCCAGAAATTAAATCTAAAGATTAATAACCATCCCGATTATTTACAGTCAGTTCGCATTTTCCCAACATCAGTAGAATATATAATTGAACGAAAATAATGTTAAAAGTTGGTGTAACCGGTGGAATAGGAAGCGGGAAAACATTGATTTGTAGTGTTTTTGAAAAGTTTGGTGTTCCTGTTTTTAATGCTGATCGTGTTGCAAAAAATATTATAAATAATGATCGTGAGGTAGTTTTAAAATTTAAAGAGCTTTTTGGAGATGATATTTATACTGATAATCAGATTAACTCAAAAAAACTTGCAGATATAATTTTTAATAATAAAGAGATAATTCAACAAGTAAACTCAATTATTCATCCAAAGGTTCGGGAATATTTTATCGAATGGAGCAGTCAATACCAAATCAAACCTTATGTTATTCAGGAAGCTGCAATTCTTTTCGAGAGTAATGCTTATAAACAACTCGATTTTACTATTAATGTGCAGGCCTCAAAAGAAACCCGGCTAAAAAGAGTAATGCTTCGCGATAATGTTTCGAAAGAAAAGGTAATTGAAAGAATGAGCAATCAATTGTCAGATGAGCAAAGAGTGAAACTAGCTAACTTTACTATTGATAATGAGAATAATACAATGATTTTACCTCAGATTATCGAAATACATAATAAACTAATCAAAGAAAATAAATAATGGGCAAATTTGGTAAATGGATTGCAGGAGGACTTGGCTGGGCATTTTTTGGACCATTGGGTGGTATTGCAGGATTTGCATTAGGATCGTTGCTCGAAAGTGCTGAGTTTACAAAAACTACCGGATATTCAGCAACAACATCAGGGAGCTTTGCTCTTAGCCTTTTGGTTCTTGTCGCTGCGGTTATGAAAGCCGATGGAAAAGTATTGCGATCTGAACTTGAGTATGTAAAAAAATATTTTGTACAATCTTTTGGCGAAGATTCAGCGAATGAGGCACTTAAAATGTTGCGCGATATTCTTAAACAAAATATACCTCTTGAGTCCGTTGGATTGCAAATAAAGCAAAACCTTGATTATTCATCCCGTCTTCAATTGTTGCACTTTTTAATGGGCGTTTCAAATGCTGATGGGCAAACATCAAAATCAGAATTAATAACAATCGAATCTATTGCTAATTATATGGGAATCAGCTCAAAAGATTTTGAATCCATAAAATCGATGTTTGTTCCCGAAACCGATTCGGCTTATAAAATTCTCGAAATCGAACCTTCAGCAGCCGATGAAGATGTGAAAAAAGCATACCGAAAAATGGCTGTTAAATATCATCCTGATAAAGTGAGTCATTTAGGTGAAGATTTTCAAAGGGCTGCAAAAGAGAAGTTCCAGAACGTAAATCTTGCCTACGAGAAAATAAAAAAAGAAAGAAATATGGTATAATTGTAAATTTTTAAGGATAATCTTTTTGTTATATCATTTGAATTGTATTTTTGTATTATTAAATAAAAAGAAAATTTATGTTGAAAGATATTTTATCAATTTCGGGATATGGTGGTTTGTTTAAGTATGTTTCGCAAGGTAGAAACGGTATTATTGTAGAATCACTTGAGGATAATAAACGAATGCCAGCGCATACTTCGGCTAAGGTTAGTGCTCTTGAAGACATTTCGGTTTTTACCGAAACTGATGATATGCCGTTAAAAGATGTGTTAAAAGCTATTTTTGATAAAGAAAATGGAGGTTCGGCTATTAATCATAAATCAGCTGATGCTGATTTAAAAAAATATTTTGCCTCA
>JBFXEQ010000071.1:0-15765 GCA_050179935.1 Bacteroidales bacterium | reverse complement strand
TGTAATAACAAATGAAGAAATGGATAAAATAAAAATTGAAAGAAATGATTTTCATGGAGAATGGAATTATATAATCAAACCAAATCACGAATCAAAATGATTAATTTAATTCGTTACAGTTCCTAAGTGCGTTGGCATGACAAAACGACGAGCCATGTGGTAGAGTGAATGTTATAAGCATTAGAATTCCAAAAAAGGAGCTTGCTTACTTTGTTAGGAATTATTTGCTTATCACAGAGAGCGTGGAAGTATCGTTTTGTCTTGATTTTTTTTGATACTTTTTTGGATCCCTGCTTGCAGCAGGCAAGAAGCCAAAAAAGTTGTAAAACAAAGAAATTCAATATCTAAAGGGCGGAGTTTATTTCTTAATGCTTAAATTAGAACTAAGGAAAAGCCATTAAATAATAACAGTTCAATTGTTCATAAATACTAAGCTTCCTTGCTAACAGAAGCACAAATGCTTTTGCTGATTCATTCAATGCTAAACTTAATGACTTCAAAAAATCTAAAGCTGTTTTAGCGATACTCATTTCCTTTCATACAGATTTGTTATAATATTTGCTAAGTTTTTTAGTTTTACAGAAATAGAAAGTAATCTGTTAAAATAATGTGTATTTGTGAACAAATCAGCAATAAAAAGAGCCAATCATTACGAAAGGCTCTTTTTAAATTATATTAAATGAATTGATTAATCTGGAGGGAAATAAGTAACTAATTCAATATCAAAAATTAAAACGGAATTAGCTGGAATATCAAAAAAAGCAGTTGATCCATATCCCAATCCTGATGGTACAAATAATTTCCCTTTACCACCAACACTAAAAAAAGGAATTCCTTCTGTCCATCCAGCAATAACGCCTCCATTAAGATTAAATGTAACGCCTTCAGGGGATCCGTTTTTATCAAAAATTTCTCCAGTTAAAAATTTTCCGGTGTATTTTACCTTTACATATGAATTTGATGGTGGAAAATCTCCATTTCCTTCCTGCTCGATGATATAATGTAATCCTGATTTTGTTGATTGAGCTACCAAACCACTATCGGAAAGATACTTTTCAATTTTTTTTATATCTTTTTCAAGCTGATCCTGGTAGGTAACGATATCCTCTGAACAGGCGAAAAATACTGATATAGAAAGTATTAAAAGGCAAAGCTTTTTCATGCTAAATGATTTTTATAAGGACACAAACATACAAAAATAGTGCAATAATGCAAAGGTGTTCTTTATTTTGGTAGCTTACCCAACACCTTCCATATAAACCGATGAAACTTATGCACGCTGGTAACCGGTTCAGCAAACATAAAAATGCATTCTTTTTCAATTAGTTCAACTCCATTTTCATTTGAAAGTTTAA
Organism: Bacteroidales bacterium; assembly: GCA_050179935.1. Lineage (GTDB taxonomy): Bacteria > Bacteroidota > Bacteroidia > Bacteroidales > UBA12077 > UBA12077. The sequence goes on along the minus strand of JBFXEQ010000071.1, from coordinate 14,410 downwards.
TTGTTTCCGGCGTTTCTGATAGTTGTTGGACCCAAATATGTTTTATTCCTTTGCTTATGGCTTGTTTAAATACTCCATCTGTTTCGTTTCTGGGTGTTACAATAAATAATTTTTCATAATGTGCCGGAATATCAGAAACAGATTTGTAGCAAGTTATTCCATCAATAGTTTCTGTTGTTGGATTAATGGGGCAAATATCAAATCCTTTTTGTCGAAGTTCTTTAAAAACAGCATATCCAAACTTTTTGTTGTTTTTTGATACTCCTGCAACTGCCAGTTTTTTAGGTTCCAGAAAGCGGGTAATACTTTGTTTATTTGTCATAGTAATTATTTTTAGGAAAGATAAAAATAAAAAGAAAATGAGGACTTCATCAATAAAAAAAGATGAATATTTAACTGGGGTATTACTCTTTTTAGTAATAAGTTGGCAGGATTTAGTAAAAAGGCTAAATTTATTACATAAATAATTTTATCAGATCGAAAATGAAAAATGTGGTGTTTTTTTTATTGATGTGTTTTATGATTACACAGGTTAATGCCGGTAATTCACATAGCGATAAGGATTCGGTTATGCAATGGTTTAGTGATGCAAAACTGGGTATTTTTATTCATTGGGGCATTTATTCAACAGGTAAAACCTCGGAGTCATGGGCTTTTCATAACCGGCAGATTTCTCATGCTGACTATATGAAGCAAGTAAATGAATTTACTGCCGAAAACTACAATCCCTCACAATGGGTAGATTTAATAAAGATTAGTGGAGCAAGATATGCAGTAATTACTACAAAACATCTTGATGGCGTGGCTTTGTGGAATACAAAGAAAAATAAATTGAGCATTCCTGAGGCTTCTCCTGCAAAAAAGGATGTATTAACCCCGTTTGTTGATGAGTTACGAAAAGCAAATCTAAAAGTAGGTTTGTATTACTCGCTTATCGATTGGAGCTTTCCTGATTATCCCGGGTTTTTAAGAGATTCGTCAAGATATAAAATAACTGATGAGCCAAAACGCTGGTCTGGTTTTTTGAAGTTTTGCCATGGACAGATTTCTGAATTGCTTACACAATATAATCCGGATCTTATGTGGTTTGATGGCGACTGGGAGCATTCTGCAGATGAATGGCAGGCTGATAAAATTCAACAAATGATTAAAAGGAGTAATCCCCAAACAATTATTAATGGACGGTTAAAGGGATTTGGAGATTATGATACTCCCGAACAAAATATTCCGGTTTCAAGGCCTGCCTTAAAAAACTGGGAACTTTGTATGACTACAAATGAATCGTGGGGATATTTTATACGTGATAGCAGCTACAAAACACCTTATGAAATCATTAGTATTTTCGCCGAATGCATCAGTATGGGCGGAAATCTGTTGCTTGATATAGGTCCAAAGGCTGATGGAACAATTCCTGCAGAACAAATATATCTTCTGTTTGAGCTGGGCCAATGGAACAAAAAACACGAAGAGGCTATATTTGGTACGACTCCGGGCTTACCACTGGGTCATTTTTATGGACCAACAACTCTTTCGAAAGATTCTTGCTCCTTGTTCTTGTTTCTTCAGGGAAATCAACGAGGAAATGTTATTATTAAAGGACTAAATAACTCCATTAAGCAAATCCAAGTTGTTGGTAATGGACAAGACCTCGAGCATATGGTAGTTGGTAAAATTTCATGGAGCCATGTTCCGGGATTAGTGTATATTGAGATTCCTGAAGGTGTTCAGGATAAATATATGACCGTTTTACGAGTTGATCTTGATAAACCGGTTTCTTTATATCGGGGAAAAGGAGGATTTGAATAGATGAAAAGGCTGGTTTTAATTTTATGTTGCATATTAATTTCATTAGTTACGATTGCACAAACCACCAATGAATTGGTTTTAGTTTGTGATGGCAAAAGTTATTACGAAATAAAAAGCGAATCAGTATTTTCTGCTCAGGCGGCTAAACTACTCAGTGATTATACCGATTCAATTACAGGAATTGCAATTCAGATATCAGCTAAAAAGAAAGAAAAGAAACCGTTGATTATCTTTAAAGAGGCAACTGGTTCTGATTCCGGAAAAATCTTTTTTGACGGATTTCAAATCCAAACCCAATATCCAAACCTTATTATCACAGCAACTAATGCTGAAGGGTTTATAAATGCGGTATATTTCATTCTTGAACATTCGTTTGGATGTAGGTTTTATGCTCCTGGAGTAAAAATCATTCCGAAAAATTCCTGCCTAAAAATTACAGCAATTGAAACGAATCAGAATCCTGCCTTTGGATTTCGGGTAAATTATAACGGAGGTGCCTTTAATCCCGACTTTGCTCAATGGCATGCACTTCATAATATTCCACAAAAACCCAATACATCGCATTTTGAAATATCCGATGATTGGGGTATGTGGGTACATACAATGCATCAGCTTTTACCCCCGGAAAAATGGTTTTCAATTCATCCCGAATATTTTGCTCTGCGTAATAATGTTCGTATTCCTGATCAACTCTGCTTAAGCAATCCGGATGTTTTAAAAATTTGCATTGACGAATTGCGAAAGCAAATGGAGCTTAAACCCGAAGCAAAATATTGGTCAGTTAGCCAAATGGATAATTTCAATTATTGCCAATGTGCCGATTGCAAAGCAATGGATGAATTAAACGGATCGCCATCGGGCAGCATGATTGCATTTGTTAATGCCATTGCAAAGGAATTTCCGGATAAAATTATTTCAACCCTTGCATACCAATATACACGAAAAGCACCACTTAAAGTAAAACCTCTGCCAAACGTAAATATTATGCTTTGCAGTATTGAATGTAATCGCGATAAACCAATAAGTGAAGATATTTCTTTGGATGGATTTCGGAATGATTTGGAAGAGTGGGGTTCGTTAACTGATAATATAATTGTGTGGGATTATGTTATCAATTTTTCAAACATTATTGGTCCATTTCCAAATTTCCATGTTTTACAACCCAACCTTCAGCTTTTTAGAGATAACCATGTACAAATGATTTTTGAACAGGGCTGGCCACATCCCAGCGGTGAGTTTACCGAGCTTCGTTGTTATCTGTTAACGAAGCTTATGTGGAATCCATCCTTGGATACCGATAGTCTGATGCAAGATTTTTGTAGCGGATATTATGGCTCTGGAGGAAAATATGTTTTTGATTATATTAAACTCGCCACACAAAACCTTTTGAACTCTGGGAAAGCCCTTACATTATACGAACCTATGTCGGCACATGCTTCAGGTTTTTTATCTCCTGAAAATATTGAGGAGTATATTGCTTTGTTCGATTCGGCATTGGCAATTATAGATAATCATGAGCCCTACAATCTGAGAATTCAAATGGCTTTGCAACCTCTTCGCTATGCGTGGTTGGAAGTTTCAAAGTCATTGCCATTTACTGAAAACTGGATTTTTGTACAATCCGATCAGGGTAACTATGAGATAAAGAACAGAGCCAGACAATTATTGGACGATCTTTATAATTTATCTAAAGAAAACGGACCGATATTGTTTCACGAAACGAGTATTACTCCTAAGGAATATTATGATCGAATGACAAAGTATTTTGCCACTGGTGTGAAAATGCATAAGGCTGTTGGAAAAAAAATTCAATTTGAAAAACCATGCTCTCCTTCATATTCAGCTAACGGGTCAACCAGTTTAATAGATGGTGTCAGCGGAACAGAAAATTATTTTTGTTTGTGGCAGGGTTGGTATGGTGAAGATATAAGTGCAACTATTGATTTGGGCAAATCGGAAAAGATAAACCGGGTTTCTTTAAATAGTCTGGTAAACCACATGAGCTGGATTTTCCCTCCCGATGAAATATCGATCTGGGGTTCGCTCGATGGAATTAATTATACCCAGCTTGGCCAAATTAAAAATAATGAGGCGCGAGATAAAATACCGGCAGGGATATACCCGTTTCATGTTCAGTTCAACGAACCTACCGATTGCCGTTTTATTAAGGTAATTGTAAAGAGCATTGGCAAAATGCCAAAATGGAGAGGTATTAATGAAAATGCATGGTTGTTTGTAGATGAAATAATTGTTGAATAAATAACAAATATGTTTTTAATCAACGCGAGTTCGATGTAAGACTAGATTATTTCTTTATTTTCTTTGCTCCATCGGAGCAAAATCTTTATAGTTAAATAATGATACAAAAATCAGCGCGTCAGTACTATATTTTTCAATGGGCTTAGGTTTTTTTGACGCGCAATGATACAAAGACAAAATAGTACATAATTTCAATGTTATCTTTACTTTGCGCACCACATGGCGGGTTTAAATGTAAAGAGCGAAGTGATTGGTGCGCATTTCTTCATTAACTTTGTCTTCTATAAAGATTTAGCTACTATGGAGCTTTTTTTAATACAGTCTAAATGATTATTTAATGTATTTTGAATAAATTTAGTTTTATTATAGAAGCTTATATTTAATTTCATTACATCAAGCTCATGTTAATTATAGTTCAAATGGCAGGTCTTTAATAATTTCTATTTTTTCGGGTGTTACTTTTACTTGTACAGGTATAATTTCTACGCCTTTTTCGTATGCTGATTTTAATGCTTTCGAATATTCGGGATCAATTTGTTTAGCGGTACTAAAAATCTCCACATCTGTTCGTTGAATAATATAAAGCATTACAGCCCGCATTCCTTGTTCCTTAACTTTAACAAGCGTTTCCAAATGTTTTTTGCCACGACTAGTAACTGCATCGGGAAAAAGAGCATAGTTGCCTTCTTTATAGGTTACATTTTTTACTTCGATAAAACAGGTTTCATTTGAGTTTTTTGCCATCAGATCAAAGCGGCTATCATCAAATTTAACTTCGGCCTGCACCTCGGTGTATCCTTTTAGTTTTTCGATTCGTCCAGCTTTAACCTCTTCAAATGCCAGTTTATTTGGATTTGATGTATTAATACCCACCCAATTGCCATTTATCTTAATCATTTCCCAGGTAAATTTGGTCTTACGGCTTGGGTCGTCAACAGGTGATAAATAAACTTCGGCGCCATTCTCAAGGCAGCTTTTCATTGATCCTGAGTTTGTGCAATGAGCAGTAACTGTTTCGCCCGAATCGAGTTTTACATCGGCTAAAAAACGCATGTAGCGTTTAATTAATGTGCCATGAACCAAAGGGTTTTTAAAATTCATATGATTATAATTAATGAGAAGAACAAATTTACAACTCCAAAATCAGAATAGTAAATAAATGAATTAAACTCTTTTTTAAAAATTGTAATATTGCAAAAAAACTGTCAAATGGAATGTAGAGAAGGCTGTGCTGCCTGCTGTATTTATCTTTCAATCTCATCGCCTATACCAGGGATGCCGAATGGCAAGCCCGCAGGTGTTCGTTGCATTCATCTCTCTGAAGATCTAAAATGCACCATTTTTAATTCTCCCGATCGCCCAAAAGTTTGCGCCGGTTTTAAACCTGAAAAATTGTTTTGTGGCGAATCTGCAAATGAAGCTTATTCTATTCTTGCTGGATTAGAAAATATAAATGTTGCAGATAATATTATATATAAAAAGAAGTTCTAAATCATAAAGGGACTAAAGTCCAAATTTTACTTAATTTTAATAACCCCAGGCTTAAGCCTGAGGTTATTAAAAAATATACTTAAAGGGGCTTTAGCTCCTTCTATAAAACTATTTCTAAAAACTATTCAACTTTTGTTTTTTCCCTTTGTTTAATTATAAATACAATTCTAAAAAAATGAAAAAAACAACAAAGGATGAGTTTTCGAAGATGACTCTTGCCGAAAAAGGCCTTTTGGTTATGAACAACGGAAAACATCTGACTCAGATTAGCAGAGGAGATTATCTGCAAAATTTATATTCGCTCGAAGATTTTTTTGTTGAAATATTTTATTCCATCACTACAAACAAAATCGATAAAATCGAAATTATGACTGATCTTTCGAGAATAGATCAATATATTGATGATAGTGTAAAACCAACCAAAGAAACGGAAAAATTGCCACTAAATTAAAATTAGATTTTGCACACGACTTGTTTTGATACTCAGGTCTTGATACTTGATACACAGATCTAAAATCTAATTATACTAAATCACACGCATCAGCAGGCATCCAGTGTTTCTCTTTTCCGTCCCATTTAACATTGCAACCTATAGGATTTGTAACAGGAACCGTTATTGATTTACCCAATAAATGTTCATCAAGAGCTCTTTCAAGATCATTTACAGTCATTTTTGATGTGTCTTTTGGATTATCAACAGCCCTACCTGTATAGATAAGCTTACGATTACCATCAAAAACATAAAAATGAGGTGTGCGTAAAGCCCCATAAGCAAAAGCAACTTCCTGCGATTCGTCATGTAAATAAAGCCATGGGAAATTATTCGCCTTCATTCGTTTTACCATATTCGGAAAACTATCTTCTTCGTAAGTGTTTATACTGTTCGAATTAATTCCAATAAACCGAACACCTCTTGGGACATATTTTTCGACTGTTTTTCGGGTAACTTCATCAGAGCCTATAACATAAGGACAGTGATTACAGGTAAAAAAGACAACTAAAACCTCTTCAGTAAAATCTGATAATTGATATGTTCTGCCATTAGTAGCTGGTAATCTGAAATCGGGAGCACTTGCTCTTATTTTTAATGTAAACGACATAATTGAAAGTTTTAATTTAAACAATGAATTAACCAAAAAGTTTAAATACAGCGGAATTGTTGTTTTTTACTGTTTATTAAAAGAAATTTGCATTTCAAAGCGATTTAATGAGTTGCGTTTTTGATGATTTTGTACAATTAAAAAATATTTTGTTACCTTTAATATCCAAAAGTAAATTTTAATGAAACGCAGGTCGATAATTATAAATACAATCATAGATATTGCAGGGCTAACTCTTGCATTTTTAATAATGATTTGGGTTAAACCGGCCTCAATTAGAATTTATCTGCCAACTTACTTATATCCCTTTTTTATTTTCCTTTTTATTTGGATTGCAATATCATTAATAGCACAGAAATATTCGGCCCCGGAGCGTCTTAAGTTGTCGAGGGCCCTCTGGCATATTTTATTTACCAATCTTATTATTACAGGAATTGCAACGTTACTTATGTTTGCAATTAAAACCAATCTTAATTCACGAATTGTGGTATTAGGTACGATTTCGTTGGGTACATTGTTTGAGTTAATTTTTGCCATTTGCGATTATTTTGTTTGTAATGCGAAACCAGGTCCGGATACATCAAAGATTTTCGAGGTTTATCAAAAAGTAGTTGGTCGTGTTCAGGAAATTCCTGTAGCAGAGCCATTACCCATCGAATCAATTTCAAAACAGATCCCCGAAAACATTAAAGATGCTATTGTTGAGGAATCGAACGAAGAAGTTTTTGAATTTCTTTCGGAGCATATCGATCTTAATCTGGCAGATTATTCTTTATTATCTACAACATCGAGGTTTAATGTAGATAAGTTACCCGAAAAAGTATACCATAAAATTGTTAACCTTCGACGAATTAATGATATACGATATATTAATAAATTTTTAGAATCAATAAACAGAAAACTACCTAATCAAGGTTTTTTTATTGGATGTTTCGAATCAAAAAATCAACGCAAAGAAAGAATACTTAAAAAATTTCCGCCTATTCTAAACAGTATTTATTACTTTTTTGATTTTATTGTAAAAAGGGTGCTTCCAAAGTTTAATCTTACCAAAGGAATTTATTTTTTTCTTACAAGAGGCGATAATAGGGTGTTATCAAAAGCAGAGATGTTTGGGCGCTTATATTCGTGTGGATTCGAAGTTATTATTGAAAGAAACATAAAGGGATGGCTTTATTTCGTTGCCCGAAAAATTCGCGAGCCATATTACGATGCACATCCCACCTATGGACCACTTATTAAACTGCGCAGGATTGGTAAAGATAGAAAAATTATTAATGTATATAAGTTTCGAACTATGCATCCTTTTGCCGAATATCTGCAAGAGTATGTGTACAACAAATCTGATCTTAATGAAGGAGGAAAGTTTAAAGATGATTTTAGGGTAACTACGCTAGGCCGATTTTTTCGAAAATTCTGGTTAGATGAGTTTCCTATGTTTATTAATCTCTTTAGAGGAGACATGAAGCTTTTTGGGGTGAGGCCATTAAGTGAGCATTATTTCAGCTTATACTCAAAGGAGCTGCAGGAAAAAAGAGTAAAAACAAAACCTGGACTTATTCCTCCGTTTTATGTTGATCTTCCTAAAACGCTTGACGAAATACAAGCTTCTGAAATGAAATACCTAAAGGCTTATGAAAAACATCCCTTGCTAACCGATTTCAAGTATTTTTGGAAAGCATTTTGGAATATTATCTTTAAGCAGGCACGCAGCAGTTAAAGACAAAAGAGATTTAATTTTAATGGTATTTTTATTCCCAAACAAACTCCATAGTGGTAGAATTCTGTCCTGCAGATAAATGGCTTGTTATTTTATAACTCCAGCTTCTGCATTTGCATAAGTCCAATGCTTTTGCACACCAGCCTGCAATTCTATACTCCAACGCTTTAGTAATGCCATCAAATTTTTTAATTTTTATAATACACATTTTATCTCCCTTTTCAACAACTTCTATTTCTGATGGAGTGTAAAATGTTTCCATAGCGCGTGTTCCACGTTTCATTAAATACTGGGGCGAGGCAATCAATAAAAACACTTTGTAAACACCTTTTAATCTTACCTCGGCGCTGTACATTCCCATTTCTTCACCGCCTTTTTGGGCATTTTTGTTGTAAAACAAATCAACAATTTTATCAAGAGGATCGGTATAAGCAGTTTTTAATCATACCATTCGGCAGCATTTATAGTATCATGGTAAATCTTTTGTGATTCTTTAGAAAGAGTTTTAAACCACTCATCATAACGAGTAGGAAATTTTGTTTTAACAAATTCCTTGGTTATCTTAATACTAGTGCCTTTAACTTGCATATGAAAAAATATTTTACATGAATTCTAAAAATAGTAAAATTTACTAGATAATTGTTAAAATAATTTAAAGAGTTTGTTGTGAGGCTTAATGTTGTAATGTAATGAACAATAATTCAGAGGGGTAGTACTTATTGCTCAAATAAATAGTATTTTTGTAGATAACAATTATCTTAAATGATGAAAAAACCTATTGCCTTCTTTTTTCAGGGACTATTATATATCGCACCAATCGGAATTACTATTTTTATTTTGTATAAAGCTTTTTTTTTAGTTGATGATGTTTTTAAACCAATACTATTTAAAATCTTTGGTTTCCATATTCCGGGTGCAGGACTTATTATTTTGTTCTTGCTAATAACTTTATTAGGATATGCCGGACAGACGATCATTGCCAAACCGGTAAAGATAGTTGTTAATCATTTTTTGGATAGAACTCCAATCTTAAAAACCGTTTATTCATCAATAAAAGATTTTTTGTCTGCTTTTGTTGGCAAGGAAAAGAAATTTAACCAACCAGTTTTAGTTAAAGTAAATTTAATGTCTAATCTTGAGAAGGTTGGTTTTGTTACCTGCGAGCAGCTTGACGATTTGGGTGTTGAAGGTAAAAAAGTAGCTGTTTATTTTCCGCATTCATATAACTTTTCGGGCGAGATGTTTATTGTACCAGCGGAACAGGTTAAACCAATTAATGCAGCACCGGGCAACGTTATGAAATTTGTTGTTACCGGAGGTGTTGCCAGTTTTAAAAATAATGAATAAAAACAATCATAAAACTAAAAATATGAAAACAGTTAGAGTTTTTTTAATTTCAAAGATTATCTTCCTAATAGCTTTTGCTGCTGTATCACAGGAGGTTTCACAGGGGTATATAATTACCGATAAACATGATTTAAAAGCAACGAGTGTTAAAAATCAGAACAGTACAGGTACATGTTGGAGTTTTGCTACTACTTCGTTTATTGAATCGGAATTAATGCGTATGGGAAAACCTGAATATGATATATCTGAAATGTTTTTTGTTCGTTATGCTTATATTCAAAAAGGAATGGATTATGTTCGTTATCAGGGAAAGACAAATTTTGGCGAAGGAGGTCAGGCTCACGATGTTCTTAACGTAATTAAAAAGTATGGTTTTTCTGATCAGAAATATTACGAAGGAAATACGTACGATCCGGGAAATTACAATCACGGAGAATTGGAAGCTATGCTTAAAGCTGTTTTAGATGTTGTTCTTTCTAAACCAAATAAAAAACTTACGCCTGTTTGGGACGAAGCATATGTAGCAATTATTGATACATATCTTGGTGAATTACCAGAAAGTGTTAAAGAAAAAAAGGTTTCTCATTCCACCATAGGTTTTGCTACCGAAACAGGTTTTAATCCCAACGATTATGTAGAAATAACCTCCTTTACTCATCATCCATTTTACGAACAATTTATTCTCGAAGTGCCCGATAATTGGTCAAAAGAGTTATACTACAATGTTCCATTGGATGATTTAATGTTGATAATGAATAACTCATTAAAAATGGGCTATTCTTTTGTTTGGGATGGAGATATGTCTCAGCCAGGATTCTCACATAAGAATGGTTTTGCTATTGTTCCTGAAGGAGAAGTGCAATTTGAAAAACCTGCCCCCGAAAAAAATATTACTCAGCAATATCGCCAACAAGAGTTTGATAATCTATCTACCTTCGATGATCATTTAATGCATATAACCGGATTGGCTAATGATCAGAATGGTACAACTTATTATAAGACAAAAAATTCGTGGGGTACTGAAAGAGGGAAGTTTGGAGGTTATCTGTATATGTCAGAACAGTATATGAGATTAAACACGATAGCCATACTGGTTCATAAAAATACAATTCCAAAAGAAATAAAGGAAAAACTTAAAATAAATTAGATTTAAAGAGGCTGTATCCAAAAGCTTCTTTTTCGTATTATCACTTCAACAAGCTCAGTGTGACACATTGATTATTAGATTGTTGTCCTTTTGAGCCCGCCTGCCGTCGGGCAGGCCTATCGAAAAATAGTCAACAATTTTACTTTTGATACAACCTCTTTTTATTGTGCAATTAATAAGTTACACCCTCTGATATCACTATTATCGAATCGGCCCGAAACTTCAAAACTTCCATCGGGATTTAGTTTACCCAGATCTTTTGTTTCAATAAAGCAGCAAGAATTAATATTGGCCAGATCGATAATGTTTATTCCGCCAGATTTTCCTATATCTACAAAGGAAAAAGGATCATAGGTATCGCGAATAATAATCTTCATCCATGGAGGACAATGAAATTTTCCATTTCCTTTAGAGTATGCTTGAGAAAGTAACTCGGTCATACCATATTCCGAATGAATTGTTTTAACCCCAAACTTTGATGTAAGTATTGAATGCAACTCGCTGCGCGTTAACTCTTTTCTTCGGCCTTTCATCCCGCCGGTTTCCATTATTAGGGTATGATTTAGTTTTATAGGTGATTTTTCGGCTAAATCGAGCAAGGCATAGGAAACTCCCAAAAGAATTGTTTTTTGGCTAGCATTTTCAAGTTTTTTTAGTTGACTTAGCAAATCATTGTGGTTGTTGAGATAAAACCCACTTTCCGAATGGCCTGATAATCGAATTAAATGATCTGCCATATACACCAGAGAAGAACTTTCATTTTCGAGATAACTAGGCAGGACTGCCAATATGCAATACTCTTTTATTGGTCCATAGAACAACTCAAAACCAGTAATAAAGCTTTGTTCGTAAACAGATAAATCGGTAACAAAATGACTGCTTCTCGTAATGCCGGTTGTTCCGCTGCTAAAAAAAACTTTTTCTGACGAATTTGATCCGCTAATTACCCGACGTGATTTGAAAAAATCTATTGGCAAAAACGGGATTTTATTTAGCGTATTAATTTTTAACGGATCAATATTTAGATGATACAAAAACTCTTTATAAACAGGATTTGATTGTGCCTGAAAACTAAAAATTTTAAGACAAAGCGACTCAAATTCATCCATGTTTTTAATTGAAAATATGCTTTTAATTAATTCCTGATTCATGATGTAAAATTAGATCAATCTCATTAAAATAAAAAAACCGCATTTTAAAATGCAGTTTTAATAATTATTTTATCTATGAGGAACTAAAGTATTATGAAATGGTGATCTTTCATCCAGTCTTTTTCAACAAAATCATTGTAAATATCAAAGCAACCATTCATCTGAATAACCTGTTTTATCCATTTTTCATTCATGATATAGATAGAATCGGTTTTTTCAATATAATTGATGGTTTCGTTGGATTGCTCTGAAATGGTTGTTTTTAATACAGAATTAGTTGCTGAGACTGTGTTTTTTTCAACCGGCTTATTTTTTGTAACAGTTTCTTTTTCGTTTTCTGCACGAGCCATTAGTTCAATAGGCTTACTTGTAAGTTTAAGAAATAAGTATTTGTAAGTGATTTGCTGATTTTCGGAGTTACTCGCATATTTTGAGGGGAATGAAAGCAAAAATCCAAAAAGAATTAAAAAAGCACCGAAACCGGTTAAACACAGAAAAGTGATGAGTAATCGATATAACTTTTTCATACAACAGCTTGTTATTAATATTGAAAAAACCTTACATCAATTATACCATATTTTGTAAACAACAGAAATATATATAGTAAAGAGCAAATTACAGAATAAAATTAACGAAAAAAACGACCGGTTTTGTAACGATTGTGTACGAAAACGAACAAAAAAACCGGACTTTTTATCCGGTTTGTATGCATAAAATTCAATTAATTTAATCAGATAGTTCCCACTCGAAACCGTCCTTGGTATCCTTAATTATTACACCTTTTGCAATAAGCACATTTCTTATTTTATCGGAGGTTGCAAAATCTTTGTTCTTTTTAGCTTCCAGGCGTAAGTTTAGAATTAACTCAATAAGCTCAGATGTCAGATTTGAAGATTCTTTCGATTGTTCGTTCTTTAATCCCAATACCTCAAAAACAAATGTGTTGTAAAGAGATTTAAGGATTTCTAAATTTTCGCTATTTATTTTTTCTTTGCCATCATTTATTGAGTTGATAATGCGAACGGCTTCGAATAAATGAGATATTAAAATTGGACTGTTAAAATCATCATTCATGGCTTTGTAGCAATTATCCTGCAGTTCTTTGCTATTTATAGTTGATTCATTAAAAGGAACCAGTTTATTTAATGTTTCGCCTGCTTTCATCAACTTATAAAATCCTTTTTCGGCAGCCTGAAGAGCTTCGTTCGAGAAATCCAGCGTGCTACGATAGTGCGATTGAGCCATAAAAAAACGTACCACCATGGGCGAATAACCTCTCTCCAGCAAAGGATGATTGCCTGTAAATAACTCCCGAGGTAAAAATCCATTTCCAGCACTTTTTGACATTCTGGTTCCATTCACAGTTAACATATTTGTATGCATCCAGTATTTAGCCGGAGCAGTATTGCTGCAAGCCTGCGATTGTGCTATTTCGTTAGTATGATGAGTTGCTTGTAAATCCATTCCACCACCATGAATATCAAATTTTTCGCCCAAATACTTTGTACTCATTGCTGAACATTCGATATGCCAGCCCGGAAATCCCCAACCCCAAGGCGATGGCCATTTCATTATTGTTTCGGGTTTGGCTTTAATCCATAATGCAAAATCCAGCCGTCCCTTTTTTTCATCCTGCCCACTAAGTTCGCGTGTTCCTTCGATCAGTTCTTCAAGCTTTCGGTTAGTTAGTTGTCCATAAGGAAAAACAGTATTGTACTTTTCGACATCAAAATAAACCGTTCCGTTTTTTTCGTAGGCGTAGCCATTTTTTAAAATCTCTTTTATCATTTCAATTTGCTCAGAAATATGGCCTGTTGCGGTAGGTTCGATACTTGGAGATAGGGTGTTAAAAACAGACATCACCTCATGAAAATTTAAGGTATATTTCTGAACAATTTCCATAGGTTCAAGTTGCTCGAGCTTGGCTTTTTTTGCAAATTTATCATCACCTTCATCCCGGTCGCCTTCTAAATGGCCGGCATCGGTTATATTACGAACATAACGCACTTTATATCCCAGATGAAGCAGGTAGCGGTAAATCAAATCAAACGAAATAAAAGTTCTGCAATTACCTAAATGTACATCGTTATAAACAGTTGGTCCGCACACATAAATTCCTACAAAAGGAGGATTTAGCGGTTCGAAAACTTCTTTTTTGCGAGTTAATGTATTGTAGATAAGTAAATTTTTATCCATTTCGGTAAATTTAAAATTGCAGGTAGCAAAGGTATAAAAACAAGTCGAAACTAGAAACCTTAAATATAAAAGAATCATCAATTTATAAGCAAGGATTCCTTATATTTGATAAATGTTGTGTAATTTTGAAGTTTTAAATAAATTGAAAATTATGAGTTCTACTCGTCAAAATAAAATCTCGCGCCTTGTACAA
>JBFXEQ010000070.1:0-16225 GCA_050179935.1 Bacteroidales bacterium | reverse complement strand
GGCGGTACAATTTGGGTGGAAACAAAACCTGATGAAGGTTCAACTTTTTACTTTTCAATTCCATATACACCTAAAAAAAATATAAAAATTAAAGAAAAAAGAATTTCTTACACAGACGAATTTTTAAAAAAAGATTCAACCATACTTATTGTTGATGATGAAAAAATGAATTACTTGTACTTAAAAGAAATATTAGATTTACAGGAAATAAAAAACATGTTTGCAGGTAACGGAATTGAAGCTGTTGAAATGATTGAAAAATATCCGGAAATTTCTTTGGTATTAATGGATATAAAAATGCCAATTATGAATGGTTACATTGCAACAAAAAAAATAAAAAAGATAAAACCAGGATTACCAATTATAGCACAAACAGCTTATGCCATGCAGGGAGATCGCGAAAAAGCAATTCAGGCCGGATGCGATGACTATATCACAAAACCCATTTTAGAACAAAAATTGATAGAATTGCTGAAAAGATTTTTGTCCTAATGCCAGCCGCATCGCGTCAACCTATTTATAGCAGTGTAGCTGCGACCTATTTGTAGCAGCATAGCTGCGATCTCTTTGTAGCCGCATCGCGGCGGCCTATTTGTAGCAGCAAG
The DNA here is from genome assembly GCA_050179935.1 of Bacteroidales bacterium. Classification (GTDB taxonomy): domain Bacteria; phylum Bacteroidota; class Bacteroidia; order Bacteroidales; family UBA12077; genus UBA12077. The sequence continues at coordinate 15,620 of JBFXEQ010000070.1, read as the reverse complement.
GAGGCGATCAATATATAGCAGCGTAGCTGCGGCCTATTTGTAGCCGCATAGCGGCGGCCTATTTGTAGCAGCAAGGAGGCGATCAATATATAGCAGCGTAGCTGCGGCCTATTTGTAGCCGCATAGCGGCGGCCTATTTGTAGCAGCAAGGAGGCGATCAATATATAGCAGCGTAGCTGCGGCCTATTTGTAGCCGCATCGCGGCGGCCTATTTGTAGCAGCATGGAGGCGATCAATATATAGCAGCATAGCTGCGATCTATTTGTAGCCGCTATTTGTAGCAAAGAATAAAAAGAGCAATTCTAGCCGCATCGCGGCGGCCTATTTGTAGCCGCAACGAATAAAAAAGAACAATTTCAGCCGCATCGCGGCGGCCTATTTGTAGCAGCAAGGAGGCGATCAATATATAGCAGCGTAGCTGCGGCCTATTTGTAGCCGCAACGCGGCGACCTATTTGTAGCCGCAACGAATAAAAAAGAACAATTTCAGCCGCATCGCGGCGACCTATAAATAATTAGTAAACATAATAACACATGGCAAACACATACAGTCAGGTTTACCTCCAATTTGTTTTCGCAGTAAAAGGAAGACAAAGCATTATTCCCAACAATTGCAACGATGAATTGCAAAAATATATAACCGGCATAGTTCAAAATCGTAATCAAAAAATGCTAGCCATAAATAATGTTCCAGATCATCTTCACATGTTAATTGGTTTTGGAACAACAATGGCAATAAGTGATCTTATGGAAGAAGTTAAAGCCATCTCATCAAAATTTATTAACGAAAAGAAATGGATTAAAGGTAAGTTTGAATGGCAAAGAGGATATGGTGTTTTCTCCTATTCACGTTCTCAAATTGATAATGTTATTCGATATATTTTAAACCAACAAGAACATCATAAAAAAAGGACATTTAAAGAAGAATATCTTGATCTCCTTAAAGAGTTTGAAATAGATTTTGATGAAAAATATCTTTTTGATTGGATTACCAAATAATAGGTCGTCGCTATGAGGCTTAATAAAGTTTATTTGATGTTTAATTTTACAAATAGATCGCTGCTAAGCAGCTTAAAAAAAGGTTGAATCAAAACCAATTACTGTGTTTAAGGAGTTTTACAAAAATTAATTATAGCAAAAGATGACAAAAGCAGCATAGCTGCGGTCTATTTTTAATTAGTAAAAGCAAAAGATAACTATAGCAGCATAGCTGCGAACTATTTGTAAATTGCAAAAACAAGAGATAGAACAAGCCGCATAGCGGCGATCTATTAAAAGGAACGAATTAAAGATAAAAGCAAAAGATAACTATAGCAGCGTAGCTGCGATCTATTTGTAAAATATAAGAGCAAGAGACATAGCAAGCCGCATCGCGGCGACCTATTTGTAGCAGCAAGGAGGCGATCAATATATAACAGCATAGCTGCGACCTATTGATAAAGTAAATGGAAAGGAACAATTAAAATAGCAGCGTAGCTGCGATCTCTATGTAGCAGCAACGAATAAAAAAGAACAATTTTAGCCGCATCGCGGCGACCTATTTAATTATAACATAACATTTTATCGATTATTATCGTACATACATCAAAAAGAACCAACATACAATGAATTTAAAGAAATTAGTACTTCTTCTTGTTTTATGTTTTATTACCACAGGCATATTTTCTCAAAATTGTCGTAGTTTTCATAAGCAGAATTGCAAAATGTCTGGTAATTACGACTACAAGTATTACGGCCAATCTCGCAGTGCAGTGATGATCGCAAATCAAACAATTCAACACAAAGCTGTTTTTTATGGAAAAAAAGATTACAAGATTATTTTTTGTACCGAATCGAACCAATATCCTGTGCATTTTATTGTAAAAAGTGTTGAAAACAACAAAATACTTTATGACAATATTGTTGATGATTATGTTGAATCTGTAGGTTTTACTATTGATTATACCCAAACCCTGATTTTTGAGGTAACCGTAATTTCAACCGAAAAAGACCCGTACGAAAAAATGGAACAACGATTATGTTTGGGTATGCAAATAATTTGGCGCAAAATGGATTCAATGGGATTTTATGCAGGACAGTTTTAATACACATTTAAATTTTCTTAAAAAAAACCTAATTCAGCGAGTTTTACAATTTAAATTTCTGGCATTTTAGTCATTACCAATATAGCCATTCATCAAATAATAGGTATTGTTTATCAAATTTTAGCTTAAAAATGCTTACTTTTGCATGATTTGCTGAAACCTTTACGCTGTATTTCAGTTTAATAGTATTGTGAAATAGTGTTTTAATTTTTGTTCTTGCTAAATATTTTTGCTATGAATGCAACACCACATATATTTTCTAAAAATCCGTATTCTGCAAATAATGCAGCTATTTCAAAAGGATTTAATTTCCAAATTATGAGAACTCTAGTATTTTATCTATTCTTAATGTTATTAAACTTAGGGGCATATTCTCAAATAGTTATATTTACTGATGATTTTGAAACGGATAAAGGTTGGGTTTTAACTGGAGAATTTGAACGAGGTATCCCTTTTGGATTAGGAGGGGAGCATGGAAATTCTGACCCAAATAGTGCCGTTTCCGGAACTAATGTCTTAGGTGTAGATTTAACCGGAATTGGAACATATCCAGGTGATTATGAAATTAATTTAGCTGATCGGGCTTATACAGCCACATCTCCGGTAATTAATTGTTCAGCCTATTCTCATGTTAGTATTAATTTTCAGCGCTGGTTAAATGTTGAACAAGATGCATATGATAATGCATATATAGAGGTTTCAAATAATGGTGGTGCTGTATGGAATGTCGTATGGGAAAATGTAAACACCACAATAACTGATAATGCATGGAGTTTAAATACCATTGATATTTCTGCTATTGCAGCAAATCAGGCTTCAGTTCAGGTTAGGTTTAGCATGGGAACAACTGATGGAAGTTGGCAATACAGTGGTTGGAATATTGATGATTTCGAAGTGGTTAGTGTTTTGAATTACCAAACCAGAGCAGCTGGTAATTGGAATGATAATGCAACATGGCAGGTATCGAGTGGAGGTGCATTTGTAAATTGTTTGGCAGGTGATTATCCCGGGGTGAACGCAATAACTGGCTCTGTAACAATTAGAGATAATCATAGCGTTACATTAAACATTACACCAGCTTTTAGTGTAGGTTCTTTACAAATGGTTACAGGTGGAACTGATACAAGATTAACATTTCAAGGTGCAAATGCTTTAACTGTTACCGGAGCTACATTACTAAACGCAAATAGTAATGGTGATGAAAGAGGAATAAGACTTGATGCAGGAACTTTAACTACGGGATCACTTTCTTTATTAAATACTGGAGGTAATGATAATTCAAATTCTTATATTCGGATTTCAACTGGAACAGTTAATGTTACAGGTGATGTAATTTTAAATAGCACGAATTTAAGAACATATATAGAATTTACAGATGCAGGAACATTGTATGTAGGTGGCAATATGAGTGGTGGTGGTATAACCAGTACTGCTGGTGGGGGTACTACTGCACCAACAAGCGGTACAGTCGAATATAATGGAGCAGGAACACAGCAAATAGGAACATATACATATTATAATTTAACAACATCTGGTGGAGGTACAAAAACTCTTGTTGGTGCTACTGCTGTTGATAACAACCTAACATTAACTTCGGGAGTATTACAACTTGGAAATAACAATCTAACTATAACAAATAATGCAATCAATGCCATTCAGGGTGCTGCTTTCGATGTTACAAATATGATAGAAACAAATGGAACAGGATATCTTATTAGACCTGAAGCAACACCAAATCCAATTGTTTTTCCTGTTGGTTCAGATAATTTTTATTCTCCTGCAAGTATTACGGCTATAAGCCCTACTGCAGCTGGTACAATACGTGTTAGAACAGTACAGGATTTTACTTTAGGGTCAAATTTTCTTGAAAGGTATTGGAATGTTATTACAAGTCTTGTTGGAAGAACAATTACATCGCAATTCGATTTTAATGCCACAGAAATTCCAGGAACACCAACTAATTTATACTTTAGAAATGGAACCTGGGGAACACCAACAGGTACACCAAGTTTTACTGCAACTTCATTTACCATTACAAATACTACTGATATTACAAATACAAGCACCCTTTGGACTGCCGAAGCAGGAGTTACTGTGCCCTCAAATACTTTTTTCTCATACCAAACAGGTAATTGGAACGATACCCTAACCTGGACAAGTGATCCGGGCGGGACTACATATGTAAATATTGGGCTACCTAGTGATGGCGATGTAGTGGTTATTTTATCAGACCGTACGGTTACACTTTCTTCCGATACTGCAACTATTAATCTCGAAGTAAATATTAACGAAGGAGGTATTCTTGATATGTCAGACAATGCCTTTACTAATGGTTTAGCAGCATTAAACGGACAAGGAACATTACGTCTTGCATCTGTAAATTTCCCAGTAGCTGCAACAAATACATTTGTAAATGTTGGAGGTGGTACAACTGAATATTACAATGCTGATCATTTTACATTACCTGCAGCACAGGCTACATACAATAACTTAAAGATTAATACTTCTATTGGGAAAATTGCAACTCAATTGAGTGATATTACTTTAAATGGTAATTTACAGGTTAAACAAGGTACTTATCGTATAAATGATAATGTTGCAACAACCAGATTAATATTAACAATAAACGGAGATGTTACTATTGATAACGGAGCTTTTATTTCTGTTGGGAATGGCTCAACAAATAGTACAATTGACCCTCTTGGTATTATTGGAGTTACTACTTTACCATTTCTTGATTATTACGAGAATTTTCATAGAGTAGTGTTAAAGGGAAATTTTACAAATAATGGTACCGTTCGATTTACTAATCTAAATTATCCTATTTTTAATGCATTTCCTCCATTAGGTTCTGTAGCTACATCAGGTGCTGCGACGGTTTATTTTCAAGGAGCTACCGATAATACCTTAACCTGTAATGGTACAACCGACTTTTACAACTTGGTTTTAGATAAAGGTGTTGATCAGAGTTTTTCTTTAACAGTATATTCTTCAGCTTATCCAAATTTTAGGTTGTTCGGAGCTAATATAGCTGGGGGTGAAAGTGGAGGAAGTAATCCAAATCTTAAAAAGGCATTATGGATACGTACAGGGACTTTAATTTTACAAGGATTAACAATTATTCCATCTCTCTCTGAAGGTACTTGGGCCGAAGATGGTGATCCTTATCCTTTAGCCGATCCAAATTCTGATTATTTTATTCCTGCCAATGGTGCACTTACTCTTGATGGTACACAAGTTATCGTTTTATCTACTGCCGATGATTATGGAGAGGTAAATGTGGCGTATGGTGTAGCTGGCGGAACAGGTTTGGTTAATGGTATTGGGACAGGTGGCTGTAGTTCTTTTTCTATACTTGGGAAATTTAAAGTGAACAATGGATATTTCTCTACACGCGAATCGGGTGGTATTATTACCTGGGACGATGCTTCAGGCCAATTTGTGATTAGGGGTGTTGGTGGTCAATATTGTACTGTTGATGCAAAACAATTTCGTTCTTTTGGTGGAGGAGGTGGCCTTGCTTCGTACGATCAATCCGGTGGTACATTTATCCTTCGTGGACGATTTAAATATACACCCCTATATTCAACTGTTGCAGCTTTAAAACAAACTTCACCAAGTACAGTTAGAGATACTGATGGTTCATTAGGAGCTACATTAGGAACTTTTAACCTGAATGAACCTACTAACGTGTTTACCATGTCGGGTGGTATTATTCAAATATACGACGATTGTGGAAATGGTAGAGTTTTTGATGTTTTATCGTCATCAGGTAATATCAATGTTACCGATGGTACAATTAAATTATACCCTACATTGGGTACCGGGGGTTCTGCTGATGCAGCTATTCATTATATCAGATCAAATGCTCCGCTAGGGAATTTAGAAATATTTAGAAAGAGTGGTTCAACAACAGTTCAATTGGATATGTATCCTTTAGTAGTATTAAAAAAATTAGATATTACTTCAGGTGTTTTAAAGGCAAATAATCTGAATGTTACTGTTGGGGGCGATTTCACTATTGCAAATGGTACAACATATACTCCAGGTGCAAACTGGACCATATTTAACGGAACAGGAAGCCAGAGTTTTAGTATAGGATTAGCTACTTTAGCAGTAAATAAATTAAAGATTGATAAACCTTCAGGTACTACTTTAACATTATCTGGTGCTGTAACTACTCTTTCTGTTAACGATTCCTTAATGATTGTTAAAGGAACATTGGCCGATGGTGGTAAAACAATAAGCCTTGCAGGTACTGCAACATCATCATATTTATACAACTCTGGAGTTCATTCCGGAACCGGTAAAATGGTATTAAATGATAATGTTCCTCAGATGATTACCGGTGACGGAAATGGTATTTTCCAAAATCTGGAACTAAATAATAATACTGGAACAGCCCCTATTTCATTGGGAGCTAATACAACTATTAATGGAACATTAACTCTTTCACAAGATAAACTTTTTAATATTAGTACATATAATCTTAAACTGGGTGCATCTGCAACTATAGCAGGTACAATTTCTGGTACCAGATTTATTCAATCAAGTGGAAATGCTGGTGATGGAGGTATTACAAAAGTATATTCATCTTCTTCAACAAGTTTTATTTTCCCGATTGGTGCACCATCTACGAACCATGCAGCCGCAGAATATAGTCCTGCTACAATTACATTTGGAACAAATCCTACTGTTTTTGGTTCAATTACAGTTGTTCCTGTTGGTTACGAACACCCGAATACCACTACTAAAGGGCGTAGTTTAACCTATTTCTGGAGAGTTAAATCTGCTGGGTTTACTTTAGGAGCTGCAACAGTTACTCATACATTCAATTATTCTGCAACAGATAATGATGTAGTAACAGGTGGAGATATTACTGAAGCTGGTTATGTTGCTGAAAGTTACAATAATACAACATATTCATGGACAAATTATAGTGCAGATACTGATGTTGACGAAACAACAAATATTATTGGAGGTGCAGGCACAAGCTTTGATGGTGTTAATTATATCGACGGTGAATTTACTGCCGGCGATGATGATGGTACCGATCCTTTTGGTGTTCCAACCGTATATTATAGTAGAGCCAATACCAGATGGAATTTAGCATCAACATGGTCAATTGACCCGGTATTAAAGCATACAGGAGCTGCAGCAGCTACATCTCCTGGAATAAACGATGTAGTTGTAATTGGAAATAATAACACAGTTAACCTTACAGCTAATGCAAGCTGTGCCAGTTTGCAAATTGAAGATGGATCTGTTCTTGATATTTATACTTGGTCAACAACTGCAAGTAATTTTGGAATGGTAATTAATCATCCTGGTGGAAATGGTTTATTCCGGTTAACTACTGTAGTTGGCTCTCCTAAACTATTTACTTTCCCGGGTGGTGATTTTTCTGATTTTAATATAAATTCAGGTACAACCGAATTTTATGACATTGATGGTACAGCAGGAGCATTATATATACTCCCGGCGAATGTAACCCAATATGGAAATCTAATTCTTAGGGCACTTAATGGTGATAATATTGTTTTACCTAATAATAATTTAACAACCATAAATGGTGATTTAACATTTACTGGAAATCTTGCAACTGCATGGATTGCAATGAGTTGGAATACTAATATTGCACCATATAATAATGCGACATTATATAATCCTACTATTGAGAAAACGATACATGTAACTGGTAATCTAAATGTAGATGCTGGTACTTTTATTTTTATGCCAGAAGTCGTTCCACAGCATATGATTGTTGAAGGGGATGTTATTGTTGGTTCAGCCGGTAGTATTGATATTCAAATTCCTGTATATGGAGTTCCTGCAGGAGCTCCTGTTGCTAACACGATAGATATTGGAGGTAGCTTAATAAATAATTCTACAACTGCTCCATATCTGCGTTTGCTAAATGGAACGCATTATTGTAATTTAAGATTCTTTGGAAATAATAATATTAATAATGATTATATTAGTGGAAGCGGTACTACAACTATTTTTAATAAAGTTACAATCGATAAAGGAACATCTCAAGCCGATTCTTTAATTATTGACATTGGAGGAACTCTTACTACACCAACTAATAATTGGCTAACTTTAAGTAATGGTACACTGGTATATCGACGTACCGATCCAAGTACTGATTTCACAATAACAGAAGGTACAGCATTTACAATTCCTTCTACTGCAGGTTTGTATATCGATTACCCTAACAATGCAACAAATAGAAATATTTTAATTGCGAACTCAGCTTCAAATACAAACGATTTATATCTGAATGGTAAGCTTACATTAGTTAGCGGTAATGTTTATGTTGGGCAAATTACCAGTCCCGATAACAATAATGACATTGAATATTCAGGTGGAGGTGGCGCAGCAATCGACATTAGTGGAGGTAATTTAATTGTGAATGGTCAAATACGACGAAATACTGGAACAACGAATGGAGTATTAAGTTACATTCAAAGTGGGGGTAATTTAATAGTCAACGGACGAAATGATGTTCCGGGTAATGCTAAACTCGAAATTACAGACAATCCGGGCAATGTTTTTAATATGTCTGGTGGTACAATTAGTATAGTTCGTGGTGGAGGTACAACTTTTGGCGATTTATATATTAAAGCACCAACCAGTTCAGTTACAGGTGGAGAAATAATCTTTTCTCAAGGTACATTAGATGAAGCTCAGAATTATATTTTAGAAGCAAATGTTGCACTAAATGATTTAACTATTACCGGTAAAAATACTGGCACTGCTCGTAATGCAACAGTTACTCTTTTTTCAAGCCCATTAACAATGAAAGGTGATTTAACCATTAGTAATGCAAATAGTATTTTTGATGCTAATACGAATTTAAATATTGATGTAACTATTAAAGGTGGATTTACAAATAATGGAACATACAATCATTACGAAAACTTAACTACTTTTAGTGGAGGCACTCAAACCATTGCAGGTTCTACTGCAACCGATTTTTACGATTTATTGGTAAATCCGGTAACTTCTCTTTCATTAATTAGAGATATTTCAGTTTTTAATGATTTAACACTAAGTTCAGGTCAGTTATTGTGCGATATTTATAATATTAATTTAGATGGAGATATTACAAATAATGCATACTACGATTGCGATTCAACTCAGGGGGGAGTAATTTTAAATGGTTCGGTCTTACAATATATTTCAGGTACTGGTACTTTTGGAAGGTTAGAACTTAATAATTCGGAGGGTGCTCGATTAAATAACGATATTACATTACAAAGAAATTTAAAACTTACTTCAGGTATTCTCGATATGAATGATGAATTACTTACATTGGGCGAACGTAGTATTATTGAAGGAAGCTCATTTGGGACAACCAAAATGATTACATCCGATGGTGTGTTTAGTAATGTGGGATTACGAAAGTATTTTGGAATATATAGTGGTACTGATATTTCTTTTACTTTTCCTATAGGTACTTCAGGCAAATATACTCCGGCTGTATTATCCTATACCAATAATACACAAGTAGGATATGTTCGTATTAACAACATAAATAGCTTTCACCCCGGAGTTCTCGATCCAAATAATGTGTTGCACTATTTCTGGGAAGTAGAAAGTAGCGGTATTATTGGATTTGCTGGTTCTTTAGTGTTAAACTATAAACAAGAAGATGTGTGGGTAAATGGAACGAATACTGAAGCTTTATATATTGCAGCAGCATTACTTAATCCTCCTCTCGGAACAACATGGCAAAAATCAGGTCCTGGTGGTGATGATTTTACTGATAATGTATATGATCTATCAGATAGCATATTATTTGATTTTCCTCTATCTGATAACCTGAGTGGTGAATATACTTGCGGTATTGATGCGGCATTACCTCTTAATGTTCCTCAATATAAAAGTATCATGGATGGTAATTGGAATGTCAAAACTATCTGGGAACAAACTGGTGGAGATCCTTATACCCTTACAACCGGACCAAATGGATTTATTGTAACGATTAGTCCTGACGATACTGTTTCAATTGATGCATATAATTCATTTACTTACCGAATGACAATTAATGGTACATTGAGAGTTGTATATCCATACGTGGGGAATAACTTTGGTACAGTTTATGGAAGTGGTACTTTATATCTCGAAAACTCAACTTTCCCTGCAGGACGTTATACCGATTTCTTCGATTGTTCAAATACTTCAACTCTCGAATATGGTGGTAATAGAAGTTACGCACTGATTTCCGATTTATATTCATCGATACCTAAATTACATTTTACCGGAACAGGAAGAAGAATTTTACCAAACAAAGACCTTACAATTTGTAAGCAACTATTAATCAATGTAGATACTCTCGATAATAGTGTAAACAATAAGAAACTGACTATTCAGGGTACAATGGAACGATATAATTCAAGTTTATTTTTTAGTGGTAGTGGTGCTGGTGCTATTGTTAGTTTTGCAGGTTCTGATGCGCAAATTATCGGCGATACTATAGGCAACTTTACCGGAGCGAATGCATTCAATCATTTTGAAATTAACAATTCAGCAGGTCTTACAATAAATGATAATGGTGCTATTGAAGTTACCGGAAAGCTTTTATTAACCAATGGAAATATTACAACATCATCGACAGACTCTTTAATTATAACCAATACAGATATTGATTGTGTTACTCCTTTGGGTGGTAGTGCTTCATCCTTTGTCGATGGGCCATTAATTAAGAAAATTAATTCGGGCGATGAATTCTTTTATCCTATAGGTAAAGGTTCCACTTTAGGAAATAAACTCACAATTGATGATCCACAAACAGGTCCATTACTTTGGACTGCAGAGTTTTTTACTCCAAATCCAACTTATACTGATTTTATCGATCCTCTTACTTTTGTTAATTCAAAAGAATATTGGACAGTTAGTGCGCCTGCTACTAGTGAAGCTGTTATTAAACTAAACTGGAACCCATCAAGCGATTTAACTCCACTGATGACAGAAAATGGAATAACCGATATGAGGGTAGCTAATTATAATACGGATAGTTTGAAATGGGACGAGATAGAATCTGCTGCTACAGGAAATAATGACTATGGTACGGTTTATACATTTAGCTGGGATACAATACCAGCTTCAGGTTCAAACGATTATACAATTGCTTGTATTAATGTAACCAAACCAAGAGCCAGATTGGATCCTGTAGGTGCTGTTTGTGGTGCCGAAGGAATACCTGTTACATTTACAGGTGTTGATAATACCAACCTTTATTATATTATTGAATATAAAAAAGGAGGAGTCCTTCAAGATGCTGATACAATATATTTAGCAGATTTACCTTATATTTTGCCAACAGAAGCATCTGGTATGGATTATCAGCTTATTAGCTTTAAATACAATTCAGGTGCATCTACAGGGGTTGTCGATCCTGCAATTATTACTTCATATACAACCCCTCCGGCTGCTCTTGCCGGTATTGACCAGTCTCTTTGTGGTGCTACAAGTACTATTTTAAATGGGAACAATCCTGCACCTTTTTCAGGAATGTGGAACATAATTAGTGGTTTAGGTGGAAGCTTTGGTGCTAGTACTAGTTACAATAGTGCTTTTAGTGGTAATAATGGTACAACATACGAACTAGAATGGGTGATTACAAATGGAGGGTGTTCGTCTTCAGATACGGTTATTATTGCATTTCCAATAAATCCGGTTAAACCTGTTTCGTTTATTTTAAGTTCGGCAAATGTGTGTCAGGGAGAGCAAGATGTTCTTTATTCTGTAGCAAACGACCCTTCGGTTACATATACTTGGGAATATTCAGGTTCAAATGCATCTGGATATCTTGGCGATACGGATAACTCTGTTACGATTGATTTTGATATTACTGCTACACCTGGTATAATGAGTGTTTATACTACAAATGGCTGCGGTAATAGTGCTCCACTTGAGCAGGCAGTTGCTGTTAATTCGTTGCCTACTCTCTATGCTGTTACAGGCGGTGGCTCATATTGTGCTGGAGGAACTGGAGTTGAAGTAAAAGTGAATGCATCAACTAGTGGGGTCGATTATATATTATATCGTGATGGTGTTTCTACTTTGGATACGGTACATGGAGGTGGGGCAATATCCTTTGGTCTTCAGACTATAGCAGGATCTTATACAGTATTAGCTGTAAATGCAACTACTTTATGTTCACGATTTATGAGCGGAAGTGCTACTGTTTCAGTAAATCCATTGCCTACAATTACAATAAGTGCTACACCAGGTACAATTTGTTTTGGCGATTTTTCGGATTTAAATGCAACAGGAGGTGTTTCGTATTCATGGACACCGTTTGGAGAGATCGACGATCCAAATATCCAGAGTCCGAGATTTACACCATTGGCAAACCCAACTGCTGTGGCTGATACTACAACATTTACCGTTACTGTAATTGATGTAAATCTATGTTCCGATACCGATAGTGTTGATGTAATTGTTAATAGAACTCCTGAAACTGGACCACAATATCATTTAGAAAATCCATAGGAGTATAAGGCATAAAAAGTGAATAGTGAATGGTGAATAGTGGAATAGTAAATTAGTAAAATGGTTTTATTGGTAAATAAGTGAAAAAGTGCAAATGTGCGGCATGACTTTCCATTGTCTGTAAGACATGGAAACGTCAGGAATAAGATTGTTCTTTGAATAAAATGGAATAGTGTATTGAGAGGAAAAAGGCCGAAGCTTGAAGTCTGAAGTTTGAGGACCGAAGCTGGAAGTTTGAAGACCGAAGTTTGAAGTCAGAAGAAGGAAGCTCATGGCTCATGGCTCGAAACTCGTAGCTCGAAGTTTAAAGCTCACAGTTTACCTGCCGGCTTGACCGCCGAAGGTGGTAGGCAGGCTGAAGCTCACGGCTCGAAGCTCATAGCTCATAGCTCATAGCTCATAGCTCACGGCTCACAGTTTACCTGCCGGCTTGACCGCCGAAGGTGGTAGGCAGGCTCACAGCTCACAGCTCGAAGCTCACAGTTCACAGCTCATAAATGAAAAAAGTTCTTTGAATTAATATGTCTTTTCCCCCTTTGAAGGGGGATAAAGGGGGATGATTAAAGCAAAACCTGTTCCACCCCCTCAATCCCCCTCAAGGGGGACAGAGGTTACTTTAAATAAAGAAATGAGGTAATTTCTAGCATTCGTTTTTAACATTATTAACAAGTAAGTTCTTTGAACAAATAAGTAAAGTTGATAAAAAACAACGATATTCGTCACCTAAATGATGAATTTGGTAAAACAGATTATTGCATTAATCACTAAAAATGATACTTTTACTTGTGATTAGTTGTTTTTAATCAAATAGATAGTACTTTTGCGCAACCAAATACCTAAATGATCGTTTAATTAAACATTGTGAATAGTGATTGGTGAATGTTGGAATAGTAAATTAGTAAAATGGTTTTATTGGTAAATAAGTTAAAAAGTGAAAAAGTGCAAATGTGCGGCATGACTTTCCATCTTGCCTGCGGCAGGCAGACGTCTGTAAGACATGGAAACGTCAGGAATAAGATTGTTCTTTGAATAAAATTGAATAGTGTATTGAGAGGAAAAAGGCCGAAGCTTGAAGTCTGAAGTTTGAGGACCGAAGCTTGAAGTTTGAAGACCGAAGTTTGAAGTCAGAAGAAGGAAGCTCATGGCTCATGGCTCGAAACTCGTAGCTCGAAGTTTAAGGCTCACGGCTCAGAGTTTACCTGCCGGCTTGACCGCCGAAGGTGGTAGGCAGGCTGAAGCTCACGGCTCGAAGCTCATAGCTCATAGCTCACGGCTCACAGTTTACCTGCCGGCTTGACCGCCGAAGGTGGTAGGCAGGCTCACAGCTAAAGTCTTGATACTCGATACTCGATACTATAAAAATAAACTCAACATATACAGTTGGCGACTCATAGCTCGCAGCTCATAGCTCGTAGCTTATGACTCACAACTCGAAACTTAAAATAATTAATGAATTTAAATATTAACTTAAACTTTTAGAACATGAAAAAAACAAACTTTTTAAAAATCGCGTTAACACTGGTTATGGCAGTTGCTTTTGTCGGTGTATTTGGACAAGCTAAAGATGGCAATTTAACTGTAAACAATGGAACAGCTCATACTGTAACTGTAAACAAAGCTATTCCATTTTATGTAACTCCAGATATTTATTTTAACCCAAACTATACGCTTGGTGGTGGATGGGTAGTTACTTCTACTTTCTTATGGAATTCTGATGGTACTTTAGCAGGAACATCTCACCCTGTAGCAGGTGATGCTACCTATTCCAGTACATCAGTTATTAATCCAGATATAACTTTTCCTTTTGTTGGTGCTTATGTTATAGGGGCAAGAGAATCTGCTGATTGTAACGGAAGTATTCAATTACAAACTGTTACTGTTATTGCTGCTCCATCAATGGATTTTGGTGCTAGGGCAGATGATTTAGATAATTGCGGTGATCTTGCTGCTATGGATGTATTATTTGATATTGATGCAAATACTGCTACAACTTTTTGGGTTGATTATACTTTAACAATAGATAATTTGTTAGCTGATAAAGTAACGTTGGATGCAAATATTTCAACTACACCTACAGCAGATAAGGTTTATGCTGCAGCAGGGGATGGTTTAGTTCTTGAGAACAGAGCATTTACAGTTCAAAATACTAAGGTTACAAGATATACTTATACCTTAACTGGTATTAACGATGCTGTTTCTCGTGTATCAGATTATGTTGCACCTAATGGCAGAGCTTGGCCAATAGCTACTTTCACTAATTATGCAGCTGGTGCAGATGATGAATTTGTAATAGTTGTATTACCAGCACCAACAACAGGTCCAATTTTTCACTTAGCTAACTAATTCTTTTAAAAGAAAGAAGTTAAGTTTAAGTAAATATATCCTGCCCTTCGGGGTAGGATATGTTTAAAAATAAAAACAAAGCATAAGCAAAAAAAGAAAGATAAAGTGTACAAAAAAATATACATATTTATTGGTTTGGTTTTTCTACTCTTTGAGGGATATCATGCTTATGCACAAGATGTTCCTGTGGCTTGTGCCGGCAGCATTGTTCGTTATGGCGTGTATGGCGATAACGGCAATTCTGTTTTTCAGTGGGAGGTTACTGGTGGTCAGATTGTTACTTCTTATTTGTTAGGTGATTCGGTTGATGTATTGTGGCCCTGGGATATGAGTGCCGGCCCACAAACTATTACGGTTACCGAAACTAACCTTTATGGTTGTACGGGTAATCCGTATTATACAATTGTTATGATTTCTGCTCCCGATGTCGATATTGTTGACGATCCGCATATCTGCGAAGGAGCCAGCTATGAGTTTTTTGCTAATTCATCAACCGCTATTAATTACTTGTGGCCCGATAACTCGAACGGAACCACATTTATTGCATCATCAACAGGAGAGTACTGGGTTCGCATCGAAGATACCTATGGTTGTCGTGCTTCCGATACATCGCTGTTAACTGTTCATCAAAACCCAATAATCGATTTGGGTAACGATACTGCAATATGCGAAGCTGGAGCAATTCTTACTC
>JBFXEQ010000069.1:0-16255 GCA_050179935.1 Bacteroidales bacterium | reverse complement strand
ATCTTGTTTTTTTGTTATACATCATAAAAATAAGTGATAAAACTTTATTTACAAAGCACTGTTTAAAATAATATTAAACAGTGCTTTAACTTATTTTTTTAATTAATTGTTTGCGGATTTAAGGTAAGTATAACATTTTGTAAATTTTTTCAGAGCTCTAGATTTTAAAAAAAACAGTAATTCATTATCTCGTAAACGTTAGAGAAAATTTGCCATATTAATTTTCTGTAACATTTAATGCTGAAGCTAAAAAAAGAACATCATTCTTTGTTATGCCTTTGTTTAATTTATTTTTATAGTTAAATTTATACATTTATTAAACAACTTTTCAATGGTACAAGAAAGTGAGTTAATTACGCTATTATTGAGTTTGGTAGTTACTATTTTCTTTATTGTGATTTTAGGTAAAAAACTCTTTTTGTATAAGTTTCATTTGTTCTCAGTTGGAATTTTATTTGTTTTGATATCTCAGTTATCAACTATTATCGAGGGATTTTATTTCGAATCATTTTTTAATTTTCTCGAGCATTCAGGATATGTTATTGCTTCAGTTTGTTTTATTATTTATTTCAGAAATCTTTCAAAAGCATAATAAATGAATATAATTGCTATTCTGGATTTTTTAACTGCGGTTGGCTTTTTGATCTGCATTATCATTTTATTTCGAATAAAAACGCATAGTATTGATAATGTTAGTAAAGGTTTTTACATTACTTCGGTTAGTTTGTTTTTTCTTGTCTCGATTAGCAATATTCTTGAACATGCTGAAATAACAACAAAATTTGATATTTTTGAAGATTATCTGGAGATTCTTTTTATTCCTTTTGTCTTCTTTTCGACTATTACCTATATATATATACAGGAAATTAACAGACGAAAAAAAATTCAGTATAAACTCACACAATCACGAAAACAATTGTTTTTAGCTAAGAAAAAAGCCGAAGAAAATGATATATTAAAATCAAGGTTTTTAGCCAACCTTTCGCACGAAATAAGAACACCCATGAATAGCATCGTTGGTTTTTCGAGTATTCTCGAGTCAGAAACTCTTGAGAAAGAAAATCAAAAAAAATATTTACAGATTATTAAATCGAGTTCAAATCAGCTATTAACTATTATTACTGATATTTTAGATATCTCTAAAATAGAAGCGGATCAACTTGAAGTACATTATTCAATAATTGATTTAGGCAAGCTTTTCAAAGAATTATATTCCCGGTTTAATGCCGAAATGCTGAAGTATGCTGATAAAAAAGTAACCCTTAAATTTACTTTAGATGAATCAATAAACTCAATTATAAGCGATTATTCGAGGTTAAATCAGGTTTTATCAAACCTGTTAAGCAATTCAGTAAAATTTACAAACGAGGGGACAATTGAATTTGGTTATCAACAGCTTAACAATAATAAAATTCGATTATATGTAAAAGACACAGGCAAAGGAATATCCGAAGATTTTAAAAGATATATTTTTAATAGATTCAGTAAAGAAAAAAATCCATCAAACAGAGTATTTGATGGCACTGGTTTGGGACTTGCTATTTCAAAAGGACTAGTTAATTTATTGGGGGGAGAAATTTATTTTGAATCGGAAGAAAACAAAGGTTCAATTTTTTACTTTACAATCCCTTGCAAACCAGAAAATATTGACAATAAGTGATTTACATTTAAGGAGTATAAACAATGTTAATTATCAACATTTTTTCTTAACAACCATCCGACCTTTTATTTTTTAGGGTTTATTAACAACTCTTTTTTTATTTGGTGTGATTATTTATCTTCGAATTTAAAATTTTTAATTCGTTATTTTTATGTCATTTTTTGACACAGATATATATAGAATATTAATAAGAACTTTGCGATTTATAAGAAGAAACTTTGTGTTAATCGCAGGCTTGATAATTTTGCTTTTTGTACTCGTTAAGTTTGTATTTCCTTTGTTTAAAGGCAAATCCATCGATCATGTTAAAGTAGATGTATTAACCCAAGCCGAGTTAAAAGCTTTAAAAAAATATCCCAATGCCTATCATTTGCAAGTTGGACAAAGCAAAGGAATTCCTGCAATTAAATCAAAAAAGGAATTTGAGAAGAATCCAGGTGAATATATCAGTAAATATGATTTGCGAAAATTAAAGGATAACAGGTATTACGATGTTCCATTTCTGTCGCATTCATTACCTTATTTGAAAGATGAAGCAGTTGATTTTCTCGATGACCTTGGGTTACAATTTCATAAAAGATTAAACGAGTTGGGTATTCGCAGATACAAATTTTCTGTCACCTCAGTATTAAGAACTGCAAATGATCAGAAAGGATTACGAAAATCGAATGTTAATGCCACGCCAAACAACTCGTCACATTATTACGGATTAACTTTTGATTTGGCCCAGACTCAGTTTTATGAATCGGGTAAAGAAGATCCCGTTTATTCTTATCGATTAAGGAATTTGCTTTTACGTGAACTTATCGAACTGCAGAAACAAGGTAAATGCTACGTTCTTTTAGAAAATCAAACCAAATGCATTCATATAACAGTTAGGTAAATTTAATAAAAGTAAGTAACCAATGTATTTATGAATGATTAAAAGAAAGTTTTTTTAGTTGATATATATAGGTCGTATTTTATTCTTTAATTTCTGAATTATTTATTTTTATGGTTTAATAAATTTCGTTTGAATTTTTTCATCCGAAAATAAAATAGCTGTATTAATTAAACCTAAGTGGGAGTATGCTTGCGGAAAATTTCCTAATAATCGTTTAGTAGAAAACTCAATATCTTCGCTAAAAAGACACAAATGGTTCCCACAGGTTAGTAAGTTTTCAAAAATATTTTTTGCATCTTCTTTCATTCCTATTTTGTATAAAGCCTGAATTAACCAAAAAGTACAAATTGTAAACGAAGATTCAGGTTTGCCAAAATCATCGGAGTTTATATAGCGATAAACTAACCCATTATGAAAAAGTGCTTTTTTAACAGCCATCACTGTTTTTTTATATTTCAAATCAGAGTATTCAATAAAACCATAATCGGCCATGAGCAACAATGATGCATCAAGTTCTGAATTGCAATAGGTTTGCGTAAATGTTTGCAGATCTTCTTTCCATCCATTTTTTAATACATCTTTCTTTATATCATTAGCAATACCTCTCCAGTTTTCGGCATAATATGTCTTATTTAATATGCTTGCTATTTTTGATGCTCTATCCATTGCAACCCAACTCATCACTTTCGAGACTACAAAATGTTTTTCATCATTTCTTATTTCCCATATACCTTTATCTGGTTTCTCCCAATGAGTAGTTATTGTACGGCAAATATTGCGAACAATCTCCCATATATCTTCAATTTCATCTAGAGTACCCGGAAAAACCTCGTAATAATTATAAATAACATTCATTAAATAGCCAAAAACATCATTTTGTCTTTGAGTGTAAGCTGCATTACCAATTCTCACAGGCTTTGAGTTTTCGTAACCAGCCAAATGATGTAGTATTATTTCGGTAAGTTCGCGTTCCCCTCTGATACCATACATTGCCTGAAACGAATCGTTCTTCGATTTAAGAATTCCTTTTAAATAAACCATAAAACGTTTAGCAGAATTGGTATGCCCCATTCTAAGTAATGTATCAATAGACATAGATGCATCGCGCAACCAGCAAAAACGGTAATCCCAGTTTCTTATATCACCAATAGTTTCAGGAATACTTGTTGTTAATGCTGCAAGAATTGCTCCAGTTGACTGTGATAACATTATTTTTAAAACCAGTAAACTTCTTAAAATTTCCTCATTATATTTTATATATTTTTTTGATCTATTTGCCCAGTTAAGCCAATACACTTTTGTACGCTGAAATTCCAGATAAACCCTTTCAATATCAATATTAATTATCTTTTGGTTGTGCGAAAGTAGAATAAACTGATGTTGTGTAAGTAAAATCTCATTTGAATCAATAATGTCGTTTAAATTCAAGCTGGTATATAGATACATGCATTCTGTAGGAGTTTTTTGAGAATATGTTCTAATATGGTTATCGTGAATTATGTTAGAAACCTCCTCTCTGGCATAGTTAAACACAGGTAAATATTTTACTTTTAAGGTTGGAGAACCTGATATATATTTGATATATCTGTAAATTTCAGATGGAGTATAATAGTCATTGTCACTAGTTTTGTATCTTGGCATAAAGTCAATTACTTCAAAAGTACCCTGTGCAGATTTAAATTCTGTACATAAAATATTTGTTTTATATATGTACTTTTGAGTTATTGTATATTTATCATCAACCACAAAACTAAAGGATCCTCCTTTTTCAATATCAAGTAGTTTTGAAAAAATAGAAGGGGAATCAAATTCGGGCAAGCAACACCAATCAATACTTCCTTTCTCTGATATCAAAGCTGCACTTCGGCAATTCCCAATAACACCATAATTTAGATTATTCATAAATTTATGATTAATTGATGTAAATATATTACAAATACCAAATTGATTTTATTTATATAAATTATAAATGATTGATTTTAATAGTTATAGTAATTTTTACTATTAAGTATGTTTTATAAAGTTTTTTGCTATAACAAACATTTTGTAAATTTGTTTTATTCAGATAATTACCATAACAATTATAACCTAAAAATATTTATATTTCCCTAAACCAAATTTTATGGACAATATAATAAAAGCAGAATTGATAGAAAAATTTCGAAAGTCAAATAATAAATTAATTTTGCTTGATTATGATGGTACACTCGTTGATTTCTTTCCTTTTCCTGAGGAAGCAAAACCATCAGAGAAATTGTTAGATATTTTAAAGAAATTAGCTGAAATTCCAAAAACTAATGTAGTTATAATTACAGGCAGAGCTTATAAGGATATTGATAATTTCTTAGGTCATCTTCCAATAAATTTAATTGCAGAACATGGTGGAATTGTTAAAATAAATAGAATATGGGAAAAACAAACAATTGATAACAACTTATGGAAAAATAAAGTCTTACCAATTTTAAATCAGATTACTTTAGCTTGTCCAAATTCTTTTATTGAGGAAAAACAATTTTCCTTATCCTGGCATTACAGAAATGCCAAAACAGGTTATGTTAATTCCAGAAATCTTATTGAATTGCTAGATAATGTTATTCATTCAAATAAATTGAAAATTTTAGATGGAAATCAAGTTATTGAAATATTGAGCAATGAAATTGGAAAAGGAAAAGCTGTTAAAAATATACTTAAGCATAATAAATTCGATTATATTTTATCAATTGGCGATGATAAAACTGATGAAGAAATGTTTGAGTTTCTTTTAGATAATCCCGTTGCGGATACAATAAAGGTTGGAAAAGGTAATACATCAGCAAAATATAAACTAGATAATGTAGATAAAGTCATTTCTTTATTAAAACAACTACTAATATGAAATTAAACATTGCGCTTATACTTTCTATTATCATTGCTGTTGGAATGGTAGCATTAGGTTTTACTTATTTTCAGATATTATCTGAAAGAAATAAACTCAATAGCGATCTGGAAAAGCGAATTGATGAAATTGCAGAAAGAGTGGTACATAATAATCTTATTTTTAAAACGACTGACAATCCTGTTGATTTTAAATATTTTATTGATAGTATCAATAATCGATACAATTTATTGGATATTGCTATTTATTATAGCAACGATAGTGTTTTAAATACCAATTACACTCCTGATTTAATAACCAGTTCATTAGACTATGTTTCCCAGTCAATAACTTCAGATAAATGTATTGGAAACTACATTACATTAAATGGTAAGGTTGTTTATCAATACATAAAGCCAACATTAACCGAAAATTTTACCTCAAAAGCAATTATTCTATATACAGATGCAGAATATATCAATTACATTCTCAGGAAAATCTGGTTTAGAAATTTTATTCGTTGGTTTATTCAGGCATTGCTAGTATCTCTTGTAACTGTGATGGTAATACGTTGGGGATTTTTCAGTCCTGTAAATAAAATAGTGGATTGGGTAAAAGCAGCACGATTTGGAAATATTGAGCAATTAAAGCAAAAACATCCTGCCGAGTTCCTTGCTCCATTGCATAAGGAGATTGTGTCCATAGCAACAGCTATGCAAGAAGCCAAAGCGTCGGCTGAAGAAGAAGCACGATTACGAACAAAAGCTGAAACCATTTGGACACCTGAAAGGCTAAAAGTGGAAATGGAAAATCTTTTACAAAATAAAAAATTTATTGTTATTTCTAATCGTGAACCATATATGCATATTCACGAAGGGAAAAAAATCAGGTGCATTGTTCCTGCCAGCGGAATGATTACAGCAATGGAGCCAATAATAAAAGCATGTGGCGGGCTATGGATTGCATCAGGAACAGGTGATGCAGATAAAGAAACCGTTGATAAAAATGACAAGATTCAGGTTCCACCTGAAGATCCTAAATATACTTTGAAAAGATTGTGGCTTACAAAAGAGGAAGAAGTTCATTATTACTATGGATTTTCGAATGAAGGACTGTGGCCACTATGCCATATTGCACATACACGTCCTACATTCAGAACAGAAGATTGGCAATATTACAAGAAAGTAAATGAAGATTTTGCCAAAGCAGTTTTGGATGAAATAATTGATGAAGAACAACCATTTATTTTAATTCAGGATTATCATTTTGCTCTGCTTCCCGAAATGATTAAAAAAGAAAAGCCCAATGCTAAAGTTGCCATATTCTGGCACATTCCATGGCCCAATCCCGAATCATTTGGTATATGCCCATGGCAAAGAGAAATAATACTTGGAATGCTAGGTGCTGATTTAATCGGATTTCATACTCAATATCATTGCAATCATTTTCTTGAAACGGTAAATAATGCAATTGAATCAAGAGTTCAATGGGATAATTTCTCGGTAAAAATTGGTGGCCATAAAACTTTTATTAAACCTTTTCCTATAAGTATTGCATTCACACAAAGAGATTTTGATAATAGTTCACCAAAAAAAGACTCATCGCAATTGCTTGATGACTATGGTATTTCTGCACAATATATTGGTATTGGTGTTGACAGGATTGATTATACCAAAGGTATAATTGAAAAGTTTCTTGCTATTGAGAGATTTTTTGAAAAAAATCCATCATATGTTGAAAAATTTACTTTTGTACAAATTGGAGCACCAAGTCGTACTCTAATAAAAAGTTATTCTGATATTGTGAGTTTAGTTGAAAACGAAGCAAACAGAATTAACTGGCGGTTCAAGTCAAAAAACTGGAAAGCAATACTCTTATTGAAAAGACATCATAGCCATGAAGAAATAATTCCTTTTTATTCTTCGGCAGATTTTTGTATGGTCACATCATTGCATGATGGAATGAACCTTGTGGCTAAAGAATTTGTGGCTTCACGAAATCATGATGATGGAACTCTTATCCTCAGTCGTTTTGCAGGTGCGTCTCAGGAACTTCAAGGAGCAATTATTGTTAATCCCTATGATATTGAAAAATCTGCAGATGCAATTAAATTAGCATTAGAGATGACAAAAGAAGAACAACGTTATAGAATGAATCAAATGCGACAAGTTATTGTCAAAAATAATATTTATTCATGGGCAGCATCCATTTTAAGAACTATGGTAAATATTCATAATTAAATACATGACAAAAGTAAAAGTTATTTTCTTTTAGAAAATCAGACTAAATGCATACATATAACTGTAAGGTAAGTTTTGCTCTATTCCATTAAATAATTAAATAATTAATTATTATTTAGTTAATTTCTCTAATAAACAACAGGCCCAGCTATTATTATTATCGATTTTGTTTTACAAATCAATTGCCTATCTCTTTAAATCATCATTTTGCGAAAATGAATCTGATTCAGGCTTAGGTTTTGCAAAAAGCACTTTTAAAAAAAAGTAAACCATAATAGCTGTAATTACAGTTTCCGATACGATCATGAATATTAATGCAGTTCTGTTCATAGTTTAATTTATCAAATGGTACCTTCTCTTTTTCTGCGTTTATAAGCAACGTAAATAAAACCCATATTTATAAAGAATACAGATAATAAAAGCATTCGTGCAAAATCAATAAAAAACACTTTATTAATAACTTTGCCCGTATAAATAATATCGCCAGTTTTAACGTTGTTTCCTAATTCAACAACGAGCTTATCATTCATATCGTATTTTATTTCTGATTGTTGTCCTTTATCGTTCGTAACACGAACAAAATTTCTTTTGTCTTTAACAAAAATAGAGTCTATAACACCATTGGTTTCAGCATAAAATTCGCTCGCAAAATAATCTTTATTTGGGCCTATTCCAGTTTGCGTTATTTGCCCCAAAATACTTTCGCGATGAAGCTCCCAGCCACTAAAACTTATTTTATTCCATTCATCATTTGCAGGACGAATAAGTGAACCAATAAATACGATAATTAATAATACCGGTGTAATCCATTTAATGATAAACTTGTAAATTCCAGGCACTTTAATATCAGCACCCGAAGTGATCTCTTTCCACCCTTTTTTTATACCAAAAACCCACGAAAACAAAATCATTTCGATAAGTGCAAAAAATACAAGAGCAACACTTCCCACCCAATAATCATATTCATCGAGTACACCTTGCTGGAAAAAGAGTACAGTTGGAAGGCCAAGTATTAATACTGAACCACCAAAAAACCAGGCAGACTTTTTTCGACTCCAGTTAAATTCATCTCGTAAAAAAGACATATAGGGCGTTCCCATTGCCAGAGAAGAAGTTATTCCGGCAAAAAACAATAAACCAAAGAAAGCAAGTCCAGCTATGGCGGCCAATATAGAACCCCAATTCTGAAATAGAAAAGGCATTGTTCTAAAACCGAGACCTAGTCCACCAGCAGATGTAAGTTCAATTACTTTATCAATACCAAGATAACCTATAGATATAGGTATAATGATTGCACTACCAAGCACAACTTCAACAAACTCATTCATCCATCCAGCAGACATAGCATTTAAGGCAATATCATCTTTTTTCTTTATGTACGACGCAAAACATTGCACAGAGCCTTGACCCAATGACAAAGTGAAAAATATTTGACCGGCAGCGGCGAGCCAAACTTTTGGGCTCCAAAGTGAATCATAGTTTGGAGTCCATAGAAAATTTAAACCCACTGTTCCATCATTTATTGCACCATCATGTCCAGCTAATAATGTTATTCCTTTAATTGCCAGAAAAATACCAAAGATTATGAGCATAGGCATTACGATTTTTGCTGCTTTTTCTACGCCTCCACTCAATCCCTTGCTCAGAATCCACGAATTTATACCCAAACAAATAAGAAAGAAAATTACTGCTTCAAAAGGTATTCCTGTAGTTGATGTGTAAATATCGGTATAATTATTAAAGAAATTAGCAACTTGTATCTGTCCCATCCCCTGAAATGTACCAACTATCGAATGATATACATAAGCAAGTGTCCAACTTTCGATATAACAATAGTATGATGCAATTGCAATATTTGAAAAGATACCAAATGTACCCAAGTAAATCCAAAATCTCCTGATGCCCATTTTTTGAAAAGTAAATGGTGTAGTATGATAGCCAAACTGACCACCATATCTTCCGATTGACCACTCAACAAACAATAATGGTATTCCGAGCAACAGGAAACATACAAAATAAGGTATTATGAATGCGCCACCGCCATTCTGAACTGCCTGAACTGGAAACCGAAGAAAATTACCTAAGCCTACTGCATTACCAGCCATTGCCAGAATTAATCCTACACGGGTTCCCCATGATTCTGAAGATGAGCTCATTTTAATTTACAATTTAATAATTTAACTTTTTGTTTATGATTTACTGATGTAAACCACGATTTTGTTATACAAGTATAATTATTAATTTTGACTTAAATCAAAAAATTAAATAGCAATTTGAATGTTTATAATCGTTCTAGATAAGTAGAAAAAAGAAATTGAAACCAATTAATTGATTGGTAAAGAATATGTGACTAATAAAGCCTTAACAAAAATCAATAAAAAGCTATTTTATTTTCCATGTACCCCATGTATCTTTATTTGAGATACTTATTAAGGTTTGTGGGTTTTGTTCCTTTTGGTTAATTAATGCTGATTTTATTGATACTTGCTCCGTTAAATATTCTGATAAATCTTTATAATTAATATTCCCATTTGTTTCTTGTAATTTTTTAAGCAGATAATATGTAAATAAGCCATGGCTCTTATCTTTATAGGCTAATGAAGATTGCTCACCACTACTGGCAGAGAATACGATTAAATTACCTTTTAAAATATTTTCTTTGGGTTTTATTTTAACTCCTCTGGCAGCTATCAAACCCTGATTTCGTGATCCTCCACTGAAACAAGCATCCAAAAAAATGGTTACTTTCTGCGATGGATAATCAGAAAGCTGTGTATATAGATCTTTTAGTTTTACTGCAAACTGCAAATCAGAACCACTAACATCGACAGGGATAAGATAAGGTTCATTATCTATTTCGTTCGGGAAACCATGACCAGCGTAATAAAACAGAATATCGCCTTTACCATTAGTATTTTTTATTACCGTTACAAGTGTTTTAAGTGCACGGCTCATTTCAACTGCTTTTGCATTTTCAAGATAAATGATGTTCTCTTCGGGAATACCTAATGTTGCTTTTGCGTATTCCTTAAATATACGTGCATCATTTACTGCAAATTCAACATTCGATTCATTGGTTAATCCTGTCTGGTATGTGCTATAATCTTCGTTTCCAATTATTAACGCATACTTATTTTCGTTTTTCTTTTCGGCAAAAGGTATGTTGATATCTACATCAGAATTAGCATATTTTTTTATTGATTCTGATTTTTTTTCTTCTGTGGCAAAATATTTTTTTGATGAATTGCTATTTCTAATAATTGGGTTTTCAATATCTTCTTCCAAATAGGTATATAAATCAGGTCTGTCTTTTTCACTATTAAAATCTTTCTTACCTATTTCCTCAGATACCAATTTTGACACGCCATTATTTGGACATTTAATGTAATAACTTTTTCCAGGCTCAATATTCAGGTCTATTTTTACATTTCCTGCAAGTTCCATTTGTAATAAACCTTTAGAGTACATTTTATATGATAATTTATTTCGTACTGGTAGTTTGTGAATAATTACCTTGTTAAAAATTACAGGATATTCGTAATTTACAGCCAATCCGCCTGTGCGGTAAATATAAATCATTGCATAATCGTGATTCTGTGCATAAGCTACAATACTAAAAAATATTGCAACAACTAATCCTAATAGCTTTGTCTTCATATTTACTGAATTTTAAAGTAATGTTTACGATATATCAAATTTTGTGCTAAATCAGTTTTCAGTTAGGTATTACAATCAACCTAATATAATTATTAACAATTATGACATCCTAATTAAGCTCTTCGTCTATTAAATATTGAAATATAATAAATAAGTGTTGCTAAAGAACCCAAAGCAGCAATAACATAAGTCATTGCAGCCCATTTAAGTGCATCGCGTGCCTGAGCACCATATTCGCCACTAGCAATACCAGTTGTATTAAGCCATTCCAGAGCTCTTCGTGAAGCATTAAATTCTACCGGCAAAGTAATAAAACTAAACAATGTAGTTAAGGCAAACATTATAATACCTATTCCGAGTAAAGCTGGGAATGTTTGAATAAGAACCACACCAGCTAACAAAACCCATTGAACATATTTTGAACTGAAACTAATTATTGGTACTAATGATGAACGCATTTTTAAAAAAGCATAGCCTTTGTCATGTTGAATAGCGTGCCCGCACTCATGTGCTGCAACGGCAGCTGCAGCAACACTTCTCCCTTCATAAACACCGGAGCTTAAATTTACAGTTTTATTTTTAGGATTATAATGATCGGTTAATTGCCCTTGAACTGAAAAAACCTTAACATCGGCTATTCCATTGTCTCTAAGTAGTTTTTCAGCAATATCTTTACCAGATAATCCACTGGGTAATGCAACTCTCGAATACTTTTCGAATTTTGATTTTAGCATGGCACTTATACCATAACTCAAAACCATTATTATAATTGTTATTATGTATATCATGATTAATTACATTAGTTATACAAAAAATATCAACTTATAAAATTCCGAGTACTATTTCATCAACTTTTTATATTTAAACCGTTTGGGGGTATCGCTACCGAGTCGTTTACGTCTATTTTCTTCATAATCTGAAAATGAACCTTCGAAGAAATGAACATGCCCATCGCCTTCGTATGCTAAAATGTGCGTTGCAATTCGATCTAGGAACCAACGGTCGTGACTAATTACCACTGCGCATCCTGCAAAACTCTCAAGTCCTTCTTCGAGTGCACGTAAAGTGTTAACATCAATATCATTGGTTGGCTCATCGAGTAATAATACGTTCCCTTCGCTTTTTAATGCTAACGAAAGATGCAACCTGTTTCTTTCTCCGCCAGATAAAACACCACATTTCTTTTCCTGATCAGCTCCCGAGAAGTTAAATCGTGCAACGTAAGCACGCGAATTTACTAATCGGCCACCAAGTTGAATATTATCGAGTCCATCAGAAATTACTTCAAAAACAGATTTTTGCGGATCAATAGCTTTGTGTGTTTGATCAACATAACTTATTTTAACGGTCTCGCCAATTTCAATATCACCGACATCTTGTTTTTCGAGTCCCATAATTAATCTGAATAAAGTAGTTTTCCCTGCTCCATTCGGACCAATTACGCCAATAATTCCTGCTGGAGGTAAAGAAAAAGTCAAATCCTGAATTAAAATTTTATCGCCATATGATTTACTAACACCTTGCATTTGGATTACTTTATCGCCTAAGCGAGGACCATTTGGAATATATATTTCGAGCTTATCTTCTTTTTGTTTTACATCTTCGTTTAACATTTTGTCATAAGCCTGCAAACGGGCTTTTGATTTTGCATGACGAGCTTTTGGGGCCATACGAACCCATTCCAACTCTCGCTCGAGCGTTTTTCTTCGTTTTGAAACTCCTTTTTCTTCCATCTCCATGCGCTTGGTTTTCTGCTCGAGCCACGATGTGTAATTACCTTTCCATGGAATACCTTCACCACGATCGAGTTCAAGAATCCAGCCTGCAACATTATCTAAGAAATATCTATCGTGAGTAATACATATTACTGTTCCTTTATATTGCTGCAAATGTTGCTCGAGCCATTGCATACTTTCAGCATCTAAATGGTTTGTTGGTTCATCGAGTAATAAAATATCTGGTTCTTTTAATAATAATCTACATAAAGCAACACGACGACGTTCGCCACCTGAAAGTTCTTTAACTGGTTGATCATCAGGAGGACATTGTAATGCGTCCATTGCACGATTTAAACGCGTATCTAAATTCCATGCATCGTACTGATCGATTTTTTCCTGCAAATGGGCTTGCTCATTCATAAGTTTATCCATTGCATCAGGATCTTCATATATTTCGGGCAAACCAAACTTCTGGTTTATTTCTTCGTATGCTTTTAGAACATCAACAATCTCCTGAACGCCTTCCTGAACAACCTCTTTAACTGTTTTTGACTCGTCGAGATGTGGTTCTTGTTCGAGTAATCCAACAGAATAACCTGGAGCAAAGACCAACTCGCCCTGAAATGATTTATCAATACCAGCAATTATCTTTAGTAAGGTTGATTTTCCGCTTCCATTTAATCCAATGATTCCTATTTTAGCTCCTAAAAAAAAGGACAGGCTAATATCTTTTATAACCGTTTTATTTGGAGGATAGGTTTTACTAACCTTATACATTGAGAAAATAATCTGCTTATCGTCGGCCATATGTGAATAGTTTAAAGTTGAAAGTTTAAAGTTATAAATTAAGTAGATTTGGGTAAAATTAATAAAAGAATCATTCTGATAAATATTTTAATGATCAAATAAAAAATATTTAATTGTGTAACACTTATTGTTTTCTGTCGTCTTATAAAAATATAACCTTAATAATTATGAGAAACATAAAATCTATCCTTGCCATTGTAGTTATGTTATTCAATGGTTTATTCGTATTTAGCCAAAGCTATTTTCAACAAGAAGTAAACTACAAAATCGAGGTTCAGCTTGATGACAAGAACCATACATTGCAAGCGTTTGAACAAATTGAGTATATAAATAATTCTCCTCATGAGCTGGAGTTTATCTACTTTCATCTTTGGCCCAATGCTTACAAAAATGGCGAAACAGCGCTTGCAAAACAAAAAGGCAGCAATAATAAATGGTTTTATGACCAGAAAACAAATGGATATATTGATTCTTTAAATTTTAAAATCGATGGACAATTAGCTAAGTGGGAATATGATAAAGATCACATTGATATTTGTAAACTAATTTTAAATCAACCATTAAAACCTGGTGCAAAAATAATAATTACTACTCCATTTTTTGTAAAAATACCGAGTAGTTTTATTTCCAGATTAGGTCATGGAGGGCAATCATATCAAATAACACAATGGTATCCAAAGCCTGCAGTTTATGATAGGTATGGCTGGCATCAGTTTCCGTATTTAAATATGGGTGAGTTTTATTCAGAGTTTGGCTCATTTGATGTAAAAATAACATTACCAAAAAACTATGTTGTTGGAGCAACAGGCGATTTGCAAAACCCTGAAGAAATTGAATGGCTAAATGAGCTAGCCCAAAAAACAACAGAAATAAAGGAATTTACAAAAGAAGATGATTATTCATTTCCAAAATCTGATTCAATTCTTAAAACCATTCAATATAAACAAATCAATGTGCATGATTTTGCTTGGTTTGCTGACAAACGATTTCATGTTTTAAAAGGTGAACGCATAATGCCTCACACAGGCAGAACAGTAACCTGCTGGGCTATGTTTTTGAATAAAGAAGCTCATCTATGGCAACGATCTATTGAATATATTGGCGATGCGTTACATTATTATTCTCTTTGGTATGGCGATTACCCCTATAATCATGCAACTGCTGTTCATTCATCGATTAGTGCAGGTGGTGGCATGGAATATCCAAATATTACTGTAATTGGTAATTCGAAAAAAGATATGCCTCTTGAAATGGTTATTATGCATGAAGTAGGTCATAATTGGTTTTATGGAATATTAGGTTTCAATGAGAGAGAATTTCCATGGCAAGATGAAGGGATTAATAGTTTTAGCGAAGCTCGCTATATGCGCGAAAAATATAAAAATGATGATCGACTTTATAAAATGTTCTTAACCGAAAAGCAAGCTAAATTACTTAATATAGAAGATTTACCATACAAAACATTTCACAAAGTTTCGTATTTAATGTCAGCCCGATTTAATATTGATCAACCATCATCACTTCATTCAGAGGAATTCTCATCAAACAACTACGGGCAAATAGTTTATCATAAAACAGCAATGATCTTTGATCATTTGCTGTTTTATTTGGGTGAAGAGAAATTCAATTCCATTATGCAAAATTTTTACAAGGAATGGAAATTTAAGCACCCTTATCCTGATGATATACGAAAAGCTTTTGAAAAAGGAAGTGGAAAAGATTTAAGCTGGTTTTTTGATGATTTATTAACCACAAATAAAAAAATTGATTACAAAATTACTGGATTGAAAAAAGACCAGTTGATTATTAAAAACAAAGGGTTAATCAACGCACCATTTCCTGTTACAGGTTTTAAGGACAATACTAAGGTATTTACACAATGGTATGATGGTTTTGATGGCAAAAAAACGTTAAGTCTGCCCGAAAATAAGGATTTTGATAAAATAATTCTTAATTCTGAATACGAAATGCCCGAGATGTTTACCTATAATAACTATATACGAAAAAATGGATTATTCAGAAAAATTGAACCCTTACATTTTCAGCTAGTCGGAGTAGCTGAAAAATCAGAAAAATCAAATATCTATCTTCTCCCGGCCATGGGATGGAATCAATATAATAATTATATGCTTGGGTTACTATTTTATAATTCTTTTATACCACGGAATAACTTTGAATATCAAATTATTCCCATGTATGGATTTGGAAATCAAAACATCGCTGGATCTGTAAATTTTGAATATCATATTTTACCATATGAATCGATTTTCCGCGAGGTAACCGTGGGTTTAAGCGGCAAAAGATATGCATTTAGCAATGCTTCTGACGATAATTTTGAAAAAATAAAAGCCGAAATAATATTCCATTTTCGCAAAAAAGATCCAAAAAGCACTATTTCTAACAATATTATCGTAGGTACAACAGTCGTTTCAGACC
>JBFXEQ010000068.1:0-16897 GCA_050179935.1 Bacteroidales bacterium | reverse complement strand
ACGGATACAAATACTGTCTATTTTTTATTGGCGATCCTGGCTTGGGATTTGTTTATTATTCAATAGAGGAGCTGGAAATTATCTGGGTTTCTAAAAAATGCCTTACTCTTGAACCTAATGTTTCTTTCAAAACAGCCAATAACATTAAAAATGCTAAGAAAAAATGGTTTTTTGATTTGATTCAGGAAGACAAGGAAATTTTAGCAATAAGTATCGTAATTGGAATCGCAATTGCTGTTTTAGGTATGGTAATGGCCGTTTTTTCTCAAAAACTGATTGATGAAATATTGCCGTTAAAAGATTTACAAAAATTAGTTTTAAGTATTTTTTTAGTTTGTTTAATTCTAATAGCCAGAGCAGGTTTTGTGGCTATACGCCAATTTTTATTAATTACTCAAAGCAAACAATTTAATAATCGTATTATCGATTCTTTCTATAATTCACTACTTTATCTTCCCAAAACTTTCTTTGATACCCGGAAAAAAGGTGAACTTGTGGCACGATTAAACGATACTGCACGTATACAACAGGTTATAACACAAATGGCAGGCAATTATATTATCGATTGCTTAATTGCTATTACTTCAATTGTATTTCTATTTATATACTCATGGCAAACAGGACTAATTGCTGTTTTAAGTATGCCGGTATATTTTTTCCTGATATTCAGGTTTAACAAAAGAATAATAGCATCGCAAAAAGAAGTTATGGTTGGCTATGCATATAGCGAAAGTAACTATATTAGTTCTATATCAGGAATCTCAGAAATTAAAAACTTTAACAAGCAACCGTTTTTTGCAGATTTAAATAAATCTGTATATGGTAATTTCCAGAACTCAATATTTAGCCTTGGAAAAATAAATATAAGACTTGGTTTTATTGCAGGATTTACTGGAGTGATATTTCTAAGCCTTGTTTTAATTTACAATTCATACCTGGTTTTTTCAGATAAAATGCTTATTGGAGAACTAATGGCAATATTGGGAATAGCATCAACCTTATTGCCATCGATTAGCAATCTTGCTCTTATTGCAATTCCAATAAACGAAGCAAAAGTTGCTTTCAATAGGATGTATGAATTTACTAGTATTACTCCTGAGGGCAGTAATATTGAAGAATTAGAAGAATTAAATTTTGAAAAAATAAAAATTGAAAATTTATCATTTCGTTTTCCGGGGAGGAAAAGAATTTTGGAAAACATTAACATTTCACTAAAAAAGGGTGAATTAATATCCTTAATTGGTGAAAGTGGCTGTGGTAAAAGTACGCTTGGGTATGTCCTGCAAAAATTTTATTCGCCGGAGTCGGGAGAGGTTGTAATAAACGAAATGCATAAATTAAATCAAATAAATACGAATACATGGAGAAATATAGTAAGTGTGGTGCCGCAAGATATACATATTTTTAACGGAACTGTTATTGATAATATTTGCTTAGGTAATTCACAACAAGAAGCAGAAAATGTGTTGTTATTCTTAAATGAAAATGGTTTTGCGAAATATATTGATAGCTTGCCCCAAGGCTTTGCTACAATTTTAGGTGAAGAAGGTATTAATCTGTCTGGTGGGCAAAAACAAATTATTGCACTTGCCAGAGCACTATATAAAAAACCACAATTATTAATCCTTGATGAAGCCACAGCAGCAATGGACCGCGAAACAGAAAATTTTACTACAAATTTATTACAAAAGCTTAAACACAAAATAGCAATATTCTACATTTCACATCGTTTACATGTTCTTAAAAACATTAGCGATAGGATTTATATTATTGAAAATGGAAAAATACAGCAATTTGGAACACATGCAGAATTGATTGTTGGAGAAAATATATATAGTCAATATTGGAATGATCTGGTAAAAGAATAAATATCAAACTTTATATAATCAAAAACTCAAGAATTTATAATTTCTTTGTTGGGTCTTTTTTAGTGTATTATGAGGTAATAAATAAGAATTAAATCAAACTTTTTTCAAATTTTGTATTGATGATTTGAAAAATTTAAATACTTTTGCAAATCTTTATTATGCAAGAGTAGATTAATTAATAAATAAAAAAGTATGAGCTATTTAACAGTAGAGAAAAAGCAGGAAATTTTTAAAGAATTTGGAAAATCTGAAACAAATACAGGTTCAACCGAGGGACAAATTGCTATATATACTCATCGTATAGGTCATTTAACCGAACATTTAAAAATTAACAAGAAGGATTTTAGCACACAAAGAGCTCTTCTTAAGCTAGTTGGTCGTCGCAGAAGATTACTCGATTATTTAAAAGACAAAGATGTTGAAAAATATCGTACGTTGATTAAAGATCTTAATATCCGTAAATAATACTAGAAAGGGCAATTTTCAGATTGCCTTTTTTTATAATAATAAGGGCAGTAATGCCATTTTAATTTTAATTGAAAATATATGTACAATTTAGTAGAAAAAACAATCGATTTAGGTGATGGACGTGTTATCACCATTGAAACAGGTAAATTAGCAAAACAAGCTGATGGATCGGTTGTAGTAAAAATGGGGCGCACAATGCTTCTTGCAACAGTGGTTTCGGCAAAAGAAGCTAAAGAGAATGTTGATTTTATGCCTCTTTCAGTAGAATACAAAGAAAAATTTGCTTCGTTTGGTCGTTTCCCAGGTGGATTTTTAAAACGTGAAGCAAGACCATCCGATTATGAAATTCTTGTTTCACGATTAATTGACAGAGCATTGCGACCATTGTTTCCTGAGAATTTTCACGCAGAAACATTCGTAAATGTTGATCTTATTTCTGCAGATAAAGATGCCATGCCCGATGCATTAGCTGGACTTGCTGCTTCAGCTGCATTAAGTGTTTCGAATATTCCATTTAATGGCCCTATTTCCGAAGTTCGTGTTGCCCGTGTTGATGGTAAATTGATGATTAATCCAACATTTTCAGAACTCGAACGCGCCGATATTGATATTATGGTTGCTGCTACTTTCGACAATGTGATGATGGTTGAAGGCGAAATGAATGAGGTTTCTGAAACAGAAATGCTCGAAGCTATTAAGTTTGCTCATCAAACAATAAAAATACAATGTACTGCTCAAATCGAACTGGCAAAACAATTGGGTGTTGTAAAGCGCGAGTATTGCCACGAAACTAATGACGAAACATTACGCGAAAGAATTAAAAAAGAGCTTTACGCTAAAACATACGAAACAGCCAAAACAGTAAAAGCAAAACACGAACGCTCTGATGCTTTCGATAAAATTAAAACTGATTTTATTGAGATGTTGAAAGCTGAAAAACCAGACGAAGAGATAAACGAAGGGTTGGTAGGAAGATATTTTCACGATGTTGAGAAAGAAGCCGTTCGTAACCTTATTTTAGACGAAGGGATTCGTCTTGATGGTAGAAAAACAGACGAAATTCGCCCAATATGGAGCGAGATAGATTATTTGCCTGCAGCTCATGGATCAGCTATTTTTACTCGTGGCGAAACTCAATCGTTAACAACAGTTACTTTAGGAACCAAACTCGACGAAAAAATGATTGATCAGGTTATGGTTCGTGGAACAGAAAAATTTGTATTACATTATAATTTTCCACCATTTTCGACTGGCGAAGCTCGTCCATACAGAGGAACAGGTCGTCGCGAAATTGGACATGGAAATCTTGCTCACAGAGCGTTAAAAAGAATGATTCCGAATGGAGCAGAAAACCCTTATGCTATTCGTGTTGTTTCTGATATTCTTGAATCAAACGGATCGTCATCAATGGCAACGGTTTGTGCCGGTACGCTTGCTTTAATGGATGCTGGTGTTAAAATTAAACGTCCTGTTTCTGGTATTGCAATGGGTTTAATTACCGATACAAAAACCGGTAAATTTGCTGTTCTATCAGATATCTTAGGAGATGAAGATCATTTGGGCGATATGGATTTTAAAGTTACCGGAACAGTTAATGGAATTACTGCTTGTCAAATGGATATTAAGATCGAAGGCTTATCTTACGAAATACTTAAAAAAGCATTGGAGCAAGCAAATAAAGGCAGAGCGCATATTTTAAACAAAATACTCGAAACTATTTCTGAACCAAGAGCTGATTACAAGCCACATACTCCAAGAATAGTTCAGATTACTATTCCAAAAGACATGATTGGCGCTGTTATTGGTCCTGGAGGTAAAATTATTCAGGATATTCAGGAGAAAACAGGTTCAACTATAACCATTACCCAGGAAGGTGATACCGGTATTGTTGATATTTTTGCCGATAACCTTGAGGCTATAGAAAAAGCGTTGTACCGTGTAAATGGTATTGTTGAGGTTCCTGAAGTTGGAAAAGTATATAAAGGAGTAGTAAAATCAATCGTTGCTTTTGGTGCATTTGTTGAGATTTTACCAGGCAAAGATGGACTTTTACATATCTCAGAAATTGACTGGAAACGATTAGAGAAAGTTGAAGAAGCTCTAAAAGAAGGCCAGGAAATAGAAGTAAAAGTAATTGAAGTTGATCAGCGTAGCGGTAAGTTAAAATTATCGCGAAAAGCGCTACTTCCGAGACCCGAAAAGAAAAAGGACGAAAAGTCTGAATAACATAGTTAAAACCTGAAGAAATTCAGGTTTTTTTTATTTCCAAATCTTGCTTTGTTCTCCGATCTTTGCTCTTTGCCCTTTGATCTCCATCTTATGCATTTCTTACACGATATTTTGAAAACACCCTTTTCTTTTTTAAATTTATAGTCAGATTTTTAAATTATATCACTAATTGCTTATCTTTATTGATTATTATAAAAAGAAACTTTATTAACAGAAAATTAAAATTACCATTATGATACGAAAAGCATTTCCTGTTTTATTAATTGCAGTAATTTTTGCAGTTTCTTGTAACAAAAGAACCATTCAATATCCTGAAACAAAGAAAGTTGATCAAAAGGATGTTTATTTTGGGGTTGAAGTAGCCGATCCTTACCGATGGCTCGAAGATGATCGATCTCAAGAAACAGAAGCTTGGGTTAAAGCTCAAAACGAAGTTACTTTTTCGTATCTGGCACAAATACCTTATCGCGAAAAGATTAAAGAGCGTCTTACCAAACTTTGGAATTACGAAACTATGCAGGTACCTTTTAAAAAAGCTGGTAAATACTTTTTTTTAAAAAATAATGGTTTGCAAAATCAAAATGTGCTGTATTATCAGAACGCACTAACTGATGAACCGAAGGTTTTGTTAGATCCAAATACATTCTCCGAAGATGGGACAATTGCTTTAGCTGGCTATTCAATATCGAATGATGGTAAATATTTGGCTTATCAGATTTCTAAAGGAGGTTCTGATTGGAACGAAATTATGGTTAAAGAGATTGAGTCAGGTAAAACCCTCAACGATCATATTGAATGGATTAAGTTCTCTGGTATCGCTTGGTATAAAGATGGTTTCTTCTATAGTCGATACGATGTGCCGGAAACCGGATATGAATTGTCTGGAGTGAATAAATACCATAAGGTTTTTTACCACAAACTTGGTAGCGAACCATCAAACGATGAGCTGATCTATCAAAACCCTGAGTATCCGCTTAGAAATTATAGTGCTCAGGTTTCTTCCGACGAGAAATATTTGTTTATTTACGAAACACAATCAACTTCAGGCAACAATTTATATGTTAAAAATCTGCATAAAAAAGACAACTTTATTAAGTTAACAACAGGTTTTAATTATGATTATACTGTTTTAGATCATGTAGATGATAATTTAATAGTTATAACCAATTACAACGCACCAAAATATAAACTTGTTCGCATTAATGTTAATACTCTCGAGATCGGAAACTGGATTGATATTATCCCTGAGAAAAAAGATGTTTTAGCAAACTGCGAATTGGCAGGAGGTAAGGTTATTGCATCGTATTTAAAAGATGCACAATCAAAGCTCGAAGTATATAATTTAAAAGGAGATTACTTGTCAGACATTGAATTACCTGCGATAGGTACTGCTGGTAGAATTAGCGGAGATTTTAACGAAAGCGAAGTTTTTTTCTCGTTTGTTTCATTTACCTTTCCTACTAATGTTTTTATGTATAATACGATAGATGGAGTTACTAAGTCATTCTTTGAACCAAAATTGGATTTTGATTTTTCAAATTATGAAACAAAACAAGTGTTTTTTACCAGCAACGATGGAACAAAAGTGCCCATGTTTATAGTACATAAAAAAGGACTGGAGTTAAATGGCAAAAACGCAACATTGCTTTATGCATACGGAGGTTTTAATGCAAACATGCTGCCCTCATTTAGTCTTGAAAGTATTATTTTACTCGAAAATGGCGGTGTTTTTGCTATGGCAAATATTCGAGGTGGTGGCGAATATGGCGAAAACTGGCATAAAGCAGGTATGGGACTTAATAAACAAAACGTATTCGATGATTTTATTGCTGCATCGGAATATTTAATAAACGAAGGTTACACCTCATCTAAAAAACTTGCCATAAGAGGAGGCTCAAATGGTGGGTTATTAATTGGTGCTGTGATTAACCAAAAGCCAGATTTATTTGCTGTTGCATTCCCCGAAGTAGGAGTTATGGATATGTTGCGATATCATCAGTTTACAATCGGATGGGCTTGGGTTGACGAATACGGATCAAGCAAAGATTCTGTTCATTTCGAAAATCTTTATAATTATTCGCCTTTGCACAATATTAAAAGTGATCTGAATTATCCATCGGTTTTAGTAATAACTGCCGATCACGACGATAGAGTTGTTCCGGCACATTCATTTAAATATATTGCAACCTTGCAAGATAAATACATGGGTAAAAATCCAGTATTAATAAGAATTCAGACTAAAGCAGGTCATGGAGGTGGCAAACCAACAGCTATGAGAATTGACGAAGCTGCTGACAGAATGGCATTTATGTTTTATAATACAAACGTTAAACCTATATATGCTGATTAATCTTTTGATTTGTTCATAAAATCAGTTGTGTAAAATTTCTTAAAGCTGTTTTGAAGTTTATCTTTGAAGCAGCTTTTTAATTAAATTGTTTTTTACTGTGGATATAAGTTATTTGGTAATTGAAGGAAATATTGGGGCTGGAAAAACTAGTTTTGCAAATAAAATTTCGGCAGAGCTAAATGCAAAATTAATTTTAGAGCAGTTTGCCGATAATCCTTTTCTTCCAAAATTTTATAAAGAACCTGATAAATACTCATTTCAGCTTGAACTTTCGTTTCTTGCCGAAAGGTACTATCAGCTTAATAACGAACTAACATCTCGCGATTTATTTAAATCAATAACAGTAGCAGATTACTATTTCATGAAATCGCTGATTTTTGCCAAAACCACACTTAAAGACGATGAGTATAATCTATATCGATCGATATTTGATATAATTTATAAATCAATCCCCAAGCCCGATTTGTATGTTTATTTACACCAGGACATTGCCCGGTTAAAGCAGAATATTAAAAAACGAGGCCGAGATTATGAGCAGGCAATAAGTGATGAATATCTCGAAAAACTACAAGATGGCTATTTCGATTTTTTTAAAAAGCAAGTAGATATCCCATTTTTGATTGTAGATATCAATAAGTTGGATTTTGTTGAAAATCAATCTGATTACGAAAAAATTAAACAGGTGATTTTTCGCGAAAAATATAGTAAAGGCATCCATCGACAGATTATTTAACCCATTAAAGTTAAACATTTACCAACTATTTTTTTTTTTTTTGATTAAACATTAGTAAGTTTGTATATTGTATTGAATGAATAAACTAAATATTTTAAACAAATAATCAATCAAACTATGAAAAGAATCAATTATTTTGCGTCTTTCATTTTCGTAGCAATTATTTTAAGTAGTTGCGGCGGATTAGATAAAATGAAAGAAGAAGCTTCAAACCTAAAGTACAATGTTAATCCAAAAGTATTGGAAGTACATGGAGGAATGGTAAAATACACTGTTACTGGTGAAATTCCTGCTGAATGGTTTAACAAAAGTGCAATTTGTGAATTTACTCCAATTTATAAATATCCCGGTGGAGAAGCTGCAGCTGAAACCAAGACCTTCCAAGGCGAAAAAGTTGAAGCCAACAATAAAGTTATTGCTTTCGAAACAGGTGGCGCTATCGAATTACCTGGAGAATTTAAGTACGAAGAAGCAATGAGAAAAGGCGAACTTCAAGTTAAGGTTGTTGCTTCAATTAAAGACAAATCAGTTGAATTAGGCTCTTTAAAAGTTGCTGATGGTATTATTACCACTCCAATGTTAGTTAAGGTTGATCCTAAAGCTGCTACTTTTGGCGATAATTTCCAACGTGTTAATGCTGAAACTAAAAACGCTGATATTCATTATATGATTCAACGTTCTGATGTTCGTAAAACTGAATTAACAGCTCAAGATATTGTAGAACTTGAAAAATTTGTTAAAGAAAGCATGACTGAAGCAAATAAGAAATTTAAAGGAATCGAAATTTCTGCTTATGCTTCTCCAGATGGACCAGAAAATTTGAATGATAAATTATCTGCTGAAAGAAAGAAAACTGCAGATCAGTACTTAGCAAAAGTAGTTGGCAAAACTAAAATGAGTAAAGAAGATGCAACTGCAATTTATAATATGAAATCAACTGCTGAAGACTGGGACGGATTTAAAAAATTAGTTGAAGCTTCTTCAATTCAAGATAAAGACATTATCTTAAGAGTGCTTTCAATGTATTCTGATCCCGTTGTTCGCGAAAAAGAGATTAAAAACATTTCTGCTACTTACAAAGTACTAGCTGACGAAATTCTTCCTCAGTTAAGAAGATCAGAAATTGTTATTAATGTTGAGAAAACTGGTTTAAGCGATGAGCAAATCATGGATTTTGCAATCAATAAACCTGATACTTTAAATGTTGAAGAATTATTATATGCAGGCAAATTAGCTACAACTAACGAAGAAAAAGCTAAGATTTATGCCGCTGCAACAGTTAAATATCCTGGCTGTTTTAGAGCTTGGAATAACTTAGGTTATACAAATATCATGTTAAACAATGTTGCTGATGCTAAAGCTAATTTCGAAAAAGCTAATGAAATTAAAGCTGGTGATCCAATTATTACAAATAACCTTGGTGTTGTTGCCTTATTAAATGGCGATAGAGAAAATGCTCAGAAATTATTCCTAGAAGCTACAGATGCTGGCGAAGCTGTTAATTACAACCTTGGAATTTTGAAAATTATGGATGGCGATTATGAAGCTGCTGTTAATTATTTGCAAGATTCAAAATCATTTAATACCGCTTTAGCTATGTTATTAGCTGGTAAAAATGATTCAGCAATGAAAACCATCGATGCAGTTGAAGAAGAATCAGCAATGAATTATTATTTGAAAGCTGTTATTGCTTCAAGAATTGGAAACGAAGGTGTTGTGCTTGAA
Organism: Bacteroidales bacterium; assembly: GCA_050179935.1. GTDB lineage: Bacteria > Bacteroidota > Bacteroidia > Bacteroidales > UBA12077 > UBA12077. Next base: position 7,524 of record JBFXEQ010000068.1, on the reverse strand, counting down.
AGTTTAAAAACCGCTATTGCAAAAGATAAAGATCTTATTAATATGGCTAAAAATGATTTAGAATTCAGAAGCTATTTTGAAAACGAACTTTTTAAAGCAGTTATTGAATAAATTATAAATATCTATATAAAAGAGCGATTCATTTGAATCGCTCTTTTTTTGTTTTATAGTTTTATCTTTTTATATAATTCCCAAAGAACAATCCCTGCACTTACAGAAATATTAAAAGAATGTTTTGTACCAAATTGCGGTATTTCAATGCAATAGTCACTTATATCAATTAATTTCTGTTGAACTCCTTTTACTTCGTTGCCAAAAATTACAGCATATTTTTGATTATTAACTACTGCAAATTGTTCGAGTGAAATAGATCCTGCTACTTGCTCAATCGAAATGATTTTGTAATTAGCGGCCTTTAATTCCTGGATAGCATCAAGTGCGTTTTCATAGTATTTCCAATCAACTGATTCGGTTGCTCCTAAAGCGGTTTTTTGAATATCTCTGTGTGGAGGTGTGGCTGTGATACCGCATAAATATATTTTTTCAACACGAAATGCATCCGATGTTCTGAATACACTTCCGATATTATTAAGGCTTCTTACATTATCCAGAACAACTATAATAGGTGTTTTTTCTGAACTTTTAAATTCATTAATGTTAATTCTGTTAAGCTCACTATTGGTTAGTTTTCTCATTTTTAGACGTAATACAATTTCTGTTATAAAAATTGGTTAAATGTATAAAAAAACAATAATTTCGTAGTTACTAAAAACCCTAAATTACAATCGATACTATGAATATTCACGAATATCAGGCAAAAAGTATATTAAAGCAATTTGGAGTAGCTGTACCCGAAGGGATCGTTGCCGAAAATGTTGAAGCCGCCATTGAAGCAGCAAAAATTATTAAAAACAAAACAGGTGTTGATACTTGGGCTGTTAAAGCACAAATACATGCCGGAGGAAGAGGAAAAGGTGGTGGAGTGAAAATTGCAAAATCTATAGATGAAGTTGAAAAATTTGCTTCCGATATTATTGGGATGAATCTTGTTACTCCACAAACAGGACCAAAAGGGAAGAAAGTAAATAAAGTGCTAGTGGAGCAAAGTATTTTTTATCCCGGCGAAAGTAAAATAGAAGAGTTTTATGTGAGTGTTTTATTAAACAGGGCAACTGGACGCAATATAATTATGTACTCAACCGAAGGGGGAATGGATATTGAAACCGTAGCCGAAAAAACACCACATTTAATTTTTAAAGAAGAAATTGATCCTAAAGTGGGTATTCAAGAGTTTCAAGCCAGAAAAATAGCATTTAACTTAAAACTTGATGGGTTGGCTTTTAAGAATATGGTTAAATTTATTATTGCACTGTATAATGCATTTGAGAAAAGTGATTCGTCGTTGTTTGAGATAAATCCAGTGTTTAAGACTTCTGATAATAAAATTATGGCTGCTGATGCCAAGGTAAATCTTGATGATAATGCATTATATCGCCATCCTGACTATGCAATTATGCGCGATTTGAGCGAGGAAGACCCAATTGAAATCGAAGCAGGGAAATACAACCTTAATTTTGTAAAGTTAGATGGTAATGTAGGTTGTATGGTAAACGGAGCAGGTTTGGCTATGGCAACTATGGATATAATTAAACTTGCTGGTGGTGAGCCTGCAAATTTCCTCGATGTTGGTGGATCTGCAAATGCACAAACAGTTGAGGCTGGTTTTAGAATTATTCTTAAAGATCCAAATGTAAAGGCTATTCTTATCAATATATTTGGAGGCATTGTTCGTTGCGATAGAGTTGCTCAAGGTGTTGTTGATGCGTATAAAGCTATTGGAACAATTCAGGTTCCTGTAATTGTTCGACTTCAGGGAACAAATGCCGAAGAAGGTAAATTATTAATTGACAAATCAGGGTTGAAAGTACATTCTGCAATTACTCTGCAAGAAGCCGCTGATTTAGTAAAAATGCTTGTAAAATAGTTCTGTCATTATAATGAAAACTGTTAAAATTGCTACATTAATTATTGTTATTTCTCTTCTAATCTCGATGAGAAACTTAACTAATGCTCAATCAAGTTTTTCCGTTGGATTTGGAATTCCGGAGTATATTAATCTTGGCTATAAGTGGCATAAAAATCAATCAGGTTATAGTATTGCCATTGGAGCACTTCCTGCAAATAATGATTTTCTGATTTCAGCAAGAGCCGGATATCTTTACCATTTTTTTGGAACAAGAAACCATTCTGAGATAAAACCATGGTATTTGAATCCTGGGTTGTCATATAATGCTTTTAAATTTGATAATAATTTAGATCAATATATAATGGCAGATCTGAGGCTTGGACGAGAATTTTCTCTGAATCCCAACTGGGGAGCGTTTGCCGAATTGGGTGTGCTTTATATTTTTTGGGATCAAACCACTGATCATAGCTTTGATTTTGCATTTAGTTATCAACAATCTTTTCTTCCATCAATCAATTTTGGGTTTTATTATCGCTTAGATAAAGGCTGCGATTGCCCCAAAATTAAAATGAAACCTTAATAATATAAATACTTAAGAATCATGAAAAAATTTAAGATCGAATATGCTCTTTTCGGACTTTTTGTTCTGGTTTTATTTAGCAGTTGCTCAAATAAAGAAATTATTGATTCTTGTCTTGATGGCCATACCTTTGGTTTCTGGGGTGGATTGTGGCACGGCATTATTGCTCCGATCGATTTTGTATTAATGTTTTTCAGCGATGATATCACTATTTATGCGCAAAACAATAATGGCGCGTGGTATGCATTTGGTTTTTTACTTGGCAGCGGTGGCTGGGGATTTTTGGGAGGCAAAGGTGCTGGAAAGAGAAGGAAAAAATGTTTTGATAACGAATAAACGAACAAAAGAAAGGGATGCTTGATAAATAAGCATCCTTTTTTGTAATTACCATTTTACAGGTTTTCTGCGAACAGGCATGGTCATACATCTTGCTCCACCACCACCTCTTGGTAACTCAGAACCTTCAAGTGTTATAACGTATTTTTTGTAATCGGTGATATTAATTTTGTTTTTTATAATGTCTATTGCTTTTATCACTTCAAATCCATTTTTGTTCAGTTCTTCAATAGTAGAAGCATTGCGCTCGTACCCAATTACTTTTCCTGGCCCTACAGCAAAAAAGTTAGCTCCACTATGCCATTGTTCCCGTTCCTGTATCCAGCGATCCTTATTACCTCCACATAAAATTGGTTTTAAATCCATACCTAATTTTTTTAATGCTGAAACCATGTTCTCCTCATTAGAAATCTTGGCTACTTTACCGTTTTCGATCTGAATATGGATTGTTTCGAATCTATTTGCCTGCAGAATAAGCGGTTCATAAACCATGCAGGAATCTTTATCAAGAAAAGTAAATACCATATCTAAGTGAATAAACGATTCGGGTTTATAAGGTAGTTCCTGTACCAAGATATGATATTTTTTATCTTTTTGCCTAACCAGTTTTTCGAGAATAAAATCAATTCCCTGTGATGTTGTTCTCGTGCCTTGTCCAATACACAAAATATCATCACGGGCAATAAGCACATCTCCTCCTTCGATTGTTGTTTGAGATGTAAACGTACTGCTATTCAGAGGATTAATCGTCTTAGTCAAAAATAACTCATGATAATCAAAAATAGCTTCCATGATTAACGATTCACGCTCGCGAATTGTGTTTGCCATCCGGGTTATGAGCACTTCATTAATTATAGCTACAGCCGAATCGCGGGTAAAAAAGAAATTATGCAAAGGAGCCAGCTCGTATCGCTCTTTACTTAAGTACTTTGTTAAGGTGTTTTTTTCTTGAATCACTCCTTCGATTAACTGCTTTGCTAAATCTTTTGAATTTAGTGAAAGCAGGTATTTATTTAAATGATATTTTTGTTCGTATTGACAGATTTTTTGAACTAATGTTTCTTTTACTTTTTGATTTTCAAGAATATCAGAAAGGAGATCTTTTACCTGAAAAGTAGGAGTTAATTTCTCAAGTACACCGCTTAATTGAATGTATTCTCGCTGTGCTACTGACAGGTTTAAAATGTCGCTATATAAAGCTCTCTCTGCATTCTGAGGTGTCATATTTTCTACTTCGCTACCCGGATTATGTAATATAACCCCTTCGAGTTCACCAATTTCAGAGCGGACATCAACCTGTATTTTTGAAGCCATAATTTGTAATTTTAATCTGTTTATTGATTTGGCAAAATTACGAATACTTGTTTAATAAAGTAAATTTAACCAAAGTATTAAATTATGTTTAGCAACTGAAATTGTTATTATCAGAGAATTACTGCAATAAGAAAAGGAACTAAAATAGTAAGTACTACACCGCTAAACACTGAAATTATTGCATAATCGGAACCTATATATTTTGAAATTACTGGCAATGTTGTATCCATGGCAGTAGCTCCTCCCGAAGCAATTGGTGCAAGTTTGCCTAAATATCGTGCAAATAATGGAGTAAAAAGTAAGGTGATGATTTCGCGTGTTATATTTGATAATAAGGCAATTACTCCTAATGTTTCGCCTGAAACTTCTGTAATTAAAACACTCGATAAACTGTAATAGCCAAATCCAGATCCTACAGCAAGCGATTCTGACAAGGATAACCTGTTAAAAAGAAAGGAAAACGTACAAACACCTAAATAGGTGCCTAAAATAATTGAAAGAGGAACTAATATGATTTTAAAGTTTACTTCTTTTATAAGATTTATCGCATTTTTATTGCTTCCTATACCAACGCCGACAAGAAACATAAGTAGGTATAAAGCATAAATACTATAATCGTTTTGCAGAAAATACTCAGGTAAGAAATTAAAAAATCCTGTAAAGATTCCGGCAATAAAAAATGATACAATGATTAGACTACCCTTCATTTTTTCTTAAAAAAAAGATTGTATGTTAACCAGGCCATAAACACGCTACCTAAAACAGCAAAAAGTGTTAATGTGATTGCCTGTAAGCCAATTTCGCCAAAGTTTTTAAGTATTGTATCGTTAGTTCCTACAGATAATCCAAGCATAAACAACAGTGCATATATTGCCCAGTTGGTAAGGAACTCAGTTATTTTTAAAAACTTTATTTTTGAATGAAATATCCATCCAATAAGAATTCCTACCGACATAATTAAAAGTACTGTAATCATTTTGTAGATGCTGTTTTAAAAGATAATATATGCCACGTTACACCAATTGCAATGCACAAAAGTACTATTTTAATTAACAAGTGATTGACTATAAAAAATATTGAAAATAAAATAAAAACCCAAAGTAATGATATTGAGACTATTTTTGACTTTAAAGGGATGGTTTTGTAAAAAAGATAGTTTTTTATATAGTTCCCAAAGTACCGATGATTAAGTAACCAATTATAAAGTCTTGTAGAACTTCTGAGGAATAAGGCTGCAGAGAGTAATAAAAAAGGAGTTGTTGGTAATAGAGGTACGAATATGCCAATAACACCCAGTCCAAAAGCGATCAATCCAAAAACCAGCAATATAATTTTTATTGGTTTATTATAAGAGGGGTGTTGTTTTTGTTCCACAACAAATTATCTTTTTTCGGTAAAACCAGATTTATTATGCGATCCATCGCAGAAAGGCATATTGTTTGAGTGGCCACATCGGCAGAGTGCGATAGCACTGGCTTTTTGTAAGCTAATACCCGTAAAATCCTTTATAGTAAAGCTCCCTGAAATTATTGCTGGACCATTTTTCATTATCTGTATAGTTGTTGATGGTTCAATTTCCATTGGTTCCTTTTCTTTTTTCTCAGGAGAATTGATTTCCTCAGTTTTTTTTAAATCTTTGTTATATGAAAAGGTGAGTGCATCAGTAGGGCATTGGTTTACAATCTCAATTATCTTATCTGTAGATGCTCCATTCATATTTACCCATGGACGTTTTACTGGATCAAATACTGAACGTAACCGGCTATAGCAAATTGTAGAGTGAATACACTTGGATGGCTGCCAATGTACTGTAATTTCGCCATTTGTGTAATCTCTATTGTTTTCTTCCATAATTGTATGAAATTTGTGCTAAAGATATACAAAAAAAAAATTTAATATGAAGACAACCATGCGTAGGTTTTGTTCTGATTTTTTTAGTAAATTCAGTTTTAATCAGTAAACAATTTGCAAATTCATTCGTAATATTGTAGTTAGTTATGAAAATTATGAAAAAAATAGTTGTCGTATTAGTAGCATTTAGCGTGGTTTTTATCAATAAGTTATATTCACAAACAGTTAATCCAAAATCTGATTCGTTAATTGTTACCAGGGCAATAATTCTTGATGGTGATACCATTCCAAATATTTATCTTGATGAGATTGTAATTTTTCCTGAGATAATTTTTAAAAGCAAACAGGAGGAACGCAGATATACTAAACTGGTTCGTGATCTGAAAAAGGTTTATCCATATGCAAAGCTTGCTAAGGATAAACTGGAAGAACTTGAGCGGGAATATGCAAAACTTGCTAATGAAAAAGAACAAAAAGAGTATACCCGATCAGTTGAACAGCAGTTGCTTGATGAATTTGGACCCCGATTGAAGAAATTAACAATTACCCAAGGCCGATTATTGCTTAAGCTTATTGATAGAGAAACCGGAAATACTTCTTACGCATTGCTAAAAGAGTTACGTGGTAGCTTTTCCGCTGTATTTTGGCAGGCAGTTGCCCGTTTATTCGGCTCTGATTTAAAAACCGAATACGATGCCGGAGGCGTTGATCAGTATATTGAACGAATTGTTGTGCTTATTGAACATGGACAAATTTAGAAGCTTCGTTATGAAGCTTTTAATTTATACTAAATCAAAAATTGCTTTTACCAGGTTGTTTGCTCCGTCACCAATCTGCGCAATGGTCGCATTTAGCATATAACATGGAGTGGTTACTATTTTATTATTTTTATCGATTACAATCTCGCCATGATTTGTTTCTGTATGTGTAGCTCCAAATTGTTTTACATCAGCAGCGGTGTTCTTGTCGGTACCAATGGTAATGCTTATTGCGTTTAGCACTTTTGCTAAAAGTACCGGCGAAATGCACAAAGCTCCAATTGGTTTTTTGACTGAATGCATTGCTATTATTGCATTTTCTACATCTTTATTAACCTCGCAGTTTACACCATCGAAAGCATAAGTACATAGGTTTTTTGCCACTCCAAAACCACCCGGAAATATAAGTGCATCAAAATCATTAGCCTTAAAATCTGCAAGGTTTTTAATTTTACCTCTGGCAATACGAGCCGACTCTATAAGTACATTTCTCTTTTCGGGCATTGGTTCGCCTGTAATATGATTAATTACATGATACTGATCAATATTTGGTGCAAAGATTTCGTATGTTCCCCCGTTTTTAACAATTGCATAAAGAGTGAGTGTTGCTTCGTGAATCTCAGATCCATCGAAAACACCATTGCCGGATAATACAACAGCTACTTTTTTCATAAAATTAAGTTTTTGTTGGTGTTAAAATGTATTGATTAATTGTAAAT
>JBFXEQ010000067.1:0-16939 GCA_050179935.1 Bacteroidales bacterium | reverse complement strand
TTGATTTATTATTAAAAAAAAAGTTGATGGTTTAGAATTTAATGATTTTATTCCACAAATCATGAATTTTGAAAATTCAAAAAACCTAAAATTCAAAAAAAGAGCCTTTTCTAAGAAGCACTAATTATCATGCAGAAAGCATCCTTCGGGATGCTTTTTGTTTAAATAAACCTCAAACTTACTTCTTTCAGAAATTTTTGCTCCAGTGTTTTGGCAATACGTTTAACTACGGTTCTTCGTATTTCCAACTCAACAGGCAGGTTGGGATCTTGATGTGCAATATTTATGCGAGTACCAATTATAAACTGAATTTCGTCACTATCTTTTATCAATTTAACAATCTGGTCGGCAGGGCCTTTACCGAGTTGGTAATTATTATTGTAAACTTTTAAAATTTCAGAGACCTTACTCAATGTTAAAATTCCTTCGGTAACAAGGTCTATTCCTGGTATGTACGAAATAGGAGGCAGGTCGGGATCATCGAATTCGAAACTATCGGTAATTTTTAAATCCAGCTCTCGGGCTATGATATCGCCTGTAGTTGCTCCGCAAAGGATCTTTCGCCCATCAAAATTTCGTACTGCATCTGCAAGAACTTTGTCTCTTGATTCTTCATATGGTGGGCCTGTGCAAATTAATAATTTACGAGGTTCGCGAAAATAGATCGAAGCGCAGCTGGTATCGTCTTTTGCATGGAAACCATCATTTTGGTAGGCGATGCTAACTACTTTACCTGATAGTTTATAAGCTGATATTTTTGGGTCATTGGTAATTAATCGTTTTACAAATGCTTCGATGTTATCAACTCCAAAACCAAATGGATATTTATCTGAACCCAATCCTGACTGCGAAATGCCATCAGAACAAAAAATTATTCGATCTTCTATTTGTGCATCAAAAGTACAACTCCGAAGTTCTTTACCGGCATTTTTTTCGCTTTGCAAAATGATACATTTCCATTCGGGATCAAACTTTTTACCATCTCTAAAAATTAATGCATTAGGATTATCATATTCAAGAATGGTTGTTCTTCCGTCTGATTCAATATCGACAATAGTAAATGTGGAATAGCTTATTTTTCGTTGACTGCAGACAGGTAGCGTATTCATAATTATTTCTGCAATGCGGTTTACATCTTTATGTTCTTTTGTAAAATTAAGAGCCATAGTGGCTGTGAGTGTAGCCAGCATATTTGCTTTAATACCATGACCCATTCCGTCTGATAAAACAACAATAGTCCTGCTTTCAGTTTTTATCCTCTCGGAAAGAAAAACATCACCGCAAATTCGTTCTCCTTCATGGTTTTTTTGCTGACAATCAACTTCGATATAGAAGGTGTTCTCCATGATTATTGTTGTTTCTTAAAGGTTTTATAAAGCTCAACTATAGAATTTAGCATCTGTTCAGTTTCTGAAGCACCTTCGCCAAGCAAGAATCCAATCTTCTGAACCATTTCGAGGTTTTTATCAATAACATCGTTAACCCGCTTTATAACCTCTTCTTTTCGAACTTCTGGTGAATACATATCTCTAAATACAGCTCCAACAATTTTATCTTTTCGTATAACAAATATCGAAAGATTTAGAAAACGATCTTCGACGTAAATATCTCGGTTTAGGATATTTTCGTTGGTCGAAAAAACATTATTAAATAAGTTGTAAATGTTAAAAGGAATCAGTGTCTTTAGGTCGGCGCCAACCAGTTGTGGAATTACTTCGTTAATTGATTTGGCTTCTTCACCAAGCATGTTTATGAAACTGTTGTTTGAAAGGATTATTTTAAGATTTTTATCGATAATAACAATACCTGCATTTAATTTATGCAACATGTTGTTTATTATATCAGAAGCTTCCTGCGCTGCTTCTTTTTCTTTCAATGCTACCTGTTCCGATTCCTGAAGTGCCTTTTGTGTTTGTGCAAGCTTTTCGTTGGTCGATCGCAACGATTTAATATACTCATGTCGGTTTTTCAGCGTATAAGTTAAACACATTTCAGTTTTTGCAAGTCCTTTAGAAACTGCTATAGAAAAATCCCTGCACGAATCGTAACCGCAGGCGTTACAACCCAATTCAGGATTGCCTGTTTCTTTACCAATTGCTTTTAGAACTTCCTGTATTTTTTCTTCTGATGGAGCTTCAATACGTTGATCATCATTCACAAAGGTTCTTGAATAGTCTATATCCCAGTACTTATCAATTTCTTTTTTCCAGGTGTCGAGATCAAAATTTTTTAATCGTTTGTTAGCGTAGTCGGTAACTCTGGTGCGACGTATAAATTTTTTTCCGTTTCGTGATGTTCCTGGTCCCATTAAACAACCCTCGCAATAATAAAGGTTAAAATGTTTTTTAATTGTTTCTGTATCTTCAAAGAACTGTCGCACTGCATTAATCATGTTTGCTTTTCCTTCGGCATCAATTACCATTCCGGTAAGTAAATCTTCGCTAATATTAGCTGCTTGTAAAAGCCCGTTTGAAATTGGGAATAACGATCCTTTATATCCGATTGGAGTATCAAATTCAGAGTATTCGAGTGTGCTTTCGTGAATATTAAATTCGTCGAATAATTCCCTGAGCTCGATAAATGTAAGCACAGCATCTATTCTTCCATCATCAGAAAAATCATTGGCTTCGTTTTTATTTTCGATACATGGACCAACGTATATCACGATTGTATCATCACCATAAATTTTACGAACGATCTTTGCTGTAGCAATCATAGGAGATACAATAGGAACAAGATTGCCAATTAATTCGGGCTGAAATTTCTGAACAAAAGAAACAACTACAGGACAGGCGGAAGAGATATAATATTTACCTTTAAAATTATCAAATAATTCGGCATATTTAAGCGATATAATATCAGCACCAAATGAAACTTCGTTAATATGATCGAAGCCTAATTGCTTAAACATCTGAACAAATTTTCGGTAATCAGTAATATCATGAAACTCACCCGAGATGCTCGGTGCAACCACAGCAACTTTTTTTCTTTTTTCTGTTAGTAGCTTTTTTGTTTGTTCTTTTGAATCGAGGAAACGAATAGCGTCCTGAGGACAAACAGAAGTGCAACTTCCGCATCCTATGCAACGTTCGGGTATGATATGTGCATAATCGGTATTTATCTTAACCTCAATTGCATTAACAGGACAAACCCTAACACATGAGTAGCTTAAATCGCACTTTTCTTTTATAATTTCAACTAGTTGCATAGCTTTACTTTAGTTTTATTTTGAGGTTAATCTGGTAAAGAAGTATAAAACAATTTAACATATCTTTTAAGATATTTGGTTCATAAAGAGGTTTTGTTAGCTCTCAAAAATATTTTCAAGCAAGTAAATAACATTTTCTGGGGTAACATTTTGATAGATTTTTTCATTTACCCGAAGCATGGGTCCATTTTCGCAATTTCCAAAACAATGGCTACCATGAAAATAAACCTGATCATCCAAATTGTGTTCTTTAATATAATTTTTAATGATTTGTACGGTTTGTTTGTTTCCTCTCGAAAAACACGAACTTCCCAAGCATATTACGATCTCTGTCTTCATATCAACAATTTCAAGAATTCCCCTTAAACTCAAAGTTACTAATTAATCTCTTTACAAAAGTACCAATCATTGTAACAAAAACGCTGAATATTTGCATGTTTTAAACCATATTAAAAATACAGACTGATATTTATACTTGTATATCAGTTGTTTGGCGAATTTATAATGTAAATATAACAAATATTGTGAAAAAATTAACAATGCTTAAATCTTAACAATATTAATTTGTATATTTGTGATGATAAGGGATTTAAACGATTAATTTAATTGTTCACATCATGCCAGAAATTAATTCAATCCTTCAAAAATATCCACCTGATCAACCAGGAGATCTAATTCCAATATTAGCTGAGATTCAGGATCAGATTGGATTTCTATCGACTGAAGCAATAAAAAAAGTTGGAGAACATCTTAAAATTCCTACTAGTCGAATATACGGGTTGGCTACATTTTACAACGATTTTAGATTTCAACCACGAGGCAAATATCATTTTCAGGTTTGCAATGGAACATCCTGTCACATAAATCTTAATTCAATGATTTTTAAAGAGCTTTGCAAGGTACTTGAAATAGAAGAAGGTGGAGTTACAAAAAATGGATTGTTCAGTATCGAAAGAACAGGTTGTATGTGCCTGTGTAATAATGGCCCTGTCATGACTGTTAATCAAAAGGCTTATTTTAACCTTACAATCGATAAAGTGCATGAGATTATTCATTTTTATATGCAAATAGAAAATCAATGACAACCAATAATTCAGAAAATAAGGATTTTTTGATAAATCAGGTGCTTCTTAATGAGTCTGAACAATACTCAAAAGAGGTACTCGATAAGTTAAGTTACATTAGAAGAGACAAAGTTTCGCATCCTGTAATAACCATAAGTCAGAACTCAGGATCGTTATTAATAGTAAATTCGAATTTGCACGAAGTAATTAATAACTACCTAACTGAAAGAAATATTAAAGCAAAAGTTGTTGTAGTTGGAAGTAATGGTCTTTGCTCACTCGAAACATTCGTATCTATTCAGCTACCCGGAAAAACAAAACTTTTATATAAAAATGTAAAAGATGACAATATTATCGCTGTTCTTGATGGACATTTTAACAATTATATAGTTACTGATCAGGTTTTTGGGCAATATCGCAATAAAATGCACGAACCCTACGAAAACACAGCTTATATTGATGAAATAGCCTATTTTAGCAATCAGCAGCGTATAGTTTTAAATCATTGCGGAATTATCGATCCAACCTCAATTGATGAATATATCGCTTTTGGAGGTTACAAAGCTTTTGTTAGAACACTTAAAAATTATACTCACGAAGATGTCTGTAATATTGTTGATAACAGCAAATTAAGAGGTCGTGGAGGCGAAGGTTTTGGTACTGGTAAGAAATGGAAGATCACACTGGGTGCTCAAAGTGATCAGAAATATCTGATCTGTAATGCTGGAGAAACCGATCCCGGTGCTTTTATGGAACGTATTTTTATTGAGAGCGATCCTCATAAACTCATCGAAGGAATGGCGATTGCTGCTTATGCGATTGGTGCCAGGAAAGCATTTATCTATATCGAAAGTGAATATGATCTGGCAATTCAACGATTAGAAATAGCTATTCAAAAAACCAAGGAATATGGTATTCTTGGTAATGATATTTTTGGAAGTGGTTTTTCACTCGATATTATTATTAAAAAGGGTGCTGGTGCATTTATTTGTGGCGAGGAAACTGCTTTAATCGCAAGCATCGAAGGCCGTCGTGGTCATCCACAACCAAAACCACCTTATCCTGCTACAAAAGGATTGTATGGTTTTCCAACAGTGCTTAATAATGTCGAAACGCTGGCAAATATTCCAACAATTATAGAGAAAGGTGCTGAATGGTTTTGCTCTGTGGGTAATGATGTAAGCAAGGGAACAAAGGTGTTTTCGGTAAGCGGGAAAGTAGAAATTATAGGATTGATTGAGGTTGAGATGGGAACTAAAATCCGTGATATTATTTTTCGTACTGCCGGAGGAATTCCAAATAATAAAAAGTTCAAAGCAATTCATATTGGTGGTCCATCGGGTGGAATGCTCGGCGAAGGTCAGCTCGACTCTCTTGTTGATTACGATTCGATTATGCTTACAGGTACATCTCTTGGATCATCGGGGTTGGTAGTTCTCGATGAGGATTGTTGTATTATCGATACCGTAAAGTATTTTATGAATTTTTTGCAAAGTGAAAGTTGCGGTATCTGCATTCCTTGCAGGGAAGGAACCCAACGCATGTTCGATATCCTTGATAATATAAGTAAACGACCTAAAGACGAAAACGACCATTCTTCATTATTAAGGTTTAAAGGAGTTATGCAGCTCGAAAATCTGGCTGAGGTAATCAAAGATGCATCATTATGTGGTTTTGGAAAACGTGCAGCTATTCCTGTGTTAACATCGCTTAAATGGTTTCGTCATGAATACGAAGATCATATTTTCGAGAGAAATTGCTCTGCAGGTGTTTGTCAGGAACTTAAAACCTTCGAAATAAATATCAAAACATGCACAGGTTGTACGTTATGTGCTAAGAAATGTCCTACAGGAGCAATTATAGGAACTCCTAAAAACACACATTTTATCGTTCAGGATAGATGCATTGGTTGTGGAATATGTTTCGAAACTTGTGTTTTTAATGCAATCATCAGTAAATAATTGGAGGAGCAGAATTAAATATGGTAACCATTGAAGTTAATAACCAGCAATTACAGGCAAAAAAGGGAGAAACCATTCTAGATGCTTTAAAACGCAATGGCATAAAGGTTCCTACTCTTTGTCATATCGATGGATTAATACCCACGGGCCATTGCCGAATGTGTGTTGTTGAGGTTGAGGGGAGGCCAGACCTGGTTCCTTCCTGCTCGTCAGTTATTGAAAATCCAATTAAGATCAAGACTCATTCTCCTAGAGTAATAAAAACACGCAAGTTGTTGGTTGAGTTATTGTTGTCAAATCATCCTGATGATTGTTTGTATTGCATAGGTAATGGTAACTGCGAATTACAGAATTTAGCTGTTGATCTTAATGTGCGGGAACGACGATTTGCTGGTAATAAGCTAAAAGGATCACTCGATCAATCGAGCCCTGGAATAGTTTTTGATCCTTCAAAGTGCATACTTTGTGGTCGTTGTGTACGAATTTGTGATGAGGTAATGGCTGTTTCAACGTTTGAGTTTGTAAATCGTGGGAACAGATCTACTATTGCCACATCGATGAATAAAGGCATTAATGCATCCAATTGTATTCACTGTGGACAATGTATTTTGTATTGTCCCACAGCAGCACTTTACGAAAAATCAAACCTCGATATATTATTCGATTTAATAAATAATAAACAGATGAAGGTTGTTGTTCAGTATTCTCCATCTGTAGCAGTTGCTATTGCTGATGAATTGGGCATTAAAACAACCAAAGACAACAGTGGTTTGCTAAATGCTGCATTACGAAAGATTGGGTTTTTTAAGGTTTTTGATACTTCATTCAGCACCGATCTACTTATTTACGAACAAGCAGCCGAATTGCTCGACAGAATAAAATATAATACAAACCTCCCATTAATAAGCAGTTGTTGTCCAGCCTGGATAAAATACATGGAGCAAGCGCATGCTGACTTAGAAGATCATGTTTCAACCTGTAAATCGCCTCAGCAAATGCTAGGTAAACTAATAAAAACCTATTTTGCAGAGCAAGAAAATATACCTGCCGAAAAAATAATTACGGTTTCTGTAATGCCGTGTCCTGCAAAAAAATTCGAAGCACAACGAGAACAGATGACCGAAAAAGGAATAACTGATGTTGATTTGGTTTTAACAACCCGCGAATTAATAAAACTCATCAAGTTGTACGGAATTGATATTCATAAGTTAGACGAAGAAGCTACTGATCCACCATTTTCAACACGCAGCTCGGCAGCTAAACTAACTGCAGTTTCGGGTGGTTTAGCCGAAGGTTTAATGAGAACCGTTTATTATCAGTATACCAAAAAAGAATTAACTGATTTGAAAATTTCAAAACTACGCAATGGCAAAGAATACAAAGAGTTACATTTTAAAGTTGGTGAGCTGGAATTGGGTATTGCAATAGTTAGCGGCTTGCGAAATGCAAAAAAATTGCTCGATGAAATCAGAAATGGCCGAAATGATATTCATTATATCGAAATTATGGCTTGTCCCGGTGGATGCGTAAATGGAGGTGGTCAACCATTTAGTGATGATGAAAAGGGATTAAAGAACAAAATTAAAAACGTTTACGATATCGATGAAAAAGCTCATTTAAGAGTGGCTCATAAAAATATGGATATTCTTAATCTGTATGAGAAGTTTTTGGATGAACCGCTTGGGGTAAAAGCAAATAAATTAATTCATACAAGTTATAGCGACCGTGATGTATTGTTATAAAATGTAAATCAGCGAAAAAGATAACTTAATAGATATGACAAAAATCAAAAAAACAATACTTATTATTGATGACGATCCGGATTACATCTTTCAGATGAAAATGATGGTGGAAAGCTTTGGATTTAATGTGATAACTGCTAGCAGTCAGAAAGAAGCGGAATATATTATCGAGAGTACGAAACCCGATTTGGCTATTATCGACCTGATGATGGAACGCAACGACAGTGGCTTTTCGTTGTGCTATAAGATGAAAGGGAAATATCCGGATGTGCCTATTATTATGGCTACAGCAGTGGCATCAGAAACAGGACTTACTTTTGGAATAAATACCCAGAATGATAAGCAGTGGATTAAAGCTGATCTGTTTCTTGAAAAAGGAATAAGAAAGGATCAGTTGCTAAAAGAAATTAATAAATTGCTTAAGATTTAAACCTCAACTGCGATGAGTAAATTAGTTGTAATGGTTGTTGATGACGAACCTGGTATTAGATCCGGAATTTGCCGAATATTAGATAATTACGTGGTTAGTTTTCCTTTTATGGAAGACGATATTAGCTTTGAAATTATTGAGGTTGGTACTGGTGAGGAAGCTATTGAACAGATTAAAGAAAAACTGATCGATATCGTTTTACTTGATAACAAATTACCTGGCATTCAAGGTACCGAAGTGCTCGAATTTATTAATAAAAATAAACCCGAAATCATTGTAATGATGATTACATCATATGCATCGCTCGATTTAGCTGTGAAAGCAACTAGTCATGGTGCTTTTGATTTTATTCCAAAACCATTTACCCCACAGGAACTGAAAACTTCGCTCGAGAATGTTTCGAAATTTTTGTTTTTAAGAGGTATGACAAAAAACATGAAACGCGAAGGCAAAGAAGTTCGTTATCAATTCTTGTCAGTGTTATCGCACGAACTTAAAGCCCCATTAAATGCAATTGAAGGTTATTTGCGCATTATGCACGAAAAACAAGCCGGAAGCAATATCAATGACTATGAGCAATATATTGATAGATCGCTGCAGCGGGTTAAAGCAATGCGAAATCTTATAATGGATTTACTCGATCTTACTAAAATAAAATTCGAGAAAAAAACAGAGAAATTTGAGCTTATAACTCTTAAAAATATTGCTCAAAACGCCATCGAAGCCATAAACCCATATGCAATTCAAAAAGATATTCAGGTTACTATTCACGATAATGATCATGTAACCCTAAATGCCGATCCTGGAGATATTGAAATAGTTTTCAATAACCTGATATCTAACGCTGTTAAGTACAACAAAGATTCAGGGAAAGTGGATATTACGCTGAGATCGGAGAATGACAGAACAATCATAAGCGTTATGGATACTGGTATAGGGTTAGAAGAAACCCAGATAGACCAACTTTTTAATGAGTTTTATAGAGTAGAAACTGCAGATTTGAAACATATAGCAGGAAGTGGGTTAGGATTGCCCATAGTAAAGAAAATAGTTGATTTGTACCATGGCGAAATTCATATCGATAGCGAACCAGGTGTTGGCAGTACTTTTACAATAATTTTACCTAAATAAATTTTTAATAATTAGTGATATACTTGATATATACAAGTTACAGGTTTACCAATTTACTAGTTTACTATTTTACAATTAAACCAATAAACCAAACAAATGAACAAACTTCCGGAAAAAACAATTGGACGGTTAAGTGAATATCGAAGAACGTTATTAACATGTCTTGGAAAAGGGAAAACACATATTTATTCGCACGAGTTAGCTAATTTGCATAATATAACAGCCGTTCAGGTGCGCAGAGATATTATGCTTATTGGATATTCATCAACTCTTAAAAAAGGATATGATGTTAAGGCTTTAATTAATGTTATTTCGGGCATTATTGATATGGATGAAGGTATGAATGCTGCTATCATTGGTGTAGGTAATCTTGGCAAGGCCATAACAACTTATTTTAATGGTAAACGATCAAAATTAAAAATTGTGGCTGCTTTCGATATAGATCCTGAGAAGGCAAACAGAGTTATTGCCGGTGTTAAGTGCTATTCAATGAGCGATTTAAAAAAGGTAATTCCCGAACTAGATATACGTATTGGAATTATGACTGTTCCGCCTGAAAATGCAACTGCAGTTGCCGAAAATTTGGTGCATGCAGGAATTAAAGGAATTTTAAATTATACTTCTACCCCATTAAATGTGCCTCAGAGTGTTTACTTGGAAGAGTACGACATGATTACATCACTCGAAAAAGTCGCTTATTTCGTGAAACAAAAAAAGTAATCTGATTTAGGTTACTCCATGATTTGCAAAATTTGCTTTTTCAATTCAACCATTTCGGTGCTCTCGAGCGAGCGTTCAGATGAATTAATACTGAATTTCTGTATTATCTCAACAGGTGCTTTGCTAAAAACATAAATATCGTTGCCAAGCATTAACGCTTCATCAACTTCGTGGGTTACAAATAGAACTGTTCGTTTGTCGTATTGCCAAATCTGTCTGAAAGAGTTCATTAAATTTTGTTTTAGCTTAAAATCCAGAGTTTTTAAAGGTTCGTCCATTAAAATAATATCAGAAGGATAAGCAAAAGCTCGTGCAATAGCAACGCGCTGTTTCATTCCACCACTTAGTTTTGAAGGAAAGTAATCGGCAAATTGCTCTAATTCTACCAATTGAATGTATTTGTTAACAAGATCTTCTGAATTATTGTCCTTGTTTAAAACAAAGGCAATATTCTCACGTACTGTTTTCCAAGGTAATAATCGTGGTTCTTGAAAAATGTAAGATATAACATAATTGTCAAAACCAATAAATTCGCCCGAATCGGGTAATGTGGTTTTGCTAATTAAATTTAAAAGCGTTGTTTTTCCGCATCCCGACGGGCCTAATATACAAGTAATGGTATGTTCCGGAATCTCAATAGAGAAATCACTGTAAATAACATGATCCTGAAATGATTTGCTTAAGTTTTTTATTTTTAGGCTCATAATTATCTCCAGATAACAATTCGGTGTTCAATTCTACGAATTACAATTTCAAAAAGATAGCTTATTAGGATCGCAATAATTGTCCATGCAATTACTTGATCTACCAATAGATATGTTTGTGATGTTTGCATTAAAGTACCAATTCCAAATTGAGGTTGACTAAGTACCTCGCCAATAATTATTGCACGCCAGCCAAATCCCATTGCACTCGATGCGCCACTAAAAATAAAAGGTGTAATTGCAGGTAGATATACATCCTTTATGATTTTTTGCTGCCCGATTTTATAGATTCTTGCCATTTCAACCAAATCACGATCAACATTTCGAATGCCATCAATAACATTGGTACAGATTATTGGAAACATGGTTAAAAAAGCAATAAATACCGGAACCATATCTACTTTAAACCATATAAGTGCTAATAAAATTAACGAAATTACGGGTGTTGAGCGTATGGTGATTAAAAAAGGTTTTAAAAATGCATTAAAAGAGCTATTAATACCAGCAAAAACTCCCAATACTACACCTAAAATAAATGATAAAATAAAACCTGCAATGCCTCTTAATACTGTAGCCCCAATAGTTAGTAAAAAGCTTTTAGTAACTATTAGTTTTATAGTGGCTAAAACTGTCGATTCGGGCGATGGTAATATAAATTCCGAACTATAAAAAACGGATAATAGTTTCCATGCTGCAATTAGTGTAAGAACCGAAATTGCAGAAATAATCCTGTTTTTTGAGATGTTAAAATTCATTTATATGCCACGAATAAGTTGGCTGAAAAATTACGAATAAAAATCGATTTGCTGCTTATTTTATAAATTCATTAATCTTCTGGAGTATATATTGAGGCTTTGATGGCTTTGAAATATAGTCGCTGCATCCATAATTTAAGGCACTTACTTCGTCTGCAGTTAATGCATATGCAGTAAATGCAAGGATAGGAACAGTACGGTTTATATTTCGGATTTGTTTTGTAGCTTCAACACCACTCATCTCGGGCATTCTAATATCCATGAGTATAATGCTTACATCCTGATTCTGAATAAACATTTTTACTGCTTCTTCACCATTTTCGGCGTGCAGGATGGCAATTTTTGTGGGTAAAAGTATTCGTTCAATTAAACTAAAATTTGCATGTTCATCTTCGGCAATAAGGATTTTTTTATTGCTCCATTTATAAATTAAACCTTCTGTTTCAGAATTAATTGTTGTCATTAAAAAAACTGGTTAAAAGTAAAATGTAGATTAAAGGTAAGAAAAAAAGTTAAGATGTTATTTTACTTATTAGTATTTATCTCAATTATAAATTGATCATCAGGAATCTTTCCTCCTATAATTGCGGGGTTTAATGAAAAGAAGATTTCCAGATAATTATAAATCTCTGGTTTTATATCTGATGCAATTTCAACATGAAGGTTCGATCGTGGTATTGACTCTCTGGCTACTTCTATAGTTGGTAGAATATGATGTTTTACTATTAGTGCCGCCGCAGAATCAGTATTGTTGTTTACCCACTTGGTAGAATATTTATAAGCCTTCAATATTTCGATTAATTTTTCGGGATTTTCCTTAGCAAATGATGTTTTTACGAGAAATGCTGTTTGAGCAACCCGAGTTTCAGGATGTACTTTTTGCCATTCGGTGTTCAGATCAAATAACGCATGTATATTTTTGTTTTTCTGCATTACAATACTTACCATTGGCTCCGAAATTACTGCCAAATCAGCTTTTTCAGCTGCTACCGCATTAGCCAGATCAATGTGCGTTGGAAAAGAATAATCTAGATCAACATCTTTATCAGGATCAATACCGTTTTTAAGCATAAGGTATTTAAAGAGTACATCAGGAGTCATTCCTTTACCCATAAGATAAATGCGTTTTCCTTTTAAATCGCTCCATGCACGAATGGTTGAGTCGGTTCCAAAAAGATAGAGTGTTCCCCAAACAGGGATAGCAGCAAGTTGGTACGGAATAGCTTTATTATATAATATGGCTCCCATGGTTGTTGGTAAAATTGCAAAATCAACCTCGTTTTCGAGCATTAATTTTCTAACCTGTACAGGTTCGTTGTAAATGCTGATTTCAATAGTTGGATTTTCGACATTTGAAAGACTGTCGATCATTTTTATCATTCCCATTGCCGATGGACCTTTTAAAGTGGCTATCGTGATCTTTTTGTTTGATGGTTCGTTATTGCATCCAACCAGCGCAACAAGTAGAATATAAGTAATGAGTAAATATCTTAGCATACAATTTAATCTTTCGACAAAACTAATGATTTTTAACTACCAATTCTTAACTTTAAATTTCAAAATTCAACCTTCAACTTTCAACTTTCAACTTTCAACTTTCAACCTTCAACTTTCAACTTCCAACTTTCAACCTTCAACCTTCAACCTTCAACCTTCAACTTTCAACTTTCAACTGTTTTATATCATGTTTTTTATTTAAAAAAAAGGTTCTAGTTTTGTTACCAAATTAACAGTAAACCTGATTTACTCTTTCTGAGAAACGGAAGTTATTCTGTTTCAAGGTTAAAGAAAAAATCTAATCCGGAGGAAATCTGATGGAAAAGAGAATTGGAACCGCACTTATTTTAATTGAGAACAAAGAATTTGTTCATAATCTGAACGATATTATCTCAAAACATTCCGAAATTATTATTGGACGGCAAGGCTTGCCTCGTAGTAATGGTCAAAGTATTATTTCTCTTGTTTTAGAAGGTACAACCGATGAAATTGGATCTTTAACCGGTCAGCTGGGTCGATTAAAAGGTTTGCAGGTAAAATCAGTAGTATTAAAAAACAAGAGATCAGATGAAAACAATTAAGCTTTTACTATTTTTATTTATTTCAGCTCCGGTATTTTCTCAAAACATGGAACTGAAAGGTGTTATTTCAGATGTACAAACCAATGAAAAATTAAACAGTGTTCATCTTCAGTTAATTGATGAAATGGGTCATCAGTTTAACTCAATAACAAATTTGCAAGGCGAATTTATGATAAATAAACTTGCCTCTGGAAATTACAAGTTAACAGCTACATATCTAGGCTATAAGAAATTTGATTTAGCGATAGTAATACAATCAAAAGAATTTTTAGAAATAAAACTCGAAAGAGAAAGTATTACACTTGGCGAAGTGGTTGTTAGCAGTGTAAAACACGATCAAATTATTAAAGAAGTAGCTGCTCCACTCGAGATTGTCGATCGCAAACAAATCGAAAGCTCATCATCGGTAACTGTTTCGGATGTTTTACAACAAGAACCGGGCGTTGCTGTTAGTCGCGATGGAGTGTGGGCTACTGGTGTAAATATTCGCGGATTGGGTGAGCAACGAATTGTTATGATGGTTGATGGGAACAGAATAGAAACAGCCACCGATCTTATGGCTTCACTTACCTTTTTCGATGTGGATGATATTGATCGGATAGAAGTAATTAAAGGAGCATCATCATCGCTTTATGGAACAGGTGCGATGGGTGGAATTGTAAATGTTATTTCTAAAGATGGGTATTTTAATTCAACGCCCTATTTCAATGGGAGTTTTAACTCAGGATTTGGATCAGTAAATGAATTTTTTACACGTAAACTAACAGTAAACTCAGGATCAGATCGTTGGTTTGTCAGACTTACTGGCGCGTTGCGCGATGCTGGTGATATCAAAACTCCAAATGGAACTATTCAAAACAGTCAGTTTTCTGACGAAAGTATTTCTCTTTCAGCAGGATTGAGCTTATTTGATAATCATACGTTAAAAATTAATTATCAATATTTCGATGCCAACGATGTAGGTATTCCTGGTGGATTAGCTTTCCCTGGTCCAGCCACAGCAACATATGCCGATGCTAAGCGCGAAATGTTTTCTGCCAATTATGAGATTAAGAATATTTCAACCAACTTTAAATCACTAAATATTAAGTATTACAATCAATTTATTTCCCGTGATGTTGAACTGTTGCCAAACTCATCGGTAATTACCCCAACGCGTATTACTACTCCGGAGTTAACTACTCCTGTTGGCGATCATACAACCAACGGGTTTCAAGTTCAGTCGAATTGGAGTTTTTCTTCAAATAATAACTTTATTGCCGGAATTGATGCATGGCAGCGAAATGTATTAACCAGTCGCGAAAAGTACATTCGTGTTGATGTGTTAAATACTTCTGGAGATACTATTGCCACAAATAATTTGGTAAGAGGCGAAACTCCAATGCCCGAATCGAGTTTTGGTACTGCAGGTATTTATTTTCAGAATGAACAAAAAATGCTGAATAATGATTTAAAAGTTATTGTTGGTGGCCGTTTTGATGGTGTCCGAATTGCCAACGAGCAAGCTTTTGATTATGATTACTTAATCACCAATGGGGTTAGAAATGATACCCCACCAAATCAACGAATTACTTTCGAAAAAAACGAAGAGTACAAGAGTTCATGGAGCGCTAATGTAGGTTTATTGTATGCTGTTGCAAAAGATATGGATTTGAGTTTCAATGCAGGCCGATCTTTTAGAGCTCCTTCGTTAGAAGAAAGCTTTAAATATATCGATTTAGGTAATATGGTTCGTTTAGGTGATCCTAATCTTGATCCTGAAAAAGGATATTCATTGGATTTGGGATACCGGATTTGGAAACCAAATTTTCATTTTAAGATTAGCGGTTTTATAAATTGGTTGTCAGATATGATTGTTGAAGTACCGGGTGAATTTATTTATACCTATACTACCGGAACAGTCGACACTATTCCAGCACTTATAAACTCAAATGTTGATGAAGCAAGACTTTATGGAGTTGATGTAAATTTTGAATATAACTTCTATAAACCTTTTACTCTTTATGGTCTTGGTTCGTTTGTTCGCGGTGAGGATACAAAGAATGATAAAAGCTTACCGTTAATTCCTCCTGTTAATGGTCGTTTAGGATTAAGATACGAATTACTAAAATATGCAGGAATTGATTTAATAGCTGTTGGATTTGCAGATCAGACTAAAGTTGCAGAAGGTGAAAAGACCACCATGGGTTATGCCCGATTTGATATGGCTATACATTCATCAATAATAAATGCTAAGTTCTTTAAATTTCAGTTGTTTGGAGGTCTCGAAAATATTGGCAACCGTTCGTATAGTAGTCATTTATCAACAAACAGAGGAACAATGGATTACGAGCCTGGAAGAAATGCTTATATTAAACTGAAAGTATTATTCTAGAATGAGATAGATTTAATCCGTAAGTAACAGTTTAGTAATGATGTATGGATATTAATATAGTTGGCAAAAGAATCTATTTGACTTCTAATTATAATTTTGTAACTTACCTCATTAAACTTGATTTTAGATTATGAATAAAGAGATCAGAATACTTGGCATTTTAATTACCGATAGGCAAAAAGAAGCAGGAAAAGTACAATCAGTACTTTCAAAATTCGGATGCTCAATTAAAACCCGATTGGGCTTACATGAAGTAATTAATGATTTGTGTAGCTCCAGTGGCCTGATTATTTTAGAACTAACAGGGGCTATCAGCGACATGGATAAACTCGAAAAAGAACTTAAAGAAATAGGGGGGACGCAAACACAAAGGATGATTTTTCAGGATTAATTTTAGGGGTTTCCTGATTAAAGCACGATAGTTTTCTATCGTGCTTTTTTTGATTTAAAGGTTCTTTTGAGAGCTTAAATTTAGCAATTTATCGACCTTCTGTACCAGTGTTTCTGGATATAATTTAGCAGATTCGAGATGCTCTCCATTGTAAATCCAGAGTTCTTTTGGTGTTGATGCATTTTCATAAACGGCTTCAAATTGCTCAAATGGAATTGTTTTGTCTTCTGAACCTTGTATAAATAATTTGGGTAATATGAGTATCTGCAAATATAACTAAAATTATTATCTTTGGGCATCAAACCCAACAAATATGAACTTTATAGAATTCGTACAGCATTACCCTGATGAAGCAAGTTGCAAAGCACTTGTAAAAGCTTA
>JBFXEQ010000066.1:0-17164 GCA_050179935.1 Bacteroidales bacterium | reverse complement strand
ATGAAACTGACATCAACAGATAAGCACAAACACTTGTACTTCGAGTACACGGATGAAATTTTAACTCCTTATCTGTTTTTCAATGTGCTGATATTGTTTAACTTAATAATTATTTACGGATGAAAACAGTATATAGATTATTAGTTTGTGTTTTGTTAGTATTAATAACTAGCAATGCTTTTTCACAAATTACTATTGTTAATGCAGTGGCAGTAGATGGTGATGGCGATGGTTATTATGGAACGGTAGAAATTGAGTTCTCAATAGATATTGATGATTCAGATATAATTCAAAATGCTGACTCAAAGGATGATTGGGAGTTTTCACTTGATGCATTATTTGGTACCGTTGTTACTGTATATGATTTAAATACAGCTGTTACTCATTTAACAAATGTAAATGTAGTAAATGATCGATATGTAAGTCTTATTTTTACGAGTCAGCTAGCTTCTTGCAATGGGCCAATATACTTTAGATATTCAAACGTTGCGCCTGCTGCAGATGTTCGTGATGCATCTCATACAGGAGCTATTCTTAGCGATTTTGCTTCATTTTCTGCCCCTGATAATGCTCCTCCCGCAATTCAAAGTGTAAGCTTTATTCCAACAGATTTAACTACAGTAATTGTTGGCGAAAAAATAAAAGTGAATATTTTAACAAAAAATAATGAAATAGGACTTCTAGGTGATTCTTTAGGTATTAATGATATAGTTGTTCATAAAGATAGTTTGATTTCTAATGGCGATGGATCTTATTATTTTAATTATTGGGTTAACGAAGGTGGTAATGATATTGATGATTCAACTGACCCTTTACCAATTGCAATTAAATTAATAGATGCTTATGGCAATGCTAATGCTGCATATAAAACAAGTACAGAATCAGGAAGTCCTGGTATTGATGCAAATACCCCAGTAATAAGCAGTATAACGTTTTCTCCCACAAATGGGAATACAGCAGGTGTCGGTGACGATATTGTAGTAACAATTAATACATCAGGATCAGAAACAACCTTTATTCGCGATTCGATTTCATTCAACAGTACAGAAATTACAAATCTATCTAGTATTGGTGGTGGTCAATATACTTTTACATATAATGTGACTGAAGGAGACAATGATATTTTGGATTCAGAAGTCATTCCGTTTAGTATTGAAATAAAAGATATTGCAGGTAATATTTCAATTCCATATACCCAAGCATCCGTAGGAGCTGCAGATTGTCCTGGTATAGACGCACATACTCCTGCAATATCAGGTGTAATTTTTAATCCCGTAAGTGGAATGGTTGGTGTTGGTGAAAATATTACTGTAATAATAAATACTGTTGGATCAGATACAAATTTAGAATTCCAGTCAATTACTTTTAATACAAAAACAATTTCTAATATTACCAATTTAGGAACAGGTTCTTATCTATTTACCTATACTGTTGGCGAAGATGACGGTAATAATCCGGATACTGAAGTCATTCCATTTAGTATTTTATTAAGAGATGTTGGATTAAATATTACCGATGCTTATACAAATGCTGATATTTTGCCATCAGATTGTCCCGGAATAGATTCAGATAGTCCTGAATTTACAGGTGCTATTTTTGATCCAGCCATTGGAATATTAAGTATAGGCGATAGTGTAATTGTTACTTTTAATGCAAAAAATTTAGAAAACAATTTAACTTTTAATTCATTCAGTTTTAATGGAAAATCTATTTCAAGTGGCAGTTTGATAAATAAAACCGATGGTACCTATAGTTATAAATATATAGTTATTGAAGGTGATAATGATATTTTGGATGCAGAAAAAATACCATTTAGCATTGTATTTGATGATATTAATGGAAATACATCAGTTCCATATACTGAAGCATCTATTTTAGCTGGAAATTGCCCGGGTATTGATGCAAATAAGCCAGCAGTAACGGGTATAAGTTTTTCACCTGGTGATGGTACAACTGCAAAAATAGGTTCTACAATAACAGTAACTATAAATACATTAAACAATGAAACCACCTTATCAGCAGATAGTTTGATGTTGAATAATGTTGGTATTTCCAATGCAAGTTTGATTCATTTAGGAGGAGGGGTTTATAGTTTTCCATATGTTGTTGCATCAAGCAATACTGATATAAGCGATGCGTCTGCTATACCAGTAAGGATTGAGTTAACGGATTTGGCAGGCAATATTTCGGGTATTTATAATACAAGCACAGCAAGTGGATGTCCGGGAATCGATGCACATGCTCCAATCATTTCAAGCGCAAGTTTTAGTCCTAATTCAGGTTTGTTAAAGATAGGAGATACGCTAAGTGTAACAATAAATGCTGGAGAGACTGAACTTACTGCAGATAGCTTAAAAATAAATGGCAAAGTTATTTCTAACTCCGGTTTAGTAGATAATAACGATAATACCTATACTTTTAATTATATTATTGCTAAGAATGATAATGATATAAATATAGATTCTAAGATACCGATTCGTTTTTTATTAAAAGATCCAGCAGGCAATAAGAGTGTTGTTTATACTGAGGCTACATTATCTGCAGATGATTTTCCTGGAATCGATGCACATATTCCGGTTATATCGTCAGTATCTTTTTCTCCATTGAGTGGATTATTAGGAATTAATCAGGAAATAAGAGTAACGATAACTGCATCAGGCTCAGATGCTGGATTGACAGCAGAAAGTTTAATGATAAATGGTAAATCGATTGCAGTTGTATCAGATAGTACAGGAGGTAAGTACGGATTTGTATATACAATTGCATCAGGCGATAATGATATATCTGATGCATCGGCCATACCAATTAATTTTGTATTAAAAGATGCGGCCGGTAATTTATCAGCAGCATATACGACAAGCGCATCTGGAAGTTGTCCGGGAATTGATGCAAATAAGCCAGCAGTAACGGGCATAAGTTTTTCTCCTGGTGATGGTACAACTGCAAAAATAGGTTCTACAATAACTGTTACGATAAACACTTTAAATAATGAAACCACTTTATCAGCAGACAGTTTGATGTTGAATAATGTTGGTATTTCCAATGCAAGTTTGACTCATTTAGGAGGAGGTGTTTATAGTTTTACGTATGTTGTTGCATCACTCAATACTGATATAAGTGATGCCTCAGCAATACCAGTAAGGATTGAGTTAAAGGATTTGGCAGGCAATATTTCAGATATTTATAATACAAGCACTTCCTATGGATGTCCTGGAATAGATGCGCATGCGCCAGTTATAGATTTAGTAAGTTCAGATGCAGCGAGTGATACCCAAATCCTAAAGGTAGGGGAAACGATAACTTTTACAGTTGATCCAACGGGATCAGAAGCCGATGCTATTATAACACCAACAAATTATAATGGAGGAGTATTAAACTGGACAACGGCAAATTCTGGAGATACTTACACAGCGGTTTATACTGTAATTGAGGGTCAAGATGATCAAACATCAGGCTTAGGATTAGGAGATGTAGTATTGACGGATGTAAATGGGAATCCAAGTGCAACATATTCTTATAATTTAATAACCAGACGTATTGATGCTAATACCCCATCAATTAACAATTTTGAGATTCCAAATTCACCAATGAAACTTGGTGATAAGGTAATCTGTACAATTACTGTTATATCTGATACAGGTAATTATATTTTAAACTCTGGTTCGGTTGCTGCATTCCCAATTGATTCTATAAAGAAAAATACAGATAGTCAGTATTTTGCCTATTTTTCAGTAACTTCAACAGGTTATGATATTGAAGCAGGACAAACACTTTTGGTACAAAACCTAATATTGTCTGATTTTGCAGGGAATATGAATACAGCATATTCAAAGGCAATTTCTCAAGCTAACGACCCAATATATACAATTTTACCTACTGGTAAAGTATCTGGTAGTTACCACAAATGTGAGGGCGATACCGTGGAGCTTAAAATGGATTTTACCGGAAGAGCTCCTTGGAGTATAGTTTTAGATAATGGTTCTGCAACATCTATTGTAAATGGTATTAATCAAACTCCTTATTTCCATAAAATAAAAACGGTTAATTCAACTGGAGTTGATGCTGATACGATAATTTATAAAATAAATCAGGTTACAGATTTTACCGAAAATACAAAAATAAATACAGGAATTGATTCAGCTGTTGTATATGTTGGTTTAGTTCCAAATGCCGTAATAATTTATCCTGCAGGTGATCGGATATATAATATTTCAACACCATCAGATACCTTATATGGAAATTATAGTTCAGGCATTTTTACAGGAACAGGGGTAATCTCGTCACGAAATAAATTTTATCCACCTGAGGCAGGAGTTGGATCTTACAAAATCTTCTATAATTATACTACTCCATTTGGTTGCTCTGATTCAGACTCTATAGTGTTCACAGTTATTAATTCATTAGGCGTTATTTATTTTCCTGACCATTCGCCTAAAGATGATTATCTGTATTGTGATTATGAAAGTACTTTTACTGTAACTGGTGATAACATTAACTCAAAAATCGGTACATTCTCAATCGAAGGATATTCAGGTTCAGCTCTAATAAATAATTTTGATAATACAGCTACAATAGATCCAAAACAATTAACTGAAGGTACTTATACTCTTATTTATACATATGATGATGAAGGTATTGTAAATATTCCAGAACAGTTTACTATTGAATCGGTTAGTCCGTTGATTAATTTTACTGATGTTGGAAATCACTGTTCCGATTATGATACAATAAGAATTGAAGCAGCTAACTTATTTCCAATCGGAGGAACTGGTAATTATACTTTTTCTGATCCAACTAGCGGGGCACTGGTTTATAATCCAATTGACTCAAAGAATAACAAAGCTTTCTTACTCCCTGATTCGATTTTGCCAGGTATTTATAATCTTAGTTACTATTACACTTCACCAAGTGGCTGTAGTAGTGATACAATTATCAAAAATTTCGAGATCTTTGATTTACCAACAGTATCATTTACAATGAACTCGGTATACAATATAGATCAGGGAGCTACTTTAATTAGTGGCGATCCATTAGGATCAACAGGTGTTTTTACTCCTTTATCTTTCATGTTAAATAATGGTAATGGTACCGCTAACTTTGATCCTCAGGTTGCCGGATTAGGCGATCACACCGTAATGTATTCCTATACCGATGGCAATGGATGTAAAAATTCAGCATCAAAACCTATTTCTGTTACTAAAGCGCAAGGATTTCTAAAGGGACTAGATTATTACATATCCGGAACAGATACAATGTATCAATATTGTTATTATGGACATGGTATTGATACAGTAGTTGGGTATTCTTTTAATGGAGATGGAACACCAGGCTCGTTCTTTATCAACGGACAGCCAGTTCCATCAATAGGTATAGATAGTATTGAGTTTAATCCACAAAATTACGGTAGTGGTAATCATATTATTAGATATGCTTATAATAATGGACCTACTTCGTATTATTTCGAAAAAACAGTAAATATCGATTCGATTGGTGATGTTGATTTTGTTGGTTTTGTTGATAATTATTGTGAGTATAATAATTCGCAAGTTCAATTAACAGCTGTTAATCCAATAGGTAATATTGGTACCGGTGTATTTTCAGGAAATGGAGTTGTTGGCTCAAAATTTACACCATCATTGGCTCAATTGGGCGAAAATACTCTTAGTTATATGTTTACACGTACTTATTCAGGATGTAAAAGAGATGTAAACCATACAATAACTGTAAACAAAACTCCAACTGTTGATTTTTATGTTGATGACCGTTGTTTTATCGATCCAACAGATTCTATAACATTTTACTCTGATACACTTGCTTCTGATAGTGTAATAATGTGGAGATGGGTATTTGATAATTCAATCACCTCAAACTTACCAAATCTTAAAAAATCATATTCTATTCCTGGATTTAAAGATATAACTCTCGAAGTTGAAACGAACAAAGGTTGTGTAAATAATGTTTCCAAATACCTTAAATTTGATTTAAAACCTGAAGTATTCTTTTCTTGGGGTAACGAGTGTTTTGGGGGTGAAACAAAATTTGATGATCAAACCGAAAACGAAGATCCATTAAATATTTATACCTGGGATTTTAATGATGGTACTCTATCAACGTTGCGTAATCCAATGCATATGTTTTCTGATACTGGTCAGTATTTCGTAAAATTAGCAATCGAAACAAGTACAGGTTGTATATCAGAAAAAACGCAGCCTGTGAATATCCGACCTTCGATTCGATTATTCGAAGTCGATTATTTTCAGGATTTTGAATCTGGACAAGGAGGCTGGATCTCCGAATTAATCTCTAATAGTGTTAGCTGGGAATATGGAACTCCGGCAAAAGAAATTATTAACTCAGCATCAAGTGGAACACATGCCTGGGTTACTAAATTAACAGGTAATTATTTAAATAACGAACAATCGATGATTACTAGTCCATGTTTTAATTTCGAAGATATTAAACGCCCAATGATTAAAATTGATTACTTGTCGCATACCGAGAAAGACAGAGATGGAGCAGTTATTCAGTTCTCTGATACGCTTGGTGGTTGGAAAACAATTGGTATTCCGGGCGAAGGGGTTAATTGGTATAACTCATACGTAATCAATGGTAGTCCGGCAAATCAGCAACTTGGATGGACAGGACCAATCTCTGATGAATGGCAAACAGGTAAGTTTATTTTAGATGAACTTGTTGGACGATCAACAGTTCGGTTTAGAATTGTCTTTGGATCTGATGCAGCTGCTGCTGACGAGGGATTTGCATTTGATAATGTTTGGATTGGTGAAAGACAGCGTGTTGTTTTATTAGAACATTTTACAAACCCCGATGATGCAACCTCAAATACTGTTCAAAATAATACAATAACGCCAATTGTTGCTGATAACCCGTTGGATATTTTAAATATAAATTATCAAATGAGCTATCCAACAGCTAATTCACTAAATGCATTTTACCCAGCAGGACCAAGTGCAAGATCATTATTTTACGGTGTATCGCGTGTTCCTTATTCGGTAATTGATGGCAGCCATCGTCAGTTTAATTATCTAGCTGGTAATAATTTTACTGAGACCGATTTGCATCGAAGAGTGCTCGAAGATCCCAAGTTTAAAATTGAAATTGAACAGGAATTGCAAGGAACAAACTATGCTGTTTCTGCAAAATTAATAGCCTTGGATGATCTCACTGATATTCGAATAAATGCCCAGATAGCACTTGTTGAGAGAACCGTAAATTATAATGGTAATAAATATTATAATGTTTTAAGAGCTTTATTGCCTGATCCGGCAGGTACTTTATTAGAACGTAATTGGTTAACCGACGATTCAACCTTTGTACAACATAGTTGGCCTGTTCAATCAGGAGTAAATACAGATAGTTTAATAGTAATTGTCTTTGTACAGGATGCTGATTCTAAAGAGGTTTATCAATCTGCTTTTTCAGGAGAATTAGCTACAATCACTGCAATTGATGATCTTTTAATGGAGTCTGAAAATGATATTACGGTGTATCCAAACCCGGCAAGCAAAGAAATAAATATACGCACAAATTTTGATCATAACTCAGATATTCAATTATATCTGTATAATAATATTGGATTATTAGTAAAAACTGAAGTAGTAAAACAAAATGATAATTATTTGAATATTTCTACTTCTGATTTGCAATCGGGGATTTATTATTTGAAATTTATAGGTGAAAAAGGATTTAACCGATCAATTAAAGTAATTATCGCGAAATAAAACAAGTTAATTATATTAAAGCACATAGAAAAGCAAAGACTTTTCTATGTGTTTTAATAAAATATTGAGTATAATTATTTAAATGGTAATTGTACAAAAGACTTGATTTTAGTACCGAATATTTTTTACTAAAAAGTGAATAATCAGGATAGTTCTGCATTACATTTGCAACTTCAATTCAGATAAAAAATGCGATTAAAATATAAAATAATCAGTGGATTTATAATTCTAACTATTATGCTGATTATTGCTGGTGTAATTTCAATATATGAGCTTTCTCATGTTGGAAAATCAGTTCAGAACCTACTAGATGAAAATTATAAAAGTATTGATGCAGCAAACAATATGCTCGAAGCACTCGAAAGAGAAGATAGCGGAATATTGCTACTCATATTAGGAAATTCCGGAGAAGGTCGAAAAACAATTCACGAAGCCGATAGCACATTTCTTCATAATTTTAATATCGCTAAAAATAATGTAACCGTTCCTGGTGAAGATGAGTATATAAACCGCATTCGTTATAGTTATTTTGAGTATAAAAATATCTGGATTAAACCCATTGTAGGAACTTCAAAAGAGAATGATATTAGATGGTATTACGAAAATCATCTTCAGTCATTTGCAACAGTTAAGCAAGCTGTAAAGGACTTAATGATACTTAATCAAAAAACAATGTACCAAACTGGTTCTGATCTTAAAAATAGAACCAATAAAGCAATTATGCCTGGTATCGTAGCAATTATTTCTGGAATATTATTTTCATTCATATTCAGCTATTTTATTCATTATTATGTTATTAGGCCTATTATTCGAATGATTAAAGGAGTAAACGATTATAATGATTATAAAAAACCATTTAGTATCGAAATTGAAACAAATGATGAAATTTTTGATTTAGCTAATGCCATAAAAACATTGTTTATAAAAAAGTCAATTGACACAAAACCATGAGACCCCATATAATAATAAGGTATATCGGATTAATATTTCTTTTTAATGCCCTATTTTTATTCGTTTCGTTCTTAATCTCACTTTACAATATGGATTCTGCTATGTTTCCATTATTGTACTCATCAATTGTTGCATTCTTATTCGGAATATTTCCTTTAATTTATGTTCCTCAAGCCAAGGAAATTAGCTCGCGAGAAGGTTTTTTAATTGTAGTATTAAGTTGGCTTTTAACGTGTTTGTTAGGTGTTGTTCCTTATGTTATTTGGGGTGGTGAATTTACATTTACCAACGCTTGGTTCGAGAGCGTTTCGGGATTTACAACTACCGGATCGACTATTTTAACTGATATTGAGGTGTTACCAAAAGGATTGCTTTTCTGGCGTTCGGCAACTCATTGGATCGGAGGTATCGGAATAATTATTTTTGCACTCGTTATTCTTCCAAATATAGGTCATGTTAGGGCAATGCTTGTTAAGAACGAATTTTCATCGTTAGCACAGCATAATTTCATCCAAAATACAAAACAGGTGTTCCATATATTAGTTATTGTCTATTTGGGACTTACTATTTCCGAAACAATTGCCCTTCGAATAGCAGGAATGAGTTGGTTTGATGCAGTTAATCACTCCTTTGCAACAATTGCAACTGGCGGATTTTCAACTAAAAATCTTTCAATAGCTTATTATGACAATGTTGCAATTGATATTATAGTTATTGTTTTTATGTTTTTATCCGGAGTACATTTTGGACTGCTTTTTTATACTGTTACCGGGAGTCGTTACAATATTTTTAAATCAGGAGTTGTGAGATTTTATTTTTTTGCCACATTAACGGGCATTTTACTCGTTTCAATTAACCTTTATTTTAACAATTTGTTTAGTTTTCCTGCATCATTGAGATACGCAGCTTTTCAAGTGGTTTCTTTATCTACTACTACCGGATTTGCGAATGCAAATTCAACCATTTGGCCATCATTTTCGATTATGCTATTAATCTTTTTTACATTACAATGTGCTTGCGCTGGTTCAACAGCCGGAGGTATAAAGGTCGATCGTGTTTTAATTTTAGCAAAAGCTCTTAAAATACAAATTCAAAAATTTCATCATCCAAACGCAGTTATAGCATTAAAAGTTGATAATAAAACTGTGAATCCCGATGCAGTTAATAATGCAATAATGTACATTGTTCTGTATATACTTATTGTTTTTATTTCGGCGCTTTTACTTACAGCAATGGGAGTGGATATACTGACCGCTTTTTCAGGCTCAGCTGCTACAATGGGTAATGTAGGGCCAGGTTTTAATATGGTTTACTCACTTGGTAATTTTAATTCTATACCTGATGCAGGTAAATGGATTCTGTCGGCTAATATGTTGCTCGGTCGTTTAGAAATTTATGCCTTAGTATCATTATTTTATTACCGATCCTGGAGATAGATTAATTATTGTCTGGATTTCTATCCATGTTTCTTCTCCTTCTTTCCGGATGATCTATATGTCGCTGGCCTTCTTTTTGAATCATTTGCATAAATAATTTATCCATGGTTTTTTGTTGATCTGGATTACATATATTCTTCAGATCAAAATAATGATTAACCGTGTTTTTTTTCAGTTCATAATGCAAATCACCAATTTCCTTAGCTATTTTATCAAGCCTACTTTTGTCAGGTTGATTGCTGGTAAGTTCATTAATAAACTCCAACCGTTTATCATCCAGCTTTTGGGCAATCTCTCTGTTTTGTTTAAAGTATTTTCTCCCAGCTTCCCTGAATATCTGAAATTGCTCTTCATTTAATTTAAGTTCATCTTTTAAAAACTTATGCATACCATTGAACTCAATTTGTTCTCTGGTTTTTTGTATATCTTCAAATCGCTTTTGTTTTAAATTAGTTGTAAATAAAAAAGTTGCGAGTGCCGAAACATTAATTACCAGAAGTAAAACAATTGCAGCAATTAATAGTCTTTTTTTATTTGTCGATTCCATGGTTTGTTGTTTTATTTATTCTGATCGTTAGTATAAAATGAGTCATCAGAAAATATGTTTTTCTCAATAGATTCAAGTTCCATTTCATTAAAATACTGATATTGAGCTAATACTTCAATATAGCTTGTATCAGTTTTTGTTTTTTCAGCATATTGTGTAGTATTTGGAGTACCCGAACCGATTAAAATCCCTATATAAACAGCTATCATTATCGATCCCAAATACAGAACAGGCTGAAGCACTTTTTTTGTTTGCAAAACATGCCAAAATGATTCATTCTGAACCAATTTGTTTTCCATTTTTTGCTTTAGCTGAGTATAATAATATGGTTGTTCAGAAATACGGTCAGGTTTGTTTAATAGAGATAATGTATTTTCCATTTTCTCAAATAGCAAAGAACAATTTGAACAATTCTTCAGATGCTCATTAAACCGATTCGTTAAATCAATAGTTAATTTTTGATCTAAATAATCAGGAATTCTATTTTTAAACTCTTTGCAATTCATTTCTTTTCAGTTTTTTATATGACACTTTAAACTTGGCTTTATTACACTTTTTGTCAATTATTTTTATAATACTCAAGAATTAATTTCTGAAGGTTTTTTTTCGCTCTGTTTATTAAAACGCCCACCTCAGTAACACTTATCTCCATAATCTCACTAATATCTTTATATGGTAATTCTTCAAAACTATTTAATGTTATAGCTGTTTTCTGTTTTTCAGGAAGTTTTGCTATTGCTTGTTGCAAGGCTTTTTTATTCTCATCCAATTCAATTTGCTCTCCAATATTTAAATCGGGATTTTTAATATCCGTTTTTTTTGATTCGTCGCCAAAAATTACATCAAGGCTCGAGAACCACTTTTGTCGTTTTTTTGATCGTAGGTGGTTTAATGACTTATTTACTGCGATGCGATACAGCCAGGTAGATATTTTCGATTCACCTCTGAATTTATCAACCGATTCGTAAATTTTAATAAATACTTCCTGAGAAATATCCATCGAATCGTCATAATTATTTAAGATATTGTTGCAAACATTAAGAACAAGAACATGGTACTTTTCGACAAATAATCGAAATGCCTGTTCATCTTTTTTTGCAATTTTTTCTAGAAGTTCCTGATCGCTCATAAAGAGTACTCTTTTCAAATCTGGTATTTTGACACCAATCTTAATAATTTATTACAATAAAGGTAAAACAATTTATAGTATGCTGAACATATGAATAATTTATTTGTTTAAGATTCAAATCTTTAAAACCATAACTTATGACATTAGATAACGTATTTAATCGATTATGGATTGATTATACTATTCAGAATCCATCTGCGCATCGCATTTTTGAGCTCTTTACAAAAGCTGGTGAGAAAGTACTAAACGATCATATTGCGTTTAGAACATTCGATGATACCCGTATCAATATTGATGTGCTTTCACGTATTTTTACTGAACGAGGATATATTGCAAAAGGAGAATATATTTTTGAGGACAAACATCTATTTGCACGTCATTTTGAGCATAATACGGATATAAACGCACCAAGGGTTTTTATAAGCGAACTAAAAACAAAAGACTTTAGTTCGTTTCTTCAAAATACGGTATCAAATATTTTAAATAATGTTTCGCCTGATAAGTTTAAATCAGATGAATTAATTTTTGCAGGTAATATATGGGGAACCCCCGATTACGAAACCTATCTGGCTTTACGAAATGAGTCTGAATATGCTGCATGGGTTTATGTTTATGGTTTTAGAGCAAATCATTTTACTGTAAATATCAATGCCTTAAAAAATTACAATACAATCGAAAAAGTAAATGAGTTTTTAAAAACTAATGGATTTGTTTTAAACTCATCAGGAGGTGAAATTAAAGGTACAAAAGCAGAATTATTACAGCAATCAAGTACATTAGCCGATCATGTTAATGTTGAGTTTGTTGATCGCATTACAAGTATTCCTGCATGTTATTATGAGTTTGCACAACGTTACCCTGATACTGATGGAAGTTTGTATAGTGGGTTTATTGCCAAATCAGCTGATAAAATTTTTGAAAGCACCGATTATTATAAAAAATAGTATTTAATTTCCATACTAAAAAGAGCTGTTCAACTGATACAGCTCTTTTTTTATATCATTTTTTTAAGATTCATCAAACTTTCTATGGCTTAAGCAGTCAAAACTGTATATTTGCTATTGCAAATAAATTAAGGTTAAACAGATTATATCTACTCAAAAAATGTTCAAACGAATTGTTTTTCTCTCTATCGGATTAATCATATTAAATGCTCAGCTTTTTGCTCAAGTTCCAGAAAATTATGATGCAGACCAAAATCGTTGGGTTGATTCTGTAATGAAAAAACTATCTCTTGATGAACAAATAGCCCAGTTGTTTATGGTTGCTGCATATTCAAATAAAGATCAGGATCATATCGATGATATTGCTCAATTGGTAGAGAAGAACAAAATTGGCGGTTTGATATTTTTTCAGGGAGGCCCAGTTCGACAAGCAAAACTCACAAATTATTACCAATCTATCTCAGAAATTCCTTTACTTATTGCTATTGATGGTGAATGGGGATTAGGTATGCGTCTCGATTCCACTTTTAAATATCCAAAACAAATGATGCTTGGTGCTATTGAAAATGATTCGCTGATATACCAAATGGGACGTGATATTGGGTTTCAATTAAAGCGATTGGGAATTCATATTAATTTTGCACCGGTAGTTGATATAAATAATAATCCTCTAAATCCTGTAATTAATGCCCGATCATTTGGCGAAAATAAGGAAAATGTAACAAATAAGGGTATAGCCTATATGAAAGGCATGCAAGATATTGGTATTATGGCTGTTGCAAAACATTTTCCCGGTCATGGCGATACCGATAAAGATTCGCATTATACCTTGCCGGCTGTTTATCATTCAAAAGAACGACTCGATTCTGTTGAGTTATACCCATTTAAAAAGCTTATCGATGCAGGTGTTCAGGGTGTTATGGTGGCTCATTTGAATGTTCCTGCTTTAGAAAAAACTCCTGAATTACCAACTACCTTATCAAAGGCTGTAATTACTGATTTGCTTAAAAATGAACTAGGATTTAAAGGATTGGTTTTTACCGATGCATTAAATATGAAAGGTGTTTCTGAAAGTAATACTCCCGGTGAAATTGAATGCATGGCTCTCGCAGCTGGCAATGATATTTTACTGTTTTCAGAAAATGTAGCAAAAGCAATTGCCCGAATAAAAAAACTTGTTAAACAAGATAAAATCTCCAGAGATCAGATTGAGATTAGCTGTCGCAAAGTTTTAGCAGCTAAATATAAAGCTGGACTTAATAATTATTTACGACAAAATGATTATGTTAAAATTGCTGGCCTGGAAAAGGACTTGAATAGGTTTAAGTTTGATCTTACCCGCAGAAATCTTGTTGAATCGGGATTAACACTAATAAAAAATGAACGTAGTTTGTTACCTATAACAAAGCTAAAAAACAAAAAAATTGCGTCTGTTTCTTTTGGAACTGATAAAATAACTACTTTTCAGAAAACACTTGATAAATATGCAAAAGTTGACCATTTTTGTTACCAGAATGGATTGTCTGACTCACTAATTCGAATATTTTCAAAGTATGACCTGGTTATTACAAGCATATATAGCTCATCGTTGTATCCATCGGGAAATAATTATGGAGTAAAAGACGAATATTTGAAGTCAATAATTAGGTTATCTGCAAGTTCAAAAGTTGTATTTACATTGTTTGCAAATCCATTTAGTTTAAAAGCTCTTACTGCTCAAAATAAAATTGCAGCTATATTAGTTGCCTATGAGAATGATGAAATCAACCAAAGTATTGCTGCTCAGGCAATTTTTGGAGGAATAATCGTATCCGGCAAGCTTCCTATCACAATAAATAATGATTTCCCGGTTGGTTTAGGTATTGAGTTAAAAAAAAAAATAAGATTAAAATATAGCATTCCCGAAGCGGCCGGAATTGACTCAGAAGAACTTTACAAAGCAGATTCAATCGCACTTAAAGCTATTGACGATAGAGCCACTCCCGGTTGCAGAATACTAGCTGCACGAAATGGAATTGTATTCTACGACAAATCGTTTGGTTATCACGACTATTTTAATGAAATACCCGTAACCGATAATTCAATTTATGATATTGCCTCAATAACAAAAATTGTAGCCACTGTGCCAGCCTTAATGCGATTATATGAACAACATCAATTAAATATTGATGATAGTTTAAAAAGATATTTCCCAGATTTGGATACAACCAATAAAGGTAATCTGTTAATAAGTGATATTTTAACTCATCAGGCACAATTGAATGGATGGATTCCATTTTATCTTTCAACATTACAAACGCTTTATCCAGAGCAAAACCTAACTGGTAAAAAGTTTTCAGAGGAATATCCTTACAAAGTAAATGATAATCTGTATTTATCGCGTAATTATGTTTTTCGCGACAGTATTTATTCATATATCAAATCTTCAAAATATTCAATTCCTGTTACTGAAAATCTTTATATAAAATCATCATTTGCTGATACTATTTTCAGGATGATAGACAGATCAAAGCTTATAGACAAAAAAGAATACCGATACAGTGATTTGGGTTATTATTATTTTTATAAGCTTATTGAAAATAGTACAAGGGCAAATTTTGCAGATTACATTGATACTACTTTTTATGCCTCATTGGGAGCTTACCGAACAAGTTATTTACCATTGCAGAAGTTTAATAAAAATGAAATTGTCCCAACCGAAAACGATCAGGTTTTTCGCAGACAATTAATACATGGAACCGTTCATGATCCGGGTGCAGCAATGCTTGGCGGAGTATGTGGTCATGCAGGTGTGTTTGCAACAGCCGATGATCTTGCTAAAATTATGCAACTGTTTTTAAATGGAGGCGAGTATGGCGATGAGTCCTATTTTGCAGCCGAAACGATTAATTATTTTACACGATATCAAGGTAATGTAAAAGAAAACAGAAGAGCTTTTGGATTTGATAAACCCGAACCTGACACATTAAAAATTGGTCCAGCCTGTAAAAGTGCATCACCTTTAAGTTTTGGCCATTCAGGTTTTACCGGTACTATGGTTTGGGCCGATCCAGCAGAGCAATTGGTTTATATTTTCCTTTCAAATAGAGTATATCCCGATCAGGATAATAATAAACTGCTTAAAATGAATGTCAGAACCGATGTTCAACAGATAATTTATGATGCTATAATAAGATAAGTTTATTTTAATAATTATATCGTTTTAATTAATGGATACAGGAAGTAAGGTCTTATA
The DNA here is from genome assembly GCA_050179935.1 of Bacteroidales bacterium. Taxonomy (GTDB): domain Bacteria; phylum Bacteroidota; class Bacteroidia; order Bacteroidales; family UBA12077; genus UBA12077. The sequence continues at coordinate 1,180 of JBFXEQ010000066.1, read as the reverse complement.
TTTTCTAACAATTGCATTCTTTATAATGTTTACATTACGACATTTCGACTATTTTAGAGATCTGAAAAGGATTTTTTTAAGTAAAAAGCAAAAAGTTGACTTTGATCAGTTCTTTTCCAGAAACTTTAATTATTATAACTCTCTTACTGATTCAGATAAAAAACGTTTTATTTATAGAGCTTATAATTTGTTGCAGAAAACTAAAATTGTTGGGCGACAGAATTTTCAAATTACTAACCAGGTAAAACTATTAGTTCTTGCTGCGCATGTGCAGCTAACATTTGGATTAGATTATTATTTAATGCCTATTTTTAAAACAGTTCTTATATATCCAGGCGCTTACAAAAATCCAATTACTGGGCAAATGCATGATGGCGAAATAAACCCTCGCGGATTAGTGGTTTTGTCATGGGAGAAATTTACTAAGGGATATTTTTTCCCGATAGACAAAATTAATTTAGGATTGCATGAACTTGCCCATGCATTAATGATTTCTATTATTAAAACAAAGGGACATGATCAGAACCTTGATTATTATTTAAACGAGATTATTAAAATTTCAAACAGCGAGATCCAGAAAATAAGAAATAAAGAAACTCATTTTTTTCGCGATTATGCAGGCGAAAATGTTTATGAGTTTTTTGCAGTTGCTGTGGAACATTTTTTTGAAGCTCCTGAAAGCTTTAAATTAGAATTACCTGCGTTATATATGTATATGACAAAACTTCTTAAACAAGATCCTGCTTTAAAAAAATATCGATTATAATAAGTAATGCTTATTAATATTTATAATTAGCTCACCAACAGAATTATTAATCCGGGTAAATTGGCAGTCATATGTACTGCAATTGCAGGTAAAATATTTTGATGTTTTTCCTGAAAATAACCAGCAATAATACCGATTATCATTGTCATAATAACCGTTCTGAGTATTATGGTCGAATCTGTATTGGTAAACAAAAGTACTAAATGGGCAAGACCAAATAGTACCCCTGATATAATAACAGGAAGGCTTAGTCTTATGTTCTTGGTAATTGTAAATCCATAAATTTTAAAATTGAATGTCCGTAATTACTCATAAAATCAAGAAAATTTATTATATTTGTAAAAATTAAAAGTATAATAAAGATGAATATTTTCAGTTTTACAGCCCATTTTGACAGCGAAGAAGCCTGTCGCA
>JBFXEQ010000065.1:0-17246 GCA_050179935.1 Bacteroidales bacterium | reverse complement strand
CGAACGGCTTTTTAAGCTAATGACTAAACTTAATCTGATTCCTTTCTCTGTTCTTCTTTTTAATATAAAAATAAAAAAAGAACTACTAAATCTGTTTACATATTTGCAAACATAGGATGACTTTTTTTAAGGTTCTCCTTTTTATTTTTCTAATAAATCACAATACCAAAACCCATTCTTTTTATACTTATTTTCAGATGGATACTCTTTATAAACAATTTCTCCTTTTTTAAACAGAATTGGATCACTAAAAATGGGTCCATCGAAAACAAAACTATGAAACTCACCATTTTCGCCACAAGGATCAACGTTTTTAGGTAAATCATTTAAAAATGAATGGTTATAAATTCGGCCAGCAAACGATTTGTCTAATTTTTCTGAATCAACAGAAACGATTATGGATTTAAATCCTTGATCAATAAAATCGAGTGCGATTTCTGTTGTCTCTCTTTTCCAAAGCGGGAATACAGCATTAAAGCCCATTTTGGCTAGTTGATTTTCACGATATTTTCGTAAATCTTCAAGAAAAATATCTCCAAATATCGAGTGGTTAATTCCTTCTGACTTTAACTGTTTTAACGCTGTTGAAATGATATACTCGTATTCATGCATAGATGAATTCTCTGGCAGATAAACCTGTTTTAGTTCAATTCCAATTGCTTTTGATTGCTGTTCTAATAAAAACTCAGAAACACCATGCATCGATATTCTTTTGTTCGAATTATTGAGTGTAGTAAATAGATATCGAACATCAAATAAGTTATTTTTTAAAACATAGTAGAGGCAAAGAGCTGAATCTTTGCCTCCACTCCAATTCATTATTGCAGGGCTCACAGGTTACGTTTATTTCTTTTTTGAGCTCGATCCGTTTGGAATAATTCCAACTTCGTATAGCCCAAGTTGATTTCCTTCTGAATCGTATCGGTGCATATTACCTCTTGATGCATAGTTTAAAGCATCAAAACCAAAAATATTATCATGGGTTGCATCAACATAAATAGCGTAAAAAGCTTTATCAACAATTGGTTCTGTAGGAAAAATATCATCAGCACCCGAAAATTTAAATATTCCTTCAAAACCATATCCTCCGCCAATGTATAAATAATCACCATTCTTACCAGCTTCTATACAGGTAGGATGCAATGTTTCACCAATTTCGATTGTTTTTTCTACCTCATAATTTAAAGGATTGATACGAATTAGTTTAGAACCTGTTTCAAGGTAAGGTTCAACATATTGTTGATAACCAAAACACAATACCCATAATTTGTTGTTTTTATCTATTGCGAAATCACGTGGATTATCACCAACATTAATTGTGGCAATTACCTCATTTGTAGAAAGATTTATAACACTAATGGTCGAATCGCGATCGTATGCACCACTATTAGCTACAAATAATGTATTATTTATTATTTCCATTTGCTCAGGGCCAGTGCCTACTTCAATAGTTTGAGTAATTGAATTGGTTGATAAATCGATAACTTTAATCACACCATCTTCGCCCCATTGCGATAGATAACCAATATCGTTTTTAATTTTAAAGTATCTAGGATTATCAAGTTCAGTAATTACATCAACTTCTTTCAGGTTTTGTTTATGAGCAATTTCTATTTTGTTTGATCCGTTAACCACAATGTAAATTAAGCTATCGGCAACAGTTGATGATTGAACAACATCGCCTAAACTTCGTCCGTTAATATTCTGAAACAGATCGTTATAAACCGAGTCGGTGCTGTAATTGTAATAACTTACCGAACCATTTGACTGACCCCAGTTTCCTTCGTTAGTAATATAAATTCCATCAGCTAGTTTAACTGCAGGTGTTGGGTTTTCTTCATCGCAAGAATAAAAGATTCCAATAAATAATGATACTATAAAGTACTTATTTAGTAATGTAAATCGTTTCATAATTTTTTTTTAAAAGGTTTAATTTGATTTGTTAAAATTGTACGATAAGCTTATCTGGTAATTTACCATTGGCATAGAATAGTTTACCATTACCTGGTAATTTTCATTCCAAAGGTTATTTATTCTTAAGTTAATGATAAATTCATTTTTAGAGATCAGGAAAATCTTGCCAAGAGAAAGATCACCGATATGATATCCATTCACAAAGTAGGAGTTATCTTTTGATGTAAAACGTTTGCCAACGAGTTGGTGAGTATATCGCAAGAAAAATCCTGAATAGCAAACATATAAACTTGCTGATCCTTTATGTATGGGCGTATAAATAAGTTGTTTTTCAAATTCTTTTATAAAAAGGCTGTCGTTATTTTGATTGGTTGCCTTTGTATAAGAATAGAGAGCCATTAGTCCTATTTTGCCTTTTGAGTAAAGATAATCAGCTGATAATGAAGATTCTATGCCTCTAGACCAAACCTCTGTTATGTTTTCTGGGGTCCAGGAAGTTAACGAGGGTGTCCAGATAATCCAGTTCGAAATGGTATTATTAAAATAGGTGGCATTGCTGCTTATGATTATATCCTTCGTTTTCTTTTCGAAATTTAATCCGAGATCCATTGTCCATCCACTTTCGGATTCCAGATCAGGATTACCCCAACCTGTCCAGTATAAATCATTAAATGTTGGGATTTTGTATATTCTTGATATGTTGGTATTTAAACTCAGAAATGACAAGAATGAATATCGAGCACTAAATGAGGGCATTACAGGTGTAAAATTGGCATCTACAAGTTCACTGCGAATACTTACTACAGTTGCAAACTTATCGGATGTGCTGAAAAATCGATATGATAAAAATGCAGAAGCTCTGTTTCTATATCTTGTTTGTTCAAAATTATTCGTTTCGCCAATTTCGTAAAACTCATCCAATCCAATATTTATCTGATGATTTTGAGAGATAATAAAACGGTTTTCAATCTCAGAATTTACAGATCTTGCGTTTAGCTTTGAATATACATTATATTCAGGATTTTTATAATTGTATTTTTCATCGATATAAGCAACACGAATATAATAGTGATGATAACTATTCGAGGCTTTCCAAACAGATGATAACCGCAGGTTTTTGTCGGTTGAGTTTGCAGTGCTCTTATTAACATTCATGGTAGGTTGTATCTCATTATACAAATCCTGATACCAGATATTGGTAGTTAGTGTTTTGTTTTGTTTGATAATTAACGAGTTGGAGATAAAAGCACCATAATGCGTTAGCCCAGCATTTATTTGGGTTGCTTTAAAATCTTCTAGTTCTTGTGTATTTAGATACTTAAAATCATTTTTTGCTGATTGCCTGTAAACTCTAATTGATGTAACTGATTGTTGATTGCTAACCGTTAATTTAGCTCCTGAATATAAATTTGAAAAGCTCCCAATATTTTGATTAACTGAAAAAGAGGTTCCTTTATTAAAATCAAGGTTGTTATTTAAGTGAATTACTCCGCCAATAGCACCGCTCCCGAACAACGATCCCGAGCCACCATGCTGCACTTGAATATCATCAATAAAATCGATAGGAATTTTAGATATGTCAATACTTCCGTTTAATGGGCTTTGTAAGTTAAATCCATTCCAGAATACTGCAGTATGGCCTGATCCTGTTCCTCGTAACGATGCAGTTGATAATCCACCAAGCCCGTATGTGTTTACATTTAAGGATGTTAGCTTCGAAAGTATTTCATTTAATGGTTTCGACTGAAATTCTTTAATAATACTCGTTTCAATCTTTTGTATTTTTGATCCGGTAGTAAAATTTATTAATCGATTAGCCGAAACTGATACTTCTTCAAGAGCAATTGTATCGGTTACAATCGATTGGGCGATTAATAAATTTCCTGCAAAAAGAAATGTAATACTTAATAAATACTTTTTTAAATACATGTACAAATGAATTAAATCTAACATTGATTTAATCATCTGTAACCGGGATATAAAGGGAAAATTAGGTGTGGTTTAAACACCTTCGCTTTTTATCCGAAAGCTACAAATGCAATTGGCTATTGGCAGGTCTTCTGACTTACTCCCTTTTTGCCGGCCTTCCCATGTTTAAACAGTGGCTTCTCATGGACAAAAAGTTTGGTTTGGAGATTACAGCAGCGGTAACTGTTTGGGATTTTCACCCAATTCCCTCTTAGCTTTTCAGACTAAGAACCATAACCATGATGCAAATGTAATGTGAAGATTTTTATCAGCAAAGAAAAAACAAAAATTTTGTTTAAAAGTTTTTAACTAAGGTTTGTTCATATACATTGCTAACTGTATGATAATAATTACCTATTGCAGTGATAAAAATCATAAAAAAGACTTTTATTCATTATTACCTTTGAAGCCTATATTTTAATTTATTTAAATAATAAGAATATGTACAAAATAAACGAACATCCTATACTGGAGGTTCCATCAGTTAAGGAAGTAGAATTTAAATTTAATAATCAGATAATTAAAGGCGAAAGTGGATTTACCATTGCAGCGGCTTTGCATCAGGCTGGTTTCCCTGTGCACAGTCATAGTATTGAACATCGTGAGCGTAGCTTAGAATGTGGTATTGGAAAATGTGGTGCCTGCGAAATGCTTGTCGATGGCCAAATAAAGCGTATTTGTATTACTCCAGTTGATGGAGTTAAAGAGGTATGTGAAATTCCAACGGATTATACTCCAGATGTTAAGCCAGCCAATAAACAACAAAGTACTAAGATTTATAAAACTACTGTAGCAATTATTGGCGCTGGTCCTGCCGGTTTGGCTGCCCGTGAAATTCTTTTGCAACATGGTATCGAAAATATTGTTATTGATAATAACGCTACTATTGGTGGCCAGTTTAATATGCAAACGCATCAGTTTTTCTTTTTTGAGAAAGAGAAAAAATTTGGTGGTATGCGTGGATTTGATATTGCTAAAACATTAGCTGGAGATAACCACGAAGGTATTTTCCTTGATAGTACTGTTTGGGATGTTTTGGAAAATAAACGCATTGCAGTAAAAAAATTAAAAACGGACGAGATATATTTTGTCGAAGCCGATCATATGGTTATTTCTACCGGAGCAGTACCATTTATGCCTACATTCGAAAACGACGACCTGCCTGGTGTTTATACTGCCGCTGTAGTTCAAAAAATGATGAACCAGGAATTTACTTTGTTAGGTAAAAATGTGTTGACAGTTGGTGCTGGTAATATTGGATATCTTACAAGTTATCAATTAATGCAGGCTGGAGCCAAGGTTAAAGCCATTATTGAGGCTATGCCTCAAGAAGGTGGCTTTCCGGTTCAAGCTAACCGTGTTCGTCGTTTAGGGATACCTGTTATGCTTAGCAAAATTTTAGTTAAAGCATTGCCAAACGAATCACACACAGGTATTGTAGGCGCAATTATTGCCGATGCAAAGGATTTTAAACCAGTTCCTGGTACTGAGCAAATTATTGAAGGCATTGATGCAATTAATATTTGTACTGGCCTTGTTCCTGATGACCAATTGCTTATTAAAGGTTATGAAGTTTTTGGACGTAATTGTTATGGCGCAGGTGATGCAATCAGAATAGGCGAGGGTACAAGTGCTGTATTGCGTGGTAAACAAGTTGCATTCGAAATTTTGCAGGAAATGGGCGCCCGTTTTCGATATGATGATTTTTTAAATATTAGTAAAGAATATATTGATAGCCAGCAACATCCGGTTCGGGTTATCGAAAAGCCTTATTTGCCTTCTGAAGAAAGAAGAAAAGCAAAACCATTTGTTCAGATTGATTGTTTATATGGATTTGCTTGCAACCCATGTACCTTTGCCTGTCCACACGGAGCAATTACAAAAAACTCAACAAGTACGGTTCCTCAAATCGATTTTACAAAATGTATCGGCTGTATGGATTGTGTTTACCAATGTCCCGGGTTGGCGATATTCGGATATAATTATTTAAAAGATTGGTTGTTTCTTCCGATCGAATATGAGGCAAAAGAAGGGGCAGAGGTTCATTTAGTTGATAACAACGGTAAAATAATTGGAGAAGGTGTAATAGAAAAAATCCTGCGCAAACCGAACAAAACAAATGTAGCCAGAGTTAAATCTATCAATTTACATGGTGATGAATTGTTAAATGCTCGTGGTTTTATTGTTAAATCCGATTACCCTGAACCAGTTAAGCTAACATCAACTAAATATAAACCAATTGAAAAAACTTATGTTTGTCATTGTGATGATGTAAGTATGGATGAGATATTAGAGGTTATTGGCGACCGTAAATTTATTTCTGCTGACGAGGTTAAACATACCACTCGGTTGGGTATGGGAGCATGTCGTGGTAAACGATGTATTAAAAGATTAAAAACTGCTCTTGCACCAAATGGTATACAAATTGTGGGCGATGCCACTCCCCGCGGACCATTAAGCAACCAGGTTTCTATGGGTGAGCTATACCCAAAAGAAGTTGCCGAAACATATATCACAGGAGTAAATGGCAAAAAAGCTCGCATTGAAAAAACTGCTGTGTTGATTGCTGGTGGAGGAATGGCTGGTAGTGCATTATTCCGATATATGGCTGATGCAGGATTAAAACCAGTATTGTTAAATTTTGGTCGTGGTGCCAGCTGGCGAAATATTGCCGGTGGTCGTACTGCTTTCTCTTTGCCAGAAATAGCTGAGATAGCCGAATTAAATCATAAAATATTTCAGGATCTTCATGCATATTCTAATATTGATTATCGTCCGATCAACTATATCAATTTTGCACACGATGATAATACAAAGAAAGCATTAGAAGCATCTATGGCATGGAGTGATGCATACATGATCGAGCCAAAAGATTTTCAGAAAGAGATCTCTCCGTTTATGAATCCCAAATTAACTACCTATAAAGGTGCATTGATAACCCGTGGATGCTGGCAAGCTACTCCAGGAAAAACAATTGATTTGCTTCGTAAAATGGGTATTGAAAAGGGCGGACAGATTAAAGAAGATTGTGAACTTATTAGTGTTCATAAAAATGGAAATGGATTTGTAGCCTTGGTTCGCGATCACGATAAAAATTACATTGAATATCATGTTGATAATTTTGTAAATGCACTCGGGCCTACAGGTGAAAAATTTAGTCGTCAACTAGGAATTTATACTGGCATGTATCCGGTTAAGCATCAAGCCTTTATTACACGACGATTGCCTTGGTTAGGTATTAACGATAATCCACTCGGAATGCTTATTGATCGTAGAAATTACAAAGGATTTGTTGCGGTTTACGGACAGCAATTGGCTGAAACTGGTCAGATAATTGGTTGTGCATCACCAGCTGTTGATCCTCGTGAAGCGGATAAAAACCTAAAGATAAACTCACAGGATTTCATAGAAATAGCCTCAGAGGTATTTTCAGGATGGATTCCACAATTAAGTTCAGTAACATTTCAGGCAGTTTGGGCCGGATATTATGTAGAACCACGTATGTTTATCGATACCAAACATGGCTTATTTACTGGTTTGCGTGGACAAGGTTTTATGTTAAGTATGGGATTGGCAAAAATGTACGTTGATGAATTAACGGGTAAAAAAGTTCCTGACTACTTTAAGCGATTAAGCCTTGAAGGTGATGGATTACCAGAAAAAGCATTTAAATAATAGAACCTTAGATTAGTTAATAATTATAATTTTTTGGACTATAAACCACCTCAAGTTGGGGTGGTTTTATTATTTCAATTTACGGAATTTGCTAAAACATGCCATTTTCATTTGGCATGTTTTCGGGTACAGCTTGGGCAAAATCCCACATTTCAGCAATTTTATCCGATTCGAATCTGAAAATATGCATTACTGCATATCCTAATTCTTCTGGATTTTGCCTTAACCATGAATGCACTGCGACAATATCACCTTCTTCAATAATGTGTTGAATAATAAATGTCTTATTTGGCTCTTCTTTATGCGATTGTTCCATTGCCTTCATCAACGTTTTCGGATCAGATTTAAAATAGGCATTGTGATGTATAAAGTTTTTACCCATATATAAATCAAATGCTTCGAACGATTTTCCCTTTACTGCAAGCTCAAGAAAATGAGTTGCTATCTTTTTTTTGTTTATCATTTTAGATTATTTTAATATAAAATAATGATTGTCCGTTTTTATTCATAATTGTTGTTAATGATTTTCTTCATTTGCCCCGTCCCTAAAGGGGGTGAAGAAAATCAATTTGCACCCTTTAGGGGTTTGGGGCAAACAAATTGATTTTCAATTTATTTACATAATATTTATGACATAAAACGGATATTCAAATATAAAATTAAAGAATCTAAATAAATAGACCTCAACAATTAATGCTTAAATTCAGAATTTAATTCCCCTGCATTTTTACTTTTATAGAAATTAATTGATAGGTAATACTTGACACCATCAATGCATAACTTTGTTTAATTTGTTTTTTCTTGAATACTTCTTTATCTATTTGCATGTTGGTAATAAAGTAGTATCCGATAAAATAATAATAAGGGAAAGTTTTTTGCAATTTTTCAATTTTAAATCAATCTCAATCTTCTTTAAAATCAGATAACCTAATAAATCAACTTGTTAAGTTTTGTTTTATCAATAAAATCAGTAATCTTATAAAAAAAGACGAGTAGTTTAAATAGTTGACAACAATTTTATTTATTTTAGGTTCTCAAAAAATTAACTTTTACTAAATTACTTATATACCTTGGACTCATTTACAACTGAGGAAATTATTACCGGATTAAGATTCCAGAAAACAGATGTTCTTGGGTACATTTATAATAGTTGTTTCCCGGGAGTTAGAAAATTTGTCCTCAAATCAGGTGGTAATGAAGATGATGCAAAGGACTGCTTTCAGGAATCATTGGTTATTGTATACCGAAAAATTAAGGAGGATCAAAACATAATCATCAATTCATTTCCAGATTATATCTTTGGAATCTGCAGACATATTTTTTTAAAGCAAAAAAATAATGGACATTTTCTAAATGATGATGTTTCAAAGTATTCTATTTCTGATAATTCGAACGAACCTGATGATGCCGAAATACAAAAAAATTATGAATACAGGTTGTATCAAACTCATTTTAACAAGTTAGGAGAAGTTTGCCGTAAAATACTTGGAATGATTTTACAAAAAATACCTGTTAAACAAATTGCTGAAATGTTAAAAACTACCGAAACTTATATTCATACGCGTAAATATAAATGTAAGGAGCAATTGATCAGCAATATAAAAGGTGACCCAGCCTTCGGGAAAAAATACTATGATTAAACACAAAATTATAGAAGATTATTTGTTTGATGAATTATCGGGGCAAAAGAAAATAGACTTTGAAAGCAAACTTATTGCTGACAAAGAGTTGCAAGAGGAGTATGTTATAAGTGAAAATATTAATAAAGCAATTCTCGAGCAGGATGTAATGCAACTTCGATCTACTATACAGACCCTAACGAATAAAAATGAATACAAACGAAAACGAAAGTTGCAACGGGTTATATTCTGGCCTATGGCTGCAGCAGTTATTTCTTTAATGGTAATTATCTATTTTTTTGCGACCAGAATCAATAAAACTGCTGATCCGCAGATATTGTTTGCCGAGTATTATCAGACTTATCCAACTGTTGCAGTTTTGCGTAACGAAGGAGACCTGATTGTACCTGACCTGATTTATTATAATGCTTTTTTATATTACGAAAACAGACAATTCGAAGAGGCAATTCAGTTATTTGAGGAAATTAAAAATGGTAATTCTGCCGAAATAATGGCGATATTTTACCTTGCACTTTCACAGATTGAAGTAGGTAATTTTATTAGTGCAAAACAAAATCTATTAATATTGACACAGAAAAATGATCATCTGTTTTATGAGCAATCTTTGTGGTATCTGGCATTAGCAAATCTTAAATTAGAGAATACAACTGATGCAAAAAAAATATTAAAAGAAATTGTTTTAAATAATCATTACAACGCCATTCAAGCAAAGTCATTATTAAAAAAACTCAATAAAAAAAGATTAACAATTATTTTTTAAATTTTCTAATAATAATAAATAGTAATCCCGCACCAACTAATAAGCTTAGCACAAGAAACGAGTATTGATTTGAAAATAAAGGAAGCTTGTTTCCGATGGCAACATAACCAGACCAGTAATATGGATGCGATTTTAGTGGATCAGCGTTTTCAAGAAAATTTATTTTAGCTTTTTGCAATGATTTGGCTTTGTTATTACCTTTCATCAAGCTTCTATAAAACTCAACCATAAGTTTAACACCCGATTTATCTTCGACAGTCCATAAGGTCATGATTATTGAAGGACAACCTGCATAAATGAATCCACGAGCCAAACTCATTACCCCTTCACCTTTATTTAACAATCCTGATCCTGTGTTGCAGGAGCTGAGCACTGCCATTCGGCAGTTTAGATTTAGATTATATACCTCAAAGGTATTTAAAAATCCATCTTCAATACTATCGTTATTAACTGAGAATGCCATCTTTGAAAACATCGGATCTTTATCATTTAAAATGGTATGCATGGCTAAATGGAGGATGTCATAATCTGATGCAAGTTTCTTAAAATTGTATTCGCTGGCATTTTCGTTAAGTAATGTATCACCATTTAATAGTTGTGCAATCTTTATAGCTTCCTCTTTAGTTCCTTTTAAAGGAAAGAGCTTTTCGCGATATTGTTGCCTTGTTTGAAGTGTAATGGAATTAAGTGTTTCCTGGTTCTTATATTCAGGTGCAAGAGCAATTAGTTTATGTCCTGTACTTTTTTTTCGATGGTTATTATCGGAGTAAAGCTTTGCAGAATAAGAATAGCTTATTGGATTATCAAAAAGCAAATACGGAAGAGCATTGTATTTTAAAGAATTTTCATCACTGTTTTCCTTAATAAGTACTTCAAACGGAATATATGCCAATTTTTGATCAGGAATAATTATTAATTCCTTATGATTTAGATAATTTGCAATTGGCTTTATCAGATAATTATATAGTGCAAAAGATGTCTTTTTAAACACCATGTAATCTGCCTGCGTATGGTTTGCCAGATTATTCTGTGCAACACTTAGGATTAGAGTGTCAATTGCATGATAAAAGACTGAATCAATGGGCTGAAAATGTAAGTAGTACTTATTTTTAGTTATTACAAAGGTAAATAATGAACTACTACCCAACGAATACTCAATGATTACATCATTACGGTGCAGTAATTTCTGAATCCTTTTTAAATCAACATTTGAACTATCGTATTTTAATCTATAATATTCGGGATAGTTTTTCTCAATTTTTTCTGTAAACAAAGCTTTAGTTTCGCTTAATTCAAATAACAAATTGTTCCAGTTATCAATTTTATTGTGATCAGGCATCGGTTTTCTTTTTTCCTCATAGATTAATTCCTCTGTCATCCAGTATTTTTTGTCTGTAGTAGCAATATCATTTATTATTGATTGTGGAATATTACCATGTATTAAAGCTGAATTGTTTTGCATAGCTTCAGCCAAAATAGTTGCTTTACTCAGTTCGGCAAATTTGAAAGCTTCGTATATATAATAATCATTTTCGGAAGTTTTAAAAAGAGAATAACAGGTTTCAATCGCCTCATTATAAATATCACTTTCGTTTCCGGCTAAATAGAGTTTACTCTCTTCGCTTAAATATCCTGTACGTAATTGCTTTAAAACCTCAATTGCCTGTATATTGGATTCTAAAGCGGCCTGAAGGTAATTATTTTTAGTGGTTGTATTTTCTGATAGTAATTTTAATACCTTGGTTTTGTTTTTCAAGGTGCGTAGTAGATGGGGTTTCGATAAAACTGAATGAATATCAGGATTAGTAAAGTCAGTTGTGTCGTTAAAATTTTCAGCTAACGCAACCAGTGATTTCTGAAAACTGATTAATGCATTTTTATAATCGTGGGTAACTAAATAATACTCTCCAATTCGGTTGTAGCAAAACGAAAGATCGGTACTTTTTTCGCCATACACCGATTGGTATATTAATAGAGCATTTGCTAAATGAGTAATTGAGTTTATTGTATCGTTTTTCTTGTTTATTAAAAAAGTGCCGTAATTTAATTCAGCCAGTGCATACCACACATTGTTATTTCCAAATTGCTGTTTTATGTTTTCCAATGCTTTTAAATAATACCTTTCAGCATCATTGTATAGCTTCATTTTTTCGTAAGATAATGCCAGATTGCCAAAAGTATTATAAAGCTTGTCGTTACTGTTTTTTAATGAAATACTCTTTAAAAAATAATCGATTGCCTGGTTGTTATTTCCTGTGTTTCTGTAAAGAATACCTAAGTTATTATAAAGTGATGCAATTCGTGCTTTGTTGGCAATCGAATCTTGATTTAAAAGCACTAAGGTTTTTAAATAGTATTGTTCTGACTTTTTGTAATCTTTTTGAATTTCGAAAATGTTTGCTTTGTTTAAATATATAGAAACTAATGGGTCTATTTTATTTATTTCTTTAAATAGATTTTCTGCTTTATCGTAGAATTTTATAGCGTTTACATAATCACCATATAATTTATATACAATACCCAGATTAACGTAGGCTGGTGCTAAGTATGTTTTATTATTCGTCTTTTGATAATAATCTGTAGTACTGGTGAAATAAATCAAAGCACTATCAATTTTTCCTTTATTGATGCAGGCATAACCCTTTTTAAAATAAGAATAAGCATCATTTTCATTTAATTCTAAATTAACTGATTGACTATACATCGTTATAGAATGTACTATGAAGATAAAAATGAAAAAGACTATTCTCATTAAATGATTAAATAAAATTGAAAGTAAATCTACAAAAAAAGGATTTTTTAATGCAAAAACAATTCAGCGAAAAAATAAAGCTAGAAATAATTATCCAAATTGATTTCATTCTAACATAATTAATGGATTAAAAATTAACTTGAAAAATTAATTTCAATTTATTCTTGCAGATTTTCAGATAGTTAATAAAATAAATGAAAAATAATTTAAAAAACAGGGTCAGATTTTAGATCAAAAAAGCACTTACTAATAAACGGAAGTTAATAACCTAAATAAATTAAACCAAAACCATGAAAAAATTACATTTAAAAAAACAGGAAGAAAAGAAGCGGGTTTTATCTCCGATATTCGAGATTCTTAACCTGACCGAAATGCAAAAAATAAAAGGAGGAGACGGTGACCCACAGGATGATGATCCACTACCTCCACCACCTCCACCACCACCACTTATAGGAAAGGATTCAATTTAAATAAATTATAAAAGAAACAGTTTGGTAAAATATTACGAGCATGATTCGCTTTAATAAATTTATGGATGCTGATTCATCATGCGGATTACATCCAACCTAAACAATAAAATTATTTACAGATGAGACACTATAATAATCTGGTTGATAAATATATTTATGGTGAGCTTGATATTTCAGAGATGGAGCAATTTGAGCAAACAATGGATTCTGATACAAATCTAAAAAAGGAGTATCTCTTATATGCCGATATCAATAAGGCAATTCACGAAGAGGATGTTATGATGCTTCGTGGATCGCTCAACACCATTTATGATGAAATGCACAGCACAAAAATAATCCCTCTTAAGATTCCTAAACGTAGGATTTATTATGCTGCCGCTTCGATTGCATTGCTTATAGCTACCGGTAGTATTGTTTATGAGTACAGCAAACCGAATCTTAACAATGATGCAATCTATACGAAATATTTTACTCCTTATGAGGTATCGGTTACCTACAGATCCGGAAATGAGGAAATAGACAGAGTTCTAATTTCTGCGCTTGAAAAATATGAAAATAAAGATTATGAAAATGCAGTAAAATTGTTTGAGAAAGTGCTCGAAAAAAGAAGCACTGATATCGCTGCAAATTTATATACCGGTATTGCACTTATGGAGACAGAAAAATATCAAAAGGCAACTAAATCATTTCAGACCATTATAACACACAACAATAACCTTTTTATTGAGCAGGCAAAATGGTACTTGGCGATGTGTTATATAAAAACTGGCCAGGTTAAAAAAGCAGAAATCACACTAAATGAATTAGTTATTAATGATTCTTATTATAAGAAACCCGCTAAAAAAGTTCTTAATGACTTAAAATAAATTAAAAATCATTATGAAATCATTTACAAACTCTGAAAAACTTACAGATGTTGATGAAAGACATTCTCCTTCAAATATAAGGAGTACTTTTCTTTCTCATATCTCCCATGGTATTAGAACTCCATTAAACTCTATTATGGGATTTTCGCGACTTTTAATGGATAGGCAAATGATTGATGGTAAACCTAAAGAATATGCACAACGAATAATTTATAGCAGCAATGTTCTTTTAGGTTTTGTTGATAGCCTTATTGACCTCTCCCAATACGAGTCAAGTAATTTTGTTCTGAAATTACAACCTGTAAGTCTTAGCGATTTATTATGGAAAGTAGCAGAAAGCTTTGTAATAATAAGGAATGAACAGAATTTGTCAGAAGTTGAATTGTCCATTATTGGGAATGCAAATACTCAGGAGGTAATAATTAATACTGATTATGAACTGCTTAAAAAATCAGTTTGCCGTTTACTTAGCATGGTTACAAACGTATTTCGTAAAGGCACCATCGAATTGGGATTTAAAAGAGTTCACCCAAATCAAGTTCGAATTTACATTCAGCCTACTGAAAATGCATTATTAGCTAAATCAGAGATTGTTCTAGCTGTTGAGGATGAATTTAACACCGTCGAATCTTTTAACTATGAAGTTTTAATCTGCTCAGTAGAGTTAATGGGTGGTAGAGTTTGTGCAGATTCAATAATGGATGAATATTATATTGAATTGCCAGTAAATTTTAAGCCAGAACCTAAAGAATTGAAATCAACTTATTAAATCTCTTAAGCATATGAAAAATTTTAATATTTGTTTGCCTGTTAAAAAAGGGAAAATAGAGGTAAACCTAAACCAAATCCTATACTTTGAATCGTTAGCTGATACCGATTATATGGTATTAACCAGTAATGAAAAAATTGAACTTATCATGAATGTTGAGGAGATTGAACAAATCCTTTGGTCGCAGGGTTTTTTCCGAATCTCAAAAAACTATCTTGTAAATCTTACGTTGGTTCAGATTATTTTTCCGGCTGATGCTCCAAAGGTAGTGCTCGAAAATGGAAAAGAGATTTTTGTTCCTCAAAGTAGAAGAAATGAATTATTTAAAGCACTCGAAAGTGTTTGCCAATTAGAAGAAACTCTTTATTAATGTTCTATAGTTTATCTGTTGAACCTTTCCAGCCCGGGCACCTGTCTTTAACCCGGGCTGGATTTTAAATTACCTTGTATGGAATCAGAAACACAGCTTCTTATTAATAACAATAAAAACGAATTATTTGAATTTGTTAAGCTTAAGAATATCTTATACCTCGAATCCATTGAAACATTCACGCGGGTTGTATGTTATAATGAACAACATTTTACAATTTGTAAATGTCTGAGCCAGGTTGAGGAAAAACTACCTGACTTAAATTTTTTTAAAATCCATAAATCATTTATTATTAATGTTGGATATATTAAAAATATTAGATCAAACCCTGTTAAGATGGTAGTTCTACAAAACGGAACTGAATTAAAAATAGCCGAAAGACGATACAAAGATTTAATTATATTTATTAAATCGAAATATGTGGTTTTAGGTTAGTGTGTTGTAAAACATAAATTCGTTTGTCAAAAAAAATCCTACGAAAAATAGAAATTTTAATATGGGAAATGCCAAAATCGATACGAAAAGTATTTTTTGGCATTTTTGTGCTTTTATCACCTTTGGCAGGTTGGGGTTTTTATTTTAGTTTCACCTTTAATTGAACTCAAAGGTAAAATCCGAAAAACCTAAAAAAAGAGAGAAATAGTTTAAAAAATATAGTAAGCTTTTACAAGATATTTTAATTTATTCTAAAATGAAAACTCGAAGATTAATAAAAGATAATTCAAAAGAAGTACTTAAACTTTTATTAAAAAGAATTAATTGTAATTATAGTGATGAAATCTATACTGAAATGAAAGACCATCCTGATTTTCCAAGTTTTCTTTCTTTTCACCATATTTTAAAAAAAAAGGGAGTTGATAGTATTGCATTGGAAACTAATAAAAATGATTTACGTTTCAATTTACCTAAACCCATACTTGTACATATTACATCTAATGAAGGTATGTTTTTGCTTTTGGAAAAAATTGATGACCAATTTGCATTTATTATTAATGAAAAAAACGAATTAGAAAAACAACCAATTGAAGATTTTCTTGATATTTGGGATGGTTATGCGTTGATCATTGATATTGAAAATATAAAAGAACCAAAAGCAACATTAATTGATAAGATAAAATATTTTCTTAATTATTACAGTAAACCATTTTGTATAGCTACTTTTTTAATTCTATTTATCTACTCTTTGATATCATTTGGTCAAAGAAATTTGTTTAATTTATTGTATCTTTTAGAATTTGGTTCGGGAATTGTATTTTCTGTTTTACTTCTTATAGAACATTTTGATAAAAATAATTTATTTATAAGAAATATTTGTTTCTCTAAAAATAATAAAAAAATTAATTGTAGTTCAATTCTAAATTCAAAGGATGCTTATTTTATCGGAATATTCTCATGGAGTGATATTGGTTTTATATATTTTGTAATATTATTTTTTCTTTCACTTTTTTTCCCGGTAAAACTTAGTCTTTCCTTTTCAGTTTTGACATCTGTTTTCATTTTTCCATATGTTTTTTATTCACTTTATTACCAAAAATTTATTGCTAAAAATTGGTGTGTTTTGTGTTTATGTGTTCAAGGAGTAATAATTTCGGTTTTTATTACAAGTATTTTTGCTTTAAAGAATGCTAAATTTGAATATCTCTTTTTTTTAGAAAATATTATCTTACTCGCAATTTTTTCATTAACAATAATTGCAATATATGTGATTTTAAAGCCTCTAATATACAGTCATGTGAATTTACCTGTAATTTCTAATAATTTTAAAACAATAAAACACAATAATGATGTTAAATCTATTTTATTTGGTCATCAGATCACTTACTCCTTTAATGACATTGAAAAGATTAATATTGGTAATCCAAATGGAAATGATTGTATCACAGTTATATTTAGTCCAATATGCGAACCTTGCATGTTAGAATTGACAAAATTAATCCCATTATAAAGGACCAAAGAAAATACTACCATAGAGAATTTGTTTTTGGTAGATAAAAACGAAAGTCCTTTGGCTTTTAAGATTGCTAATATAATGCTAAGTACTTATTAGCAAAATAAAGAGTAT